>JAFQHN010000024.1 GCA_017397935.1 Bacillota bacterium
GATTTGAATATGAGAAGTGGTTGAAGTTGAAGGCTGTGCCCGATTGGCAGAG
The DNA here is from genome assembly GCA_017397935.1 of Bacillota bacterium. Classification (GTDB taxonomy): domain Bacteria; phylum Bacillota; class Dehalobacteriia; order UBA4068; family UBA4997; genus Avidehalobacter. Next base: position 53 of record JAFQHN010000024.1, read on the forward strand.
TTTGGAGAACACCTGGTCTACGGCCTATGTGCAGAAATAGCTGAATAATAACTGACAGGGGCAGGATGATAAATTCTGCCTCTGTTTTTTTTGTGTGCATGAGGATTCTTCACGAAATTGGTGAGACAGATTGGCATAAAAGTAATGGAAAATTCTAAAAAACAGTACAAAACAGGGTTTGACGTGGTATAATATACTATATCAGACGCTTTTGGCGGGGGAGACATACTGCGGACGGATTTGCGGATAAATTGCTGCGTAAATCAGGCGTCTGTTACATAGGTTTTTAAGAGGTTTGGCGAACTAATGCTATACAAAGAACAACTTGTATGGTATAATAAACTGTTGGCCGCGAAAATACGGTTGATTTGTTGAAATATTTATAAAAAAATATCTTAATTTTATAATGAAAAAATTGTTTTGCAGGAGGAAAAGTTGATGAAAGCCAGTAAAATGTTAGCTCCTACTCTGAGAGAGGTACCCGCCGATGCGGAAATCAGCAGCCATAAGCTGATGCTGCGCGCCGGTATGATGCGTAAAGTTGCGTCCGGTGTGTATACTTATCTGCCTCTGGCGTGGCGCTCTATCAAGAAGATTGAAAATATTATCCGTGAGGAGATGGATAACAAAGGCGGCCAGGAATTGCTGATGCCGGCGGTACAGCCTGCCGAAATTTGGCAGGAAAGCGGCCGCTGGGGTGTGTACGGTGCCGAGCTTTGGCGTGTAAAGGACCGTAACGGCCGTGATTTCTGCCTTGGCCCCACCCATGAGGAATTGATCAGCGTGACCTTCCGCAACGATGTGCGCTCTTATAAGCAGCTGCCGCAGATGCTGTACCAAATCCAGACCAAATACCGTGACGAGCGCCGTCCGCGCTTTGGTTTGATGCGCAGCCGTGAGTTTATTATGAAGGATTTGTATTCCTTTGACGCTGATGAGGCCGGTTTGTCGGTAAGCTATGATATGATGTATGATGCGTACTCCCGCGTGTTCAGCCGCTGCGGTTTGGACTTCCGCCCGGTTGAGGCAGACAGCGGTGCCATCGGCGGCAAGGGCAGCCATGAGTTTATGGCGCTGGCCGAGGCTGGCGAGAGTGCTATTCTCTATTGCGACACCTGCGATTATGCGGCTACCGATGAGATTGCGGGCCGTGATCCCCTGCCGGTGGCAGCCGAGGAAATGCTGGCTATCGAGAAGGTGGACACCCCCAACTGCGCTTCGGTGGAGGAGGTTGCGGCCTTCTTGAATGTGCCGACCAACCGCATTGTAAAGACCATGTATTACAAGGCTGACGAGGAGTTGGTGGTTGTGCTTATCCGCGGCGACCGCACCATCAATGAAATCAAATTGCAGGGCCTGCTGGGCTGCAACGAACTGATGCTGGCCGATAACGCCGACATTGAGCAGGGCGGCAGCAAGGTTGGTTATCTGGGGCCGATCGGCATTGAGGGCGTGAAGATTTATGCTGATGCCGAGGTGCCGCTGATGTATAATGTTATCGTGGGGGCCAATGACGGTGAGCGCCACCTGCTGAATGTAAACTATCAGCGCGGTGACTTTAAGATTGACCAAGTGGCTGATTTGCGTTATCTGGAAGAAGGCGAGCAGTGCCCGCATTGTCATGGGCATTTGAAGATGGCCCGCGGTATTGAGGTTGGCCAGATCTTTAAGCTGCACACCAAGTACAGCGAGAGCCTGCACGTTTATTATACCGGTGAGGACGGCGTGGAGCGCCCGGTGGTAATGGGCTGCTACGGCATTGGTGTGGGTCGCACCCTGGCTGCGGTTATCGAGCAGAGCCATGATGATGACGGCATTATCTGGCCGATGGCGGTGGCACCGTATCAGGTGGTGGTTATCCCGGTTAATGACCGTGAGGAGGAGCTGGTGCAGGCCGCCGGCAAGGTTTACGATGAGCTGACCGCTGCCGGTATCGAGGTTGTTTTGGATGACCGCGGTGAGCGTGCCGGTGTTAAGTTTAAGGATGCCGATTTGATCGGCTATCCCGTGCGCGTTACTGTTGGCGCCAAATCTCTGGCACGCGGTAATGTAGAGGTTAAGATCCGCAAGACCGGTGAGATGCTGGAAGTGCCGGTGGCCGAGATTGCAGGCTGGATCAGCGATTATGTTAAGGCGGAAATGGCTGCAAAATAAGGCGGCTGAATATAAATTTGGGGTGATGATGGGATGATGATGGAGAAACCGGCAGTAAAAGCTGATAAAACTGAATTGAACAGCGGCTTGCTGGCGGTCCGCTCTGCCCTGACACGGGAGTATCTGCCGGTGGCTGCGCGTTTGCCTGAGAATTTGCAGCCTGAAGCGAGTTGGCCGGAAAGGGAAGTGCTGCCGACTTTGGTGCTGCTGCCGACTTTGGGTAAGGCCGATTTGCGTCCCCGTGCCGAAAAACTGGCCTTGGCCATGGAACTTTGTTATCTGGCCGGGCGGGTGCATGATCTGGCGGCGGCTGCGGCCGATGCTGACGGTATGTACGGGCGTTCCATCCTCACCGGGGATTATTTGTATGCGGCAGGCGCTGTGCAGCTGGCCAACGCCGGGTATGATAATCGGCTGGGCAAGGTGGGGCGGATACTCTCCCGCCGGGCCGAGGCGCGGTTGGTAAGTGAGCGCTGGAATGAGCGTGCTTATGTGCCGGAGAGCGAGAAGATCGCCAATCTGGCCAAGGATACTGCCGAGGGATTTTCTCTGGCGGCAAGCATGGCGGCTGATTTGGCGGGGTTATCTGCCGAACAGCAGCAGGCGTATACCGAATTTGGCTTTTATCTGGGCGTTTTGCAGGGTATAAGCCTGAACGGCTACCGCAAGGGGGCGGCGGCTGATGAGGCGCTGGTGTATTGCCGGCGGGCGCTGTTACATATACCTGAATGTGCGGCTTTGGCCGAGGAAATGCTGCTGAGTAAATTGGCGGAGGAAAAGACGGTATCTGTGCCGAAAGCGGCGTATAACAGGGCGTAAAATTGGTTGCTGATTTGGAGGTTGGCTTGGGTGGCAGTTGATATTACACAAAAAATAACGGCCAAAAACCGGGCCAAGGCCGCCAAATGGCAGCAGCTGGTGCAGCGGGAACTGAGTTGCTTGGAGGATTATCTGAAAAACTCACTTAACTCGGAGGACACGCTGATACAAACGGCGGCGCTGGGCTTGATTGAGGCTGGCGGCAAGCGGATTCGCCCGGCCTTTGCGTATCTGGCAGGGCGGATTTGGGGAGCAGACCGTGACAGCCTGCTGCCTTTGCTGGCCGCGTTAGAGCTTATCCACACCGGAAGCCTGGTGCATGATGATATTATCGACAAGGCCACTCTGCGCCGCGGCAAACCGACGGTGAGCTATGTGCATGGGCCGGCGGCTGCGCTGTATGTGGGCGATTTTTTGATCGGTCGGGCGCTGGAACTGGTATCTGTTTATCAAAATGAGCGCGTGGATGTGAGCCTGAACCGCACAGTGCTGCAAATGTGTCTGGGTGAGTTGAAGCAGGAGAAGGATTTTTTCCGCTTATCACAAACACCGCACGATTATTTTGGCCGCATACGCCGAAAAACCGCGCTGCTTTTTGCTGGCAGCTGTGAGTGCGGGGCGGCGCTGGCCGGTGCGACGGATGAGCAGGTAAATGCGCTATGGCGCTTCGGTTATAATCTGGGGTTGGCTTTTCAGATCATTGATGACCTGCTGGATTTGCTGGCCGATGAGGAAACGATTGGCAAGCCGGCGGGCAACGATTTGCGGCAGGGTAACTTATCCTTGCCGGTGATTTTGGCGCTGCGTGAGGCCGAGGGAGAGCAGTTGGCTGCCGCTATCCGTGGTATTGAGCAGGGAGAAGCTGAGGCTTTGCCGAGGGCGCTGGAACTGGTGCGGAAATCTGCGGGGCCGGAAATGGCTGCTAAGACGGCGCGGAGATTTTTGGATAAGGCGGCCGCTGATTTGCAGCCCTTGCCGAACTGCCGTGAAAAACAGGCGCTTAGCTCTGCGATGCAGGATTTTATTGCGCAAATTGACAGGCTGATGCGGTAAAAACGCCTGCTTGACAAGTTGTTGCAGGCGTGATAAAATGTTGGTGAAAAATTGAATACCGATATATAGAGGAAAGTGGTGAAAGTCCACACACAGAAACGGTACTGTAAGCACGAGGCCGCTCCGAAGCAGCATAAGTTGTTGATTTTTTAATCGCCACTCGGATTTTATCCGGGGAAGGTAGGAGAGGGACGCAGGGAAGAACCCATAGTGTAAGTCAGTATATTCTATATGTTGGGTTGGGGTACTCTGCTTTCCGGAGATCCTTTGGGAGTGCATAAAGAACGTTTGCACCGAAAATATGGTTGTTTTGGCCATGCTTTCGGTGCTTTTTTATTGCCGTAGCCTGAGGTATTTGATTTTTGACGAAAATATTGGCCGAGGTGGTGATTTGATGGAGGAATTGGCTAAGCAAGAGCAGATTGATTTGGAAGTTATGAATGAGTGCGAGGAGGAAATTGTGCGGGCAATACGGCAGCTGGATTATGGTGAGGTTAATGTGATGATCAGAAACGGCAAGCCGGTGATGATGAAGGTAATAAAATCCCAAAAGCTGGAAAAATGATTTGTTGCTGCTGAATACGGTAGAGAAATATCAAAAATTTTGTAGGCTGTGTGGTTAAGACTACCGTAATAACCGAAGCTCAGTAAAATATGCCCTGTGGGTGGGTGTGTTTTATTGGGCTTTTTTATTTGGCCGTAATATTTTTATAGGGAGTATAGGTTATGAACGGAGTAAATTGTAGTAATATTACGCTGAGACGCATTAGGGCCCGGTTGATTATCATAGCCATATTTTTTGCTTGCTTATAGACACAAGTTTTTATATAATATGATGTAGAAAATAATGGCAACAAGGGCAGACTGTTTTTATATAACAACGGTATCTGCTGTCAAAATTTACAGAAAATTTAACAGGAGGAATTTATTATGACGATTGAAAAATATATGGAGCATAGCCCCAAAATTGATGAGAAAACTTATGTTTCCGACTCTGCGGTGATCATGGGCATGGTGGAGATCGGCGAGGGCAGCAGCGTTTGGCCCAATGTTACCATGCGCGGCGATGTGAACTACATCAAGATGGGCAAGTACAGTAATGTGCAGGATAACTCGGTGGTACACGTGGCGGCTCAGCCTTGCCCCACCATCATCGGTGATTATGTGACTATTGGTCACAGCGCCACTGTGCACGCCTGCATTATCGAGGATAACTGTTTGATCGGTATGGGCTCGGTAATTCTGGATGGCGCAATTATCGGCCACGGCTCGATTATCGGTGCCGGTTCGGTGGTGCCTCCGGGCAAGGTTATCCCGCCGTTCTCCAAGGTTATGGGCATCCCCGGCAAGGTGGTGGCCGAGCTGACACCTGAGGATGAGCAGGGCACTATCCGCCATTCCCGCCGCTACTGGAATCTGGCCACCCGCTATATCCCCGACGGCGAAAAATACCGTGTGGATGAGCCGGAAATTGAAATGGTTACCGCAGAAAAATATCAGAAATATCTTTAATAAAAAAACAATCTTTAATAAGAAAAATATTTGAGAAATTTGCCAAAAAACTCTTGTATTTTGGGCGGAAATAAGGTACAATCAATACAAACAAATGTTCGGTTGTGTTGATGCCGACCGCAAATTGGAGGTTAGCAAATGTCTGATAAATCTACGGCGCTGGAAGCTGCGCTGCAACAAATTGAAAAAAACTTCGGTAAGGGCTCGATTATGAAGTTGGGCGCAACTGCGGCGCAGGGTATTGATGTTATCCCCACCGGCTGCTTGCCGTTGGATATTGCGTTGGGTGTCGGCGGTATTCCGCGTGGCCGTATTGTGGAGATTTACGGCCCTGAATCTTCCGGTAAAACCACCGTGGCTTTGCATATTGCAGCCGAGGCGCAGAAAATGGGCGGCACCGCTGCTTTTATTGACGCTGAGCACGCGTTGGACCCGGTTTATGCCCACAATTTGGGTGTGGATCTGGACGAGCTGTTGGTATCTCAGCCGGACACCGGTGAGCAGGCGTTGGAAATTGCCGAAGCCCTGGTAAGAAGCGGCGCTGTTGATTTGGTGGTGGTGGACTCGGTGGCCGCATTGGTGCCTCGTGCCGAGCTGGAAGGAGATATGGGCGATGCTCATGTTGGGTTGCAGGCACGCTTGATGAGCCAGGCGCTGCGTAAATTGACCGGTGCGGTGAATAAGAGCCGCTGCGCGATCGTTTTCATTAACCAGCTGCGTGAGAAGGTTGGCGTGATGTTTGGCAACCCGGAGGTTACTCCCGGCGGCAGAGCGCTGAAATATTATGCCACCGTGCGTATTGATGTGCGCCGTGTGGAGACCTTGAAGCAGGGCGGCGACAGTGTGGGCAACCGCACCAAGGCTAAGATTGTGAAGAACAAGGTGGCGCCGCCGTTTAAGATGGCCGAGTTTGACATTGTGTTTGGCGAGGGTATTTCCCGGGCCGGTTCTCTGGTGGACTTGGGCGTAAATCTGGGTGTCATCGACAAGAGTGGCTCCTGGTTTGCCTATAAGGGCGAGAAGATTGGCCAGGGGCGCGAAAACGCCAAGAAATATTTGAAGGAAAATCCGGAAGTCTTTAATGAGATTGAGACGCGTGTGCGTGAGCTTTCGGTGACCTCCAACCGTTTGTCTTTTGGCACCACGGATGATGACGAAAGACCGGGCGAATAAGCTGAGTTTGGTGTAGAATTTAATCTGATTTTGATAGGACAGGTATCCGCAGTATTGGCGGGTGCCTGTTTTTTTGTGAAAAAAATTTTTTGGCAATATTTGGTGTTGTATGGGAGATGAAATAGTTTTCCACAACAATATGTGGGCATCTTTGGTTATGATGATACCACAGGTTGATTTTGGCGTAAAATCAGGCAAATTTTGCCGGATTTTGGACAAATTTTATCCGGCCGGCTGCTGAAAAATCTTAAAAAATACTATTGCAATTTTCTTAAAACTTGTATAAAATGGTGCTAAGGTGCAAAAAAGTGGTGAATTGGTGCATCTTGGTGTTAAAAAGTGGTATAGTTTATTGTTGTGGGATTGCGGCCAGAGCCGAAAATATCAACGGGAGGTGAGAGCAGATGTCGTTCATGGGGATGTATCAGTATAATGTTGATCCGAAGGGTCGGGTTAGTATTCCCGTGAAGTACCGTGATGCTCTCGGCGAACGTTTTTATGTCACCAAAGGTTTTGACCGCTGCATTGATGTTCATACGGTGGAGGGCTGGGAAAGTCTGGCCGCCAAGCTGCAAAAGTTATCGGTGACCAAGCGTGATATGCGTGATTTTGTGCGTTTTATCTTTGGCAACGCCACCGAGGTTGAGCTGGACAAGCAGGGCCGCATTTTGCTGCCCGGTTTGCTGCGTGAAACCGTGGGCATTGAGAAGGAAGTTGTTGTGATGGGCGTGGGCAGCAAGATTGAAATTTGGGACAAGGCTGTTTGGGATGAACACCAGCAGCAGTTGACGCAGCATATCGCTGAGATCTCGGAGAATGTGGGCGCGTTTGATGTGGATTTTGATTTTGAGCTGTAACGCCGCGGTTGTGGCAGGTATGGTGGTGTGTATGTGGGGCGCGGCTGCGCCGAAAATTCAATGAAACAACGGCAGGGTGGGGATTATGGCAGAGAAAACGGCAATCAATTTTAAGCATTTACCGGTTTTGTTTGCCGAGACGATGCAGAGTTTGGCCCTGAAAGACGGCGGCATTTATGTGGACGGCACGCTGGGCGGCGGCGGACATACCGAGGGTATGTTGCAGCGGATAGCACCCACGGGCGTGGTTATCGGCATTGACCAGGATGATGATGCGCTTATGTCAACCGGCGAGCGTTTGGCGGTTTACGGTGAGCGTTTCTGTCCGGTGAAATCTAACTTTGCCGAGATTACCGCGGTGCTGGACGAGTTAAATGTGGCTGCTGTTGACGGTGTTTTGTTGGATATCGGGGTGTCATCTTATCAGTTGGACACGCCCGAGAGAGGTTTTTCTTATATGAACGATGGGGCGCTTGATATGCGTATGGACAGACGCAGCGGGCGCACAGCGGCAGATTTGCTGGCAGAACTTTCGGCCGAGGAATTGGCGAATATTATCTATAAATACGGTGAGGAGAAATTTTCTCGTCGGATTGCCCGAAAAATTGTGGAGCAGCGGGAGTTGCAGCCGATAACCGGCACCTTGCAGTTGGCCGAGCTGGTAGCCGAGGCGATACCGGCGGCGGCACGGCGGCAGGAAAAGCAGCACCCGGCCAAGAGGACTTTTCAGGCGCTGCGGATTGCGGTAAACGACGAGCTGGGCGTGCTGGAAAGGGGTTTGGCGGCAGGATTTGCGGCGCTTAAACCGGGCGGCAGGCTGGCGGTTATCACCTTTCATTCGCTGGAAGACCGTATTGTTAAGGAATATTTTGCGGGGCTTTGCAAGGGCTGTATTTGTCCGCCGGAGTTTCCTATCTGTGTTTGCGGCAAAACGCCGCAGGGCAAGCTGGTTAATCGTAAGCCGATTACGGCAGGCACCGAGGAGTTGGCGGATAACCCCCGTTCTCGCAGCGCCAAGCTGAGGGTAATTGAGAAGTTGTAATCATATAAGAAAATCCAAATCGTATTTGATTGGGATTGTAAGAAAATTAAAAGGAATTGACGAAAAAATGTTGGCGGTGGATAAACTGCTGCCGTGATACCTGAACAGAAAGGGGTGTGGGCGAATTTGCAAAGTGCAGTAAACAGTAAGCTTACCGAAGCAGAGCAGCGTCGCCGTGCCTTGCAGGTATATGAAAAAACGCCGGCCGAGGCAGCTGAAATTGAGGCACAGAAGGAGCACGCGGCCGAGCTTAGACGCAGCAGAATTTCCTTGCTGTGCGGTATTTCTTTGGTGTTTGCGCTGTGTATGGGATATATGCTGCTGAATACCCAGGTGACGGTTATCGGTTATGAAATCAACCGGCAGATGGCGGCCAACAATGACCTGGCCAATGATAACACCCGCCTGCTGTTGGAGATTGAGCAGGCGACCTCACCGGAGAAAGTGGCCAGCTTTGCCATGGAGCATTTTAACATGGTAACAGCCACCGAGGATTCGGTTATTTATTATGATGCCGGTGCGGTGTACGATGATGCCCCTGCCATGCGGACCGGTATGGCGGTGGATGAGGCGGTGCTTGGGTTTGGTACGGTGGAGGTGCTGGTCGAAACCGAGGACAGCGGATTTATCCAAACATTTGGCAATTTCTGGCAGCAGATAACCTCCGGCGGAGGAATCCAGCTGGGCATGAAGGATTAAGCTTAATATGTTGACGGAAATAAAGCCTGTGCGTTGTACCGGCTTTATTTCTCTGTTTTTACGCAGATTTTTTGGAGTGAATATGCAGCCGACGGCAGGTATTTTTGCCTTGGCGGGCAATATATATTTTAAGAATAATTGTGATGTGATGTGTAAATTTTTGTGTGTTGGGAGGTGTTGGGCATGAAAAGCAGCAACTATCAATCGGGCAAAAAGTTGATGGGTGTCTTTATGCTGCTGGTGGTTTGCTTTGCGGTGGTAATCGGCGGCCTGGGGTACCGCACGCTGGTGCAGGGAACCGAGCTGCAAGCCAAGGCGGAAAATTCCCGTACTCGCTCGGTGACGGTGGCGGCCAACCGCGGAACGATTTATGACCGTACCGGCTCGGTGTTGGCGGTAAGCGTCAGCACGGACTCGGTGGCGGTTAATCCCAGCCAGGTGGAGGCCGAAAATGTGCCTGAGGTGGCCGAGAAGCTGGCGGCGATTTTGGAGCTGGACTATGACACGGTATATCAGCGGTTGACCAAAAGCTCTTATTTTGAGTGGATTAAACGCAAGGCGGATTTTGATGCCGTGGCTGATTTGACGGTGGAGATGGAGGAGGCAAAGCTGCCCGGTGTAATGCTGGTGGAGGAAACGCAGCGGTATTATCCCAAGGTTACGCTGGCGGCCAATTTGCTGGGCTTTGCCGGCATTGATAATCAAGGCCTGGAGGGCGTGGAATACTCTTACGATGAGATTTTGAAGGGCGTTGACGGCAGCATCGTAACCGAGTATGACAGCAAAAACAACATTGTTCAGCAGGCTATTCAGGAGTATAACCAACCGCAGGACGGCTACAACATTTACCTGACGATTGATGAGAATATTCAGTATTTTGCCGAACGCGAGCTGGATGTGCTGATGAACAGCGAAACCCCGCCCAAGGCGGCGGCGGTGCTGGCTATGAACCCCCAGACAGGCGAAATTCTGGCGTGGGCCAACCGCCCGACTTATGACCCCAACAATTACCAGAATTATGCGGCAGAGTATCGGCGCAATATGCTTATCACCGATACCTATGAGCCGGGCTCGGTGTTTAAGATTGTGACAGCCTCGGCGGCGTTGGATTCGGGGGCGGCTTCTCTTAATGACCGCTTTTATGACCCCGGATATATTCAGGTGGGCTCTCATAAAATTAAGTGCTGGCGATATTACCGTCCGCACGGCAGCCAAAGCTTTGCCGAGATTATCCAAAACTCCTGCAACCCCTGCTTTGTTAATCTGGTGCATAAGATGGAGGAAAAGCAGAAGGGGACTTTTTATAAGTATATCCACGCTTTTGGGTTTGGGGATATTACCGGTCTTGGTTTGCAGGGCGAGGCCAAAGGCATTGTTATCAATGAGGACAGAGTAACGACGCTGGACTTATCTACCATGTCCATCGGCCAGAGTATTGCGGTTACTCCGCTGCAAATGGTTACGGCTGTTTCGGCGGTGGCCAACGGCGGCACCCTGCTTACTCCGCAGATCGTGCATCATGTGACGGACAACAACGGTAATCTTATTCAGGATTACCAGAAAAAAGAGGTGCGTCGGGTAATCTCGGCTGATGTGGCCAAGGAAGTCTGCCTGATGTTGGAGGCAGTGGTTACCAAGGGTACCGGCTCCCGTGCTTATGTGGATGGCTACCGCGTGGGCGGCAAGAGCGGTACGGCGCAGAAACCCGGTGTGGGCGGCTATCAGGAGGGCAAATATATCGCATCTTTTTGTGCGGTGGCGCCGGTGGATGACCCCCAGGTGGTTATGCTGGTGATGATTGACGAGCCAAGCGGTGAGCTGTATCAGGGCGGCCAGGTGGCGGCTCCTGTTTTGCAGAAGATTATGGCCGATACGCTGCGTTATCTGGGAGTAATCTCGCAGGTGACGGAGATTGATTCGGATAAAATCGAGGTTAAAGTTGAACAGCAGACTTCGGTGCCTGATGTGAGCAACTTGACGGTGGAGGAGGCCAAAAAGGTTATCAGCGTGGCCGGCTTGAAGTATGATATTTCGGGCAGCGGCGTATACATCGGCAGCCAGACGCCGGGGGCGTACAGCCAGGTGGCGGTGGGCACCGAGATTTTGCTGAAAACCGTGGGCAGCGCCGACAGCGAAACGGTTTTTGCGCCGGATTTGACGGGCAAATATGTGCGCGAGGTGGCCGAGATTTTGAATGCCATGGGCTTGAAGGTGAAAACCGAGGGCAGCGGCATTGCCGTGGAGCAAAACCCCGTGCCCGGCAGCCGCATTAAGCGTGGCGAGGTTATCACCGTGCGCTTTGAACCTGAGGTTGAGCCGAACGAGAATGACGGCGGCGCGGTCCAGTTCTTTGATGAGCACTATGACGAATTATACAGCGGCCAAAATAGCGGCCAAAATGAGTAAAGTATAAGTGGAAAATAGAAAAGGCGGAACAATCTGCCGGGGGAGGAATAAACTATGAGATTAAGAGATATTGCGGTTTATCTGGGCATCAACCCCGAAACCGTGCCGGATATTCGGGTGAAAAATTTGCAGTATGATTCCCGTACCGTGCAGCCGGAGGATATTTTTATTGCGCTGGTGGGTACCAATACCGACGGCCACAATTACATAGAAAGCGCTGTGGCCAATGGGGCGGTGGCGGTTATTGCCCAGGAGGCCCCTGCCGGTATTGCGGCACACACGCCGGTGCTGGTGGTGAAGGATACCAGAGAGGTGATTTCTCTGCTGGCCGAGCTTCTGCATGACTTCCCTGACCGCAAGCTGAAATTTTTGGGCGTGACGGGCACCAACGGCAAAACAACCACCACCAATCTGGTGCGGTATCTGTGGAATTGCCGCCGCATTAAGTGCGGCTTGATTGGTACGATTTGCAATTATTGCGGCAGCCGCCGTTTGCCTGCCGCCGCCACCACGCCCGAGCCGGTGCATTTGGCCGAGCTGCTGGCGATGATGGTTGAGGAGGAGTGTACCCATGTGGTGATGGAGGTTTCTTCTCATGCGTTGAAGCAGAAGCGTGTGGATGCCCTGCATTTTGACGGCGCTATCTTCACCAATTTAACGCAGGACCATCTGGATTATCATGTGACGATTGAGGATTATCTGGACGCCAAGCTGCAGCTTTTCCATATGCTGGACCGTGATAATAAGGGCAGCCGTTTTGCCGTGGTTAATCTGGATGACCCCTATGCCGAGGCTTTTTGTGCGGCCAGCCATGCCGAGCTGTGGACCTATGCGATTGATAAACCGGCTACCTTGCAGGCCCAAAATTATCATCTGACCGGCAAGGGCACTGCTTTTGACGTATTTTATCAGGGCAAAACCTATCAGGCGGAGATTCCGCTTTCGGGCAAATTTAATGTGTATAACTCGCTGGCGGCGCTGTGTGCCATGTTGGCGCAGGGCTTTGATTTGGCTGAATTGCTGGACGATCTGCGTAATGTGCCCCAGGTGCCCGGCCGCTTTGAGAAGGTGGACGGCGGACAGGATTTTGCGGTGGTGGTGGATTATGCCCACACCCCCGACGGTTTGGAAAATGTGCTGAAAACCGCCCGCGATATTGTGCAGGGCAAGCTGATTGTGGTATTTGGCTGCGGCGGTGACCGTGACCGCGGCAAACGCCCGATTATGGGCCGGCTGGCGGTGGAGTTGGCTGATGTGGCCATTGTGACTTCTGACAATCCGCGTACCGAGGATCCGCTGTCGATTATTTCGCAGATTGAGGCAGGAATAGCCGAGGCCGGTGCGGAATATAAAAATAAGTATGAGGTGCAGGCTGACCGCCGTTTGGCCATTAAGCGCGCGATCGAGATGGCCCAAACCGGTGATGTGGTGCTGATTGCCGGCAAGGGGCATGAGGATTATCAGCTGGTCAACGGCCGTGTGCTGGATTTTGATGACCGCAAGGTGGCGGCGGAGTGTCTGGCCGAAATTATCAAGAAATAAACCGGCGTAAATGCCGGGTGTTTGCTATGCCTTGGTTTGGCCGTTTTTGGCCGGGCCGAGGCTTATGCAGGTTAAATTTGTTTCTGTTTGGGGGCATAGTTTAATGGATAAGGCATTGTTGGCGCTGGCGGCGGCTTTTCTGCTGGCGGCGTTGCTGGGGCGGCCGTTGATTGCCGGGTTGCGTTACTTAAAATTTGGACAAACTATTCGCGATGACGGGCCGAAGCGCCATTTGGTGAAATCCGGTACGCCAACCATGGGCGGCGTGATTTTTCTGCTGCCGTTTGTGCTGGTGGCGCTGCTGCTTTCGGGCGGTTCTCCCACGGTGCTGCTGTTTGTCAGCACGGTGCTGCTGTTTGGTTTGATCGGCCTGGTGGATGACGGGATCATCATTATGCTGCATCGCTCGCTGGGGCTGACGGCCAAACAAAAGCTGGTGCTGCAATTTATTTTTGCGTTTGTATTCATTTATCTGGCCGAAAATTTCCTGGGGCGGGGGACAGAGCTGATTTTTCCCATCCTCGGCTGGAAGTGGGATTTGGGCGTATTTTATTATCCGCTGATTGCCACATATATGGTATTTATCGTCAATGCCGTTAATCTGACGGACGGCCTGGACGGTTTGGCCGGCGGTATCAGCTTTCAGGTTTTGCTGGCCTATTTAACGGTGTGCCTGGTGGCGGTGTTGCAGCCTCCTGCCGTGGCGGTGGATTATGCGGGTCTGGGTCTCGCGGCCGGTGCTTTGGCCGGCGGTGTGCTGGGCTTTTTGCTGTATAACAAGTATCCTGCCAAGGTTTTTATGGGCGATACCGGCTCTTTGGCGTTGGGTGCGGCAGTGTTTGCGCTGGCCGTGCTGACCAAAACCGAGGTTGTCTTTCTGCTGCTGGGTTTGGTTTATATTGCCGAGGCGGTGTCGGTTATGCTGCAAGTGGCCAGCTTTAAGCTTTTTGGCCGCCGCATTTTTAAGATGAGTCCGCTGCATCATCATTTTGAGATGTGCGGCTGGAATGAAACGCGGATCGTTTATACTTTTTGGGCGGTGGCGGCGGTGGCAATTCTGCTGGGCCTGCTGCTGCTGGCATTAAGTTAAAGCCTTTGGCGTAAATATTGGGCAAGAAATTGTTGTGGAGGGGTTTATGGTGCTGAAAGATATTTTGGCAAATTTGGCAGGCGCACGGGTTTTGGTTATCGGTGCGGGGCTTTCCGGCCGGGAGGCGGCGTTGTTTTTGGCCGCAAAGGGTGCAAAAACCACGTTGACCGACAGTAAATCAGCCGACCGTTTGGAGGGTTTGGATGAACTTTCGGCGGCCGGTGTTAAGCTGTGCCTGGGAGGCGACCCTGAAAGTGTGGAGGATTTTGTGCTGGCGGTTATCAGCCCCGGTGTGCCGCTGACCATACCGCTGGTGGGGCGGCTGAATGAGGCCAATGTGCCGCTGATCGGTGAGTTGGAGTTGGCTTATCAGTTCAGCCACAACCGTTTTTTGGCTATTACCGGCACCAACGGCAAAACCACCACTACCTCTCTGTTGGAGCATATTATGTGCAAGGCCGAGCGTGTTAATCTGGTGGGTGGAAACATTGGTGCGGCGCTGGTAAACAGTGTGGAGGCGCTGCCGCCCGAGGCTGTTATTGTGGCCGAGCTTTCCAGTTTTCAGCTGGAAACCGCGGTAGATTATCGCTCTCATGTGGGTGCGTTTTTGAATTTAACGCCCGACCATTTGTATCGTCACGGCACCATGCAGGTTTACGGTGACACCAAGGCCAAGATTTTTGCGCACCAGACCAAGGATGACTTTGCGGTGCTGAATTTTGATGATGAGCTGGTGCGTGCTTATGCGGCGGATTTGCCGGGTACGGTGGTATTTTTCAGCCGCAAGGCTGAGGTCGAGCAGGGTATGTTTGTGCGCGGCGGCCAGATCATCTGGCGGTTTGACGGCGTTGAGCAGGAGGTTATGCCGGCAGCAGAAATTATGATCAAAGGCCCGCATAATTTGGAGAATGCGCTGGCGGCGGCAGCTATGGCGGCGCTGGATGGCGTTGATTTGCCGGTTATTCGGGCGGCGTTGGCGGATTTTGCCGGTGTTGAGCATCGGCAGGAGCCGGTGGGTGAGTTTGGCGGCGTGTTGTATGTCAACGATTCCAAGGGCACCAATCCCGATTCTACGGTTATGGCGCTGCTGGCCTGTGAGCGTCCCACGGTGCTGATTTTGGGCGGCTATTCCAAGGGCTCGGATTTTCGTCCGCTGCTGCCTTTGATTGCGGAGAAGGTCAAACATATTGTGTTGGTGGGCGAGACTTCCGATGTTATTGCCAAGACGCTGGATGAGGCCGGTTTTACGGCGTATCAGCACGCGGGCATGGATTTTGCCGAGTGCGTGCGGCTGGCGGTGGCGGCGGCCAAACCCGGTGATGAGGTGTTGTTGTCGCCTGCGTGTGCCAGCTGGGATATGTTTAAGAGCTTTGAGGAGCGCGGCGAGGTCTTTAAGCGACTGGTCAGTGAGCTGGCGTAAAGGTATATCGGTGTAATGCGGTGCATAACATTGGTACGGAATATTTTGCAGATGTGATGTGTGTGTTGGCAGGAGGATGTGCCGTGAGCGATAAAAAAAAACGTGGCAGCGGTGCCATTGATTACTGGCTGTTTACGATTGTGTTTATTTTGTGCTGTATTGGTTTGATCATGGTGCTTTCGGCCAGCCAATATTCGGCGGCGTATGAGTTTGGTGATTCTTATTATTATTTGAAGCGGCAGTTTTTTAATATTGCCGTTGGTTTGGTGGCAATGCTGGTTGCCGTGAATGTTGATTACCGAATTTACGGGCGGCTGTCCTGGCCGATTTTCTGGTTTGGCTTTGGTTTGATGCTGCTGGTGCTGTTTTCCGGTCTGGGTGACAGTGGCGGCGGCTCTCAGCGATGGATTCAGTTGGGATCTATTCGTTTTCAGCCGTCTGACGTGATGAAGCTGTCAATGCTGGTGCTGTTGTGTAAGCAGCTTGCCCAGCCGCAGGGAATGTTTGTGGGTAATCCGCTGGCGTATTTGCTGGTGGCCGGTATCAGCTGCGGTATTGTGGCCATCAATGACCTGGGCACGGGTATTGTGATGGGCATTACGGTGTGGCTGCTGTTTGCCATCGGCGGCATTAAGATGCGTTATTTGCTGGGCCTGATTGCGCTGGGTATTGCCGGTGTGTCGGCCATGATTATCCAAAAGCCTTACCGTCTGCGGCGGCTGACGGGTTTTTTGGACCCGTGGGCGGATTATTACGGCGACGGTTATCAGGTGGTGCAATCGCTGCTGGCCATCGGCTCGGGCGGTTTAATGGGCGTGGGCCTGGGGGAAGGCGGCGCCAAGTGGTTTTATCTGCCGGAGCGCCATACCGACTTTATCTATGCCATTTTGGTAGAGGAGGGCGGTTTCATTGGCGGTACGCTGCTGCTGCTGCTGTTTTTTGCCTTTACCTGGCGCGGACTTACGATTGCCCTGCGAGTAGAGGATATGTTTGGGCGGCTGCTGGCCACCGGCCTTACGCTGATGATCACGGTGCAGGCGTTGGTCAATATTGCTATTGCGCTGGGTATGATGCCGGTTACCGGTATTACGCTGCCGTTTATCAGTTATGGCGGTACTTCGCTGGTGATTTCGCTGGCGTCGGTGGGCGTGCTGCTGAATATTTCCAGATTTGCCAAGCGGAATAAATAATCAACAACAGTTAAGAAGAAAATTTGCCAAATTGAGATTGGATTGAGATATATGCGTGAAAATTTGCGGGTGATGATCAGCGGCGGCGGCACGGGCGGCCATATTTACCCGGCGCTGGCGATTGCCGAGGCGGTGCGGGCCAAATACACACGGGCGCAGGTGGTTTATGTGGGTAATGCCGATGGTATGGAGCATAAGCTGGCGGCCGAGGCCGGATATAAGTTTGTGCCGATAAGTGTGGCCGGTATGACATCGAAGAATCCGCTGAGGGTGTTGCAGGTGCTGGCCAAAAATGCCGCCGGTGTGCGTCAGGCCAAGCGCGCCATCAAGGATTTTATGCCGGATTTGGTGGTGGGCACGGGCGGTTATGCCTGCGGGCCGCTGCTGTTGGCGGCTGCTGAACTGAAAATCCCCACGCTGCTGCATGAGCAGAATGCGGTGATGGGCAAAACCAACCACATTTTAAGCGGCAAGGTGAGTAAACTCTGCCTGACATTCCCGATAAAGGCCCTGCCTGCTGAGGCTGCGCGCCATGCCGAGTTGACGGGTTTGCCGGTGCGGCAGGCTATTTTGCAGGCGGATAAGCAGGTGGGGCGTCTTAATCTGGGGCTGGCGGCTGATAAGCCGGTGCTGCTGCTGACGGGCGGCAGCCAGGGTGCGCGTCACCTGAATATGGCGTTGGCGGAACTGTGGCAGGAGCTGCTGGCGGCGGATGTGCAGGTGGTGCATCTCTGCGGAGAGAAGCTGTTTGCCGAAACTGCCGAGCTGGCCAAAAAGGCCGGTCTGCCGGTGGATTTTGCCGATAACAAGGCTAAGGGCGGCTTTTTGCTGCTGCCGTATTTGCACCACATGGAGTGGGCGATGAGCGCGGCCGATGTTGTGGTGGGGCGTGCCGGGGCGTCTTTTCTGGCAGAGCTGGCGACGATTGGCCGGGCGGCGGTGCTGGTGCCGTACCCCTTTGCGGCCGGCAACCACCAGGCATATAACGCTGCGGCTTTTGTGGAGGCCGGTGCGGCCCTGCTTATCGAAGATGACAAGTTAAGCGGCGGCACCCTGCGCGCGGCTTTACAAAAAACGCTTTTTGATATAGAATTAAACAGGCAAATGGCGGCAAACTGTGCTGCTTTGGGGCATAAGGATGCAGCGGCGGCGATTTTGGCGGCGGCAGAAAAGATTATGCGCAAATAAATCAGAAGAATAAACCCAAGCTGCGGCAAAGCGGCTGACGGGGAGGAGAATATACTTTGTTTGATATTGTTAAACATGTGCATTTTGTGGGCGTGGGCGGCATTGGCATGAGTGCGCTTGCGCGTATTTTGGTGGGCTGGGGCGTCAAAGTTTCCGGCTCTGACGTAGTGATGAGCAAGATGACCGATACGCTGGCGGGGCTGGGTGTAAACATCTACAACGGCCATGCGGCGGAGAATTTGGCGCAGGATGTGGATGTGCTGGTTTATTCCTCGGTTATCCATGACGATAACTCCGAATATGCCGAGGCCAAGCGCCGTGGTGTGCGCATCTGCTGCCGGGCCGAGCTGCTGGCCGAAATGCTGCGCCTGAAAAAGGGTATTGCGGTGGCCGGTGCCCATGGCAAAACCACCACCACGGGTATGATTGGTACGGCGCTCTTGAATATGCAGCAATCCCCGACGATTGTGGTGGGCGGTGTGCTTTCCACCATTGGGGCCAACGCCTGCTGGGGCACAGGTGAATATCTGGTGGCCGAGGCTGACGAGAGTGACGGGTCTTTTCTGCTGCTGCCGGCCAAGGTGGCGGTGGTGAACAATATTGAGAATGACCATCTTGACCATTACGGCAGCATGGATAACTTAATTGCCGCTTTTAAGCAGTTTATCGGCCGGGTGCCGGCTGATGGTTTGGCGGTAATCGGTTTGGATTGCCCGATTTTGGCGGAAATGCAGCCGGAGATTGCGGTTAACCATGTCAGCTTTGCGGTACATAACCCGGCGGCGGATTACACGGCCGGTGAGATTTGCTATGCTGATTTTGGCAGCCGCACCAAAGTTTATCATCACGGAGAGCTGCTGGGCGAGCTTAATCTGGCGGTGCCCGGTGAGTATAATGTGCAGAATGCGCTGGCTGCGGTGGCCACCCTGCATACTTTGGGCTTTGATTTTGCCGAAATTGCCGAGGGTTTGGCGGCCTTCCACGGCACGGGGCGGCGATTTGAGCTGTTGGGCGAGGATAAGGTGCGTAATATCCGCGTTTATGACGATTATGCCCACCACCCCAGCGAGATCAAGGCGTTGCTGAACGGTGCGCGCAACGTGGCCAGGGAGCGTTTGGTGGTTGTCTTCCAGCCGCACAGATACAGCCGCACCAGCCTGTTGTTTGATGAATTTGCCGGTGCCTTCGGCGCGGCGGATGTGCTGGTGCTGAATGAAGTTTATGCTGCCTTTGAGCAGCCTATTGAGGGGGCAAACTCCCGTGCGCTGGCGGCGGCTATTAAGGAAAAAGAGCCTGCTTTGCCGGTTTATTATGCCGCCACCGAGGCGGATGTTCTGCAAACCCTGGCGGATATTGCGGCGGACGGTGATGTGATAATGATCGTGGGCGCCGGGCCTATTCGCCATGCCGGTGAGGTTTATGCGGCGAGCATTATGGGTTAATATCAAGGGGCGAGAATGATGAAAACTCCTAAAAAAATTTATGCGCTGCCCAAAAGTTTTTTGCAGCAGTTTGCCGATAAAATCACGGCGCTGGCGGATATGCGGCGTTACACCTCCTGGCGGATCGGCGGTGCGGCGGATTGGCTGATAGAGCCGGAAACCGAGGCCGATGTGCTGGCGGTGATGGATTTTTGCGGCCAAAACAAACTGCCGCTGATGGTGATTGGCCGCGGTACCAATTTGCTGGTATCTGATGCGGGGATTGCCGGTTTGGTTATGCGTATCGGTGAGAAGTTCTCGGCGGTGGAATATCTGCCGGATAACCGGGTGTGGGTATCGGCGGGGGCGCTGCTGGCGGCAGTATCCAAGGAAACGGCGGCGAAATCGCTGACCGGCCTGGAATGGGCCTGCGGCATACCGGGCAACATCGGCGGTGCGCTGATGATGAACGCCGGTGCTTACGGCAGCTGTATGGCCGATGTGGTAACCGAGGTTAGGGCGGCCGCATATACTGGGGCAGAAGAAAAAAAGGCGGTTTTGCGCACTGTGGGCGGTGATGAGCTGTGTTTTGGCGGCTACCGCAGCGGTTGTATTGCCGGGGATATGGTGGCGCTTTCGGCGGTTTTGCAGCTGGCTGAGGGTGATGCCGAAAAATCTTTGGCCCAAATCAGAGAAACGATTGCCACCCGTGCCAAAAACCAGCCGTTGGAATATCCCTCTGCCGGCAGCGTTTTCCGTAATCCGGAGGGTTCTCATGCCGGATATTTGGTGGAGCAGACAGGTTGCAAGGGTTGGCAGGTTGGCGGTGCCCAGGTATCGGAGAAGCACGGTAATTTTATTATTAACATCGGGGATGCCAAGGCCGGTGATGTGCTGATGCTGATCAAGCGTGTGCAGACTCATGTTTTGCAGCAAACCGGCTATGCTCTGGAAACCGAGGTGCGCCTGCTGGGGAGGGATTCCGACTGAGCGGGAGGTTGCCCCTATGAAAGCTGTTGTGGATGTTGCAGCGGATAAGAACAAATCCAAAACCCCGATAAAACAAGAAAAGATTGTAACGGTTGGCGGCGGCAGCCTTAACGGAGAGGTGGCCATAAGCGGTGCCAAAAATGCGGTGCTGCCTTTGATGGCGGCTGCCCTGCTGACCGAGGATGAATGCATTATCAATAACGCGCCCTGTCTGGACGATGTTTTGGTAATGCTTTCTGTTTTTAAGGCGCTGGATGGACGGGCGGAGTTTGACGGTCATCAACTGCGCCTGAACAGCCGTGGTGTGGAGCCGCGGGCTGTTAAACCGGAAATTTTGCGGCAGATAAGAGCCTCCAACTTGATTTTGGGGCCGCTGCTGGCACGGTTTAAGGAGGCGGAAATTGGGGCGTGTGGCGGTTGCAGCATCGGCAGTCGGCCCATGGATATTCACTTTGCCGGCATGGAGGCGCTGGGTGCCAAAATCCTGCCGCTGGCCGGCGGCTATTTTGCTTTTGCGCGGCAGCTTAAAGGTACGGATATTTATTTGAAATTCCCCAGCGTGGGCGCGACGGAAAATTTGCTGATGGCGGCGGCGTTAAGCGAAGGGCAGACGCGGCTGCATAATGCGGCGGCCGAGCCGGAAATTGAGGATCTGGCGGCGTTTATCAATGCGATGGGCGGTAGTATCAGCGGCGCAGGCACGGCGGATATTGTGATTGACGGCGCAAGAAAACTGCATGGTGTGGAGTACACCGTGATGCCTGACCGTATCGAAACGGGGACTTTTCTGCTGGCCGGGGCGCTGCTGGGCGGTAAAATACGGCTGCTGGGGGCGCGGGCGGCGGATGTGCAGGTTCAGCTTTCGGTGCTGCGGCAGATGGGAGTAGAGTATCAAAGCATGGCAGGTGAGATTACGGTGCAGGGTGGGCCGTTGAAGGCGGTTCGGGTGGAAACCGCGCCTCATCCCGGCTTCCCCACCGATTTGCAGCCGATATTGGCGGCGGTGCTGTGCCATGCCGAGGGCGAGTCGATAATATGCGAACAGATTTTTGAAAATCGATTTGGCTACATAAATGAGTTGAAAAAACTGGGCGCGGCTATACAAATCCGGGATAATTGTGCTATAATAAAAGGCAGCAAGCAGAATGATTGGCACGGTGCCAAGCTGGCGGCGTCAGATTTGCGGGCAGGTGCGGCGTTGGTGCTGGCGGCTTTATCGGCCGAGGGACAGAGCGAAATAACCGGTGTGCATTATATTGACCGCGGTTATGAGGATTTGGTGGGCAAATTGCGGCGGCTGGGGGCAGATATTAAACGCTGCTGAGGGAAGGCAAGTGCTGTGTGATTAAGTGATGCGGAGGAAGTTATGGGTAGTGTGGTATCGTTGGCCGATGAGAAGAAAAAACGCAGACGGCGGGCAGGCAGCCTGGCTTGGCTGTGGGTTACGCTGTTGCTGCTGGGCTGTCTGGTTTTTGGTTACGGCGTGGCGCAATCAGCGATTTTTAACATACGCACGGTGCAGGTGGATGGGCTTAACCGCCTGACCGAGGCCGAGGTGGTAACGCTTTCGGGCATCCAAACCGGCACCCATATATATGAAACCAACCTGGCCAAGGCGCAGAATATGATTGCCACCAACCTGTGGGTGGAAACGGTAACTGTGGAGCGTAAATTGCCTTCTACTGTGGTGATAACCGTGCAGGAGCGTGTGCCGGCAGCGGCTATCACCACGGCGGAGGGACTTTATGTGGTCGATACCACCGGCGTACTGTTGATGCAGCAAAAGCTGTTGGACGGTCTGGCGGTGCTGGTGATATCGGGGGCGGAGGATGTGCCGGCTGATGTGCGGCTGGGTACCAAATTGGAAAATCCCTCATTGTCGGCGGCGCTGGCGGTTATTCGGCAGATGGATGAGTCCTCGGCGGCGGTCATATCCGAGCTGAATGTGGCCGATTTGCAGCGGATTGTGGCGCATACCAGCTACGGTGTAGATTTTTATTTGGGTGATAAGAGCAATTTTGCCGAGAAATTCAAGCTGGCCATGCAAATTTTGCAGAATGAGACTAAAAAAGGCTTGGAGGAGAGCGTGGATTATATTGATGTGGCGCTACCCAAGCAGCCGGTACTGGCGTATCTGTCATGATGGCTGTCATGACGGCTGTAAGGCGGTAAATTAAGCAAAAAATTTAAGAAAAAGCAAAAAAAACTGTAAAAATAGCAGCTTGTCGGCAGGATTTGCAAAATAAATGCCGAAGAATTTATAGATTGATTATTTAAGTAGGGATAAGTGGGCAAATTTTTAATATGGCCTTGATGTTTCACTTAAAAATCAGCGGAAAAATTAAGTAAAATAAGCGCAAATATCAGCATATACGCTGTTTGGACAAGCATTTTTTTAGATGACCGGAAAGGGGTTTGTGTGATATGGAAAACCGGGAGACCGATTACCAGAACAACAATGCAAAAATTTGTGTCGTAGGTGTGGGCGGCGGCGGCAATAACGCCGTAAACCGCATGATTGAGTGTGGCTTGGATACGGTGGATTTTCTGGCGTTGAATACCGACAGCCAGGCTTTGCAGAAATCCAAGGCCCAGGATAAAATTCAGATTGGCCTGCGTTTGACCAAAGGTTTGGGCGCCGGCGCTGACCCGGAAATCGGCCGCAAAGCTGCCGAGGAAACCCGCGAAGAAATTAAAAACCACTTAAAGGGCGCCGATATGGTGTTCATCACTGCCGGTATGGGCGGCGGCACCGGCACCGGTGCGGCTCCTGTGGTGGCTGATGTTGCCAAAGAGCTGGGTGCCTTGACCGTTGGTGTTGTTACCAAGCCTTTCAGCTTTGAGGGCCGCAAGCGTGCCCAGAGCGCGGAGATGGGCATTACCGATTTGAAGGAAAAGGTGGATGCTATTATCACCATTCCCAATGATAAAATTTTGCAGATGATTGATAAAAAGACCTCTATGGCCGAGGCATTCTCCTATGCCGATGAAGTTTTGCGTCAGAGCGTGCAGGGTATCTCCGAAATGATTACCGCCACCTCCTTCATTAACGTGGACTTTGCCGATGTTAAGACGGTAACCAAGAATGCCGGTACCACCATGATGGGTATTGGTATTGCCGATGGCGAGAACAAGGCTGTTGAGGCTGCTCAGGCTGCGGTTTCCAGCAAGATGTTGGAGACCAGCATCGACGGCGCCAAGGGCATTTTGTTCACCATTACCGGTGGTGCCAATATGTCGATGATGGATATTAACGAGGCATCTGACTTTATTTACAGCGTGGCTGATCCTGACGCTACCATTATTATGGGCGCCGGCTATGATGAATCTCTGGGCGAAGCTATCCGCGTTACTGTGGTGGCTACCGGTGTTGACGGCAAACCGAAGGGCAATCCCTTTGGCGGCCTGAACAGCGGTCTGACCACTTCTGCCGCACCGAAGAAACCCGCACAGGCAGAGTCTGCTCCTTTTAAGGCTCCCTCTTTTGATGATGTGGAAATTCCTTCTTTCATGCGTCGTAAATAATGGCCGGTGGCGAATAGCGGTTTAATGATTTTCTCTTGATTGAACAGGGGGCGGCTTTTGGACAAGGTCGCCCCCTTTTTGATGATTTGTGATAATTTGCGGCAAGGTGTTATATCGTAAGGCGGTGTTGATGATGCGGAAAAAACTGACGGCGATTTTGCTGTGCGTGTTGATGCTGCTGTGCTTCTGTGGCTGCGAGGGTGAGAAAAAGCCCGAAACTCCGGCCACTATGCTGGCTTGGATGCTGGATGACCATTTGGCTGATCTGGACCTGGCGGAGCAGCAGGATCTGTTCTGGGATTATTACAATTATTACGCCGAGGAGAGCGTGGTGGGTTATGAGATGAGCCACCATAACGAGCTGCGTTTTCTGCCGGATTTTGCCGAGGGTGAGCAGCCAAGCTGGGACAGCGCCTTTATCTTTCTGATGGATTTTGCCGACATTTGGCGCAATGATGATGGGTATGTTTGTTGGCCGCAGTCGGGTTTGGAGGAGGCGGCGGATGTGCTGCTGCCGGATTATGTAATTCCGGAGGAGAGCAACGGTTGGGTTGATTATCATGCCGAGGACGGCGGCTATTTTCAATCGGTCGGCTGGTCAATAGGCGGGGCGGTGTATTATTGGCTGACTACACCGGTGCAGTTGGAAGACGGTGTTTATCACGCGGAATTTTTGGGTTATGCCCTGGATGAAGTGTGGTATGATGCTGTTGATTTTGGCCCCGCTGTGAGTAATGAGGCCAAGCTTTGTCAGATTGCCCTTGATGCCGGTGTAGAGCCGATAAAATATGATTTGCAAAAGCACCTGCCGGATATTTTGCAGGCAGGGCAGCTGACGCCTTGTGAGAAGTTAACGGTCAGCTTTAAGCTTTCGGGTGATGATAAATTGCCGCTGACTTACCTTTCGGCGGAGCGTTTGCAGCTTACAGCCAATTAAAGGCCGGCTGTGAAAATTTTCCCAACTTCTATTAAAGGGGATGATATAAATGAAATCTGATACTATGGTTGCCACCGAGCTTGACGAGCTGTTGGCCCAAATCGAAGAATATAACCCGACTTTTAATCGGGAGAAAGTTACGCAGGTTTATGAGCTGGCGGCCGAGCTGCATAAAGAGCAAAAGCGGGATTCCGGTGAGCCTTATATCTTGCATCCATTGGCGGTGGCCAGCATTTTGGCTTCTTTGCACATGGATGACACTACGATTATGGCCGGCCTGCTGCATGACGTGGTGGAGGACACCGACATGACGCTCGAAGATATTCGTCGTTTGTACGGTGATGATATGGTGGTGCTGCTGGACGGCGTAACCAAGTTATCCAAGCTGGCATTCAGCTCCAAGCAGGAGCGTCAGGTGGAAAACCTGCGTAAAATGTTCCTGGCGATGAGCAAGGACATTCGCATTATCATTATCAAGCTGGCAGACCGTCTGCACAATATGCGTACTCTGGCCAGCCATCATTCCGAGCTGCGTAAAAAGGAAATTGCCCTGGAAACGCAGGAGATTTTTGCGCCGCTGGCTCACCGTTTGGGTATCTATAAAATTAAATGGGAGTTGGAGGACCTTTGCCTGCGCTATTTGGAGCCGGATGCTTACGCCAATCTGGTGGAGCAGATCACCATGAAGCGTGACGAGCGGGAGGCTTTCCTTACTGAGGTTTCCGATACCATCAAGCATCATTTGCAGGATACCAATATTGATTGCGAGATTACGGCGCGCCCCAAGAATTTTTACTCCATTTACCGCAAGATGGTGCGCCAGAGCAAATCCTTAAACGAGATTTATGATATTCACGCCGTGCGTGTGCTGGTGGACACCGTAAAGGATTGTTACGGTGCGCTGGGCGTGGTGCATACCCTGTGGAAGCCTATGCCCGGGCGTTTTAAGGATTATATTGCCATGCCCAAGGCCAATATGTATCAAAGCCTGCATACCACCGTCATCGGCCCTGCCGGCCGCCCGGTGGAGGTGCAGATCCGTACTTATGATATGCACAGCGTGGCTGAATACGGTATCGCGGCCCATTGGAAGTATAAAGAGGGCAAGACGGGTGACAGTTCTGCGGCGGATAAAGAGGTGGATAAGCGTCTGAACTGGATGCGCCAGATGATTGACTGGCAAAAAGAAGTCAGCGATGCCAAGGAGTTTGTGGAGGGCGTTAAGGGAGATTTGTTCGGCGACCAATCGGTGTTTGTGTTTACGCCTGTCGGTGATGTAATTGAACTGCCGGAGGGCTCTACGCCAATCGACTTTGCTTATCGTGTGCATACGCAGGTGGGCCACCAATGTGTGGGCGCCAAGCTGGACGGCCGTATTGTGCAGCTGGATACTCCCCTGCAAAACGGCAATATTGTAGAGATTTTGACCACCAAAGGTACCGGACCCAGCCGTGATTGGTTGAAGGTGGCCAAGACCAACCAGGCCAAGAATAAAATTCGCCAGTGGTTCCGCAAAGAGGGCCGGGATGAGTTCTCGGTGCAAAAGGGCCGCGCGATGCTGGAAAAAGAAGCGCTTAAAAATAATATCGAAGTGGCCGCCATGTTTAAGACCGAGCGCTTGAATGATATTTTGAAACGCACCAATTTTGTCTCGCCCGAGGATATGTATGTGGCGATTGCCGAGGGCGCCATCACTACCCTGGGCATCATCAACAAGATCAAGGATGACCCGGTGCTGCGCAAGGCTCTGCTGCCTGAGCAGGAAAGTGCTACCCAGCAGGTGGGCCAGGCCATGAAGGTTCGGCCTTTCAGCGGCAGCAACGCCACCCATGATAAGGGTGTTTGGGTTAAGGGTGAGGCTGATTTGATGGTGCGTATCGCCAACTGCTGCCAGCCCCTGCCCGGTGACAGTATTGTGGGTTATATTACCCGTGGGCGCGGCGTTTCCATCCACAAGGATGACTGCGCCAATGTGCGTTATTATCGTGAGCATGAGCCTGAGCGGCTGGTGGATGTTCAATGGGATAACGATAAAACCGGCGTGTTCCAGGCCGAGATTGAAGTGGTGGCCATGGACCGTGATGCGCTGGGTATGAACATTATGGCAGCGATTTCCGAGACCAAAACCCGCATCAATTCCATCAATTTTGATGTTGATGCCGATAAGATTTGTCACGGCACCGTAAAAATGGAGATCAACAACCTTAACCAACTGGAATATATTATCAATAAGCTGAAAAAAATCCGCGGCGTAACGGCCGTAAACCGAAAGGTGGGCACAAAATGAGGGCGGTGGTACAGCGGGTAAAATCCGCAGCCGTAACCTTGCAGGAGACCGGCGTGGAAAGCGGCAGAATCGGCCGCGGCGTGGTGGTGCTGCTGGGTGTGGGGCAGCAGGATACCGAGGCGGATGCGGTATGGCTGGCTGATAAAATCCTTAATCTGCGTATTTTTGAGGATGAAGCCGGTAAAATGAATAAAAGTGTGCTGGACATCGGCGGCGAGGTGCTGGCGGTTTCGCAGTTTACGCTGTTCGGTGATTGTCGTCACGGGCGGCGGCCGGGATTTTCGGATGCGGCGGCACCGGAGGAAGCCGAGCGTCTGTATCAGCACTTTGTGGAGCTGCTGCGCAAAAATATCAATGTGGATACCGGCGTTTTCCGCACGGATATGCTGGTGGAAATCAACAATGACGGCCCGGTAACCCTGCTGATCGACAGCAAAAAAGCTTTTTAAGCAATCCTTTTAACGGAGGAAAATATATGAGAAACAATATGGTGGAATATAAGTTGAAAAACGCCAATTTACAGCTGCTGCGGTTGGAGTTGGGCGAAATCGGCACCAACTGTTATCTGGTGGCCGACCGTACCAATAAAGAGCTGGCGGTGATTGACCCGGCCGGCGATTTCCCGGTGCTGTGGGAGGCGATTGAGGCTGTTGGCTATCCGGTGAAGTATATCATCAATACCCACGGCCATTGGGACCACATCGGCGCCAACAAGGAGCTGCATGAGAAAAGCGGCGCGCCGATTTTGATTCACGAAAAAGACGCTGATATGTTGAAGCTGGGGGCGGACAGAACCTTTCGTGTGCGCTTTGCGCCGTCTGAGGCTGATAGGCTGTTGGCTGACGGTGATGAACTGCCGTTTGGTGCGTATAAGCTTAGGGTGCTGCATACGCCGGGGCATACGCAGGGCGGTGTGTGCATCGTGCTGGCAGGGGCGGCCGGTGATGAGCTGGTTTTTGCCGGTGATACGCTGTTCCAGCTTTCTATCGGCCGTACGGATTTGCCCGGCGGTGACACCGACCAACTGTTGGAATCGGTGCGTACCAAGCTGTTTACGCTGGATGAAAAGCTGCCGGTTTTTCCGGGGCATGGGCCGCATACTTTTATTGCGGATGAGAAACAGTATAATCCGTTTTTGCGCTGATTTGGTGTAAAACCGTTAATTTTTTTGATGATTTTGGGGGAGAATTTATGTTGACTAAAAGGCCGAGGGGCACCAATGATTTTTTGCCCGAGGATACCGTCAAATGGCAGTATGTGGAGAATATGCTGCGTGAGCTTTGCCGACAGTTTGGTTATGAGGAGCTGCGCACACCGATTTTTGAGGAAACCGAGCTTTTCCTGCGCGGCGTGGGTGATACCACCGACATTGTGCAGAAAGAAATGTATACTTTTGAGGATGCCGGCGGCCGCAGCGTGACTTTGCGGCCGGAGAATACTGCCTCGGCGGTGCGCGCTTATGTGGAGAACAAGATGTTTGCTGGGGCACAACCCACCAAGCTGTTTTACATCGGCCCCATGTTCCGCTATGAGCGTCCGCAGGCAGGGCGTTTCCGTCAGTTCCATCAGTTTGGTATCGAGTGCTTTGGGGCGTCCTCGCCCGCTGCCGATGCCGAGATCATTGTGCTGGCCTGGGAGTTTTATCGCCGTCTGGGGCTGAGAAATCTGGAATTGAATGTGAACAGCGTGGGCTGCCCGGAATGCCGTCCCGTTTATCGCAAGGCGCTGCAAGATTTTCTGCGTCCCAATCTGGACAAGCTGTGCGGCACCTGCCAGGAGCGTTTTGAGAAGAACCCGCTGCGTATTCTGGACTGCAAAAACCCCGAATGTCAGCATCATTTGGTGGGTGCACCTACTACGATTGATGCGCTGTGTGATGATTGCCGTGAGCATTTTAACGCTGTGCTGCGGCATTTGGATGCGGTGGGTATCCCTTACAAAATCAATGAGAAGCTGGTGCGCGGTTTGGATTATTATACCAACACCGCCTTTGAGATTTTGCTCTCTGATATTGGGGCGCAGAGTGCTGTTTGCGGCGGCGGCCGTTATAACCGTCTGGTGGAGGAGATTGGCGGTAAACCGACCCCCGGTGTGGGCTTTGCGCTGGGTATGGAGAGAGTTTTCAATGCGTTGCAGGCGCAGGGCATTGAACTGCCTATCAAGCCGAAAATCGATGTTTTTGTGGCGGCGCTGGGTGCCGAAGCCTCTGATGTGGCCTTCCGTCTGGTGACCGAGATGCGGCGGCTGGGTCTGGCGGCTGAGCACGATATGATGGGCCGCAGCCTGAAAGCGCAGTTTAAGTATGCCGATAAATTTAATGCGGCGTATACGCTGGTGGTGGGCGGCGATGAGTTGTCCCGCGGCACCGTACAGCTTAGAGATATGAAGGGCAGTGAGCAGCAGGAGATCCCGCTTGATAAGGCGGCTGAAATTCTTGCGGCAAAATTTGCATTATAATAGTTGCTTGTGGCAAAAATTGTGCTATAATAATAAATTGGAAAATAATTTTGGATAAATCCGGAATAATTTTATATTATTGATTGTTGTATTGGAGGAAGTTCTGATGAGTGAAGCGTTGAATGGCTTGCAGCGCAGCATGATGTGTGCAGAAGTTAGCTCGGCTCATATCGGCCAGGAAGTTGTGCTGATGGGTTGGGTACAGCGCCGCCGTGACCATGGTGGTTTGATTTTTATTGACTTGCGTGACCGTACCGGTATGGTACAGATTGTTTTTGACCCGGAAAGCGGTGCCGATGCCTTCGGTAAGGCCGAGCGTGTGCGTAATGAGTATGTGCTGGCTGCTGTTGGTAAGGTTCGTCCGCGCCCGGAGGGTACTGTAAACCCCAATCTGGCCACCGGCGAAATTGAGGTTTATATCAGCGAGGTGCGTGTGCTGGCTGCCGCCAAAACCCCACCCTTTTACATCGAGGACGGCGTTGATGTGGACGAGCTGGTGCGCCTGAAATACCGTTATTTGGATTTGCGCCGCCCCGAGATGCAGAGAAATTTGCAGCTGCGTCATAAGGTGGCCTTTGCCATGCGTGATTATTTGAACCGCCACGGCTTTTTGGAGATTGAAACCCCCATGCTGGGCAAAAGCACCCCGGAGGGTGCCCGTGACTATTTGGTGCCCAGCCGCGTACACCCCGGCAATTTCTATGCTCTGCCGCAGTCTCCTCAGCTTTACAAGCAGCTGCTGATGGTGTCCGGTTTTGATAAATACTTCCAGATTGCCCGCTGCTTCCGTGATGAGGACCTGCGTGCCGACCGTCAGCCGGAATTTACCCAGCTTGACCTGGAAATGTCCTTTATTGATGAGGTTCAGTTGCAGACCCTGATGGAGGGCATGGTAGCTGAAATCTTTGACAAGGCTTTGGGCGTAACTATTCCCACTCCCTTTAAGCGCTTGACCTGGCATGAGGCTATGGAAACCTACGGTTCCGATAAGCCCGATCTGCGTTTTGATTTGCCGCTGATCGATGTTGCTGACCTGGTTGTGGACAGCGAATTTAAGGTTTTTGCCAGCGTTGCCAAATCCGGCGGCCGTGTAAAGGGTATCAACGCCAAGGGCTGCGCCAAGTATTCCCGCCGCGAGATCGATGCGCTGACCGCTTATGTGGCCATCTACGGCGCCAAAGGTCTGGCCTGGCTGAAAGTTACCGAAAACGGCGTAGAATCTTCCATCACCAAGTTCTTTACTCCTGAGCAGTTGGAAGCATTGTGCCAGCGTATGGGTGCCGAGGCCGGCGACTTGCTGCTGTTTGTGGCTGATAAACCTGCTGTTGTGGCTGACGCATTGGGCCACCTGCGCTGTGAGATTGCCAAGCGTGAAGGCCTGATTGATGAAAACGAATTCAAGTTCTGCTGGGTAGTGGAATTCCCGCTGCTGGAATGGTCGGAGGAAGAAAAACGCTTTACCGCCATGCATCATCCCTTTACCTGCCCGATGTTGGAAGATGTGCAGTATCTGGACGAAGACCCCGGCCGTGTACGCGCCCGTGCCTATGACATGGTGCTGAACGGTATCGAGCTGGGCGGCGGCTCCATCCGTATCCACAGCATGGAATTACAGGAGAAGATGCTGGAATGTCTGGGCTTTACCAAGGAGAGCGCACATGAGAGCTTTGGCTTCCTGCTGGACGCCTTTGAGTATGGTGTGCCCCCGCACGGCGGCATGGCTTATGGTCTGGACCGCATGATCATGCTGATGACCGGTGCCGAGAGCATCCGTGATGTTATTGCCTTCCCCAAGACTCAGAGTGCCGCTTGTATGCTCACTCAGGCTCCCGGCGAGGTTACTGACAAGCAGTTGAGAGAGCTGTCTGTTCGTGTTAGTATGCAGGCCAAGGCTGACAAAAAATAATTCCGTGTATTAAATTTTGCATATTGATCGGTCGTCTGCCGTGGGGTGGGCGGCCGGTTTTTATTGCCAAAATTTTGAGGCGGAGAATTGCGATAGGGTATTTACTTTCGGCGGCTGCTGTGTTAAACTTATGGTTAAATAAGAATGAGTCGCGGCATCGCCCGACAGAAAAGGAGTGGAAATAATGGGTAAACATTCTGTAAAGATTGTTAATTTGGATGTTGAAAAATTGATCGAGCTGCTGAACGCCGCACTGGCGGAGGAGTGGCTGGCATATTATCAGTATTGGATCGGCGCACGCGTGATGGAGGGCCCGATGCGCAGTGAGGTTGAGCCGGAGCTGCTGGTACACGCCAATGAGGAGCTGGCACACGCCGTGCTGATCGTTGACCGTATCATTCAGTTGGGCGGCACCCCGATTCTCAGCCCTGCTGAGTGGATGGAGCACGCCGGCTGCGAGTATGCAACTCCTATCGATCCCTATATCGAGGTTATTCTGGATCAGAACCTGGAAGGCGAGCGCTGCGCTATCAAGCGTTATCAGGAGCTGGCTGACTTCACCGAGGGCAAGGACCATTCTACCTATCAGATGGTTGTTGGCATCCTGAGCGATGAGCTGGAACATGAGGAAGACTTGGAGAGCTGGCTGACCGATATTGAACGCCTTAAAGATGACATCCGCAAGATTCGCCTGTAAGCGGCATGGAATAAACGGATAAAACTGCTTGGGGAAAATTTCAGTCTGCCGATTGATTTTTTAATAGGCGGATGTTATAATAATCACAGCAGCGGAATAAACTATTCTTGCCCGACAGTGTGCGAAAAGAAGCCGATAAGTTTTGAGCCAACACTCAAAATACGGGAATCCTATATTTGTCTGTGGACTTAAAGCCTCCTTTGAGTGGACTAAGGAAGCAGCTTGCGGAATCCCACCTGCTTATGCAGGTTCAAAACATCGGCGACAACCGGCATTGTGGGGCATTTGTTTTACAAAAAATGCGCTGCACAGGAGGTTTTCAGATGAGTTTAACGGAAGCTCAGGCAAAAGAGAAAGTAATTGTTGCTCTGGACGTGCCTACCCGGGCCGAAGCGCTGGATTTGGTGGAGCGTCTGTATAACGAGGTCGGCGCATTTAAGATTGGTATGCAGCTTTATAATGCCGAAGGCCCTGATATTGTGCGCGATATTCAGGCCCGTGGCGGCAAGGTTTTTGTGGATTTGAAGTTCCATGATATTCCCAATACCGTGGCCGAGGCTACCCGGGTTATCACCCGTCGCCGTGCCGCCATTATGACTTTGCACGCCGGCGGTGGCTTGAAGATGCTCTCTGCTGCGGCTGCCAGCGCCAGGGAAACTGCCGAGGCTATGGGCGTAGAGAAGCCCCTGGTGGTGGCGGTAACCGTGCTGACCAGTATCAGCCAGCAGGAGTTCGAAGAAGAAATCGGTATCAAACGCCCGATTGCCGAACAGGTTATCACATGGGCCAAGATGGCACAGCAGGCCGGTTTGGACGGCGTTGTGGCTTCTCCCAAGGAGATTGCTGACATCCGCAAGGCTTGCGGTAATGATTTTGCCATCATCACCCCCGGTATCCGTCCTTTGTGGGCGGCTGCCAATGACCAGAGCCGCATCATGACCCCCAAAGAGGCGGTTGAAGCAGGCGCAACCTATCTGGTTATCGGCCGTCCGATTACCGCACAGGAAAATCAGGTGGAGGCTGCCCGCAAAATCGTGGCTGAGATTATGGAGGCTAATATTTAAGCTGAAACTCTGGCCTCAATACCAAAATAAAATATTAAAACCGACAATCCTTGTAAGCGTAAGGGTTGTCGGTTTTTTATGTTTGGGTGGTTGATAAGTTTTTATTTGCGGTAAAGCAGACGGATGGAATTCAGCAGGCAAAGCATGGCCACGCCGGTATCGGCAAAGACGGCCAGCCACAGGTTGGCGTCACCGTTAAGCCCCTGCCAAACCACCAGCAGCTTTACGGCCAGAGCAAAGTAAATATTTTGCCAGGCCACACGGCAGGTGCTTTGGGCCAGCGAGATTACCTGCGGAATGGCCTGCACGCGGTTGGTCATAAAAACCACATCGGCGGCTTCCAGAGCGGCGTCGGCACCGCTGCCCATGGCTGCCCCCACATCTGCACCGGCTAGCACGGGCGCATCGTTTATGCCATCCCCCACAAACAGCACGCGGCCCCGTCGGCTGCGGATTTCCTGTAATGTTTGCAGCTTATCCTGTGGCAGCAGGTGGGCGTGTACCTCATCAATGCCGGCGTGTGCAGCCACAGCGTTGGCGCTGCCTGCGGTGTCACCCGTCAGCATGGCGGTGTGGATACCTTGCTTTTGCAGCAATTTTACGGCAGCGGCGGCGTCCTCTTTTATGCTGTCATCAATGATTAAATGCCCTGCGAATTGGCCGTTTACCGCCACCAGCACCTCGGCTCCGGATTCCTCCGGCCGGTATGCACTTAAATCAACACCGAATTCGGCCAGCAGCTTTTGGTTGCCGCACAGCACTTCGCCCTGTTCGGTGGTGGCTTTGATACCGTGTCCGGCAATTTCTTCCACCTTGGTGGGGTGGGCTATGCGCAGATTGCGCTCTCTGGCGGCGGCTGCAATACCGGCGGCTATGGGGTGGGTGGAGGATAACTCGCAGGCGGCGGCAATTTGCAGCAGCTCATCGGCCGAAAAGTCGGCGGCGGGCATAATTTTTTGCACGGTAAATTGGCCGTGAGTCAGCGTACCGGTTTTGTCCAGCACCACGGCATTGATTTTGGCCAGCGCTTCAATGGCAGAGCCGCCCTTGAACAAAATGCCCTGCCTGGATGCCGCCCCAATGCCGGAGAAAAAGGCCAGCGGAACGGAGAGCACCAGCGCACAGGGGCAGCTGATCACCAAAAATGTCAGCGCGGTTTTCAGCCAATACAGCCATTCTCCCTGCATGATAAGCGGCGGCAGCACGGCCACGCCCATGGCCAGCGCCACCACCAGCGGCGTATAAATGCGGGCAAAGCGGGTGATGAAGCGGTCTATCTGCGGTTTGCTGGCGGCGGCGTTTTCCACGGCGTCCAAAATTCGGCTGACTGTGGAATCCTGCAATACCTTTTCCACGCGCATGGTCAAACGGCCGGAGATATTTACGCAGCCGGAGATTACCGGGGAACCTGAGGCAACAGCCTGCGGCAGCGGCTCACCGGTAACGGGTGCGGTGTCCACGCTGCTTTCGCCGGTGATAATTACGCCGTCCAGCGGTATGCGGTCGCCGGGGCGCATCAGCAAAATGTCACCCACCTGCGCATCCTCGGCGGCGATAATCTGCTCATCATTGCCCACCAGCCGCGTTATCACATCGGGGCGCAGCTCGGCAGCAGTCATAATCTGACGGCGGCTTTGGGCTACGGCCCGGTGCTCAAAAAACTCGCCGATGCGATAAAACAGCATTACGCCCACGGCCTCGGGGTACTCTTGGATACCAAAAGCGCCCAGAGTGGCAATACTCATCAAAAAATTCTCGTCGAAAACCTGCCCCCGGCGGATGTTGCCAAGAGCCGTCAGCAGAACACGCCCACCCAGCAGCAGATAAGCGGCCACAAAAATCGGCAAAGCGGCAGGCAAGTTAAGATAAGCAAACAGCAGACCCACGGCAAACAGCGCCGCACCGGCCATAATGCTCCATGGCGATTCGTTTTTTTCCATTTCCTCAGCCTTGGCCAATTTCTTGGGGATAACCACAATGTCCGGCTCCAAATCGGTGCAGATGGCGCTGATTTGCGGCAGTAGGGCTTCGGGGTCAGCAGCATCCAGACGCAGCTGGCGGGTGGCAAAGGTAATGCCGGCGTTTTTTACCCCAGGCAGCTTCCTGATACGCTGCTCAATTTTGGACGCACAGTTGGCGCATCCCAAATTTTGCAGAATGAAAATATGCTGCCCTGTATCATGCTCATGCTCGTGTTCATGTTCATGGTGGTGTTCGTGTTGGTGTTCTGTATGTTCATGTTCTGTATGCTCATGGTGGCAATCACAGCCGTGGTGATGCTCATGCTCATGTTCGTGTTCATTACAGCAGCCGTGTGCGTGTCCATGATGATGTCCATGATGATGTGGCATATATTTAACCTCCCCGGCAGAAGATTTTCTCGCAAATATTATCAAATGAACATTTGTTCATGTGTTTACTTTATGATAAGCCCATTCTGTCAATTTGTCAATCATTTTGCCGCAAATTCGGCGCAAAAAAACGGCCGGGATAGGCGCCCGACCGTTTGATTTAATATGCAGTTTGGCGGTTTAATCAGTGCCGTTTTCGTTGGCAGTTTCGTTGGCAGTTTCAATCGGCTGCAAATCCTTGGGGGTAACATACAGCGTTTGCTGCTCAAAATAAATCACCATGCCGGGTTTGGCGCCGTTGGGTTTCTTAACATTTTTAACGGCGGTGTAATCAACCGGCACTTTGTCAGCCTCGCGGGCCTGGCTGTGGCGGGCGGCCAGCGCAGCGGCTTCCGCCAGCGCTGTATCGCTGAAATCGCGGTTCGGCTCGCGGCGCAAGATTACATGGCTGCCCGGTATCTTCTGGGTATGGAACCACAAATCCTCTTTGTCGGCAATTTTGCCGGTAAGGCGGTCATTCTGGCGGTTGTTGCGCCCCAGCAGCACCGTAAACCCATCGCTGGTGCGGAATTTTTCCGGCTCTTTTCGGGCGGCCGACTTGGCTTTGGGTTGGTTCTGTTGGCGCTTCAAATAGCCTGCATCCTGCATCTCCTGCGCGGTGGCCAGCAAATCTGCGGTGTTTTCGGCTTCGGCCAGCGCAACCAGCAGGCTTTCCACATATTCCAGCTCGCTGCGGTTGGCATCCAGCTGCTGCTTGATTTGGCGCTCGGTTTTCTTGGCCTTGTTGTAGCGGTGAAAATAGCGTTTGGCGTTATCCACCGCCGAAAGCTCAGGTTTCAGGTGAATTTTTACCTCTTTTTCCGGCTCATAAAAATCGGGCAGGGCAATTTCCGTCTGCCCTGGTTTAATCATGTGCAGATAAGCCATAAGCAGGTCACCGGCGTTTTTGTACTTGTCGGCCTCCACCGCATCGGCATAATCAGCTTCTTCCAGCTTGATTTTTTTGGTCAGCCGCTGTTGTTCTCTGGTCAGCAG
The DNA here is from genome assembly GCA_017397935.1 of Bacillota bacterium. Taxonomy (GTDB): domain Bacteria; phylum Bacillota; class Dehalobacteriia; order UBA4068; family UBA4997; genus Avidehalobacter. The sequence goes on from JAFQHN010000024.1 coordinate 36,868, forward strand.
CTTATGCAGGTGACTATGCTCACCGGTAAATGCCTGCCTGTCCTGTCGTCTTTGGTAAAATGCGTCCAGCGCCTCGCTCATCGTGGCGAACTGTTGGTGAGGTTGGGCATCCTCCGGCGGCAGGGCGTAAAAATCCTGCCAGGCGTGTTTTTGGCCCAGCAGTACCGGCTGAAAGCCGCCGTTTTCAATGATTGCGGCCAGCTTTTGCAGCTGCTCATGCAGGCGGGTGAGTTCATATTCGCCCAGTTCTTCGCTGTTTGCCCAATCCGCCAAGCCGCAAAGCGCACAAATTTTGCGGCAAAGATATGGGGATAGACCGGCCACATTGGTTTGCAGCAGGCGGGCAGGGGATTGCTGTAAATCGCTGTTTAACAGGGCCTCAGCCAGTTGCTCGGCGGTCAAGGCACTCCACAGCGGCTTATCACTTGGCGGCGGCGGCAGATAAGGCACCCCCGGCAGTACCTCGCGGTAGCGCGAAACCATGTGGGTGTAGCGTCTGGCTGCGTCGATAATCAAATTGGTGTCGGCGTCCAGCAAAATCAGGTTGCTGTGCTTGCCCATAACCTCCAACATCAGGCGGCGGTTGGTGGGCTGGCCGATTTCATCGTGGGCGGCAAAATCCATTTGCACTACACGCTCGCCCGGCAGTTGGACGATATTGGTGAGCCGTGCGCCGTCAAGGTGTTTACGCAGCACCATACAGAACAGCGGTGGCTTGGCAGGGTTGTCATAGGTGCGGTCGGTCAACTGGATTCGTCCGTCTACGGGGTGGGCGGAGAGTAACAGTTTGCAGTTGCCCTGCGGCCCATAGCAGCGCAGCAGCACCGAGAAACGGTCTGGTTGGTGGATTTTGGTCAGCTTACTGCCTGCAAGCTGTTTGCAATCATGCACCGCGGCCGCCATTGTCAATGTATCAAAAGGCATAATGATCTCCTGAAATTCTATCAAATTACATCAAAAATTAGTGGTAAAACATACTTATTATATTATCGCAAATTAAGCAGGAAAACAAGTGTCACCGTAAATCTATCCCAAATTGCCGTTAAATATTAAATCAACCTGAAATATCGCTGTCAAAATTTAACATTATATGCGGCAAAACGCGCCATTATAAAAATTTTAATAAATAAAATGGCAGAAAAACACCATTTTAGCAGGAATTTTACAAATTTTTATAGAATAATTAAAGGCTAATTAGGAGGACTATGCCCACAGATAGTTTGGTGCATGGTCTGCCGCAGGTTTGGGAGGTTGTTTTATGGTCAAAAGCATGACCGGCTTTGGGCGCGGTATTGCCCAGGGCGAGCGTTATAAGATGACGGTAGAAATCAAATCCGTCAATAACCGTTATCTGGAAGTTGCTTTGCACGCTCCCAGACTGATTTTGTTTCTGGAATCCGCTGTCAAAACACAGATTGCCCGTTATGCCGAGCGAGGCAAGGTTGATGTTTATGTGCAGCTGGAAACCGTGGGTGAGGCTCTGCCCCAGCTGAAAACCGACAAAGCTCTGGCTGTTGCTTATGTCGAGGCCGCTGCTGAGATTGCCGAGGCCACCGGTATGGCTGATAAATTGACGCTGGCCCAGCTTTTGCAGCTGCCCGGTATGTTCAGTATGGAAAAACCCGAGGACGATTTGGAGGCTATCGAGGACGTTTTGATGTCGGCGCTGTCTCAGGCTTTGCAGGGGTTTGCCGATATGCGTGCGCTGGAAGGCGAGCGTTTGGCCAATGATTTGCTGGGCCGCCGTGCAACTGTCTGCGGCTATGTGGAGCAGATCGAACAACTCTCCGAGCAGGTCGTGCGTGATTATCAGGCCAAGCTTACTGCCCGAATTGCTGAGTTGTTGGTCGGCACTGCCCAGCTGGATGAGAGCCGTCTGGCTAACGAGGTGGCGTATTTTGCTGACCGTGCCTGTATCAACGAGGAGCTGGTGCGCCTGCACAGCCATTTGCAGCAGTTGGCGGATTTGCTGCAATCTGACGGTGCCTGCGGCCGCAAGCTGGATTTTCTGATGCAGGAGCTTAACCGCGAGGTAAACACCATCGGCTCCAAGGCCAATTATCTGGCCATCAGCACTCTGGTTATCGACGCCAAGAGTGAGCTGGAAAAAATTCGTGAGCAAATCCAGAATATTGAATAACCCAAAATCAAAGAATAAGCCTGTGTCGGGGCTTTGAACAGCCGGCAGAAGATCAAAAATTTTGCAGAAAGGTCGTTTTATTATGTCTATTCCCAAGCTTACAAGTGCCGAAAGAAGCGAAGCCTTGAAGAAGGCCCAGCAGATGAGAAGTTTGCGTGCCGATGTACGCCGCCGTTTGAAGGAGGGTGCTCTTACTCTTAAAGAGGTTTTGGAGCAGGCCGATGATGAAATTATTGGCAAAATGCGCGTAAAATACCTGTTGGAGAGTCTGCCGCAGGTGGGCAAAATCACTGCCGTTAAGATTATGAACGAAATAGGCATTGATGAGGTCCGCCGTGTTCAGGGTTTGGGCAGCCGCCAGAAGGCTGATTTGCTGCTGAAATTTGACAAATAATTTGCCGTTATCACCATTAAAGGGGGATTATTCGTGACATCGTTGATTAACATAGGCTTCGGTAATATGGTTGCTGCCGAGCGTGTGGTAGCCATTGTCAGCCCGGAATCTGCACCCATCAAGCGCATTATTCAGGATGCCAGAGAGGGGCACGGTACCTTGGTGGACGCAACTTACGGCCGCCGTACCCGGGCTGTGCTGGTAATGGACAGCGGGCATATTGTGCTTTCTCCCATCCAGCCCGAGACTATTTCGCATCGTTTTGTGTATAATGATTTGGAGGTGTGTGATGACTGAAACCAAGGCATCGCTTTATGTAATTTCCGGCCCGTCCGGTGTGGGCAAGGGCACCGTGTGCAAGGCACTGCTGTCCCGTGATGACAGTCTGGCCTATTCTGTTTCGGCTACCACCCGCCAGCGTCGCCCCGATGAGATTGACGGAGTTCATTATCATTTCCTCACCAAAGAGGATTTTATGGCCCGGGTGGAGCGCGGAGAATTTCTGGAATGGGCCAATGTTTATGAGAATTGCTACGGCACGCTGAAATCTTTTGTGCTGGAACAATTAGCCTCCGGTAAAGATGTGGTGTTGGAGATCGATACCAACGGCGCTTTGCAGGTAAAAAAGCTGATGCCGGAAGCTGTGCTGGTTTTTCTGGCGCCGCCGAGTGCCGAGGAGCTGCTGAGCCGCTTGCAGGGCCGGGAAACCGAAACCGCCGAGGAAATTGCCAAACGCCAGAAATGCCTGGAATTTGAATTATCCCAGCAGGTTTTCTATGATTACACCGTTGTAAATGACGAGGTGGAGCGTGCGGTCGATGAGATCCGCCAGATTATCGCTCGCCGTCATGCAGGTCAAAAATAATTTTGCCTGCCGCAGATTATTCTATAACATACTTTAACAACAATTCAGGAGGACACTATGAATAAGCCTTATATCGACAGTATCACCACCAAATCCGATTCCAAATATGAGCTGATCGTGGCCGCCGCCAAGCGTGCCCGTCAGATTACGCTGGATGAGCCCGATTTGACTCGCTCCGGCAAAATCAACCCGGTTTCTCAGGCCTTGAAGGAAATCGACGAGGACATTGTTACCTGGGATACCGAGTCTGAGGACTAATATCTTATCAAAGAAGAGGGTAATAAAATGTTTGCAAATAAAAAGGTTGTGCTGGGCATCAGCGGCGGTATTGCGGCCTATAAAGCGGCTGATATTGCCAGTTGGCTGACCAAAAACGGTGCTGACGTGCGCTGTGTGATGACCAAACACGCCACCGAATTTATTTCCCCGGTGGTGCTGCAAGCTTTAACCGGCCATGCTGTGGTGCAGGAGGAGTTTGTGACCGGCCCCGGTTGGGGTATCGTGCATATTGATACCGCAGCCGATGCCGATTTGCTGGTAATTATACCGGCCACCGCCAACATTATTGCCAAAATTGCCAACGGTATCGCCGATGATGCGCTGACATCCACGGTGCTGGCGGCCACCTGCCCCTGCATGGTTGCCCCCGCCATGAACACCAATATGTACCGCAACGCTGCCACGCAGCACAATCTGCAAGTTTTGGCCGAGCGCGGCTGGCATATCTTAAAACCAGCCTGCGGGCATTTGGCCTGCGGTACGGTGGGAGAGGGTAAACTTCCTGCTGTGGAGGTTATCGAGGAGGAAATTACCGGCCTGCTGCTGCCCCGCCGTGATTTTGCCGGCCAAAAGGTGCTGGTAACTGCCGGCCCTACATCTGAGCCCATCGATCCCGTGCGTTATATCAGCAATCGCAGCAGCGGCAAAATGGGTTATGCCATCGCCGAGGCTGCTGTCGCCCGCGGCGCCGAGGTGGTGCTGGTAAGCGGCCGTACCAATTTGCAGCCGCCCAAGGGCGTGCGTTTGGTTAATATCGGCAGCGCACAGCAGATGTTGGAGGCTGTGCTGGCCGAGTATGAAACCTGTGATGTGGTTATCAAGGCGGCAGCTGTGGCGGATTACCGCGTGGCCACCCCCGCTGACCATAAAATCAAAAAGACGGATGACACCGATGAACTGGTGCTGCATCTGGTGAAGAACCCCGATATTCTGGCTGAGCTGGGTCGCCGCAAACAGCATCAATTATTGGTGGGCTTTGCGGCCGAAACCAACAATGTGGAGGAGTACGCCAAGAAGAAGCTGGTGAAGAAAAACACCGATTTGCTGGTGGCCAATGATGTCAGCCGCCCGGACGCCGGTTTTGATGTGGACACCAATCAGGTGATTATTTTCTCCGCTGACGGCGGCAAAATTACCCCTCCTCTGGCCAGCAAGCGCAAGACTGCCGATTATATTCTGGATGCGGTGCAGGATAAGCTGGCTGCCCGCAGCAAATAAACAGTTAATATAGTTTTGATAAAAATTGAGGTTTTACAAATGAGACGAATTTTTACTTCCGAGTCGGTAACCGAAGGCCATCCCGATAAAATTGCCGATAAAATTTCTGACTCTATTCTGGATGCCGCTCTGATGCAGGACCCTGATTCCCGTGTGGCCTGCGAGACTTTTACCAACACCGGCATGGTGCTGGTGGGCGGCGAGATCACTACGGGCGGTTACATTGATATTGCCAAAATCGTCCGCGATACCGTGCGCGAAATTGGCTATACCGGCTCCGGCATGGGTTTTGATGCCGACACCTGTGCGGTGCTGACCAACATTGATGAGCAGAGCAGCGATATTGCGCTGGGTGTAGATGTGGGCGGTGCCGGTGACCAGGGACTGATGTTTGGTTATGCCTGCCGCGAGACCGAGCATTTGATGCCCATGCCTATTACCCTGGCACATAATCTGGTGCGAGAGCTGACCAACCTCCGCAAAAGCGGTGAGCTGGCTTGGCTGCGCCCCGACGGCAAAGCGCAGGTAACGGTGGAATATGATGCCAACGGCCGCCCCTGCCATATCCCGGCGGTGGTGGTTTCGGCCCAGCATGACCCTGATATTGCTACCGAGGATTTGCGCCGAGAGCTGAAAGAAAAGCTGATTACCAAGGTGCTGCCGGCTGAGATGATTACTGCCGACACTGTTTATCACATTAACCCCACCGGCCGTTTTGTAATTGGCGGCCCGCAGGGTGACAGCGGCCTGACCGGTCGCAAAATTATTGTGGATACTTACGGCGGCTACGCGCGCCACGGCGGCGGCTGCTTCTCCGGCAAGGACGGCACCAAGGTTGACCGTTCGGCCTCTTATATGGCACGTTACATCGCCAAAAACTGTGTGGCTGCCGGTTTGGCTGACCGCATGGAGATTCAGCTGGCCTACGCTATCGGTGTGGCCGAGCCGATTTCCGTTATGGTAGAAACCTTCGGCACCGGTAAAATGGCCGAGAGTGAAATCGTGGCCAAAATCAAGGCCAACTTTGATATGACGCCCGCCGGTATCATTAACACCTTTGGCTTAAAGCGCCCCATTTACGCTGCCACCGCTGCTTACGGTCACTTTGGCCGTCCGGAGTTCCCTTGGGAACAGTTGGATATGGTGGACAAGCTGGTGTAATGGCTGACCAAACTGTATAAAACAAAGTCCCTGTCGATATTGACGGGGACTTTTTATGTTATATTATTCAATTTCCTGCTCCAAGTAGGCAAGCAATTCCGGTAATTCATCCTCGCTGAAAAGCTTTAATCCCAGCTGAGCCAGAGCATGGGCGGCGACCCCTTGGCCCGGCTGCAAATCGCCGTTAAAATGGCCGCTGTGCACATAATGTACGCCGCAGGAGGGGCTGTTTTCTTTCAGCAGGGCAGCGGTGGCATGGTACTTTTCGGCCAGCGTACAGGCAATTTTGGCCCCTGCGATAAAGCCTTCGGTGTAATCATCACCCTGTTGGTTTTTAATCTTGGCCTCGCCTGCCCACACAGCCGCAGCGCAGCCGCCGATAATTTCTCCGGCAGGGCGGGGAATAGGCAGCCTGCCGTCAGTCTCGGGGCAGATGGGCAGATAATCCACGCCGATTTTTTTATCCCGCAGGAAATCAATAACGGCCTGATTGGGCTTGCTTTTGCCGTTGTAGCGGCAGTTTTCACCCAACAGGCAGCGGCTTACCAGCAGCATTATCATTCCTCCTCGCATTTTTGGTTGGTGTCGATTTTCTGGCGCAGCATATCGTGCCACTCGTTGCCGGGCAGGTGCTGCAAGGATGCAAGTATTCGCTGCTTGGCGATGGGGGAAAAGCCCTGAATCATTTGCAGTGCGTCCTTCATATCCTGCCGTTTGGTGCGGCCGTTGGCCGGACAGCAGCTGTTGATGACGGGCAGCTCCTGCTGACGGGCAAAGCCTGCGATAGTGCGCTCATCGACATAAACCAGCGGACGAATAACGGTGATTTGGCGGTTGGTCAGCCAGGTTTTGGGGCGGAAGCAATCTACCTTGGCATTAAAACACATATTCAGCAGCACCGTCTCGGCCACGTCATCCAGATGATGCCCCAGCGCCATCTTGGGGTAGCCCTCGCGCACGGCCAGGTTGTTCAGCGCACCGCGGCGCATATTGGCACAGAGCGAGCAGGGGCTTTGCTCCTGCCGATACTCGAAAACGATTTGGCTGATGTCGGTTTTTTCCACAAAAAGCGGCACTTCCAGTTCATCGCAGAACTTTTGCAGGGGGGCAATATCCGCACCAAAGCCGAGGTCGATATAACCTGCGGCCAGCGGATATTTGTATTTGGAAACGCGCAGAAAATTCTTCATGATTTTCAGCAGGGTCAGGCTGTCCTTGCCGCCCGAGAGGCCCACCATGATGCCGTCAGCGTTGTCTATCAAGCCGTAATCAATCACCGCCTTGCGGAAGCCCTTCATAATCTTTTTCTCAATCGCTGTCATGTAGCACCTCATTCACAAAAAATCCACATATTGAAATGTTTACATACCAATAACCGCTGTTTTTAAGGCAGGAAAATGCAAGCCTTTGCCGAATTTTATATAAACATAGCGAGTTGTCGCCCTATGGCGGAGAATGTATTTTAGTTGTTATAATTGTAATATATTTTGCGGCATTTGCAAACCCCTATCAGGGTTTTTTGCGGTGTTTTTTCAAGTGAACGGGTTGTTTTTTTGAGGTGGATCGTGGCTATAAATAAAGCGAAAAAGGAAAAATCCGGCCTGACGCCGATGCAGTTGCAGTATCAGGAGATCAAGCAGGAATATCAGGATTGTCTGCTGTTTTACCGTATGGGCGATTTCTATGAGATGTTTGGTGATGATGCCATTGTGGGTTCGCGGGCATTGGATATTACGCTGACGGCCCGCAGTAAAAGTGAGGGGGCGCTGCCGATGTGCGGCGTGCCTTATCACGCGGCAGATGTTTATATTGCCAAGCTGATTGAGCAGGGCTTTAAGGTGGCTATTTGTGACCAGATGGAGGACCCTAAGCTGGCCAAGGGCATTGTAAAGCGTGCGGTAACCCGTGTTATCACCCCCGGTACGGTGATTGATGATAACCTGTTGAAGGAAAATGCGGCTAACTATCTGGCGGCGGTTTTCCCCAAGGGTGACGGTTACGGTCTGGCTTATGCGGATATTTCGACAGGTGAGTTTTTTGCGGCCGAGGCCGGCGGAAGTGCGGCATTGGCCCGTATTGGTGATGAGCTGGCGGCGGTTGACCCCAAAGAGTGCATTGTGCCCAAAGCGCTGCTGGATGAGCCGTTTTTTGCCAACCATGCGTGGAATATACACAGTAATGTGGTGATAACCCCTGCCAAGGATGAGATTTTTGTGCGGCAAAATGCCGAAACTCTGTTGCTGACGCAGTTTAAGCTGCCGTCCTTGCAGGCGTTGGGGCTGGCCGGTTTGGATGGTGCGGTGCAGGCGGCGGCGCAGCTTTTGTACTTCTTCCAGCTTACGCAAAAGCGGGAACTTTCGTACATTAACCGCTTGCAGGTGTATAATATTGAGAATTATTTGATTTTGGATGCCAACACCCGCCGCAATTTAGAGCTGGTAACATCAATGCGGACGGGCAAGAAGAAAGGCTCTCTGTTTGATGTGTGTGATAAGTGCAAAACGGCGCTGGGTTCCCGTCTGCTGAAAAAATGGCTGGAAAAACCCCTGCTAAACAGCGCGGCGGTCAACCTGCGGCTGGACGGCATTGAGGAATTGCTTAATCAGCCGCTTACCTTGCAGGATCTGCGCGAGACCTTAAAATCCATGGCGGATTTGGAGCGCTTGATTGGCCGTGTGGTTTATGGCAACGCCACGCCCCGTGATTTGCTGGCGCTGAAACATTCTTTTCAACTGCTGCCCCAGCTGGAAACGCTGCTGCTTGGCTTAAAGGCCGACATCTTCCGCCAGCTTTACCGCCAGCTGGATGTGATGGAGGATATGTGCCGGCTGATTTCGGACACGCTGTTTGACGCATCGGAGCAAAAAGCTGAGGATGAAAACGGCAAGGCGGTGCATAAAAGCCGTGATAAAGAGAAAATTATCCGCCCTGGGTGTAATGCCGAGGTGGACGAGCTTTGTTATATCCGCGATGAGGGCGGCGACATTTTGCTGGCCATGGAGGCCAAAGAGCGCGAGCGCACGGGCATAAAATCGCTGCGTATCAGCTATAATAAGGTTTTTGGCTATTATATTGATGTAACCAAAACCAATCTGGATTTGGTGCCGCCGGAATATATCCGCAAGCAGACGCTGGTTGGCTCCGAGCGTTTTATTACGCCTGAGTTGAAGGAGCTGGAAAATAAGCTGCAAACGGCGGATGAGCGTTTGGCGGCGTTGGAACAGCAGATTTTGGCGGATTTGCGGGATAACATCATCAGGCAGACGGCTCGCATCCAAAAGACCGCCCAATGTGTGGCCTGGCTGGATTGTCTGGCAGGTTTGGCGGCGCTGGCCGAGGAAAACGATTATGTCAAGCCGCAGGTGGATGACAGCGATTGCCTGATTTTGCAGGCGGCACGCCACCCTGTGGTGGAGCTGGCTATCGGCCGTGAGAATTATATCCCCAACGATACTTACATCAAGGGCGAGGAAAACCGTTTTGCGCTGATCACCGGCCCCAATATGGCAGGCAAGTCCACTTATATGCGGCAGGTGGCGCTGGCGGTTATTATGGCGCGTATCGGCAGTTATATCCCGGCTGCGGCGGCGCATATCGGCAGGATAGACCGTATTTTTACCCGTGTGGGGGCCAGTGACGACCTTTCGGCCGGTCAAAGCACCTTTATGGTGGAGATGAGCGAAACCTCCAACATCCTGCGGAATGCCACCCGAGATAGTCTGATTATCCTGGACGAGATTGGCCGTGGTACCAGCACTTATGACGGCCTGAGTATTGCCTGGGCGGTGTCGGAGTATATCTTGCAGCCCGAGCTTGCGGCCAAGGCGCTGTTTGCCACCCATTACCATGAGCTGATTGAGCTGGCGGCGTCTTACCCGCAGGTGAAGAATTACTCGGTGGCGGTGCGTGATAAGGGCGGCAGCATTGTTTTCCTCCGCAAAATCGTGGAGGGCGGCACCGATAAAAGCTACGGCGTACACGTGGCCAAGCTGGCGGGGCTTCCGGACAGCATCATCCACCGCGCCAATGAGATTTTGAGCTGTTTGGAGCAGGATAACGGCCAAAATAACGGCAAAAAAGAAGTTAAAATCAGCGGGTTTCTGCGCCGGGATTACCAGCCTGCTGAGCCGATGACTGAAAACCCCGTGCTGCAAGAAATCGGCCGCCTGGATGTTGCTAATCTGCGGCCGGTGGAGGCGCTGTTATATATTGAAAAATGGCAGAAGGAGCTGCAAAAATGACAAATAATTTAGATAACCTGGGCGTAATTCGTCAGTTGGATGAGCTGACGGCCAGCCAAATTGCCGCCGGTGAGGTGGTCGAAAGACCGGTTTCGGTGGTGAAGGAGCTGGTAGAAAATGCCATTGATGCAGGGGCAGGGCGGATTACTGTGCGCCTGACCGCTGATGAGGATTTGCAATATATTGATGAAATTCAGGTGGTGGATGACGGCTGCGGTATGCTGGCGGTGGATTTACAGCGGGCTTTTGGCCGCCATGCCACCAGTAAATTGGCCGGTGCCGATGAGCTTTCTACCGTGCGGACGCTGGGCTTCCGCGGTGAGGCGCTGCCGTCTATCGCGGCGGTAAGCCGGGTGGAGATTGCCAGTACGGCGCGCGGTGAGATTGCCGGCTATGCGGTGCTGGCCGCCGACGGCAAAGTGACTGATTTGGGTGAAACTGCGCTGGCCGAGGGTACCCGTGTGACGGTACGCAATTTGTTCTATAACACACCGGCGCGCAAGAAGTTTTTGAAGGCTTATGCCACCGAAACCGGCTATATCAGCAAGCTGGTGGGTGATTTGATACTCTCCCGTCCGGATATTGCCTTTGCGTTGGAGATTGACGGCCGCAAGGTGCTGCGTTCTCCCGGCGGCGGCAGTATGGATAAGGCGGATAAGGCTGTAATGTCGGTTTACGGGGCAGAGGTGCTGTCGGCGCTGCGGCCTGTGGCTTGCAGCCGGGGAGAGGTCAGCGTGGGCGGTTTTGTTTCGATGCCGCCGTTTGCCCGTTCCTCCCGCCGTTATTATCATTTCTTCGTCAACGGCCGTCTGGTGAAAAGTGCCGAGCTGAATTCCATTGTTGACACGGCATATCTAAGCCTGCTGCCGGAGAATAAACACCCGCTGGTGGTGCTGTATATTACGCTGCCCACGCAGACGGTGGATGTAAATGTGCATCCTGCCAAGACGGAAATTCGTTTCCATCAGCTGAATGTGGTGAGAGAAGCTGTCTTGCAGGCGGTGCGGCAGGCTCTGGCCTTGAAAGCTCCCGAAAAAGCAGCCGAACCCCCCGTTGAAAAGCCGGTTGAAAAGCCGCAGACGAGCAAGCCGCAGCCGGCGGCGGACGGTTTGCAGCTGATTATGTCCATTTTGTCGGGGCATAAGGCTGAACAGGTGCAGGCTGATGCCAGCCATTTGCCGCCTGCTTTTGCGCCTGCGGTTGAGAATGTGGTTGAAAATGAAGCGCCGCTTAAAGTTGCCGAGGATAATTTGAGCTGGTCTGATGAACTGGTAATTGAACCGAGTGTGGCTTATCAACCGCCGAAACAGACTGAGATAACCGAAAAAGATGGTGATAATATGCAGAATAATACGCAAAATATTGAGAATAAAACGGAAAAACAGCAGAATGTGCCCAAAAGCAACATTAACAGCACCGAAAATCATATTGAGGAAAAGCTGGCCGAGGGTAAGGCTGCCGAACTGGATTTGACCAAGCTTTCCGGTGCGGAGCTGACTTCTATTCTGGGCAAGCAAGAGGAAAAGCCGGATATGGCCACCAAATTCTTCCAGAGCCTGCTGGCCACCGCACCCGGCCATAAAGTGGAGTATAGCAGGGATGACGGTGATTGGCTGGCCGAGAATTTCGGCATCACCTATATGGAAAATTATGACCAACCCAAGCTGTTTGACGCCGAGACCAATCTGTTTTTGGCGATGAAGCCGCTGGGCCAGCTTAACAACTCTTATATTATTGCGGCGCTGAACGAGGATTTGTATATCATCGACCAGCACGCGGCGCATGAACGCATTTTGTTTGAGGAATTTGCCCTGTCCTTTGGTATTGACAGCCGCGAAACCTCTCTGCTGGCGGTGCCGGTGCGGGTGGATGTTGGTGATCTGCACACCGAGCTGCTGCTTAACAACATCAATCGGCTGGCGGATTTTGGCTTCGTGCTGGAATATTTTGGCGGCAGCAGTTTTGTGGTGCGCGGCGTACCGCTGTGGTATGTACGCGGCAGCGAGAGTATCAACCAGCGTAAATCCAAGATTTATGACAACGATGTGGCCGGCTTCTTCCTGGATGTGTTTGATATGCTGCTGGAAAGCGGCGAAGACGAGGTGCTGGATATTGCGCGCCTGAACAGCGTTGAGCTGTTTACCAAGGCTTGCAAGAGTGCCATCAAAGCCAACGCCCATTTGAATAACCAGGAGATCACCTGGCTGCTGTATAACCTCTCGGAGTGCGAGAAGCCGCAGACCTGTCCGCACGGCCGTCCCACCTTCTTTAAGCTGACCGATGAGGAAATTCGCCGCCGTTTTATGCGGAGTTGATCAGAAGATTGCGGGAGATTATTGGTGATGAAAATATCGCAGAAATTACCGCTGCTGGTGCTGCTGGGGCCAACGGCCGTGGGCAAAACCGCACTTTCGGTGGAGCTGGCTGACCGGCTGAACGCTGAAATTATCTCGGGCGATTCCATGCAGTTTTACCGCTATATGGACATTGGTACGGCCAAAATTCGCCCGGCGGAGATGTTATCCAAACGGGGGCGGCTGATAAAACACCACCTGCTGGACATTGTGGACCCTGATGAGCCGTTTAGTGTGGCCGATTTTCAGCAGCAGGCGGGGCGTAAAATCGCCGAAATTGCGGCCAAGGGCAAGCTGCCGATGCTGGTGGGCGGCACCGGCCTGTATATTCAGGCGCTGGTAGACGGATATGAGCTGGCGGAGACGGCACCCGGTGATGAGGAATTGCGCGCCAAATTGCAGGCTGAATATCAAATGCTGGGCGCCGGGGTTATGCATCAGCGGCTGGCGGCGGTGGATGCGGCGGCGGCTGCGCGGATTGCGCCGGAGGATGCCAAGCGGCTGGTGCGAGCCTTGGAGGTTTTTTCGCTGACGGGCAAGCCGATTTCCGAGCAGGGGAGGGCAGCGGAATCGCCGTATAACCTGCTGCTGGTGGGCCTTAACCGGGAGCGCGACGAGCTTTATCGGCGGATTGAGCTGCGTGTGGATATTATGCTGGCCGACGGTTTTGCTGATGAGGTGCGCCGCCTGCTGGCTATGGGCTTTGCGGCGGATCATAAGCCGATGCAGGGTTTGGGGTATCGCCAGCTTGGCCAATATTTTAACGGAGATTTGGCGTATGATGAGGCGGTGCAGCTTATCAAACGGGACACGCGGCGCTTCGCCAAACGGCAGCTTACCTGGTGGCGGCGGGATGAGCGTGTGCGCTGGTTTAACCCTGCCGAGCTGAGTGAGGATGAACTGCTGGCGGCCGTTTGTGCCGAGGCGCGCAAACAATTTGCAATTTAACAATTTGAAATATAAATCACCCTGACCCAAGGCGGCGGATAAAATATAAGTAAGGCGGTGCCGCGTTTATATTGGCTGCGAGGAGGGGTTGCGGGTGAAGGAATGTTACAATGTGCAGGAGTATTTTCTGGACGAACTGCAATTTGGCGGGCAGGCGGCCACCTTTTTTCTGCTGAACGGGTTTCAGTTGAAGGGCGTGCTGCTGCATTATGATGACCAGGTGCTGATCGTGGAAAGCGGCGGCAAAAAACAAATGCTGTTTAAGCAGGCGGTTTCCACCATCTGCCCGTCTGAGGCGGTGGAGTTTCCCAGCGAATATTGACGAGATATATTGGATTTTATATTGGATTTTATATTGGCTTTTATATTGGATTGAATGAGAGGTTTTTGGTAAAAATGACGGATATTAAGATGAAATTGGCGGCTGCGGCCGAGGCAGCCGAGGCGGCTATGCAGGAATTTGCCCTGCGTTATGCTCCGGTGGCCGAGCAGAATTTTGCGCGGGTGCTGGATGCCATGCGCGCCCATAAAATCAGCGAAAATCACTTGCGGGATTCCACCGGCTACGGCTACGGCGATGTCGGCCGGGATACCCTGGAACAAGTTTTTGCTGATGTTCTGGGCGCCGAAAGCTGCCTGCTGCGTCAGCAAATTGTCAGCGGCACACACGCCATCAGTTTGGCACTGCTGGGCAACCTGCTGCCGGGCGATGAGCTGCTGTATGTGGGCACGCCTTATGATACGCTGCAAAAAATCATCGGTTTGCAGGGCTACGCCCCCGGTTCTCTGCTGGAAATGGGCGGTAAATACCGTGAGATTGAGGTGGATTTTGATAACCTGAACGCCGAGGAGATTGCCGCAGCGGTACGGCCCGAGACTAAAATTCTGGCCTTCCAGCGTTCTCGCGGCTATGCCTGGCGGCCGGCACTTTCCCTGGATATTCTGGGTGAGATCGTTGCCGCGGTGAAGAAACAGCACCCTCATGTCATCATTTTTGTGGACAACTGTTACGGCGAATTTGTGACCACGCGGGAGCCGATGAGTGTGGGCGCTGATTTGATTGCCGGTTCTCTGATTAAAAATCCGGGCGGCGGTATCGCCCCCTGCGGCGGTTATATTGCCGGCCGTGCGGATTTGGTGGAGCGTGCCGCCTGCCGCTTAACGGCCCCCGGTATCGGTTCGGAGGTTGGCTGCTCTTTGCTGGCATCAAGGGTGTTCTATCAGGGGCTTTATCTTGCTCCGCTGACGGTGCAGGAGGCCTTGTGCGGTGCGGAATTTACGGCGGCCTTCTGCCGTGAGCTGGGCTATAAGGTGCTGCCGGGGGTAGGAAGCGAGCGCTCGGATATTGTGGAATCCATTGAATTTGGCAACCCGGAGCAGCTTATTGCGTTTTGTCAGGGCATCCAGAAATATTCGCCGGTGGATTCTTATGCGCGGCCCGAACCTTGGGATATGCCCGGCTACACCGATCAGGTAATCATGGCCAGCGGTTCTTTTGTCAGCGGCAGTTCGATTGAGCTTTCGGCTGATGCGCCTATCCGCCCGCCGTATATTGCGTATTTTCAGGGCGGCTTAAACCGTTGGCACGCCAAAATTGCCGTAACCCGTACTTTTGCCGATATGGCTGAGGCAGGCCTGCTTTAAGACATAAAATCGGCTGTGGCTCTTGTTATTTGGGGCGTTTTGCGTTACAATAATAGATAGTCTGATAACAGATTTATAAACGGCTAAAATTTAATTTTTATAGTTTGCGGCGGTTTTCTCTGCCGGATTTGGAGGTTTTTGGGATGGATAAGCAATATAACTTTCGGATGATTGAAAGTAAATGGCAGCAAATTTGGGCTGATGAGCAGATTTACAAGGTGGATGAAACCACCGATAAGGAAAAATATTATGTGTTGGAGATGTTCCCTTACCCCTCCGGCAACTTGCACATGGGCCACGTGCGTAACTACTCCATCGGTGACGTGGTAGCGCGTTTTAAGCATATGCAGGGTTATAATGTGCTGCACCCCATGGGTTGGGACTCTTTTGGTCTGCCGGCCGAAAATGCGGCTATTAAGCACGGCGTTTTCCCCCGTGATTGGACTTTGGAGAATATGGCCAATATGCGTGACCAGTTGAAGAGCATGGGTATCAGCTATGACTGGGACCGAGAGGTGGCCACCTGCCTGCCGGATTATTACAAATGGACACAATGGCTGTTTATTCAGCTTTATAACAAGGGTTTGGCTTATAAAAAGCACGCCCATGTAAACTGGTGTCCCTCTTGCGCCACCGTTTTGGCCAATGAACAGGTGGTTGACGGCTGCTGTGAGCGCTGCCACGCTGTGGTGGAGAAGAAGGCGCTGGACCAGTGGTTCTTTAAGATTACCGATTATGCTCAGCGTTTGCTGGATGATTTGGAAAAGCTGCCCGGTTGGCCTGAGAAGGTTAAGACCATGCAGAACAACTGGATCGGCCGCAGCGAGGGCGTACAGGCTACCTTTAAGACCGAGGCAGGCGAGGATTTGCCCGTGTTCACCACCCGTGTGGATACCATCTTTGGCGTAACCTATATGGTACTGGCACCGGAACACCCGATGGTGGAAAAACTGGTGGCCGGTACCGAATATGAACAGCCTGTTGCCGAGTTTGTGAAGAAAGTTCAGCAGCTTTCCAACATCGACAGAACCTCCGGCAATCTGGAAAAAGAGGGTATGTTTATCGGCGCTTATGCCATTAACCCTGCCACCGGCGGCCGTGTGCCGATTTGGATCACCAACTATGTTTTGATGGATTACGGCACGGGTGCGGTTATGGGCGTACCTTCTCACGATGAGCGTGACTTTGATTTTGCCCATAAATATGATTTGCCGATTATCCGTGTTATCGCTGAAAGTGCCGATAAGGCTGATGAACCCTTGGAGGCTGCTTATACCGAAATCGGCGTGCTGGTAAATTCGGGCGAGTTTGACGGTCTGACCAATAAACCCGACGCCATCGATGCGATTGCCGCCTGGCTGGAAGAAAAAGGCCTGGGCAAGAAGGTTATCAATTACCGCCTGCGTGACTGGCTGATCAGCCGTCAGCGTTATTGGGGCGCACCCATCCCGATGGTTTACTGTGAAAAGTGCGGCGTGCAGCCGGTGCCGGAGGATCAGCTGCCTGTGCTGCTGCCCACCGATGTAGAGTTCCAGCCTTTCGGTGAATCTCCGCTGAAAACCAGCCCCACCTTTGCCGAAACCACCTGCCCCTGCTGCGGCGGCAAGGCTACCCGTGAGATGGACACTATGGACACCTTTATGTGCTCCTCCTGGTATTTCTTGCGCTATTGTGACCCGCACAACGCTGACGCTTCGTGGGATAAGGAGAAAGCTGCTTACTGGATGTCGGTTGACCAGTATATCGGCGGCGTAGAACACGCCATTTTGCACCTGATGTACTCCCGTTTCTTCACCAAGGCGCTGTATGATATGGATTTGGTGGATGTTGAGGAGCCGTTTACCAATCTGTTGACGCAGGGTATGGTATTGAAGGATGGCACCAAGATGAGCAAGAGCCTGGGCAACGTGGTCAGCCCCGAGGAAATTATCGGCAAGTACGGCGCTGATACCGCCCGTTTGTTCATCCTGTTTGCCGCACCGCCGGAAAGAGATTTGGAGTGGAATGATTCGGCCGTTGAGGGCTGTTATCGCTTCCTGAACCGCATCTGGAAGCTGGTGGCCGGCATTTACGGTGCTGATTACCGTACCCGTGAGTTGACTTCTGCCGACAAAGAAATGCGCCGTGTGCTGCATACCACCATCAAGAAGGTTACCGATGATATTGCCGGTCGTTTCAATTTCAACACCGCCATCAGCGCGATGATGGAGCTGGTAAACGCTATGGTTGCTTATCGTGATGCCGAGGGCGAGGCCTGCAATGCCGATATTATTAAGGAAGCGGCTGACAAGCTGATTTTGATGCTTTCTCCCTTTGCACCGCACATTAGCGACGAAATGTGGCAGCAAACCGGCCATGAGGGTGTGGCTTATAATCAGCCCTGGCCGCAGTATAACGAGGAATTTACGCAGAAGGACGAGGTTGAAATTGTTGTTCAGGTTAACGGCAAGCTGAAAGCCCGTTTGGTAATTCCTGCCGGCATGGACAAGGCTGCGGCTGAGGCGTATGTGGCGGCTCAGGCTGATTATGCGGCTTGGTTGGGCGGCAAAACCGCAGTTAAAACGATTGTGGTGCCCGACAGACTGGTTAACATTGTTGTAAAATAAAAATTTGTACCGGGAATATTACGCCGAGGACAGGGCAGACTAACAGGCATAACGATTAAAGGTGTTGCTTATGCAAAGTCTGCCGGTCATTGGCTTATTGCCGTTATTTTTGCTGTTGTTATTGGCTTATCCTCTGCGGCTCTCGCTGCGGTTAGAAGCCGCCTGGCAGCAGCAAACGCTGCAAATTTACCTGCTGCCGCTGCCTTTGGGTGGTTGGCGGCTGGCGGTATTCCGTGAGGTTTTTAACTGGGCGGAAATTAAGAAAAAACGCCGTGTACCTGCGGTTGACCGTGATGTTTTGCTGCAAAGGCTGCGTGTCCGCAGTTTGGTGGTGCAGGCGGTTGTCGGTGGCGATGCAGCCTGGGGCGCGGTGTTGGCCGGCACATTATCGGCGGCCGCTGAGGTGCTGCTGGGGCGGCTGAGTATGGCGGTAAAGGCGTGGCCTGCGGCTGATAATGTCAGCATGGATTGGCGTTTGCTGCCGTCTGCTGGCCGCAAGGAAAGCTGCCTGCTGGTGGATGCCGAGGGCAGCGTATCGGCGGCGGCGTTGCTGTGGGCGGTTTATTGCGGCCGCAAAACGGCAGATTAAGGCATAATAAGCACCGGAAAGAGGTGCGATAATGTCCGGAGAGAAAAATATTGCGGGTCTGTTGGGCACGGCCATGGATAAGCTGGGCGGCATGGTGAATGTGAACACGGTGGTTGGGCAGCCGATTATGGCAGGAGAGCTGCTGATTGTGCCGATTTCACGCGTGAGTATGGGTTTTGTGGCCGGCGGCGGAGAATATACTGCCAAACAACAGGAGGACCCTGCCTTCGGTGGGGGCAGCGGCGGCGGTATGTCGGTAAATCCGGTGGGTTTTTTGGCATCAAGCGGCGGTAATTTGCGTTACATCCCCGTAAACGGGCAGGAGCCGCTGGACAAATTGGTGGATATGACGCCCGATTTGCTGGATAAGCTGGAAAAAACGCTGAAATCCTGCCGAAACAATAAGATGGAACAAGATGATGAATTAACAGAGGTTGCAGATGATTCGTAAAATTAGCTTGTTATGTTGTCTGGCAGCGGTGGTCGCGGTGCTGGCAAGCTGGGGTCTGGCGGACGGCGGTTTGTCGGCCCGGGCAGCCACCACCGTACCGCCCTCATTGTATGCCGAGGCGGCGGTGTTGATTGAGCAGAGCAGCGGCAAGGTGCTTTACAAGCAGAATATGGACCAACAGCTTTATCCGGCCAGTACCACCAAGATTATGACGGCGTTGCTGGTGCTGGAAAATTTGCCGTTGGATGAGAAAATTACCCTGCCGGACGATTTTTATAATGTGGGCGAGACCGGTTTGGCGCTGAAACCCGGTGCTACACAGACGGTGGAGGAGCTGCTGATGGCGTTGATGCTGCGCTCGGCCAATGATGCGGCGCAGGCGTTGGCCATCGGCGTGGCCGGCAGCGAGCAGGCTTTCGTGCAGATGATGAACGATAAGGCGGCTGAGCTGGGCTTGCAGCATACGCATTTTACCAATCCGCACGGTTTACATAACGCCGAGCATTACTCATCGGCGCACGATTTGGCGGTGATTGCCCGCGAGGCGCTGGATAACGAGGAGTTCCGTCGTATTATTACCACCGAGAAATTCAAGATTGAGAAGTTGAACGGCGAGGAGGACTTTACGGTTTATAACCGCAACGGCCTGTTGAAGCAATACAGCTCGGCCGACGGCGTAAAAACCGGTTATACGCGGCAGGCCGGCAACTGTTTTGTGGGCAGCGCCACCGAGGATGGTATGCAGCTGATTGCCGTGGTGCTGAACAGCACCGAGATTTATGATGATGCGCAGGCTCTGCTGGAATGGGGCTTTGATAATTTCCGTCCGTCGCTGATTTTGGAGGCCAACAGCGTAAAAGCCAGCGTGCCGGTGCTTAACGGTGGCCGTGATGATGTGGAGGTGCTTTCGGAGAAGCCGCTGTATCTTATCAGCGAGGACGGTGAGCAGGTTAACTTGACCGAGACTCTGGATCTGCCCAGCTCTGTCAATGCGCCGGTGCACCGCGGCGAGGTTATCGGCTCAATCACCTATGCCGACGACAATGGCAACACTTACAGCACCAATCTGCTGGCCGCCAAGGATGTGGGCAAGTACAGCCTGCGTCTGGTAGTGCGGCAAGCCTTCCAGGGGGTTTGGCAGGTTTTTGTGGTGCCGTTCACTTAATACAAATATAAAACTGCTTCCGGTTATTTATCACCACCGGGAGCAGTTTTTTTATGCGGAGTTGCTTCTTGTCTTCCACTTATCAATGGATATAATTCATAATTTGGCTGCAAATCACCACTTTGGTTGTGATTACAAAAAAACACCCCGTGTAATGCGGGGTGCGTGGTGATAAATTCTGTTGATAGTCAGTAGAAATTCAGTTTACAGGTGTTTCGGTCACACGCTGCATATAAACGGGTGTGGTTTGCTTGGCGGCCGCAGGTATGGTAACATTTTCTTCCTGCCGCACAATGGGGTAAATGCCATACAGAGTGTTCAGATTATCAATAATGCCGCCGGTAAAAATCAGGCCTTTTTCCAGCGTGTGGGCATCACCAATGGCGGTGATGACAATAGGCGTCAGCAGGCGTTGACCGTCCAGCGCCAGAAAAAGCTGGTCATTTTGGTCAAACTCATGGGTGATATGACTTTTGGCTGTCAGTCGTTGGTTGTTGATGGCTACCGCCTCGGCACCGCTTACTTTCAGCTCATTGGCGATGTCAATAATGTCCATGCTGTAAACATCATAATCGGCGGTGATGGTAACGCTGACTCCGGGGCCGCTGATGGGCAGCGTGCCCGCAAAAACACGGCTGCTTTGCAGTTGATTTTCCAGCGTGGCCGTGGCCGAGAGGGTAGACTTGCTGCGTTCCAACTCGTCCAGCTCCACATTAAGCTTGGCACGGTAATCGTTAAGGTTGTGCACCATGGTAACCAGCGTTTCGGTGCTTTGGTTTTCCAGCGATTGCAGGCTGTTAGACTCAAAATTTATCTGGCAGACAATGGCAAAACTGAGTAATGTCAGCCCCAGAGAAAAGGTGAGCAGATTGTATTTTTGCTGTTGATTGCTCGGCTTGGTGTTGGTATCCATGGCTTAAACTTCCTTTTCTGCTGCTTTGGCCGAATTTTCAGTCTGCTCGGATTTTTCGGTTTTATTACTGATGATGGCCTTCACCTTAACCGGCGATTGGTCAATATCAATGTCCACGGTTTCGGTGTCCCTGGCCGGTTGGTCGTTGGGGATGCTGTCCAGCAGCAGGCCGGAGATGGTATTTTCCAGATTAGGCTGGGCAGGTGCATTTTTGCTGCGGCGCACAATCTCCACGCGGTTGATTTTCTGGCGGGCCTTTTTCTCGCGGTATTGGGTGATAAGGTCTCGGCGGATAAAGGCCAGATTGGAGAAAATACGCAGCGCAAAGCAAATTGTGGCGGCCATAAACATATCAATACCGATTTGGTTGCCCAGAAAAGCCAGTGCCATGGCCAGCAGGGCGTTGGTGATGAAGCCGGAGAGCATAATCAAACCGTCATAAGTGTTCTCCAACAGCGAGCGGGCGCCGCCCAACACCGAATCCATGGCGGCCAGAATGGCGATGGACAGGTATTTGGCAATACCCAGCGAGGCATTTACGGTTAAAATAGAGCCGATGATCGCACCGACCAACAAACTGATAACGGGCATAACAAACTTAAACATAACATTCTCCTAAAAATCTATACACTTTTTATTCACTGAAATTTATGCATAAAAAATGATTACGGCTGCGGCACATCCACCACGGGTTGGGCATATTTGCTGATGATCGTACCGGTATAAGCAGGCAGCTGCAAATCATCGCTGCGGCTGACTTTTATCGGCATATTTTTATTCTTCAAATACAGATATTGGGATGATTCTTGCAGCGCACCCTCCAACAGGGCAGGTGAGCCGATCAGGCTTATCTCATAAGGCGGAGCCACACGGGTGGAGTTTATGATGATGACCGTACCCACGCAGCGAATATCCGAGGTATCCACGATACGCTGGCCGTTGATGGAGACAGCCTCGGCCAGATATGCAACATCATTAAGCAGATAACGCAGGTTGCTGTCATGGATAATGTAATTCTCCGGGAAGTAATTCAGCGGGTCTGCCTGCTTGGCCGTTTCGGCGCCGGCGGTGTTATCATTAAGAGAGATGATGATGCCGCTGCCGCTGACGGCAGTTTGGCCGGAGTTAAATTGGGTGTCGGCCAGTTCCTGCTGCAAGCGGGTAAAGTAGGCACCGGCCTCGGAATCGGAAAAACCTGCGCCGGCCAACTCAGTACGTATGGCATCAATGGCGGTTTCCATGGCCAGATTTTCTGCCTCCAACTGATTGATGACTTCCACCAGATTTTGCTGCTCGGTATGAACATTACTCTGCGAGTTGATAGCCCAGGCCTTCAACCAGATGCTGATGGCGATACCGGCTATCAGAAAAATCAGCGAAATGCTGAAAACATAACGGTTCTCCTGCAAAAATTTATACATAACAGCTGTTACCTCGAAAAAATTTAACAATACACTATGCCATCTTTACACTGTATATTATACATTAAAATTACAGTTTTTGTCTGCCAAAAATTGCCGAAAAACCAATATATTTGCGGCAGAAAAGTCTTTTATATATCATATCTATAATACCTCTTGTTGCGCCATTGGGCAAGTAAAATTTATAGATTTTGTGGCAATTTTCAGAAAAATCTCTGGCTGATACAGGATTTGGACGGTAAGATGTAGAATAAAAAATAATATACGATAATTTTGTAATCAAGCTTGGCTTTGTGCTGTTGTGTATATGTTTGGGGGTGCGGTAATCTTGTTGAACGGCCTGTTAAACAGCTTGTTTCATGGGGCAACTGTGGGCTCCACAATTTCCATGGTGCTGGATATTTTTATTGTTACGCTGCTGTTTTACTATGTATTTATGGTTATGCAGGGTACCCGCGCCGTGCAGCTTATTAAGGGCCTGCTGGTTTTGGTGGCGGCTCTCTCGTTAAGCGGCTGGTTGCAGCTGGATGCGCTTGGCTGGCTGCTTAGTCAGTTGTGGTCGGTTATCATTCTGGCTCTGGCGGTAATTTTCCAGCCGGAGATTCGCCGTGCCTTGGAGCAGATTGGCCGCAGTCGTTTGTATATTCGTCCGTTTGATGCGCCGCATACCGATATGAAGCCGGTGCATGATGCGGTAATTAAGGCTGCGATTGAAGAATCCAAACATAATGTGGGTATGCTGGTGGTTTTGGAGCGTGAAATCGGCCTGAACAACTATATTGAAAACGGTATTCAGATGGATTGTCTGGTTTCCGAACACGCACTGATCAATATTTTTGTGCCAAATACTCCGCTGCATGACGGTGCGGCCATTATCCGCGGTAATCGTATTGCGGCTGCTGCCTGTTTCCTGCCGCTTTCCGATAATCCCAATCTTTCGATGTCTTTTGGCACCCGTCATCGCTCCGGTATCGGCCTTTCCGAGGTTTCGGATGCGCTGGTGGTTATTGTATCGGAGGAAACCGGTGCAATATCGGTTGCTGTTGATGGGCGCATCTATGTAAATCTGGATGAACTTACCTTGCGGCAGCATATTGAGCAGCATTTTGGCGCACGGAATAAAGGTACAAAGCAGATACAGGCCCGTTTCCGCCGCAAGAGAGAGCGAGGTGCCCAGGAATGAATGAACTTTTCTCGTTGAAAGGCAAAGGCGTAAGCTGGGGCACTTTGGCACTGGCTTTTGCGTTGGCGGTATCCCTTTGGGTTTATGTTACGGTGCAGGATAACCCGGTGATTGAGCAGCGCTTTGAGGTGCCGGTTGATTATGTAAATTTGTCGGATAATCTGGCGCTGGCCGATAAAACAGAGAATGTTAAACTGAGAGTTGCAGCCCCCACCAATGTGATGAACACGCTTTCGGCGGCCGATATTAACGCCGTGGTGGATTTGTCCGGCGCGGTGCAGGGGCAGTATACGGCCAAGCTGCGTTTTGATTTGCCGCCCAATGTAGATTTGGTTTCGGCGGATGCCAACGAGGTTGTGCTGATGGTTGACGCCCTGCGGCAGGTGCAGAAGAAATTGCAGATCAACTATGAATCCGATTTGCCGGCAGAGGGCTTTATGCAGCTTGACGCGGTGTTGTCTCCGCAGGAAATTGTGCTTTCCGGCTCAGAGGAGAAGCTGCGGCTGATTGATGATGTGTATGTTTCGGTGGATTTGGCCGAGCTTACCGGCAATTATCGGGCCAGCCTGCCGGTGCAGGTGGTGGATGTCAACGGCAATTCTCTGCTTAACTGGGTAAAAGCGCAGCCTGCGATGGTCGATGTTTTGGTGCCGGTGGTGTCCGAGCAGCCATCCAAGGTGCTGCCGATTGATGTGACCATCTCCGGTGAGCCGGCGGAGGGCTATGTGATCTCCCGTGTGGTGGTAGACCCCGCAGTAACCACGGCTTTTGGCGCATACAGCAAGCTGGATAAGCTGGATTATATTTATACATCGGCGGTAAATATCAATAATGCAACCAATAAAGTGTCACAATCGGTGACTTTGCTGACGGTTGATGATGTTACCTTTGACCAAAGTGCGGATTATCAAGTGGTGGTGATGATTGAAAAAGAGGCCACCAGAGAGATTGACGATGTAGCCATATCCCTGGTAAATCAGCAATCCGATTATAATTATCAGTTGGGCCAGGCTACTTGCTCGGTGCAGGTCAGCGGCCCGGTTTCGGTGGTCAGCACGCTTACCAACCGCGATATTGAGGCGCGGATTGATGTTGGCTCTTTGCTGCCGGGCAGTTATCGGCCGGTGGTAAGGGCGCTGACAACAGCCAATGTGGAGGCGGTGGCGCCGGATTCGATGAGCGTGGAGTTGAAGGTTACACGCAAACAGCCTTAATCTAAACCAAAAAGTTAATTAAAACGGTTGTGCCGGTTGGTGCAGCCGTTTTTTGTCTGCAAAATTGCCTGTATGAGTGCATATAATGCGGCAAAGACGGATTTGGCGGGGTATGGATATGGCAATTTATGTGGTGCAGGCAAGGGATAATGTTGATGAAATCGCGTCGGGTTTTGGCATAACGGCGGCAGAGATTATTTATGCCAACCAGTTGATTTACCCCTATCGTCTGGCGGTTGGGCAGGCGTTATGGCTGCCTTTTGCGCAGGATGAGACGATTTTTGGGCGCGGAATTTTCAGCAACGGTTATGCATATCCCTTTATTGATACGGAGGTGTTGGCGGACAGTCTGCCGTATTTGTCGTCGCTTTCGATATTCTCTTACGGATTTACCGCCGGCGGATATTTGCTGGGCCCCAATTTGGCGGATGAGCCGTTGATCGCAGCGGCTTATGAGCAGGGCACACGGCCGATTTTGACGCTTACCCCCTTTGATGAGGATGGCAATTTTAACAATAACCTGATAACGCAAATGCTGGCCGATGCAGCGGCACGGGAGAGGCTGAATCGGCAGCTGGTGCAGGTTATGCAGCAAAAGGGATATCTGGGGGTTGATGTGGATTTTGAATATATTGCCGCAGCCGACCGTGATAAATTTACTGCCTGGGTGGGTGAGCTGGCCGAGGTTATGCACGCCAACGGTTTTACCATATCGGTGGCGTTGGCGCCCAAAACCTACGCAGAGCAGCCCGGCCTGCTATATGAAGGGCAGGATTATGCGGCACTGGGGGCGCTGGTGGACTATGTGCTGCTGATGACCTATGAGTGGGGCTATACTTACAGCGCACCGCAGCCCATTGCGCCTCTGGATTGGGTGCGGCGGGTGGTGGAGTACGCGGTGACCGAGATTCCGCCTGAGAAAATTGACCTTGGTATTGCCAATTATGCCTATGATTGGACGCTGCCTTATGTTCGGGGCGAGAGCAAGGCTGAGAGTATGGGGCTGGTGCAGGCGATGCAGCGGGCGGCCGATGTGGGTGCGCAGATTTTCTTTGATGATCAGGCGTATTCACCGTATTATAATTATGTATTGGGCGGCGTGCAGCATGAGGTATGGTTTGAGGATGCACGCAGTTTAAGCGGCAAGCTGGCTTTGATTGATGAGTTTGGTTTGCATGGCGGCGGTTGGTGGCAGATCATGCGGCTGTTTCGGGCGGGGTGGCTGACATTGGCTGCCAGCTTTTACATCAATAAGCTGTAATACCCTTGTATATATATGCTTTAATACAGCAAAAATATAGTTTGGGGTGTTTATATTGGCTTGCACTGATAACCGCATTAAATGTTGAGTTGCGTGTAAAATTATACAAAATACATAGCAAAAAACATTTGCTATTTTTAAGAAAAATAGTATAATTATAAAAGCTGACAGGTTAAAAGTTGATTAAGCGATTTTGAGGCCGATGCCTGGACAGTGATAGAGTTTGTTGATGTTACTATTATTAAGAGAGGTGTTTTTTTAATGTCTTACGCACAAGAGATTTATCAGCACGTGGTAGAGAAAAACGCACACGAGCCGGAGTTTTGTCAGGCAGTTAAGGAGGTTCTGGATTCTATTGAGCCTGCTATTGCCGTACATGAACAGGATTATCGTAATGTGGCTCTGTTAGAGCGCATGGTTGAACCCGAGCGCAGCGTTACTTTCCGTGTACCGTGGCTGGATGACAACGGTGTCGTGCGCGTAAACCGTGGCTATCGTATTCAGTTTAACAGCGCCATTGGGCCTTATAAGGGTGGTTTGCGTTTTCATCCCTCGGTTAACCAGAGCATTTTGAAATTTTTGGGCTTTGAGCAGACTTTCAAAAATTCGCTGACCGGTCTGCCGATTGGCGGCGGCAAAGGCGGCTCCGATTTCGACCCGAAGGGTAAATCCGACGGCGAGGTTATGCATTTCTGCCAGAGCTTTATGACCGAGTTGTATAAATATATCGGCGCTGACCGTGATGTACCTGCCGGTGATATTGGTGTAGGCGGTCGAGAGATCGGTTATCTGTTTGGTCAGTATAAGCGTCTGACCGGCGTTTATGAGGGCGTGCTGACCGGTAAAGGTCTGACCTTTGGCGGTTCTCTGGGCCGTACTCAGGCCACCGGTTACGGTTTGATTTATATGCTGGAAGAAATGATGCGTCATCACAACCAGGCTTTGCAGGGCAAGCAGGCTATCGTTTCCGGCTCCGGCAACGTGGCTATCTATGCCGTTGAGAAGGCGCAGGCCAAGGGCATGAAGGTTGTTGCCATGAGTGACTCTAACGGCTATGTGTATGACCCTGCCGGCATTAAGCTGGACATTGTTAAGGAAATTAAAGAAGTACGCCGTGGCCGTATCCGCGAGTACGCTGAGATTGTGGACTCTGCCCAATATGTTGAGGGCAGCAGCATTTGGAAGCTGCCTTGTGAGATTGCGCTGCCTTGCGCTACCCAGAACGAGTTGACTCTGGCTGATATGCAGGCGCTGCATGATAACGGCTGCCGTGTGGTGGCTGAGGGTGCCAATATGCCCACTACCCGTGAGGCTACCGACTATGCGCTGGAAAAGGGTATGATTTTCATGCCGGGCAAAGCTGCCAATGCCGGCGGTGTTGCAACCTCTGCCTTGGAGATGACCCAGAACAGTATGCGTCTTAGCTGGACCTTTGATGAGGTTGACCAGCGTTTGCAGCGCATTATGATTGACATTTATCAGAAGACTGCTGATGCCGCCAACCGTTATGGTTGCCCCCACAACTATGTTTTGGGTGCTAACATTGCCGGTTTCGAGAAGGTTGCCGAGGCTATGGTGGCCCAGGGCGTTTGCTAAAATCGCTTAGAACCATAGCGCAAACGACATATAAAACTGCATAATTAAACGGCGTGGTCTGGATGTGGCCATGCCGTTTTTGTATTAAGAAATGGACATAAAAAACTCCCTTGTTGCTGGCAAGGGAGTTTATATTTGCTTGAAACTATTGGCTGACTCCCTGCCCGCGATTCAGACGGCGCTGATAATAGCGCATAATGCAGGAGAGGGTGAAGCAGGTTACAAAATACAGCAGCATTGCAAAGCCAAACAGCAGGCACATCTCAGTAAATGTGGTGGCGTGGCCGGTATAAACATACATCTTGGACATCAGGTCCTTGGTATTATACAACAGCTCGCCCACGGCCACCTGCGCCAGGAAGGAGGTATCCTTGATAACCGTAATAACCTGACTCATCATGGTTGGGATGATTCGACGGAAGCACTGAGGGATGATGATATACCAAAGCGTGCCGATGAAATTGAAGCCCTGAGAGGCGGCAGCCTCAAACTGGCCTTTGGGAATAGAATTTAAGCCGCCTCGTACAATTTCTGCCATCATGGCCGAGGTAAACAGCACATAAGCACAGCAGCAACGGGCAAAAATCGTGTCAAACGGGGCTGCGATAAAGCAGACAAATACCCACAACAGGTTCGGTGTGTTACGGAAAACCTCAATATACAGGCCGGTAAGGCGCTTTAAGATAAATTTATCGTAGTTGCGTATCAAACCCATTACCGTGCCGATAATGATAGAGAGGATAATACTGATGGCGGCATATTTAATAGTTGTGCCGTAACCCAGCAAAATATAGCGCACATTATCCGGTGTAAAAACTGCCTCAAAAGTTTCCATTATGCAGCCACCTCCTCTACCTTATCTTTTTTGGTGTTGGTGATGACATCACGGTTCTTCAATCTGGCCTCATAGCGGCGTGCCCAGGTGGTAAGCGGGAAGCACAAAACAAAGTACAATGCACCGCAGAGCAGGTAAGACGGGCCGTAGCTCATAACATCGTTGGTGGCATAAGCGTTGGCACGGTACATCAAATCGCCGCCGGCAATCATGGTGACGATAGATGTGTTCTTGATCAGATTTACCATCTGGTTAACCATGGGCGGCAGAATAATTTTGATAGTCTGCGGCAGCACGATTAACATCATGGTCTGGATGTAAGTAAAACCCTGAGAAGCTGCGGCTTCAAACTGGCCCTTGGGGATGGAGCCGATACCGGCACGCACCGCCTCGGACATATAAGCGCCGGTGTAAATACCTACGCACAGGATACCAATGGTGACCTGAGAGAGTACAATACTGGCATAGGGCAGGGCATAAAATACGAAGAAAACCTGAATAGCCAGGGGGGTGTTCTGGAAGAATTCTACATAAACGCGGGCGATTATACGCAGCAGCGGATTATGTGATGTGGACATTAAACCAAAAATGACGCCAAGGACAAGTGCCAATGCCAATGCCAGCACCGAAATTTCCAGCGTGATACCAAACGCTTTTAAGAATTTCGGCCACTCGGCAAACAACATTTGCCAGCGCCAAGGTTCCATAATCTGTTGAATCATGAAACTATTGCCTCCTTTGTTCTGCGGCCTGACGGCCGTTTTGTTATGTTGGGCACCTTTTGTAGAAAAAGGCGATATTTGCGGATAGTTGCGGTAATTTTATAATTTCTGTCAATTTCTCCGTCAGCAGAGTCCCGTTGTAAATGCGGGGGCCCTGCTGACGAAGAGAGGAGCGAATGCTCCTCTGTGTTCGTCAAAAATCGGTGATAAGCCGATATAAAAGCCAAATTATTCGGTGAAGGAAGCAACTACGCCGTTGTCAGCAATAATCTGAGCCATAGTGCCGTCTTCCAGCCAACCGGTTACCAGACCGTCCAGATAAGCAGCCCATTCGGTGTTATCCTTCTTGGTGGCAATACCGTATTCCTGGGGAGAGAAGCGGATAGCTTCAACGATGTGGTTGGTGTCATCAACATAACCTGCCAGAATAGAGCCGTCTACGCAGAAGGCATCAACACGGCCGGCATCCAATGCAGCTTTGATTTCGGGGTAAGTAGCCAGCTCGGAGAAGTTAGCGTCGGTCAGTTCAACGCCGGCATCAGCAGCAGCAGCGGTCAGGGCCTTCATAGAGGTGGAGCCGGTGGCAACGCCGATGATCTTGCCGGACAGGTCGGTAATCTGTTCAATGCCGCTGTCGTTCTTTACCAGCAGAGAAACTGCGTCGGTGTAATAAGGAGTGGTGAAGTTCCAGGACATCTTGCGTTCTTCGGTGATGGTGAAGGTGCCGGCTACCATATCAATGTCGCCGGAGTCCAGCAGCTGACCACGGGTTGCAGCGGTGATGGGGGTAAATTCAACATTCTCAACGCCCAGTTCATCGGCAATCTTGTAAGCCAAATCAATTTCTACGCCGGAGTAAGTGCCGTCAGCGGTGTTCAGCAGGCCAAAGCCGGGAACGTCGGTTTTAACGCCAACCTTCAATACGCCGTCAGCAGTAATGTCAGCAGCGGTACGGCCGGCAGCAGCATCGTCGCCGCCTCCGCAGCCTGCCAGCGCAAACAACATGGTGATGGACATAATCAATGCAATAAGTTTCTTCATGATAAATTCTCCTCTCAAAAATGTTTTTTATTTTCCTGAACGGCACTTATGTGTGCCGAAACAAGCTGATTAAATATGTAATATTACTTCAAAATCTTGCTGAGGAAGGCTTTGGTGCGCTCCTCGGTGGGGTTCTCGAAGAAATGCTCGGGCGAACCTTCTTCCAGAATACGGCCGTCATCCATAAAGATAACACGGTCGGCCACCTGGCGGGCAAAGCCCATCTCATGGGTTACAACCACCATGGTGATGTTCTCCTGCGAGAGCTTGATCATAACATCCAAAACTTCCTGTACGGTTTCCGGGTCGAGAGCCGAGGTGGGCTCATCAAACAGAATAATTTTGGCGCGGGAACACAGGGCACGGGCAATAGCCACACGCTGCTGCTGGCCGCCGGACAGGGTAGAGGGGTAAACCGAAGCTTTCTCTCTCAGGCCGACAATGTCCAGATACTTGAAGGCCAGCTCCTCAGCTTCATGCTTGGGCACCTTCTGCAATTTTATGGGGGCCAGCGTCAGATTTTCCAGCACCGTCATGTGCGGATACAGGTTGAACTGCTGGAACACCATCGCGGTAGAGTTGCGGACAACCTCGGTTTTATTTTTGTGGGTAAGCTTTACGCCGTCGATATAAACCTCACCGGAGGTAGGTTCCTCCAAAAAGTTCATGCAGCGCACGGTGGTACTCTTGCCGGAGCCGGAAGGCCCGATAATTACCAGCTTTTCGCCCTCGGCAACCTCCAAATTAACATCTTTTAATACGTGCAGACTGCCAAATGATTTATTAACATTGACCAGTTTAATCAATGGAAATCCCTCCTCATAAGGATAAATAAAAATAAAAAAGCGCACAAAACAACCCACAAAAACGAGGACGCCATTGTCCCCGACGGAGTTAGTGTTGTCCGCCCTTTATGCAATTAAAAACACACTTATTATTATACACACTTTTTACCGGTAAGTCAACCCCTCTTTGCCATATATTGTATAAAACTAAATGTGTGGGGTATGTGCAAAATTTTTCTTCCTTTTATATATATGTCATCTGCACCAAAAAATGAGTGAAAATATTGTGTTGAGGGATTTGTTATACACCGGATGCGGAATGTCAAAAAATGTTGGCATAATTAAATAAAATGTGATAACTTTAATTTATATTGCAAGATTATGCACAATGTTAAAATGACAGCCCGAGTTGCTGCCCGGGCTGCCATAATCAGTTACTACTATATTATATGTGTTTAGTAAATAAAGAACTGTGCCCAATACGGCGTGCCGTTGATAACGGTGTAAGCGACGCCGATTTTGGTGTACTTGCTGTTCATAATATTGGCGCGGTGGCCGGAGGAGTTCATCCAGGCCTGCATTACCTGGGTGGGCGTCTGCTGGCCATAGGCAATATTCTCGCCGGCGCCTCTGTAATTGATACCGGCCTCTTTCAGCGCGGTAAAGCAGGAGGAGCCGTTTGGGCGGGTATGAGAAAAGCTCTTGGCACATTCCTTGGCGCGCACCAGCGCTGCTGCCGACACATCAGCGTCCAATGTCACGGGCGAAAGCCCCGCAGCCGTGCGTTCCTTGTTGACTATGCTTACCACCTGCTCGGCGTAATACGCATTGATGTTCTGGTTAACGTTGCTGTCGGTGCTGCCGTTGTTCTCTGCATTACTGCCGTTGTTGTTATCGGGAACAACTACATTGTCAGGTGCATTATTGGGCGTGTTGTCCGGCGTGGTATCCGGTTTTTGCTGGCTGCCGTAGATTTGCTCCAACAGGCTTTGCCACCAATCATAGCTGCCCATCTGGCTGCCGTTTTGATTACCGTTTTGTGTACCGCCCGGACACATATAATGACAGGGTTGGCAGCCGAATTGCCATTTTACCTGCGTCGTCCGGTGGCTGCAATCAGCAGCCAGCGCCGTGCTGCTCAGCATACAAAACAGGGCAATCATCAACGAGAAACTCAATAATTTTTTCATGGGGGGGGTCACTCCTTTGTGTTTTTTTCGAGTATACCTTGGGGGAGGTAATAAAATCAATGGAAATGCCTGCCGCCCATGCCGTAATTTGCCGAAAAACCGCCTAATTTGCCCGAATTTGCCATAAAAACCGTAATTTTCTGCATTATAAACTGCTGGATTATCTTGAATGCAGATGTAGTTATAAAATCGACAATTTAGATAAGAAAAACAGCATATTTAGTGGTATGGATAGAAAAACTTGTCATTAAACAGGGCAAAGCGGATAATATAGGTTGACAAAGCGGTGGCATAAATATATAATAAATAAATTAAAGGTTATTTATCACTAAATTGCTGATAATTATTCATCAGCCAAAAACGGCCAATGCCTGTCAGGCGGCTTTCAGTCTTGCTTTGGGCAGGTGTCGGCAATTTGTATACAGTACACAAAACTATTACATAAAAATCGTGCAAAGGAGGATATGGCATTGAAAAATTATGACCGTTATCAAAGAGGCTATTTTATGCCGCCCGTTAATGAGCTTAAATGGGCAGGCAAAGAGTATATTGACCGTGCCCCCGTGTGGTGCAGCGTGGACTTGCGTGACGGCAATCAGAGCTTGATTGTGCCGATGAGTCTGGAAGAAAAGCTGGAGTTTTTCCAACATCTGGTACGCATTGGCTTTAAGGAGATCGAAGTCGGCTTTCCTGCCGCTTCCGAGACCGAATATGAGTTTTTGCGGGCGTTGATAGAGCAGGATCTGGTGCCCGATGATGTTACCTTGCAGGTGCTCACCCAAAGCCGTGAGCATATTATCGCCAAAACCTTTGAGGCCTTGCAGGGGGCCAAAAATGCCATTGTGCATTTGTATAACTCCACCTCTCTGGCGCAGAGAGAGCAGGTTTTCCGTATGGAGAAGCCGGAGATTATTCAGATTGCCGTGGATGGCGCCGAGCTGTTGAAGAAATATGCTGCTGATATGCCCGGCAACATCCGTTTTGAATATTCGCCCGAAAGCTTTACCGGTACTGAGATGGAATTTGCGCTGGAAATCTGCAACGCGGTGCTGGATGTTTGGCAGCCCACCGCCGAAAAGCCGGTTATCATCAACCTGCCGGCCACCGTGGAGATGAGTTTGCCGCACGTTTACGCCAGCCAGGTTGAGTATATGAGCGACAACTTAAAGTACCGTGAGAATGTAGTGCTTTCTCTGCATCCGCACAATGACCGCGGCTGCGGTGTGGCCGATTCTGAGCTGGGTATTCTGGCCGGCGCTGACCGCATTGAGGGTACACTTTTCGGTAACGGCGAGCGCACCGGTAATGTGGATATTGTGACGCTGGCCATGAATATGTTCTGCCACGGTGTTGACCCTGAGCTGGATTTCAGCAACATCACAGAGATTACCAAGGTGTATGAGAAGGTAACCCGTATGCACGTTTACGAGCGTCAGCCGTACAGTGGCCGTCTGGTTTTTGCCGCCTTCTCCGGTTCTCATCAGGACGCTATTGCCAAGGGCATGAAGTGGCACGAGGAAAAACAGCTTAAAGGCTGGTCGGTGCCGTATCTGCCGCTGGATCCGCATGATGTCGGCCGCGAGTATGAATCCGATGTTATCCGCATCAACAGCCAGAGCGGCAAGGGCGGTATCGGTTATCTCATGCAGACCAAGTACGGCTTTAATATGCCGCAGAAAATGCGTGAGGACTTCGGTTACGCCGTTAAAAATGTATCTGATCACCTGCATAAAGAGCTTAGCCACGAGGAAATTCGTGACATCTTCCTGACGCAGTATGTAAATATTGATACGCCCATCGACTTCGGCAAATATGATTTTACCGACAAGGCCATTATGTATGCCGACATTGAACTGCGGCTGAACGGCAAAACCACCCGCATGAACACCAACGGCAACGGCCGCCTGAATGCGGTTTCCAAGGCCCTGCAAAACCTGCTGAAACGCGAACTGCACGTGCTGACTTATGAGGAACACGCGCTCAATTCCGGTTCTACCGCCCAGGCGATTGCTTATGTGGGCGTTTACGGAGAAGACGAAAATAAGGTTTTCTGGGGCGCCGGTATTGATAACGATATTATTGACGCTTCGATGAAGGCGCTGCTTTCCGCAGTTAACCGCCTGTATGTTGAGGCATAAAATCAGGCATAAAATCAATTTGCTGTAAAAATTATTCTATATAAAGCACAAGATAAAGCACAAATTAAACATAACAGAGGTGTAATTTATGGGAATGACAATGAGCCAGAAAATTCTGGCAGCGCACGCCGGTTTGGATAGTGTTAAGCCCGGTCAGTTGATTATGGCTGACTTGGATTTGTGTCTGGGCAACGATATTACCACCCCCGTGGCGATCAATGAGTTTACCAAGGCCGGCTTTACCGAGGTTTTTGATAAAGATAAAATTGCGCTGGTAATGGACCATTTTACCCCCAACAAGGATATTAAAGCGGCCGAACAATGCAAACAATGCCGAGAGTTTGCTGCCAAGCATGAGATCACTCATTATTATGATGTTGGCTGTATGGGTGTTGAACACGCCCTGCTGCCGGAAAAAGGCCTGGTAACCGCCGGTGAGTTGGTTATCGGTGCGGATTCTCATACCTGTACTTACGGTGCGCTGGGAGCATTCTCCACCGGCGTGGGCAGTACCGATTTGGCAGCCGGTATGGCGCGCGGCAAGGCTTGGTTTAAGGTGCCCGAGGCGCTGAAATTTGTGCTGACCGGCAAAAAAAGCCCTTATGTCAGCGGCAAAGATGTTATTCTGCACATCATCGGCAAAATCGGTGTGGACGGCGCTCTGTATAAATCCATGGAGTTTACCGGTCCCGGTTTGGCTGATTTGACTATTGATGACCGTCTGTGTATGGCCAATATGGCTATCGAGGCAGGCGGCAAAAACGGCATTTTTGAGGTGGATGAGGTGACTCTGGCTTATCTGAAAGAGCGCGAGATTAAAGCTCCCACTGTTTATGCGGCTGATGCCGATGCCGAATATGCCGAGGTTTATGAAATTGATCTGGCTGAAATTCGCCCCACGGTTGCCTTCCCGCATTTGCCGGAGAATACCAAAACCATTGATGAGGTGGGCGAGGTGAAAATCGACCAGGTAGTTATCGGTTCCTGCACCAACGGCCGTATCAGCGATATGGCGGTGGCGGCTGAGATTTTGAAGGGCAAAAAGGTGGCCAAGGGTGTCCGTGCCATCATCATCCCGGCCACCCAGTTGATTTACAAGCAGTGCATTGAGCTTGGTTATACCTCTATCTTCCTGGATGCCGGCTGTGCGGTATCCACGCCCACCTGCGGCCCCTGCCTGGGCGGCTATATGGGTATTCTGGCGGACGGTGAGCGCTGTGTGGCCACCACCAACCGCAATTTCATCGGCCGTATGGGCCATACCGGCTCCGAGGTTTATCTGGCCAGCCCGGCTGTGGCTGCGGCCAGCGCTGTTACCGGCAAAATTTCTGCGCCTGAGGAGGTTATGTAAATGATTAGCAAGGGTTTTATTCATAAGTACGGCGATAATATTGACACCGACGTTATCATTCCTGCCCGTTATCTCAATACCTCTGATCATAAGGAGTTGGCCAGCCATTGTATGGTGGACATTGACGCTGATTTTGTTAACCGCGTAAAGGGCGGTGACATTATGGTGGGCGGCTTCAACTTCGGCTGCGGTTCTTCCCGTGAACACGCCCCGATTGCCATTAAGGCCAGCGGAATTTCCTGCGTAATTGCCAAGAGCTTTGCCCGTATCTTCTACCGCAACGCCATCAATGTGGGCCTGCCGATTTTGGAATGTGCCGAAACTGACCGTATCGAGGCCGGTGATGAGCTGGAAATCAACTTCACTAACGGCGAGATCCACAACATTACCAAGGGCGAAACCTACACCACCGAGCCTTTTCCGGAGTTTATCCAGAACATTATCGCCAAGGGTGGCCTGCTGAACTCTATTAAATAATTAAAATTTTTACATAAAACGGAGATGAACCACATGGAAAAGAATATTGCAGTTATCCGTGGTGACGGTATCGGCCCGGAAATCGTCAATGCCACGCTGGATGTGCTGGACGCGGTTGCCAAGCGCTTCGGCCATAAATTTAACTATGAAGATGTGGATATGGGCGGCTGCTCGATTGACAAATACGGCGTACCTCTGACCGAAGAGGCTATTGCCAAATGTCTGGCCAGCGACAGCGTACTGCTTGGTGCCATCGGCGGTTATAAATGGGATAAATTGCCCGGTGAGATCCGCCCTGAGCGCGGCTTGCTGGGTTTGCGTGCGGCCATGGGCTTGTATTCCAATGTGCGTCCGGCCAGAATTTTCCCTCAGTTGGCATTTTCCTCGCCGCTGAAACCGGAAATCGTAGCCCGCGGCATTGATTTGGTTATCGTGCGTGAGCTGATTGGCGGTGTGTATTTTGGCGAGCACCGCACCGAAATGGTGGACGGCGAGAAAAAGGCTACCGACGTGATGAGCTATTCGGTGCATGAGATTGAACGCTTGATGCATATTGCCTTCAAGATGGCGCTGAAACGCCGCAAGAAGGTGACCATGATCGACAAAGCCAACGTGCTGGATACCTCCAAGCTGTGGCGTGAGATCGGCTATCAGATTGCCGAGCAGTACCCTGAGGTGGAATATGACTATATGCTGGTGGACAACACCGCCATGCAGCTGGTTAAAGATCCCTCGCAGTTCGATGTGCTGGTGACTGAGAATATGTTTGGTGACATCCTCTCCGACGAGGCCAGCATGATTACCGGCTCCATCGGCATGATTCCTTCTTCCAGCCTGGGTGAAACCGGCGTTGGTATGTATGAGCCTATCCACGGTTCGGCTCCCGATATTGCCGGCCAGAACATCGCCAACCCCATTGGTACCATCCTTTCCGCAGCCATGATGCTCAAATATTCCTTCGATATGGACGCTGAGAGTGAGGCTATCGAGGCTGCTGTGAACAAAGTGCTGGATGACGGACTGCGTACCGGTGACATCTACACCGAGGGCATGACTAAGGTTACCTGCTCCGGCATGGGCGAGGCTGTTGCTGCTGCTTTGTTGGCTGCCGAATAATTCCGGTTAATAATCCGCAAAAATTAAGCACCCTTTACCTTATCTTTCGATGAGGCAGGGTGCTTTTTATTATAAAATATTATCAGATGCCAAGCAGCATAAATTCATCGGCTGTGCCCAGATTTTGCCGCAGCCAGATGTCCGCCTCGGCAATTACAGCAGGCAATTTGCCGCCTTGCCGGGCAGCGGTTTGGCAGATATTTTGCCATTCAGCGACGGTGATGACGGTGGGGCCGTAGTAAGCATAGTGGGGGAGGCATTGTGTCAGCAGCTTTCCCAGGCCGGTTGCGGTCAGCACGTCATCGTGGATAAACAACGAGCCGTCCCGCCAATGTGTGCCGTCCCAACGGCCGATTTGCAGCTCATGGTAACAGGAGCCGTGGCGTTCATCGTTGGTGCAAAAGTATTTCATCCGAATTATACCCGTAATTAAAAAAGTAATTGAAAAAAGGTGACTGCCACATGACAATCACCTTTGTAATGCTAATTAAAAATTAAGCAGCGAAAGTTTTGTTGAACTTCAACATCAGACGAGATTTCTTTCTGGCAGCTGCGTTTTTGTGAATCAGATTGGTGCGGGCAGCTTTGTCCAGCAGGCTGATTACTTCAACCAACAGAGCCTGAGTTTCGTCCTTATTGGTTGCTGCGGCCAAAGAAGCTTCATACTTCTTCAATGCAGTTTTAATTCTGGAACGAGCAGCCGCATTCTTGACCCGGCGAGCTTCGGCGATAAGAACTCTCTTTTTGGCGGATTTGATGTTTGCCATGGTCTCACCTCCCATTAAGTAAGTAATATTTTCAAAAAAACTGATAACAAATCATGGCTGTCAAAATACTGTCCGTATTATGACCAATTTATTCTATCATACTGAAACACAAATTGCAAGTGTTATCTTGCAAATTTCCCCAGAAATTTCTCAATATATACGCCAATTTTGCATTTTATTGTCAGTTTGGGGCCGCATATTGCCCGTTGCTCTCTCATAAGAATGGTGGGAGGAGGTAGGGCCGATGCGAAAATCTGCACATACCGTTTATAATCAATATAAACCTCATGGGGTATCACACCGTTTGGTGTGCCTGCTGCTGTTGCTGATGCTGGCGGTTTTGTTGTGGCAGATGAGCTTGGGGCGTTGGTGGTTGGCGGATGATGACGGCGGTGCGGCGAATTTGGGTGAGTATAAATCAGAATGGCCGCAGCAATTTACTGCCGACAGCGAGGGTTTGTTTTTCTGGCTGCGTTATCAGGATGAACTGCGGGCAGCTGCCGAGGAAATTCGGGTGGCGGTATATTCCACCCACAGCGCCGAAACTTACACGGCTTTTGCCGGTGCTGCCAAGGTTTACGGCAAGCACGGAGGTGTTTATGTGGCCTCATCAGCGCTGGCCGAGCGTATGCTGGCGGCCGGCTGTGGAGTTTATGTAGATGAGACTATCCACGATTGGCCGGATTGGAACAAATCTTATGCCAACTCCCGGCAAACGGCAGAAAATTTGCTGGCCCAATACCCCAAATTGCAGCTGCTGATCGATATGCACCGTGATGCAGGTGTCAGCCGCGAAAATTCTTTTACGCAGATAAACGGGCGCTCTGCCGCGCGTATCATGCTGGTGGTGGGCAGCGAGCAGCGTTATGAAAACCCCAACTGGCAGCAAAATCAGGCTCTTATGCAGCAAATCGGTGATAAAATGGAGGAAATGTACCCCGGTTTGCTGCGGCGGGTGGCGGTGCAATCCGGCCGTTATAACCAGGATTTGTTTACCGGCGCAATTTTGGTGGAGATGGGTACCACTGAAAACACGATTGACGAGGTGGAATATTCTGCCCAACTGCTGGCCGATGTGCTGCTGGCGGTTCTGGCAGAAAATTCAGCAGAAAATCTGGCAGCGGAATAGCCGGTTTTACTTAACATAGTCGGGGGGCTTGCTGCTCCTCGGCTTTTTTTATGAAAATTTTAGGTATAGGTGTTTGTTTTGCCGCAGTTTTATGGTAAAATAATATATTAGGAAAATATGCAAAGGGGGAGGAAAAGTTTTGAGTGAAGAAAAAACCAACTCAAAGGCGTCTTTGCTGGCTGCTGCCAACATTTTAATGCTGACAACTATTGCCTCCCGCATTTTGGGTTACCTGCGTGATGTGCTGATTTTTGCCAAGTTTGGCCAAAATGAGCTGACAGACGCTTATAATGCGGCCTTTTCCATACCGGATTTTTTGTATATGATTTTGGTGGGCGGCGCTCTGTCATCGGCGTTTATCCCGGTGTTTTCCGGTTATCTGGCCCGCAATCAGGAGGATGAGGGTTGGAAGGTTTTAAGCATTATCTTCAACTGGATCATGCTGCTGTTGTGTCTGGGCGTGGTGTTTGGTCTGGTCTTTGCCCCGCAGCTGGTAAACTGGCTGGTACCCGACTTTGATGAGGCCACCAAGCAGATGACGGTCAACCTGACGCGCATAATGTTCTTTCAGGTAATTTTTATGTGTCTTTCCGGTATCAGCACCGGCATTTTGCAATCATATAAAAATTTTACGGCGCCCGCGATTGGCTCGGTATTGTATAATCTGGGGATAATTTTCGGCGGTGTGCTGTTGGCCGCCCCCATTGAGCAGTTCTTCCCCGGCTACGGTATTGCCGGTTTTTCGGTAGGCGTGGTATTGGGCGCCATGCTTAATTTTGCAGTACAGTTTGTGGCCATCTTAAAGCTGGGCGTGCGCTATTCTTTCAGCATGGATTTGCACCACCCCGGTGTCAGAGAGCTGCTGGTGCTGATCGTGCCCGTATTTATCGGCTTGGCCGCCAGCCAGTTTAACCTGTTCGTCAACCAAAATCTCGCGTCTGAGCTTTCCGAGGGTTTGGTTTCTGCACTCAGGGCAGCCCAGCGGTTAATGCAGCTGCCGATCACGCTGTTTGGCATTACGGTGGGCATCGCATTCTTCCCCACCATGACGCAGCTTGCGGCCAAAATGCAGCTGGATGAGTTCAAAAGCACCGTGATGATGGGCCTGCGTACCGTAATTTTTGTCACGATTCCGGCGTCATTCGGTCTGGCGGCTCTGTCCCGGCCGATCATCCGCTTTATGTATGAGTTTAAGGGCGGTGCCTTTACTGCCGAGGACACTGAGGAGACCGCTTATGCGCTGGTATTTTATACCATTGGTGTTTTTGGTTATGCGGCCATTCATACGCTTTCCCGCGCTTTTTATGCGTTGAAGAATACCCGCACCCCGGTGACGGTGGCGGTGTTTTCCATTGTGGTGAACATTCTGCTTTCGGTTCTGCTGGTGGATCATATGGCACAGGGCGGTCTGGCGCTGGCTTATTCCATTGCCGGCATCTTCAATATGGTGGTGCTTATCGTGCTGCTGAATATGAGTGTGGGCGACATCGGCAGCTGGGCGCTGGTCAAATCTATCGGCCAGACTATTGGTATTTCTGCTGTGATGGGCGGAGTGGTAATGGTTTTGGTGCATTATGCCGAGCAATATCTGTTGCTGCAAAGCAAGCTCATGCAGCTGATTGAGATTATGGTGGCCATCGGTGTGGGCGTGGGCGTTTATGCGGTACTGGCGCTGCTGTTGAAGATGCCCGAGGCAGAGCAGATCATGCATATTTTAAGACGCAAGTTCAGACGCCGCAGAAAAGCAGCGCAAAACAGCGAAGCTTGATTTCAGGAAACTTGATTTGAAGCTTGATTTTAATGTGATAAATAAAAACGAAAGTTTTTTTAGGAGGAATACAGTTTGGCAACTTCTCAGCAACACACCCGTAATTTTTGTATTATTGCCCATATTGACCACGGCAAATCCACGCTGGCTGACCGCCTGCTGGAATACACCGGTGCGCTTTCCAGCCGTGAAATGGAGGCGCAGGTGCTGGATGATATGGAATTGGAGCGCGAGCGCGGCATCACCATTAAATTAAAGGCCGTGCGTGTAAATTATAAGGCCAAAGACGGTGAAACCTATACCCTTAATCTGATTGATACCCCCGGCCATGTTGACTTCAACTATGAGGTCAGCCGTTCTCTGGCTGCCTGCGAGGGTGCTTTGCTGGTGGTAGATGCCGCCCAGGGCATTGAGGCGCAGACGCTGGCCAATGTGTATCTGGCGCTGGAAAATAATCTGGAAATTATCCCGGTTATCAACAAGATTGACCTGCCCAACGCTGACCCGGAGGCCGTAAAACAGGAGATTGAGGAGGTTATCGGCCTGCCGGCTGATGATGCGCTGCTGATTTCTGCCAAAACGGGTCTGGGTATTGAGGATGTTTTGGAGGCGGTGGTGCAGAGAATCCCTGCCCCCGGCGGTGACCGTACCGCACCGCTTTCGGCGCTGATTTTTGACAGCCATTTCGATGCCTATAAAGGCGTGCTGCCGTACTTCCGTGTGATGGAAGGTGAGATCAAGCGCGGCATGAAGGTGCGCATGATGAACACCCAGAAGGAGTTTGAGGTGGTTGAGGTCGGCGTGCTTAACCCCAACATTCAAATGCTGGACAGTCTGGCGGCCGGTGATGTTGGTTTTGTTACCGGCAGTATTAAAAATGTGGCCGATACCCGTGTGGGCGATACCATTACTGCGGTGGATAACCCTGCGCTGTGGCCGCTGCCCGGTTACCGTCCGGCTGTTTCGATGGTTTATTGCGGCCTGTACCCCGTAGATACCAGCAAATATGCCGATTTGAAGGATTCGCTGGAAAAATTGCAGTTAAATGACGCGGCCCTGGTGTATGAGCCGGAAACCTCGGCGGCACTTGGTTTTGGCTTCCGCTGCGGCTACCTGGGCCTGCTGCACATGGAGATTATCAAGGAGCGCTTGGAGCGTGAGTACGGCTTGGAGCTGATTACCACCGCACCCAGCGTAAATTATCGTGTGACCAAGGTGACTGGTGAGGTTTTGGAGATTGATAACCCCAATGATTTGCCCGGCTCCGGTGAGATTTTGACGCTCGAAGAGCCTTATGTAAAGGCCACCATTATGGTGCCCAAGGATTTTGTCGGTAATGTGATGGAGCTGGGGCAGGATAAGCGCGGTACCTTCTTGAATATGGAGTACATTACGCCCACCCGTGTAATGCTGATTTATGATTTGCCGCTTTCCGAGATCATCTTCGACTTCTTTGATAAGTTAAAGAGCATGACCAAAGGCTATGCCTCGCTGGACTACGAGCTGACCGGCTATAAGGCATCGCAGCTGGTTAAGCTGGATATTATGGTGAACAATGAGGTAGTGGATGCGCTTTCCTGCATTGTCCACAAAGACAAAGCTTATTACCGCGGCCGTGCGCTGACCGAGAAGCTGCGTAAGCTTATCCCCCGCCAGCTGTTCGAGATTCCGATTCAGGCGTCTATCGGCAGCAAAATTATTGCCCGAGAGACCATTAAGGCGATGCGCAAAGACGTTTTGGCCAAGTGCTACGGCGGTGACGTTACTCGTAAGCGTAAGCTGCTGGAAAAACAGAAGGCCGGTAAAAAGCGTATGAAGCAGGTGGGTAATGTGACGATTCCGCAGGAGGCCTTTATGGCGGTGCTGGAAATTGAATAGCCCAACCTCAATAAATATGTTGATAAAAAGTGAATTATAAAAGGCAGAAAATAAAAAATTAAGATGCAAATTAGGCAAAAAAGATAGGAGTGTGACAAAAAATGAGAATTGCCATGATTGGCATGGGGGCGGTCGGCTCGGTTTTTGGCATGGATTTGTTCAATGCCTGGCCGGAGGATTTCTTTGCCATCGCTTCCGGAGAACGTTATCAGCGCCTGTGCAGAGAGGGGTTGGTGGTAAACGATGTTACTTATCCCATCAAGGTGGAGGCCACGGCCGAGGGTGTGCAGCCGGCGGATTTGATTTTCGTCTGCGTTAAGAATTACGGTCTGGACAGCGCCATTGAGGATATGAGCCCGTTTGTGGGCGAGGGTACGATTATTGTGCCACTGCTTAACGGTATCAGCGCCACGCCCAAGCTGCGTGCAGCCTTCCCGCAGGCCAAGGTGCTGTTTGGTATCGCCATGGGTATTGATGCGCGCCGCACCGGCCACGCCATTGACTTTACCACCCGCGGTATCTTGCAGTTTGGTTGGGAGAAAAATGTTGAGCCTTATGCGCCTGAGGTGCAGAAGGTGCACGAGGTGCTGGCCAAAACGCCCATTCCGCTGGAAATCGGTGAGGATATGGAGCGCACCACCTGGAAGAAGTGGATGCTGAATGTGGGTTATAATCAGGTAACGGCCGCCGTGGATTGTTTCATCTATGAGTGTACCACCGTGCCCAATTACTTTGCGCTGACCTCTGCCGCTATGCAGGAGGTGGTTGAACTGGCCAAGGTGCGCGGTGTAAACCTTACCGAGGAGGACCGCGTGGCCACCGAACAGTTTATGGCCGAGTTCCCCAGAACGGCGCAGACCAGTATGCATCAGGATATTAAGGCCGGCCGTATTACCGAGGTTGAGTCCTTCGGCGGCATTGTAGTGGAATACGGTCAGGAGGCCGGTATCCCCACGCCCGTTAATGCGGTGCTTAAAGAGATTATCCTTGGCAAGGAAGAACAAAACCGCCAGAAGCAGCAGGCCTAACACCAAAATTTAATAATTAAATACCAAGGGCAGCCTTCGATAACGGGGGTTGTCCTTTTTGTGTGCCAATATTTTGCCAAAATCCGCCAAATTCAGCCAAAATCAGCTTTTATTAGTGTTTCTTAGTGAATTTTCACCGCAGGATAAGTGCGGCCGACGGCAGAATTTATTAGGCAGAAAAGATGAGCATACAGCAGCGCTTGGGAGGCGAATTTATGAGTTTCAGCTTTCAGATACATAACAACACGGTTTGGGCGGCCATCAGCGGAGAGGTGGATATGCAGGTGGCGGCTCTCTGGCGGGAAGCGCTGGACCGTGAGATGAACATCAGCTACGCACGCAACCTGACCTTTGATTTTTCGGCGGTCACTTTCATTGACAGTTCGGGCCTGGGCGTGGTGCTGGGGCGGTATAAACGGGCGGCTGCCCGAGGCGGCAAGGTAAAAATCGTGGGCGCCAATCGGCAGGTGTATAAGATTCTGGTGCTTTCCGGTTTCGCCAAATTGATGGAGATTGAAGCGCCGGACGGCTTGACGGCGGCAGATGTAGCAGGGGGTATGGTGCGATGATGTCAGATGATATGAAAAATTTGCAGGCGGAGTTTGCAGACTCTGCTGCCTGGGGTGAGGTACTTAATTTTGCCCGGCTGAGTTTTGCCGC
This sequence comes from Bacillota bacterium, assembly GCA_017397935.1. Lineage (GTDB taxonomy): Bacteria > Bacillota > Dehalobacteriia > UBA4068 > UBA4997 > Avidehalobacter. Next base: position 81,396 of record JAFQHN010000024.1, read on the forward strand.
CTGCGCCGAAAATGTTTCGCTGGCCAGAAGCACCGTGGCCGCCATGATTGCCGCCCGCCCCGAGGATAACTGGGATGTTACGCTGGCCTGCCTGGAAGAAATCAAGGTGGCGGTGTCCGAGGCGGTTTCCAATGCTATCATCCACGGTTACGGCGGTGATAACAGCCAAACCGTGCAGCTTGCGGTGTGCCAATATCAGTTTGCGCTGCTGGTGCAGGTGGTGGATAAGGGCGTGGGTATTGCTGATGTTGCCAAGGCCAGAGAACCGGATTTTACCACCGGCGCCGAGCATTTGGGCTTGGGCTTTGCTTTTATGGAAACCTTTTGCGATGAGGTGCTGGTGCAATCCACGCCGCATGAGGGGACGACCGTAACCCTGCTTAAATTGTTCCCGCCTGCTGCCGCTGCCGATGAGCCGTGTTGAGCCATGGCAGCGCAAAAAGCAAACGCAGTACGGGAAGCAGAGCTGTGGCAGCTGTTGCAGGCAGGTGATAAGTCTGCCCGTGATGAGTTGATGGCGGCCAATATGCAACTGGTTTTTTGGCTGGCACGGCGGTTTACCGGCCGAGGCTTGGAGTGGGATGACCTCTGCCAGGTGGGTGCCATTGGCCTGTTGAAGGCGATTGACAATTTTCGGCCGGAGTATAACAACCGATTTTCCACTTATGCTGTGCCGATGATTATGGGTGAGCTGCGGCGGGCCCTGCGTGATGACAGTTTGCTGCACATCAGCCGTTCTTATAAGGAGAAAATTGCCCAAATTGCGGCGGCCGGGCAGGCCATGCTGGCGGAGCTTGGCCGAGAGCCTACCATATCTGAGCTGGCGGCGAGGTTGCAGCTGACCGAGGGTGAAATTGTTGATGTTATGGACGCTGCCCGCAAACCGATTTCGCTGGAAACCCCTTTGAATAATGCTGCCGATAATCATGAGGGCGAGGCTGCCCTGTTGAATTTACTGGCCGCTGATGACGGTGAAGATGTGTGGGTCAGCCGTCTGGCCCTGCAAGATGCCTGTGAGCGTCTGCCACAGCGTTTGCGCTATATCATGGAGGCGCGTTATTATAAAGAAGAAACACAGGCGGTAATTGCGGGCCGGCTGGGCATATCTCAGGTGCAGGTATCCCGTCTGGAAAAACAGGCGCTGCTGCTGTTAAGGGCCTATTGGCAGGATAAAAGCAGCACCGGCAGTTAATAAAATGCAGTTAATAAAATAAGTATAAAACAACGCTTGATTGCTTAAAATAAATAACACAATAATCTTGAATCTTTCTACTAATCTATCCCAATATAATTCCCAAGGAAGAGAGCGTCGGCCGTAAGGTTGGCGCTTTTTTCCTGCTCTCATGGCAGCTGCGGCAGTTTTGGCTGATATAATCATCGAAACTCACGCATAAGCTGTGATTAAGCCGTGGGGGAGAGAAGGGGGCGCAGATTGGTTTTGATAACAAAATCCGGCAATAAAAACTGAATATTTATAATAAAAAATTGTTGAAATTAAAGGAAAAAAGCAAAACAGGTAGAATAAAATATAGATTAAAACAAAATAATAATGAGGTTTAAGATTATGAGTGATTTTTTTGCAGCAATTAACTGGCTGGAAGTCCTGTTCTCGATACCGGCGCTGATGATTGCGCTTACCTTTCATGAGCTTTTCCATGGGCTTTTTGCCACTTTTATGGGCGATGATACCCCGCGTTTGCAGGGGCGTCTGACGCTCAATCCTTTTCGTCATCTGGATCTTGCCGGTACGCTTATGATGTTTCTGTTTAAGTTTGGCTGGGCCAAACCGGTGCAGGTAAATCCTCTTAATTTCCGCATCAACCGCAAGGTGGGCATGGCGATCGTCGGCGTGGCGGGGCCTTTGGCCAATGTGCTGCTGGCGCTGCTTTCCGCTTACTGCATGAATTTTATCAGCAGCGGTTTAATTCCGTATAATCCGTATTTTTACACTTTCTTCTATATGCTGATGGTGTATAATATTTACTTTGCGGTGTTTAACATCCTGCCGTTCCCTCCCCTTGACGGCTCCAAAATTGTGGCCGCCATTGTGCCGGATAGCTGGTCGGATTTCCTGTATAGCAACACTCAGCTTTTCCTGCTGCTGCTGGTATTGTTCACCACCACCGGTTTTGTGGGTCAGCTGATGCAGCCGTTGATTGGCTGGGCCTATTACTTCCTTAATTTGATCGTGCCTGTTATCTAAACCAAAATTTTTACAGATGAGAGTTGATATATGTTGACCGAAAATATTACAAATAAAACAATTTTAAGCGGTATGCGCCCCACCGGCCGCCTGCATCTGGGCCATTACAGCGTGCTGGAAAACTGGGCCAAGCTGCAAAATGATTATGATGCTTACTTTTTCATCGCAGATTACCATGCGCTGACCACCGGCTTTGATAAAAGTGCCGAGGTCAAGCAGCATATCCGTGATTTGGCGCTGGATTGGCTGGCCTCCGGTATCGATCCGGAGAAATCGGCCATTTTTGTGCAATCTCAGGTTAGGGAACACGCCGAAATGCACCTGCTGTTCTCTATGCTGACGCCGCTTTCTTGGTTGGAGCGCGTGCCTACCTATAAGGACCAGGTAAACCAGTTTGCCAAAACCGGCAAGGATATTACCACCTATGGCTTTCTGGGTTATCCCCTGCTGATGGCAGCGGATATTTTGCTGTACCGTTCCGTCGGTGTGCCCGTGGGTGAGGACCAGCTGCCGCATATTGAGTTCTGCCGGGAGCTGGCTCGTCGTTTCAATCACATTTATCAGCGGGAGGTTTTCCCCGAGCCGCAGGCATTGATGGCTAAAATCAAGCTGCTGCCCGGTTTGGACGGCCGCAAGATGAGCAAGAGCTATGATAACTATATCACCCTGGGCGCTTCTCCCGAGGAAATCAGCCAGCGTGTGCGCCAGATGGTGACTGACCCTGCCCGTATCCGCAAGGATGACCCGGGCCACCCGGAAATTTGTAATGTTTACACTTATCACAAGTTTTATAATGAGGAAGAACACGAGGAAATCAAGTGCTGCTGCCAGGCCGGCGGAATTGGCTGCGTGGCCTGCAAAAAGCGCCTGATGGCCAAGCTGGATGAGTATATGGCACCCATCAGAGAGCGCCGTGAGCATTTTGCCGCCAACCCCAAGCTGGTGGATGAGATTTTGGAGGATGGCAGAGTGCGCGCATCGAAGAAGGCCGGTGAGACCTTGGCTGCCGTGCGTGACGCCATGGGTATGTAAACATGGCTTATCAAATTCATCTGCCGGTTTTTGACGGGCCGTTTGATTTGCTGCTGCATCTTATCCAAAAGAACGAGGTTGACATCTACGACATCCCCATCGCTGACATTACCGCGCAATATATGGATTATCTTGCGCAGATGGAGGCTCTTGATTTGGATATCGCCAGCGAGTTTCTGGTGATGGCTGCCACTTTGCTTTCAATCAAGGCCCGTATGCTGCTGCCCAAACCTCCGCCCGAGCTTTTGGAGGAGGGCGAGGATTATGACCCTCGCTTAAAGCTGGTGCAGGATTTGCTGGAATACAAGCGCATCAAAGAGGCCGCTGAGCGGTTGGAGGAATTCTTCAATGACCGTCGGCAGAAAATTGCCCGCCCCAATGATATCAGCCTGTATGACGGTATGTTTGCCGAGCAAAACCCCTTGCAGGGCAAAACGCTGGCAGATTTAACCGCCGCCTTCGTTCCTGTTTGGCAGCGCGCCAAGGAGGCCGAGCGTGTGCATACCATTAAGCGTGAATCCGTCAGCATCGGCATGATGACCAACCGCCTGCTGGACAAGCTGCGGCAAAAGCCGGAGGGCGTAAAATTTTCGGCATTATTTGATGAAACTGCCGGGCGTTTGCAGGTTATTGTCGGCTTTATGGCATTGTTGGAGCTGGTAAAGGTTTCGGCCATTAAGGTTCGGCAGGAGCAGCCGGATGATGATATTTACATTATCCCCCATGATTTAAGAACCGCTGTCCTGGCGGAATAACCAATATAAAAATCGAAATCGAAAATTTCAAGAAAGGGGTGCCGTCGGTGTCGGATAATTGGGAAGCTGAAAAAGCCAATTATAAGCGTCTGATAGAGGCTCTGCTGTTTGTGGCGTGGGAGCCGGTAACACTGAAGCGCCTGTCTGAGATTGTTAACGCCGACCAAAAGCTGGTGCGTGATTTGCTGGCCGATTTGCAGGCGGATTACGCCGGGCGTGGCTTCCAGCTGGCCGAGATTGCCGGTGGCTGGCAGTTCCTTACCGATAAAGATTTGGCCCCTTATATTGAGAAATTATATAATCCGCGCAGTCAGCAGTTATCCAAGGCTGCGTTGGAGACTTTGGCTATTGTGGCTTATCGTCAGCCTGTAACCAGGTTGGAGATTGATAATATCCGTCAGGTAAAATCTGACGGCGTGTTGGGTAAGCTAATGGAAAAATCGCTGGTAAAAGAGGTTGGCCGTCTGGAAGGGCCGGGCCGCCCCATTTTATACGGCACCACCCGAGAATTTTTGGCTGCCTTTGGCATGGTATCATTGGCCGATCTGCCGCCCTTGCCTGATGTGGATGAGAGCAGCGAGGTCAGCCTCTTTGACATCCCGGAGACGGATAATGCCGGCGGCTGATTTTCAGCCGTCGCTGCTAATTGTAATCAATTTTTACTGTTATCATTTTTATAAATTTATATATTTTTAATCATATTATTTGATAGGAGTGTTGTTCAATGCAGGAAATCAAGATTGTTCCCAATCCCAATCCCCAAACCAAACCCAATGACAGTGAGCTGGGCTTTGGCAGATATTTTACCGACCATATGTTTGTGATGGATTATACCGAGGGTATCGGCTGGCATGACCCGTCCATTATCCCTTACGGCCCCATTCCCATGGAGCCTACCATGATGGTTTTCCATTATGCGCAGGAGACTTTTGAGGGTATGAAGGCTTATCGCCATGATAACGGTGAGATTATGTTGTTCCGCCCGTATATGAATGCCAAACGCCATAACAATTCCAACACTCGTTTGTGCATCCCCACTATTCCCGAGGATGACTATGTTTACTATGTAAAAGAGTTCGTTAAATATGAGCAGGAGTGGGTGCCTCATCTGGCCGAAACTTCGCTGTATATTCGCCCGTTTGTGTTTGCCACCGAGTGCGGCATGGGTGTGCACCCGGCCAAAACTTATAAATTTATGATCGTGCTTTCGCCTTCTGGCAGTTACTATGCCGAGGGTGTAAATCCTGTTAAGATTATGGTAGAGCATGAGATGGTGCGTGCCGTTGTCGGCGGTACCGGCTTTACCAAATGCGGCGGTAACTATGCCGGTTCTATCCTGGCCCAGAAAAAGGCTGAGGAGTCCGGTTATTCTCAGGTGCTGTGGCTGGACGGCGTTCATCGCAAGTATGTTGAGGAAGTCGGCGCGATGAACATTATGTTTAAGATTGACGGCGAGATCATCACCGCCCCCTGTGAGGGTTCGGTTCTGCCCGGTATCACCCGTGATTCTATCCTGCATATCCTGCGCGATTGGGGTTATAAGGCCACCGAGCGTCTGCTTTCTATCGACGAGATTATGGAGGCTGCCCGTGCCGGTAAGCTGGAAGAAGTTTTCGGCACCGGTACTGCCGCTGTTATCTCTCCCGTTGGCGAGCTGAAATATAAGGACGAGGTTGCTGTTATCAATAACTTCCAGACCGGCCCCCTCACCCAAAAGCTGTATGATTATCTGACCGGTATCCAGTGGGGTAGGGTTGAGGATAAATACGGCTGGATGTACCCCGTAAAATAATTATCACATAGCTTCATATAGCGCTCTCTGCTTGCCGGCAGAGGGCGTTTTTTTGTGTAATTTTGGTTTTATTGGGCGGCGGGCGGCATATAAATATAGAAATTTGGCCGGTAAATTTGTCGGCACAGGGAGGTAAATCAATCCCATGAACATATATGAAACCGAAACCCCGTGGGCGGGCAATACCGCACCGCCCGATTCCTTTGGCTATCTGAGAATCAGTGTGGCGGCAGCTCTGCGTGCTTTGCCCCTGATGAATGCGCAGGTGAGTGTTTACAGCGATGAGCGGGAACGGGCGCAGGATTTGCTGGCGGTGCTTACCACCAATGAAAGCGGCCTGACCGAGCAAATTTCTCTGCCGGCGCCGCTGCTGGGTAATTCCTTAACACCGGATCAGGTTAATCCATATAATCTGTTTTATGTGCGTATTGTTGCCGCCGATTATGTCACGCGCGACCGTATACCGGTGCAGATTTTCCCCGGTATTATCAGCGATTTGGTGGTGAATATGCAGCCGCCGATACGCTGATTATTGCCCAAATAATATTAACCCAAACACTAACCCAAATAACATTAAAAGGAGGTTGAAAAATGGTTTTAACCGCGCCTTATGTGCCGGAGAGCATTGTGGTGCATTTGGGCTACCCGGATGCACCTGCTGCCAATGTGACGGTTTCTTTTTTGGATTACATCAAGAATGTGGCCAGCAGCGAGGTTTATCCCACCTGGCCCGAGGCCGCACTGCGAGCCAATATTTACGCCCAGATTTCCTTCACCCTTAACCGCATTTTTACAGAGTGGTATCGCAGTCAGGGCTATGATTTTGATATTACCAACACCACCCAGTATGACCATGCTTTTATCTATGAACGCAACATTTTTGATACGATTTCGCTGTTGGTAGATGAGATTTTCACCACCTATATCCGTGAGATTGGGCAGGTTGCGCCGTTCCCGGCACCTTATTGCGACGGCCGCCAAACCTTTTGCGACGGTATGCTTCAATGGGGTACGGTGGATTTGGCCAACCAAGGCTATAACAGTATAGAGATTTTGCGTTATTATTACGGTGATAATATTGAATTGGTGCCCAATGCCCCCGTAATGAGCTACACACCTTCTTATCCGGGCACGCCGCTGGATTACGGCGATTTCAACAATAATGTGCTGATTATTCAGTACCAGTTAAACCGCATAGGGCAAAATTATCCAGCCATCCCCAAAATTGCACCGGCGGTCGGTGATTTCAACCTGGTAACGCTGGCGGCGGTGCGTCGCTTCCAGAGCATTTTTAATCTTGCTGTTACCGGTATCGTCGATGAGGCAACCTGGTATGAGATAAGCTATATTTACTCGGTGGTCAAGCGCCTGGCCGAGCTGGAAACCGAGGGCGTGGAGTATAGCAGCGTCAGCAAAATTCTGCCGACTGAGCTTAGTCTGGGGGCCACCGGCTCCGGTGTAGAACTGCTGCAATATTTTCTTTCGGTCATCGGTTTATTCAATGATACTTTTCCGCAGGTTGCGCAGACCGGCGTTTACGATGCCCAGACGCAGCAGGCGGTGGAGGCTTTGCAGCAAAATAACGGCCTGCCGGTTACCGGCGCGGTGGATAAGACCACTTGGGATTTGATTTATGACCAGTTCAGGGGCATCACCTTTATCCTGCCGGCTCTTTTGACCACCCTGCCAATCGTGCCTTTTGACGGGGTACTGCTCAGTCGTGGCAGTACCGGCGAACGCGTGGAGCTTTTGCAGCAATATCTGAATGAGATTGCTGAAACCTATCCCGAGGTACCCACCGTGGCGGTGGAGGGAGTTTTCGGCCCGCAGACACAGCAGGCGGTGCAGGCTTTTCAGCGTCAGTTTGGCCTGGCGGCGGATGGTGTGGTGGGCGCCCAAACCTGGCAGATGATCTTGGATGTATATGAGTCCACCTTGCGCCGTGTTAACCCGGATGTGCCGCAATATCCCGGTTATCCGCTGCTGCAAGGCATGAGCGATTCGCAATAATTAACCAAACCGTCCAAACAAGGAGGTGCTTGATGAAAGTTCAGATTTGTGATGACAATGCCCGGCCCTTATCTCAGCGGCCGATTGAGGTTATGCAATATTATCTGCGGATTATCAGCCGTTATTATCCGTCCATTCCCTCGGTTTTCGATGACGGCTATTTCCGCGAGGATACCACGGCGGCGGTGCTGGCTTTTCAAAAGGAATTTGGCCTGCCTGTTACCGGCAACATTGATTTGGCCACCTGGGAGTCCATCTTGCAGGTATGGCAGAATTTAGAGGCCCTGACCACAGCGCCCAAGGAATTTAATCTGGCGGTGCCGCGCGGCGATATTGTACTGCTGACGCTGGGAGAGAGGGATAACCAGCTGACGGCGCTGCTGCAAACTGTATTGTTAAATCTTTCGGTAATTTACGGCAACCTGCCGGCGGTTGCGCCCACCGGTGTTTATGATGAGCAAACCAGCCGTGCGGTGCAGGATTTTCAGCGGTTGGCCGGCCTGCCCGTGGCTGATGAAGGGTGGCTGGATAGGCGTACCTGGAATACGCTGCTGCGTTTTTGGGAGACCGAAGCAAAAAATAGGTAAGAAAAATAAGTAGATATGAGAGTAAACGGTGCGGCCTGCAAGCTGCGCCGTTTTTATATAAAACCGACATTTGTTGACATAGCTTGCGCCAATCATTATAATTAAGATAAGAAAAGATTTATTGATTAAATTCTTAATTAAATTGCCGATGACGGCTAAAAAATGCAAAAAACAGTAAAAGAGGTGGTAATATGAAGGTGATTATTGTGGGCGGCGTGGCCGGTGGGGCAACAGCTGCGGCCAGAATTCGCCGTTTGGATGAGAGCGCGCAGATTGTGATGTTTGAACGCTCCGGTTATGTTTCTTACGCCAACTGTGGCCTGCCGTATTATATCGGCGGCGTGATTGAGGACGAGGGCGAACTGACGCTGCAAACTCCGCAGAGCTTCCGTCAGCGTTTTGCGGTCGATGTGCGGGTGCGGCATGAGGTCACGGCCATTGATCCTGCGGCCAAAACCGTAACGGTCCGCAACCTGACCAGCGGTGAGGTTTGGGAGGAAAGCTATGATAAGCTGGTGCTGGCCCCCGGTGCCAAACCCAGCCTGCCCAATTTCTCCGGCATAGATGAGGAGGGCGTTTTTACGCTGCGCACGGTGGAGGATACCCTGCGTATCAAGCGTTTTGTGGAGGCAAAACAGCCGAAAACTGCGGTGTTGGCCGGCGGCGGTTTTATCAGCCTGGAAATGGCAGAAAATTTGAGCAACTTAGGTGTGCAGGTGACGATTGCCCAGGCCGGTAATCAGCTGATGGATATTCTGGATGCCGATATGGCTTGTTTTGTGCATAATCTGCTGCGCCAAAAGGGCATCAAGCTGCAATTCGGCAGCCGTGTTTCCGGTTTAGCCTGTGATGATGACGGCACCCTGCTGACTTTGCTGGATGGACAGGTTCCTTTGAAATCTGACATGGTGCTGCTGGCCATCGGTGTCACTCCCGATACGGCGCTGGCCTCGGCAGCAGGCCTGCGGCTGGGTATGCGCGGCAGTATCGAGGTGAATGAGCGCATGGAAACCTCTGCCCGGGACATCTATGCGGTGGGTGATGCCGTGCAAATCAACCACCTGGTTACCGGTCAGCCGTCGTTGGTTTCGCTGGCCGGCCCTGCCAACAAGCAGGCGCGTATTGCGGCCGATAACATTTGCGGCGGCGACAGCCGTTATCTCGGCGCACAGGGTTCTTCGGTTCTCAAATTGTTTGATATGACAGTTGCCGCCACCGGTATCAATGAGAAAACTGCGAAAGAGCTCGGCGTTATTTATGACAAGGTGGTGCTGGGGCCCAATTCCCACGCCACCTATTACCCCGGCGCACAGGTGATGACGGTAAAGGTGCTGTATGAGCAGCCGACCCTGCGGCTGCTGGGTGCGCAGATTATCGGCGGCGATGGTGTGGACAAGCGTATTGATGTGCTGGCCACGGCCATGCAGGCAGGCCTTACCGCGGTGCAGTTAAAGGATTTGGATTTGGCTTATGCGCCTCCGTATTCCTCGGCCAAGGACCCCGTAAATATGGTTGGCTTTATGGTGGAGAATTTGCAGGCCGGCCTGTTTAAGCAGTTCCATTATGAGGACATCGCCAAGCTGCCCCGTGACGGCAGCGTAACCCTGCTGGACACCCGTACAGAGGCAGAATATCAGCGCGGCCACATTGAGGGTTTTATCAATATTCCGCTGCATACTCTCCGTGACCGTATGGCTGAGCTGCCGACGGGCAAACCGGTTTATGTCAACTGCCACAGCGGCCTGCGCAGTTATATCGCCTGCCGTATGCTGGCCCAAAACGGCTATGATTGCTATAATTTCTCCGGCGGTTACCGTTTTTATGATGCCAACCACCGCGAGGCACAGTTTGGTGAGCAGATAATGAAGCAGGCTTATCCCTGCGGAATGGAAAAATAAACATATTATAAAATCAAAAAAAGCCGTGTGGGTACATAACATACTCACACGGCTTAAATTTTTTTGGCAGCTTACTTCTTGTAGGCCACCAAAATCATATCCTTGCCGCACTCGCTGCAAAATTCGTTTTGCAGGCGCTGCAAGCGGGCCTCATCGTCCGAGGTCAAAATGGCAGGGGTATTCAGCAAATCATCATTATAAGCAAAATTATTGTCAGCAAAATTATTTTTATAGTTACGCATAAAAATTCCTCCTTTTGATATTGTTTTAATAATGGCTTAAATTTCGGTTGTTATATTGTTGTTGATTATTTTGGCCGCCAGGTTTATTTTGCACCGAAAACCGCCGCTTAGCCAGCCAATTTTCAGCAGGTTTGGCGCTTGCCAAAGATTTAAGTAAATTTTTACTAAAAAAATTTTTTTAAGGCTATACAAAATCGTCAATTAGTGATAATATCTATATATAAGGTTTTGATTGGTGTATTATGCGGTATTGAAAACCAAGTATGGTCAAGGAGGACAAGTATGACTTCGGATAACATAATTGATGTGAGCAATTTTAACCGCCAATCCCCGTTAGAGGAGGTGGCCAACGCAATATCACACGGTTTGGGCACGCTGCTGGCCATTGCCGGATTGCCGGTGTTGGTGGTGTGGGCCGCCATGCACGGTGATGTGCTTAGTGTGGTGTCGGCCTCGCTTTACGGCAGCAGCATGATTTTGCTGTACCTTTTTTCTACTCTGTACCATGCCATTACCAACCGTTCGGGCAAGCGGGTATTGCAGGTTTTTGACCATTGTTCGATTTTTCTGCTGATTTTGGGCACTTATATCCCCGTGTCGCTGGGGCTTATCCGTGGCTGGCTGGGGTGGACGCTGTTTGGCATCAATGCGGCGGTGGCGGTGCTGGGTATTGTGCTTAATGCGGTCAGCGTACGCAGGTTTCACAAATTTTCGCTGGTGCTTTATCTGGTCTCCGGCTGGTCAGTTATGGCGGCCATCAAGCCGTTGCTGGCGGTTATGCCGCCGGCAGGTTTTGCGCTGGCACTGGCGGGTGGTTTGTTTTATACGGTGGGCGTTTATTTTTATCGCCGCGAGGATGTGCGTTTTATGCACTTTATCTGGCATCTATTTGTGCTGGCCGGCAGCGTTTGCCATTATTTTATGGTGCTGCTGTACTGCCTTAATACTCCTGCCGCTTGATAATCTGCCCGATAAGCGGTATAATTTTAAGCAGATTTAATATGCGAGAGGTAGTGTTTTGGTTGAGGCTGCAAGAACTGGTGGAGATTTCGGGCCTGCATAAAAAGGCGCCGTTTCATTTTATGGATACGTCGGGTGGTTATCAGCCGGCGTGTTGTGCTTTTATTTCTCAGCAAGAGTTGGAGGATTGGCTGGCCGGTACCAGAAATGAAAATACGGTTTATGATGCCGCCGAACTGGGTATTCGTCTGCCCGATGTTTATGCCAGTGAGTTTTTCTTCCATGAGCAGGCGAGTAATTACATAAGCACCCTGGCTTATATGCGGATGACCAATGACCTGGTGGCGTTGGAGATTGAGAATTATGAACTGCTGTTTGCCGCCTTTGTTATCCTGCATGAGTACGGACATTGGCTGCATTTTCGCCGCTGCCATAAAAGCAGTCTGGATTATGTTATCTGGCTTAATAAGCAGCTTGCGCCGGTGGAGCAGCAGCGCCGTGTGCTGGATATGATACCCGACACCGAGCCGCTGAAAGAGGATTTGGTGGCCGAGCATATTGATGTATATAACGCCATGCCGCAGGAGTTTTCGGCCAATAAGTATGCCTTAAAGCACTTGCCGGCTTTTTATGCCAAAATTTTGCGTTATCAGCGCCGCGCTTAAACAATCAAAATTATCTAATAAAAAACGGAGAATATCAAATCCTGGGTGTTTGAGGTTCTCCGTTTTTTTGTTATTTATTGGTTGTTTAATTGGGCGTCCACCAGCACCGAGCCTTCAATCAGCACCTCAAACAGCTTTATGTCAATCAGCTTTACCAGCAGCAGTTTGTCCTCATAATCTTCATCGCCGGGTTTGGTTTCGTTGTCCACACTCCATTGTAAATAAATCCAGACGGACTCCCGCATTACCACATCGCCCGGTTTGGCGTCTTTAATCGCCTGCTGATAACGCTCCTTATAGGCCTGCAAGTTCATTTCTTCAACCTCCTGTTTATTATAAAAATATTTAGCTAAGTTCAATAATTACCAACTCCGGTCGGTTAAATATGCGCGGCACCCGTGTGCTTTCCCGCGCCAACCCCCGGCTGACGATCATTTGCCCGTTTGATAACTTATAATCGCCGCCGGCATAATGGGGGAATAATCCCTGGTGTGGGGCAATCAAGCCGTTTAACAGCAGCGGAATCCGCCATTGTCCGCCGTGGGCATGGCCGCAAACTACCAGATCCATATTGTGCGCCAGGTATTCTTCAATGCGGTCGGGCCGGTGGGCCAGCAGTACGGTATAGCAGCCGTTCTGCCAGGTGTTTTGCAGGGCAGAAAGCTGTTTGGTGTAGGCCTGTTCATCACCGGTGTGGGGGACGATTTCCGGGTCATCCACGCCGCAAATATTCAGCAGCTGCCCGTCAATATTCAGCAGCTCAGCCTCGCCGCTTAATCGGGTGATGTTGTTTTCAGCCAGCCAGGACATCAGCTCATCAAAATCTTCGCAGCTGTATTCGTGATTACCGGTAACATAATAGCAGGGGTAGCGGTCGGCCAGGTCGGCCAGCAGCGTTTGGGCGTTATCGTGCGGCATATCCTCATCAAAAATATCTCCGCCCAGCAAAATAACATCGGGCTCTTGGCTGTCAATAGCCGAAACCAACTGCTGCTGTCCTTCACCGTAGCGGCAGGAATGTAAATCCGTCAACAGCGCCAGGGTCACAGGGCTGCTCACCTTGTAGCTGTCGATGCGGTAGGTTACCGTTTTCAGACGCACATCAAAAGCGGCCACAAGCAGCAGCACCACCATCAGCAGCAGCAAAATTTTTATTGACTTTCGGGGTAAAAACTGTAACATTCTCTTGGCTTTCTCACAACAAAAATCGGTACTATATCATTCTGTGCTACATCAGCGGGGCAAAAAGCCGCAGCAAACTGCGCAAAATCCGCAGCGGCAGGGGAGTTTTGCCGGCCGCACGGTCAGCCGGTATGCACAGTTTCTCGGTGGCCAGAAAATCCTCTTTCATAGCGTTGATCACATTCTGCACGCCGTAAAGCAGCACACCGCATTCAAAATGGTGATAAAAGCTGCGGTAATCACAGTTAATGGTGCCGACAAAAGCGTACTTGTCATCAGTCACAATGCTCTTGGTGTGGTTAAAGCCCGGTTCAAATTCCATAACCTTAATGCCGGCTTTTTGCAGCGGCTGATAATAAGCCTGCGTCATCATGTGCACATACCATTTGTCGGGGATGTGGGGCGTACAAATCCGTACATCCACACCGCGTTTGGCGGCCAGCTGCAAGGTCATCAACAGCTCATTATCCACAATAAAATACGGCGTGTTGATGTAAATATATTCGTTGGCGGAGTTTATTATATTCATAAAAACCGATTCGCCGATATGTTCGCCGTCAAACGGGGTATCATAAAATGGCTGAATAAAGCCCTGCTTATAGTCTGCAACCGCGCAGGATGTTTTGGGACAATACTGCTGATAATCCAGCCGTCTTTCCGGTTCCGATAAATTCCAGTTTTGCAGAAAAATCAGCGTTTGCGCCGCCACGGCATCACCGTCAAACAGCAGCGCGGAGTCCTTCCAATAGCCAAATCGCTCGCGTTGGTTAATGTACTCATCAGCCAGATTGATACCGCCGACTATCGCTTTTTGCCCGTCAATGATGATGATTTTGCGGTGGTCACGGTTGTTTAGGCCGGTGTCGGGGTGGAGCTTAATGGGGTTAAAAACCGCACATTTAATGCCCATGGCTTCCAGAGTTTTGTGATAATTATAGGGAAGTGTTTGCAGGCAGCCCACATCATCAAAGACCACCCTCACATCCACGCCCTGGGCGGCTTTGGCCTGCAAAACAGCCAGAATATTGTTCCAGAAAATGCCCTCCTGAATAATAAAGCTTTCGATAAAAATATATTTCTCTGCCTTTTTCAGTTCTTGCAGCAATTCGGGGAACAATTCCTCGCCGCTGGTAAAGTAGCGGCAATTCTTGGCGGCCAGCGGGGGGATCTGGTTGACATTCAGCAAATATTGGCATTGAGAAGCCGCTGCCGCATCGTATTCGGCCAACAAGTCTATAATTTTCTGCTGGCTTGGCATAATATTGTGCGATTTTTCAATCTCGGCCTGCACCTTGCCGCGCAAATTGCGAGAGGCGTAGCGCGAGCCGAACATAATATAAATGGCCGCGCCCACAATGGGCAGCAGCATGATAACAATGATCCAGGCCAGCTTGGTGGAAGGATTTTCCTCCTGGTTGTTGATAAGCGCCAACACAATAATGATACTGATGAAGGTGGAGGTTACACTAAACACTACATAATTGTCGTTCAGAAAAACCACGCAGGATAAAATCAGCGCCAACTGTACCAGCAGCAGCACGCCCAGGATGAAGCCCCGACTGCTGATAAACCGAAATAATCTACGCAAAAACAACTTATATCACCTCACACATAGTCTCTTTATAATATAGCGGAATTTTGAACTATTTGTGAATCGGGATAGGGTCAGACCATAAAATTGGCGGTAAAAATGCCCCATACCCCAAATATTGTGATCAGCAATATGGGGTTCAGCTTAAAACGCCGCAGCAGCAGCATACTCAGCAGGAACAGCCCCAGCTCATACCAGGTGCCGATGTTTTCGGTGCCAAGTGAAAGTGCCGAAGCCGCAATCAGCGCAAAAACCATCGGTTTAACACCGGACAGGCCCCATTTAAGATAAGGATTGTCCGGCCACCGCCGAAATACATACATCAATCCCAAAATGATGAAGTACGCAGGCACGATCAAACCCAGCGTGGCCAGCAGCGCCCCCGGTAAACCGGCAATCTTAAAGCCGGTGTAGGTGGCGGTGTTTACGGCAATCGGCCCGGGGGTGGCTTGTGATATCGCCAGCATATCGGTGTATTCACGCAGCGTCAGCCAGCCGTGAATATCCACCACCTGATTCTGGATGAACGATACCATGGCATAGCCGCCGCCGAAATTTAACACACCAATCAGTACAAAGGTGAGGAAAAGTTGCAGCATAATCATTTCTCCGCACCTTCTTTCGGTATGTCGGTCTGCTGACGCAGTTTTTGCCGGTTATACAAAACGGAGATTACTGCTCCTGCAAGAATTACAAAAACGGTGTTGAGGCCGGCCAGCACGATCATGGCCAAACCCAGCGATACCAGCAGCCAGTCAAATTTGGTTTTCAGCAAATCCTTGCGCAGCTTAAAAGCTGCATCCAGCAGCAGCGCCGCCACAATGGGGCGTACCCCTGCAAAAAACTGCTGTAAAATCTCCACATTTTTGCCCATCAAAATTAAATACGCCAGCAGCACAATAATAACCACCGAAGGCGTAACCATGCCCAGCATAGCCACCGTTGCACCGCTTAAACCCCGCTGGCCGTAGCCGATATAAAGGGAAGCGTTGATGGTAAACGCCCCGGGTGCGCTGTTGGTAAGTGCCAGCATATCCGTAAATTCCTCATCATTCAGCCAGCGCTTCTCCTGCACGACGGAGTTTTGAATCAGCGGCAGCATAACAGCACCGCCTCCCACGGTAAACAGCCCGATTTTGGCAAAAACCCAAAAAAGCTCGCTGTATTTGGCCGGCGCTGGCTGTTCCGCCGGATTGTTGATTGCTGTTGAAGCTTTTGTCATGCCTCAATCTCCTTTATTATTTATCAAAAAAGTTTCTGTTAAAATATTATCACAGTATTGGGAAAAAATAAAGTTAATAAAAAAACTTGGTATTTGTTTGTTGCATATTGCCCTGCCATTACGCCCGCCCCAAATCCCTCCGGCATCATTCGGGGGGATTTTTGCACCGGCTGCACTTATTTTGCTTTTTTCTATTTGACAAAAATTTGCATTATGCTATAATAAAAAGATGAATAACACTGTTTTTTTAATGCTAATTTTTAATGATAAATTTTAATGATAAATGAGGTATAGATTATGAGTCTTAACATTACTTTCCCGGACGGCAGCGTCAAAAACTTCGATGCGCCCATGTCCGGCTATGAAATCGCCAAGTCCATCAGCAACAAGCTCGCCAAGCGCGCTCTGGCCGCCAAAGTTAACGGCAATATCGTTGACCTGGCCCAGCCGCTGAACGGAGATGTAGAGCTGCAAATCCTCACCTTTGATGATGAAGAGGGCAAACACGTTTTTTGGCACAGCTCTGCCCACATCATGGCGCAGGCCATTAAGCGCCTTTATCCCGACACCCAATTCGGCATCGGCCCTGCCATCAAAGAGGGCTTCTATTACGATGTTGACAGCTCGCACGTTTTTGTGCCCGAGGATATGGAGGCCATTCAGCAGGAAATGCTGAAAATCGCCGCCGAGAATTTGACCTTCACCCGTGAGGAATTGCCCCGTGAGCAGGCATTGGAGCTGTTTAAGGCCAAGGGTGAAACCTACAAGCAGATTTTGATTAACGACCTGCCCGAGGATGCTGTTATCAGCACTTACACCCAGGGCGATTTCTGCGACCTGTGCCGTGGCCCCCATCTGCCCGGTACCGGTTTGGTAAAAGCCGCCGCTATTCTCAATTTCGCCGGTGCTTACTGGCGCGGTGATGCCAAAAATAAGATGTTGCAGCGTATTTACGCCATCACCTTCCCCGATAAGAAGGAGTTGGACGCTTACCTGTTCCGTATGGAGGAGGCCAAAAAGCGTGACCACCGCAAGCTGGGTGCCGAGTTGGGCCTGTTTGCATTTATGGATGAAGGCCCCGGCTTCCCGTTCTATCTGCCCAAGGGCAGCATTTTGCGTAACCAGTTGGAGGCTTACTGGCGTGAGATCCACACCGCTGCCAACTATCAGGAGATCCGCACCCCTGTTATGCTGAACCGTTCTCTGTGGGAGCGCAGCGGCCATTGGGACCACTACAAAGAAAATATGTACTTCACCAAGATTGATGAAGAGGATTTTGCCGTTAAACCGATGAACTGCCCCGGCGGTATTCTGGTTTACAAAAATGATATGCACAGCTACCGTGACCTGCCGATCCGTATGGGCGAGATTGGTTTGGTACACCGCCATGAGCTGTCCGGCGCGCTGCACGGTTTGATGCGTGTACGCTGCTTCTGGCAGGATGATGCCCATATCTTTATGCTGCCCGAACAGATCAAGGATGAGATCATCGGCGTAACCCAGCTGATTGATACCGTTTACAAGCAGTTCGGCTTCTCTTATCATGTAGAGCTTTCCACCCGTCCCGAAAATTCCGTGGGCGATGACGCTGTTTGGGAGATTGCAACCCAGGCGCTGCGTGACGCCATGGATTCCATCGGTATGCCTTATCAGGTCAACGAGGGTGACGGCGCTTTCTATGGTCCCAAGCTGGACTTCCACCTGACCGACAGCATTGGCCGTACCTGGCAGTGCGGCACCATCCAGTTGGACTTTGTAATGCCTGAGCGTTTTGATTTGACTTATATCGGCGAGGATAACCAGAAGCACCGCCCGGTAATGATTCACCGCGTTTGCTTCGGCAGTATCGAGCGCTTTATCGGTATCCTGATTGAGCATTACGCCGGTGCATTCCCGCTGTGGCTCAGCCCCGTTCAGGTTAAGGTGCTGACGATTACCGAAAACCAGAACGATTACGCATATCAGCTGGCTGCCGATTTGAAGGCGCAGGGTTTGCGTGTTGAGGTTGACGCCCGCAACGAGAAAATCGGCTATAAGATTCGTGAGGCCCGCAACCAGAAAACTCCTTATATGCTGGTGGTTGGCGGCAAGGAGGCCGAGGCCGGTACCGTGGCTGTTCGCAAGCGCGGCAGCGAGGAAAGCACCGTGATGACGGTTGCTGAATTTGCCGCACAGGCGCTGGCTGAGGTTAAGGCACGCGGTCAGCAGTTCTAAAATTTAATACCAAAAAATTAACGGCATAGCTTGGTGGCTATGCCGTTTTTGTCTGCAATTTTTTGAGAGGGGTGGGGGATAAATTGTTTACAGCGCCCCAATCTCCCGCAGTTCGTTAACAATGTCCGAAATAATATCCACCCTGTTAAACGGTGTCATCAGATAAAAGCCGTCACAATCTGCCGCAATCTGCTTGGCAATTTCCACCGAGGTTTTAACAGCCAGCGCCAGGCCTTCCTCCTTGGTTTTGCCTTCATAGAGGTCAATAATCTCTTGGCAAACATTGATGCCGGCAATTTCGTTGTTCATAAAGCAGGCGTTGCGGTGGCTTATCACCGGCATAATGCCGCCCAGAATCTTGGCGTGCAGTTCCTGGTGGGCACGCCGCAGATTAAGGGCCGCCTTTTCGCTAAGCACCGGTTGGGTCAGCAGCATTTGCATACCATTGGCGATTTTCTCCTTGGCCAGCCGCAGCTGCACATCAAAATTCACCGCGTTGATGTTCAGCGCACCGCAGATGTGGAAGGGGGTAGTCAGCGCAGTTTCGTTCAGGCTGTTAATATACTTGGCCAGCATCCGTGAGTTAAAATTGAATACGCTCTTGATCTCATCACGCTCGGCGGTGGGGATAGGGTCGCCCGTCACGATCAGCACATTGTTCACGTTCTCCACCGAAAGCCCCAGCAGCAGAGCCTTAATGGCATTCAGGTTGCGGTCACGGCAGGTCATGTGCGGCAAAACATCAATGTTCAGCTCACGCCGCAGCTTGCAGGCAATCAAGCTGCTGTCCATACGGGCACGGGCAATCGGGCAGTCGGCCACCGTGATAATATCCACACCCAACTGCTGCAAAACGGTGGCTTTTTCCATAAATTGGCTGATATTATCGTTGGGCGGCGGGTCCAGCTCAACGGCCAGCACGCGCTTGCCGGCATCCACCTTCTGCTTAAAGCGGTTAAGCTGGGGTTGATTAGTCAGTTCGGCGGTATTTTCCTCAACATCACCGGTAATGCGGTGGCTGCGGTTTTGCAGCATGGTGCTCGCCGCGGCAATATGCTCGGGTGTGGTGCCGCAGCAGCCGCCCAGAATTTTGGCCCCCAGCGCGGCAATCTGCCCCATTTGTTCGGCAAAATATTCCGGGTTGCTGCCAAAAAAAGTGCGGTTGTTGATAACTGTGGGGTAGCCGGCGTTGGGCATCACCGAGAGCGTTTTGGCGGTTTGCTTAAAGCCTTTTATGTACTCACGCAGGTGATACGGGCCGGAAACGCAGTTGAAGCCCACCGCGTCAATTTGCGGGCAGGCCGCAGCGGCGGCAAACATTTCGCTGCCGGCTGTGCCCTCGCGGGAGAATCCGTCAGGCTGCACCGCAAAAGAGGTTATCACAAAGGCATTGGCGCATTTTTCCTTGATGTAAGCGGCCAGTTCAGGCAGAATGTCGGCGCTGCTGAAAGTTTCAAACAGAAAATTCTCGGCGCCCAGCCGCAGAAATATATCAATAATTGCCCGGTATTCGGCGGCCAAATCAGCACCGTCATGCGGCGGTATCGGCCCAATATCGGCAAAGATAAACGGAGGCCGTGCGGCATTTTGCGCTGCTTGGGCGGCCAATCGCCAGCCGGCGGTGATAACCTCCTCGGTAAAGGCCAAATCTGCCTCCAACAGCTCCGGGTTGGCGCCAAAGGTGTTGGTTTTAATGGCCGCTGCGCCTGCGCTGATGTACGCCTGATGAATGGCCAGCACCCGGTCGGGGTTTTTTAGGTTGGCCAGCTCGCATTTGGCTTGCGAGTCACGGAAAAGCTGCGCCATATAAGTGCCCATGGCGCCGTCAAACAGCAAAATATTATTTTCCAAAAATTGTTTGGGGGATAACGTGTTCATTCTTTTTGCCCCTTCTATAATTTATTTCAGCCCAAAATCTGCTTGGCAATATTGACGGATTGTGTGGCGTCCTTGGCGTAAAAATCCGCACCGATTTCCACCGCATATTCCGGGGTAAGCACCGCTCCGCCCACAAACACCCTGCAATCATGGCCGCTGGCGCGCAGGGCCTCAATCGTCTGCTGCATACTGCAAACGGTGGTAGTCATCAAGGCGCTAAGTCCAATCAGCTTAATATCCTGCTTAATGGCCGTCTGCACAATTTTTTCGGTCGGCACGTCACGCCCCAAATCAATAATCTGGTAGCCGTAATTTTCCAAAATCACCTTTACAATGTTCTTGCCGATGTCGTGAATATCTCCAAAAACGGTGGCCAGCAGAATTTTGCCCTTGCTCACGCCCTCGGTGCCGCGCTCACAAATTTGCGCTTTGATGACCTCAAAGGCTTCGCTGGCAGCGGCGGCGGCGTTGATAAGCTGCGGCAGAAAAATCTGCTCGGCCTCATAGCGTTTGCCCACCTCATCCAGCGCAGGTATCAGCAGCTCATTGATAACGGTCAGCTCGCTGCGGTCGGCCAGCAGTTGTTTGGTCAGTTGGCGCACTTCGCCTTTCAATCCCTTGTGGATAGCCTCGCAAATTGCCTGCTCCGGGTCAACTGCGGTGGGGGAGGCGGCAGACTGTGCGGCCGTTTGATTTTCGGTTTGCCGCGCGATGTAGGCGGCGCTATCGGTATCCTGATTGGTTAGCACCTTAAATGCGTCCACCGCGCCCACCATGCCGGGGATATTAGGGTTGATAATGGCCAGATCCAAACCGGCGGCCAACGCCAGCGTCAGAAAAGTCTGGTTGATAAGTTCCCGGTTGGGCAGGCCAAAGGAGATGTTGGAAACGCCCAGTACAGTTTTAAGGCCTAGCTCATTCTTCACCCGGCGGATGGCGGTCAGCGTTTCGTTGGCCTGCTCCTGCTGCGCCGATACCGTCAGCGTCAGGCAATCAATATAAATGTCCTCCTTGGCGATGCCGTGGGCCAGCGCCGCCTCCATAATGCGCCGTGCGATGCTAAGTCGCTCATCGGCGGTTTGCGGCAGTCCGTTTTCGTCCAGCGTCAGGCCGATAACAGCCGCACCGTACTTCTTCACCAGCGGCAGGATGCTCTCCAAAGACTCTTTTTTGCCGTTCACAGAGTTGACGATAGCTTTGCCGTTGGCTGCACGCAGTCCTGCCTCAATGGCCGCAGGGTCAGATGAGTCAATTTGCAGCGGCAGATCCACGGTGGCTTGCAGGGCCTTCACCACACGCTCCATCAGCGCAGGCTCATCAATACCGGGCAGGCCCACGTTCACATCCAGAATATCGGCACCGGCCTGCTGCTGTTCCAGCGCCTTGGTCAGTATATAATCAATATTTTCCTCGCGCAGCGCCTGCTGAAAAAGCTTTTTGCCGGTGGGGTTCAGTCGCTCGCCCACAATTTTCGGTGTATCCAGATAAACCGTGCGGGTGGGGCAGCAAACTGCCGCCTCGGCCACGGTGGCGCGCTGACCGCGTTTGGCGCCGCTTACAGCCTGTTTCAGCGCGCGGATATATTCGGGGTTGGTGCCGCAGCAGCCGCCCAGCATTTGTACGCCCAGTCGGCAAAATTCCTGCATTTGGGCGGCAAAATCCTGCGGCAGCAGGTCATATTGCTTGGTCTGTGGGTTAGGAAGCCCGGCATTGGCCTTTACCATCAGCGGCAGGTTGGTATGCCGTGCCAGTTCACGCATAATCGGCAAAATTCCCTGCGGCCCGGGGGAACAGTTGATACCCAGCGCATCCACACCCAGCGCCGAAAGCTGGCAGGCCATGGATTCCACGCTGTCACCGCTGAAAGTACGGTTGTTTTTATCAAAGGTGAGGGAGCAGGCGATCGGCAGGCTGGTATTCTCCTTGGCGGCCAGCACGGCAGCTTTCAGCTCATACAAATCAGTCATCGTTTCAAAGATAACGTAATCGGCACCGGCAGCCTCGCCTGCCACCACCATCTCCTTAAAGATATCATAGGCAGCGTCAAAGCTAAGTGTTCCGGCAGGTTCCAGCAGCTCACCCAAAGAGCCGACGTCCAGCGCAACCGCCACATCGGTATCGGCGGCGGCTTTTTTGGCAATCTCAATCGCCCGTGGGATAACCTCGGCAGGGGTAAGGCCGCTGTCCGCCAGCTTCAAGCGGTTGGCCCCAAAGGTGCAGGCATAGATAACATCAGCTCCGGCCTCAATATATTGGCGGTGGATGCTTTCCAGCAGCTCCGGGTGGGCCAGGGCAAAAACCTCCGAGCTTTCGCCCAGCTGCAAACCGTTGGCCAGCAGCATGGTGCCCATGGCACCGTCCAAAATTACAAATTCTTTCTGCAAAAGTTTGGCAAACTTGCCGTTTGGGGTATTCTTCATGGTGTTTTCTCCATTATATATAAATTTATTTGCCGCAGTTTTGTCCCGCCTTGCGGAAAGGGCAGGTGGCGGCCAGATTACAGGTGGCACAGCCGCTTTGGCGTTTGGCTTGCGGGCGGCTGCTGATACCGATGATGGCGGTAACTGATTTACGGGGCAGTAAAATGCCGCTGCCGCTGACGGTCAAACCAATCAAACGCTGGGCGTTCAGCGTGGCACACAGCGGCTTTTGCAGCGATAACGGCAAATCGCCGTAGCCGGGGCTGAAACGGTCGGTTAAATACCGGCCTTGGGCGGCAAATTGCTCAGCCAACTGCTGCTGCACCCGGTCACACAAATTTTCCACTGCGGCACTGGCACAGGCATCCAACATCAGCGCACGGCTCATATCCGTCAACTCTGTCCGCCGAATCAACTCATCAACCGCCAGACCCAGCGTTGCCGCCAGCAAGATACAGCGGTCACAGTCTTGCAGCAGTTCGGCAATATCCGCACCCTTCAGCGTAAGATTAGTGCCGGTCAGCGCTATCTCCTCCGCCTTTTGCAGGGCAAACTCCTGCCATACAAAGCGTGGCTGGGCGGTTTGCAGTAATTGCTGCTCGGCGGCAGCCAAATCCGCCAGAATTTCCGCAGGGGCCTGCCCGTTAATATGCAGGTACCGCAGCGCCTCGGCACGGTTGATGTGCAGTTCGGTAATTGTAATGGTGTCATCAGTAAAATTCTGCATAGTTATTCTCTGCTTATCAATAAAAATAAATCATAAATAAATTTATTGGCGGGGTATACAGTTTGATAAAAACATATCCCCAATAATAAGAATATCACAAATTAACCGTCCATGGCAAGGCATTATGCCAAAAAGCCGCAGGTATACATTATTATTGCATAAGTACAGTTGCATTTTGCGTAAATTTTGCGTAAAATTACTTGATTGTTGTTTGCCGATGTGCTATAATCTCATCAAGTTGTTTATCTGTTTAGCGAGATAAAGAAATAAACTGATAAAGCAAGGCTAAACCAGCTTAAAGTTGATTATCGGCAGATTATGGCTTATAATATAATGATGGGTAAAATTTGCTGTTGATCGTGGAGAGTGAATTGTGGAGAGTGAATTTATGCAGGCAAATATGGAGTTGAATTTTGATACACGCCGCCCGGAGGAGCGTTCTATGCTGGCACTTCGGCGGCTTTATGAGCTTTTTGGCTACCGCAAATATAAGGTCAGCAATTTTGAGGAATACGGCCTGTATCTGCAATATAAAAGCTTTCTTTCCGGTGATAAAATTCTCGGCTTTACTGATTTGGACGGCCGCCTGCTGGCGCTGCGCCCCGATGTGACGCTCAGTATCATCAAAAACGCCCGTGACGGCGAAACTGCCAAGGCCTATTATATCGAGAAGGTTTACCGCGAGAGCAAAGAGAGCAACACCTTCAAGGAAATCAACCAGATGGGCCTGGAATACATGGGCCAAATTGATAATTATGCGCTGGCCGAGACGGTTTTGCTGGCCGGCAGGTCGCTGGCCGTGTGCAGCGAGGATTACCTGTTGGAGCTGGGGCACATGGGTTTTGTTACCGGCCTGCTGGAAAAATTAGAGGTGCTGCCTGCCGAGCGTCAGAAGATCATTGATTGCCTGTCCGCCAAAAGTCCACACCGCCTGGCTGCCGCGGCCGAGGAGATGGGACTCTGCGGCGCTGACCGTGCCCGCCTGTTGGCCCTGCTGGATTTGGCAGGGGCGCCTGATAAGGTGCTGGCCAAGGCCGAGGAAATTTGCAGCGGACGCCAAATGCAGGCGGCGCTGGCCGAGCTTGCGACCATTTGTGCGGCCCTGCCGGCTGAGGTCAAGCAGCATATTCGTTTGGATTTCAGCCTGCTTAACGATACCGAATTTTATGACGGCATTTTGATGAGCGGTTATTTGCAGGGTATTCCCCGTCCGGTATTGTTTGGCGGCCGTTATGACAGTATGATGGCCAAGCTTGGGCATGATATGGGTGCCATCGGCTTTGCGGTTTATCTGGATGAGCTGGAACGCCTGCCGCTGCCGCCCCGTGATTATGATGTGGATGTTTGGGTGCAGGCTGCTCCTGATGAGGATGCTGCCGGCCTGCTGGCCAGGGTGGCCGAGCTTACCGCCCAAAATCTCAGCGTGCGTGTGGCGGATGAACTGCCGCCGGATTTACGGGCGCGTCTGCATTATCAATATCAGAAGGGAGAGCTGGTGGAATGTTAAATATTGCGCTGCCCAAAGGGCGTCTGGGTGATAAGGTTTATGAGCTTCTGGACAGTATCGGTTATGATTGCCGCGATATTTATCTGGATAACCGCCAGCTTATTTTCGAGAACGAGGCCACCGGTGTACGCTATTTTCTGGTAAAGCCCAGTGATGTGGCCATTTATGTGGAGCACGGTGCGGCAGACATCGGCATTGTCGGCAAGGATATTCTGCTGGAAAGCGGTGCCGATGTTTACGAGCTGCTGGATTTGCATATCGGCAAGTGCCGCGTTTGTGTGGCCGGCAAGAATGATTACCGCGAGGATATTGGCCGCCGCCTGCGCGTGGCCACCAAGTTTGTCAACATCGCCAAAGGATATTACGCCTCAATTAACCGAGAGATTGAGATTATCAAGCTGAACGGCAGCATAGAGCTGGCGCCGATTTTGGGTCTTTCCGATGTTATTGTGGACATTGTGGAAAGCGGCAAAACCTTGCAGGAGAACAACCTGAAAGTGCTGACGGAGATAGTACCCATCAGCGCACGGTTTATTGCCAACAAATCGGCCTATAAGTTTAAGCAGAATGAGATTGACACTATGTTGGCCATGCTGGCGGACAAATTAGAGAAATAAATCAGAGAAATAAATTATAGCAGGGGGTTTAGTGATGATTAAGCAGTATAATCTGGCAGAAATTGCCGTAGAAGATATTTTGAACCGTGACATTCGCGAGGAAAAAGGTGTCGAGGATATTGTTGATGAGATTATCGCCAATGTGCGGCAAAACGGTGACGCCGCCCTGATTGCTTACGGCGAGAAGTTTGATAAAGCCAAGCTGACCGCGCTGGAAGTTACCGAGGCTGAGATGGACGAGGCTTTTGCCGCCATGGACGCCGAGTTTATCAAGACGCTGGAAATGGCCCGTGATAACATCAGCCGCTTCCACAGTCAGCAGATACAGAAGAATTTTGTGATTACCGAGGAGGGCGGCATTGTACTGGGCCAAAAGTATACTCCGGTGGAGAAAGCCGGCCTTTATGTGCCCGGCGGTACGGCCAGTTATCCCAGCAGCGTGTTGATGAACGCCATTCCTGCCAAGCTGGCCGGTGTTTCTGAGATTGTGATGACCACGCCCCCCAACGCCGAGGGTAAAATTGCCCCGGCTATTCTGGCTGCTGCCAAGGTGGCCGGCGTGACCCGCATTTTTAAGGTCGGCGGCGCACAGGCTGTGGCAGCGCTGGCTTACGGCACCGAATCCATCCCCAAGGTGGATAAAATCGTCGGCCCCGGCAATATTTTTGTGGCCACCGCCAAGCGCAAGGTTTACGGTCTGGTGGATATTGACATGATTGCCGGCCCCAGCGAGATTTTGGTGCTGGCCGACGGCACCTGCAACCCTGAATATGTGGCCGCAGATATGTTAAGCCAGGCCGAGCACGATAAGCTGGCCACCGCCGTGCTTATCACCACCAGCGCTGATTTGGCCGCCGCCGTCAGCGATGAGCTGGAACGCCAGATTCCGCTGCTGCCCAGAGAAGAAATTGCCCGTACCAGTATTGACACCAACGGTAAAATCATTCTGGCCACCACCATGGCCGATGCCGTAGCCGCTGCCAATTTGATTGCGCCCGAGCATTTGGAGGTTTGTGTGGACGAGCCGTTCTCGCTGTTGGATGATATTAAAAACGCCGGTTCCATCTTCCTCGGCAAAAATGTGCCCGAGGCATTGGGTGATTATCTGGCCGGCCCCAACCACACCCTGCCCACCAGTGGTACGGCGCGTTTTTCCAGCCCGCTTTCGGTGGATGATTTCGTCAAGAAAAGCAGCTTCATCTATTATCCCAAGGCTGCGCTGGCCAAGGTCAGCGACCGTATTGTGGATTTTGCCGAGCGCGAGGGCCTGCACGCCCATGCCCAGAGCGTGGCCGTGCGCTTCAAATAAATTATAGCGGAGATTTAATAATTATGGTTGAGGATAAACGCTTTCACCCTGCCGATAATGACGATTTGCCGCCGAAAACGGCTGAGCAACCGCAGTTTTTGGCAGATGACCGACAGCCGCAGCCTGCCGCAAATTACCTGTTGGATGATGACGGTTGGCCGAGTTTGGACAGCCGCTGCGACAAGTTATACTAAATTATATTAAACAAAATTATATTAAAAATGTGAGGTCTTGTGCGATGAGCCGATTTTTCACGCCTGCCCTGGCCGCGCTTACGCCCTACACCCCGGGTGAGCAGCCGCAGAACAGGCAATATATCAAACTGAACACCAATGAGAGCCCGTATCCGCCCTCGCCGCAGGTCTGCCGTCTGCTGGATGAGGAAAAAGCGGATGATTTGCGGCTTTACAGCGACCCTTCCGCCGCCGTCCTTTGCAGCGCGATTGCCGATTATTACGGCGTGCAGCCTGCCAATGTTTTTGTGGGCAACGGCTCTGATGAGGTGCTGGCCTTTGCGTTTCAGGCCTTCGGCAAGGGGCGGCGCATGGCCTTCCCCGATGTTACTTATGCTTTTTACAGCGTGTTTGCGGCGCTTTTCGGTATAGAAACCCGTGTGGTGCCGCTGGATGAAAATTTGGCCATTGACCCTGCGGATTATTTCCTCCCCGGAGAGCAAGTGGTGCTGGCCAACCCCAATGCGCTGACCGGCAAGGTCCTGCCGCTGACGGAAATTGAGCGCGTTTTGCAGGCTCATCCCGATGATGTGGTGATTATTGACGAGGCTTATGTGGATTTCGGCGGTGTCAGCGCGGCCGCCCTGCTGGATAAATATGACAACCTGCTGGTGGTGCAGACCTTTTCCAAAAGCCGTTCCTTGGCCGGTGCCCGTGTCGGTTTGGCCCTTGGTAATGCCGAGCTGATTGCCGACCTTAACACCATCAAATATTCCTTTAACCCGTACAATGTCAACCGCCTTTCAATGAAGCTGGCGGCGGCAGCCATCCGTGATACCGAATATTTCAACACCTGCTGCGCCAGGATTATTGCTGACCGTGATTTTACGGCGGCGGGGCTTAGGCAGCTTGGCTTTGATATGACTGACAGTATGGCCAACTTCCTGTTTGTGCGCCATCCGCAAATCTCCGGCCGGGATTATTACCTGCGGCTGAAAGAGCAGGGGATTTTGGTGCGTTGGTTTGATGAGGAGAGAATCCGTGATTTTGTGCGGATAACCGTTGGCAGCCACGATGATATGGCCAAACTGCTGGCGGTGACCGCTGATATTTTACAGGCCGATTAACCTGTTTAAGGAGTAATAAGATGACTGAAAATAAATTGAGAACTGCCCAGATCGAGCGCGCCACCAAAGAAACCCAAATCAGGCTGGCCTTGGATATTGACGGCAGCGGCTGCGCCCAAATTGCCACCGGCTGCGGTTTTCTGGACCACATGCTGGAGCTTTTTACCGCCCACAGCGGCTTTGATCTGCAAATTGCCTGCCGGGGCGACGTGCAGGTGGATTATCACCATACCACCGAGGATGTGGCGATTGCGCTGGGGCAGGCTTTGACACAGGCGCTGGGCGAAAAGCGCGGCATTAACCGTTATGGCCAGCAGCTGCTGCCGATGGACGAAACTCTGGTGCTGGTGGCGCTGGATTTCAGCGGCCGTGCTTATCTTGGCTATGATGTGCAGCTTTTAAGCACCAAGGTGGGAGATTTTGATACCGAGCTGGCCGAGGAATTTATGCAGGCGCTGTGCCGCAACGCCGGTCTTACCCTGCATATCCGCCAGATGTGCGGCCACAACACCCACCATATTATTGAGGCGATATTTAAGGGCGTGGGCCGTGCCATGCGGCAGGCGGTGGCCGTTGATACCCGTTTCGCTGAGCGTATTCCCTCTACCAAAGGGGTGATTTAAGTGATTGCGGTTATTGATTACGGTGTTGGCAATCTGTTCTCACTCTCGTCGTCGCTGGCTTATCTCGGTCTGGATAACATGGTGACCTCTCGTGCCGAGGATTTGCAGGCGGCCGACCGTTTGATTTTGCCGGGTGTGGGCGCTTTTGGTGATGCGGCGGCCAAGCTGCGTGAAAGCGGCCTGTTTGAGGTTGTTAAACAGCAGGCGGCGGCCGGTAAGCCGCTGCTGGGTATTTGTCTGGGTATGCAGCTGCTGTTTGAGAAAAGCACCGAGTACGGTGAGCATGAGGGGTTGGGGCTTATCCCCGGCACGGTAGAGGCGCTGCGCCCCGATTTGGCTGACCAAAGCTTAAAGGTGCCGCACATCGGTTGGAACAGCCTGCAAATTATCAAGGATGACCCGCTGTTTCGCTACATTCAGCCGGGCGATTATGTTTATTATGTGCATAGCTTTTATGCCAAAAACTGTGCGGCCAACACGCTGGCCGTTTCCGATTACAGTATTCCGGTAACAGGCGTGGTGCGGGCCGCCTCAGTCTACGGCACTCAGTTTCATCCCGAAAAAAGCGGCGAGGTGGGGCTTAATTTGTTGAAGGCCTTTGCCGAACTTTAAGCGATTTATTAAAAACAACAGAGGTATTTGATATGGAAATTTTTCCGGCGATAGATTTGTCCGGCGGCAAGGTTGTCCGCCTTACCAAAGGTGATTATCAGCAGATGACGGTTTACGATACCGAGCCGCTGGCGGCAGCGCTTAAATTTCAACAGACGGGCGCCAAATTTTTGCATGTGGTGGATTTGGATGGCGCCAAGGACGGCACTACCGCTAATTTTGAAGCGGTACGCCAAATTGTCGAAGGCACCGAACTGTTTGTGGAGGTTGGCGGCGGCATCCGTGATGAGGAGCGCATCAAGAAGTACCTGGATTTGGGTGTCGGCCGTGTGATTCTGGGCACGGTGGCAGTCAAAAATTTTGCTTTTGTGCAGGAGATGGCCGCCAAATACGGCGAGAAAATTGTGGTGGGCGTCGATGCCAAGGACGGCTTGGTGGCTGTTTCCGGCTGGTTGGAGGCGACTGAGCTGGAAACCGAGGACTTTTGCCGCAAATTAAGTGAGGCCGGTGTTAAAACCGTTATCGTGACGGATATTGACAAGGACGGTACACTTGGCGGCACCAATTTGCAGCTTTATCAGCGCCTGGTGCAGATACCGGGCCTTGCGGTGGTGGCCAGCGGCGGCGTAACCTTTGCCGATGAAATCAACCGTCTGGCCGAGATTGGCGTGGCCGGTGTTATCGTCGGCAAGGCGCTTTACAGCGGGCGGCTGGATTTGGCGGATTGCCTGCAACGGGCCAAGCAGTAAGCATAATATAAGGAGTAAAAACCGTGATAACCAAAAGAATTGTGCCTTGCCTGGATATTCGTGACGGCAGGGTGGTAAAGGGGCTTAACTTTCAGGGTGTGCAGGATGTTGCCGACCCGGTGGAGCTGGCCCGTTTTTATAACAGGGCAGGTGCCGATGAGCTGGTCTTTTATGACATCACCGCCAGCGTGGAGGGGCGGGGGCTTTTTGTGGATATTCTGCGGCGGGTGGCGGCCGAGGTGTTTATTCCACTGACGGTGGGCGGCGGTATCCGCACGCTGGCTGATTTTGACCGCGTACTGAAATGCGGTGCCGATAAGGTCAGCGTTAACAGCGGCGCCATTACCAACCCCGATTTGATTGCCGAGGCGGCGCAGAAATACGGCAACCAATGCGTTGTATTAAGCATGGATGTGAAGCGTGTGGACGGCAGTTTTCATCTTTTTGCCAAGGGTGGCCGCGAGGATACCGGCATTGATGCGCTGGAATGGGCGGAATTTGGCGTAAAAAGCGGCGCCGGAGAGCTGGTGGTCAACAGCATTGACACCGACGGCGTAAAGGGCGGCTTTGATTTGGAGATGTTGGATGCGGTGGCGGTGCGCGTTGATGTTCCGATTATTGCCAGCGGCGGTGCGGGAAACATGGAGCATTTTGTCGAACTGTTCCGTCATCCTGCGGTGGATGCCGGTTTGGCGGCCTCAATTTTCCACCACAAACAGGTGCTGATACCTGATTTGAAGCGTTATTTGCGTGAGAACGGTATCGAAATGCGACTGTGATAATAGTTAAAATTTTGAGTATAAAATTGTCGAAAATCCGCAAATGTTTACGCGAGTATGAGCGTTTGGTTGACAATCAACAACTATATAAGGAGAGAAATTATGGCTTTGAAGTTTGATGAAAACGGCTTGATTCCCGCCATCGTGCAGGATTATCAAACGGGTCAGGTATTGACGCTGGCTTATATGAATGAGGAAAGTCTGGCCATCAGTCTGGCCGAAAAGCGCACCTGTTTTTGGTCGCGCAGCCGCCAGCAGCTTTGGCGCAAAGGCGAGGAAAGCGGTAATGTGCAGCATATCGTCAGCATTACGGCAGACTGTGATGAGGATGCCCTGCTGGTTAAGGTGACCAAGGAGGGTCCTGCCTGCCATACCGGACGGGAAAGCTGCTTCCACAACCCTGTTTATCTTGATGATGCCGTGCAGAAGTTTACCAATCAATTTACTTATCAGGGGCTTTATGATTTGCTGCTGGGCCGCAAAAATCAGCCGCAGGAGGGCAGCTATACCTCATACCTGTTTGATAAGGGCCTGGATAAGATTTTGAAGAAGGTGGGCGAGGAGTCTACCGAGGTTATTATTGCCGCCAAGGCCGAGGACCGTGCCGAAACTGTTTATGAGGTGGCCGATTTGTGTTATCATGTGCTGGTGCTGCTGGTCCACGCCGGTATCCCGTTGGAGGAAATTACCGCCGAACTCAGCCGCCGTCATATCATCGACCACAAAGTAAAGCAGGAGAAGATGCAGTAATGGCCGCCCGCAGATTAAGCAACGGGCATACACACACCAGCTTCTGCGACGGACAAAACACCCCGGCGGAGATGGCGGCCGGGGCGTATGCGCTGGGTTTCGGGGCGCTGGGGTTCTCCGGCCACAGCTTTTGCCCTGCCGACGGCTTTGGTATGCAGGATGAAACATTGGCCGCATATCGGGCCGAGGTAAAGAAATTGCAGGCCGAATATGCGGATAAGATGCTGATTTATCTGGGGTTGGAGCTGGACAGCCTGAGTACCCCCGTGAATGCCGCCGACTATGATTATATCATCGGCAGCGTGCATAACATATCCACACCGGCCGCAAGGATTTGCTGCACCGACCTTTCCCCCGAGGAAACTGCCCGGGCGGTGGCCGAGTTTGGTGGTGACGGCTTGGCTTATGCGGCGGCTTACTTTGCGGCGGTGGATGAGATGCTGAATATCCGTGAGGATTTGGTGGACATTGTGGGCCACTTTGATTTGGTGTGCAAATTTAATGCCGACGGGCGATTTTTCGATGAGCAGAACGCGGCATATAAAAAGGCGGCCGCGCAGGTTTTGCAGCGGCACGCCCGTAAATTTGTTTTTGAAATCAACACCGGTGGGATGAGCCGCGGTTATCTTGACCGCCCATACCCTGATTATTGGTTGTGGGAGATTTGGCGTGATGCCGGTACTCCGGTTGTTATCAGCAGCGATGCACATTTGGCAGCGGCATTGGATTTTCAGCTCTCCCGGATGACTGAAAAGGCGCGGAATTTTGGCCTGAATGTGATTGATATTGCCGATGTCTGTGCGGCGCGCGGTAATATCCGTCAGTTGTTCAGCAGGTAAATGCCCAGATTCAGGTAGGCGGCAAAGCAGCACCACAGCAGATACGGCAGCATCAACCAGCCTGCCGCGGGGCTTATGCGCCCAAAGGCCTGTTTGGTAAACCAGACCAGAATAATCAGCAGCAGCAGCCAGAAGAAGGCGAACAGCCGCCATTGAAGGTTGAAAAAGGCTATCGGCCAGAGGAAATTGACCACCAGCTGCACCGCATACAGGACCAAGGCCCGGCGACTTTCCGGCGTATGCTTGCGCCAGACCAACCAGCTGGCCACGCCCATCAGCAGATAAAGAATACCCCAGACGATGGGAAACAGCAGGGGCGGTGGGGCCAGGGGCGGCTGTATCAGCTGCGTGTACTGTGCCCTCGTAAACGGGCCGCTGATGAAGCCGGCCAGCGCACCCACGGCCTCGGGGATAAGTATGGCGATAAGCAGACTCTTCCATGATGATTTTGGCATATATTGCACCTCTTTTTGTACCTCTAAGGATGAGTTTATCTGACACTAATTATATACAAATTATGGCAAAATATACCGGCGGCGCAGGCTGCCGTTTTTTTGTGCGTTTTTTTGCGATTGTCCTGATATTTGCGGCAAATAACACCGAATATTTTGTGGGTATTTGCAGGGAAGCAAGGTCTTTTGTCGAATAAAATAATATCTGTGTTAATGTGTAGTTATTTATGTAAAAAGTTGGTTTTGAGAAGTTGTTGATATTGTTGTGTGAAAATTGGCATGAGAGCAGAGAAATTAAAGTTTAGGGATGAAATGGGGATTGTTTGATGATTGATATGTCGAATGTCTATAAGACATACGAGGGCGGCAGTTTGGCCCTTAAAGATATTAACCTGCACATTGATAACGGTGAATTTGTGTATCTTACCGGGCAGAGCGGCGCCGGCAAAAGTACGCTGATCAAGCTGTTGTTCCGTGAGGTTTTACCGGATTCGGGGCAGATTTTTATTGCCGGGCGCAGTATTATCCGCCTGAACAATAAGGAGACCGTAAAACTGCGCCGTAATACCGGCGTGGTTTTTCAGGATTTTCGTCTGATGGAAAACAAAACGGTGTTTGAGAATGTGGCCTTTGCCTTGAAGGTGTTGGAGTACCCGTGGAGTGAGGTTAAGGAGATCGTACCGCAGGTTTTGCAGCGTTTGAAGATTGCCGATAAGGCCGATGCGTTTCCCCGCCAGCTTTCCGGCGGTGAGCAGCAGCGGGTGGCTTTTGCGCGTGCAGTTATCAACAACCCGCCGATTATTTTGGCCGATGAGCCGACCGGTAACCTTGACCCTGATACCTCGGACGAGCTGATGAAACTGTTCCAGGAGTTTAATGATGAGGGCGCAACGGTGATTATGGCCACGCATGACAAGCGCATTGTCAACGAAACACGCAAACGGGTGATTGCCCTGCGTAAAGGCGAGATTATTGGCGATAAAGTTGGGGGGTGGCTGCTGTGAAGCTTTCCAGCTGGCGTTATATTCTGCCCGAGCCGTTTATTTCCTTGCGGCGTAATGTGGGCATGACGATTGCCGCCGTGATGACGGTGGTGCTGACCTTGTATTTATGCGGTGTTTTTGCGCTGCTGGTGTCAAACATTAACCAAAATGCCGACGTTTTGGAGAGTGCGGTGGAGGTTAAGGTATTTATTGAGGACGGCATTAACCAGGAGCAGATGGATACGCTGTCGGCTGCGGTTAAGGGGCTGCCCGGTGTGGCCTCGGTGCAGTATGTCAGCCGGACCAAGGGTTTGGAGCAGATGTCTGAAAAATTCGGTTCCAGCGAGGAAATTCTGGCCGCCATTGATACCAACCCGCTGCCAAACTCCTATACCGTGAAGGCGGAATCCCCTGAGCAGGTGCTTTCCATCGTCGATGCGGTGTCTAAGCTGGAAAACGTACAGGCGGTGCGTTATGGCCAGGGCTCGATTGAGAAGATGTTTTCTTTTATGAACTGGGTACGCTCTCTGGGCACCGGTTTGATGGTGCTGCTGGGCTTTTCGGCGGTAATTTTGATTTCAATGAATATCCGTCTTTCGGTTGAGGCCCGCAAGGAGGAAATTCAGGTGATGAAATATGTGGGCGCCAGCAATGCGTTTATTATCTGGCCGTTCATTTTGGAGGGTATGCTGCTGGGTGTACTGGGCGGCGGTGTGGCCTGCATACTGGTGTTGGTTTCTTACCGTGCGATGTTGGATCTGCTGCTGAGCAGCCTGACTTTCCTGAGTTTTGTCAGCTTTGGGCAGGTGGTGCTGCCGGCCATCGGCGGTATGCTGCTGTTTGGCTTGCTGCTGGGTGCGGCAGGCTCGGCCATTGCCGTGCATAAACACGTTAATGTGTGATTTTGGAGGGCGGCATTATGTTGACAAACCGAAAGCTTAGAATCTCTCTGGGTGTGTTGTTGATTGCGCTGCTGGTGGGGCAAGTGATGTTTTACGCCTGGCCGCAGCAGGCCGAAGCTGATGCTTTGAGTGAATATCAATCACAGCAGCAGAAGATTAAAAATGAAATTGCAGCGCTGAAAAGTGAGTTGAAGGACGCCAAAACGGAGTTGAACGATTACCAGCGGCAGTTGGCCGATGCGGATATGAAGGTGCAGGAGGCCGAGGACCTGATGGAGGCGCTGGAAAGGCAGTTATCGGCGGCCGAGAAGGAGTTGACCACCGCCAATGAGGAGTTGGCTGCGGCACAGGCCGATTTGACTACCCAGCTTGGCGCCTTTAAGACCCGTCTGCGCGAGAATTATATTAACGGTGATGTGGGCCTGCTGGATGTGGTTTTTGATGCCACCAGCATGGAGGATTTTATTACCCGTTCTTATTACATGGAGCGTATTCTGCTTTATGACAGCAATATGATTGCCTCTATTAATGAGCAGATTGAGGTTATCCAGGAAAAACGGGAACTGCAAGAAAAGAAAATTGCCAATCTGGACACGCTGACTGCTGAGCAGAAGGCGGTTATTGCTAATTTGGAGGCGGCCCGCAGCGAGAAAGGTGCGCTGGTGGCGGCTGCCAAAGATAGTGTTGATGCTGTAAACTCGCAGATTGCCACCAGAGAGAGGGAGTCTAAGGAGATTGAGGCGTTGATTCGCTCGATGCAGTCTACCGACGGCGGTGTAGGCAGCGGTATTTATGCCTGGCCGCTGAGGGGTTATACCTCTGTTTCCTCGGATTACGGCTGGCGAACCCTGCGCGGCAAGCGTAACCTGCATACCGGTATTGATATGCCGGCCCCCAGAGGTACCCCGATTTACTCGGTGGACAGCGGCAAGGTTATTCTGGCGCGTTGGTACGGTTCTTACGGCAACTGTGTGATCATCGACCATGGCAACAATATTTCCAGCTTGTATGCACATCAGAGCAAGCTGGGCTGCAAGGTGGGCGATACTGTAAAGCAGGGGCAGGTTATCGGCTATGTGGGCAGCACCGGCAACAGTACCGGCAATCACCTGCATTTGGAGATACGCAAGAACGGCTCTCATGTATCACCGTGGAATTATGTTTCCAAGCCCAAATAATGATTGGCAGCATGGCTGCGGCGGTAATATTGCTGTAAGCGGCTGCATAATAATGCTGTGACTTTGAAAAAACGAAAAGTGTGAAGCTGATTATGTTTTTTGATGAAACTGTGATAAAAAAATGTGCCCCCATGCTGTTGTTGGCGGTGCTGCCGATAATGGCTTCCTGTCAGCAGACCGATGATGGGTTTGCCCTGCCGCACAATGCGGATATTGATGCGGTGGCGGCGGCAAGTCTGGCGTCGGCGGCTTTGCAGCAGCAGATGCCGGAGCGCCATGACCGTTATGCCATTTATTACACGGCCGATGAATATGCCGAGCTTTTCCGCACGGTTACCGGCTCTTACAGCGGGATTGGCATTTATATTTACCCGGATGACGCCACGGGGCGAGCGCTGGTGTATGGCGTGATGAAGGGCGGCCCTGCGTATGAGGCCGGTATTTTGCCGGGGGATGTGTTTGTCAGCATTAACGATGAAGAGCTGACGGCGCTGGATTACTCGGCGGTGGCTGATAAATTGCTGGCTTATCCAGAGGGCACCAAACTGAATGTGGTTTTGGAGCGCCCCGATGTGGGCGAGGTGGCGTTGACGCTGAAAACGGCCAAGGTGGAAATTCCGACGCTGGATTATAAGATGCTGCCCGATAATCTGGGGCTGATTAAGATTGCCAGCTTTAATATGAATACCGGTGAGCAGTTTACCGCTGCTTATGATGACCTGATTGAGCAGGGTATGCAGGGGCTGATTCTGGATTTGCGGAATAACGGCGGCGGAGAAATCAATGCAGCGCTGCATATCTGCAATTATTTTGTGCCGGACGGCCAGCCGATGATGTATATTACCGATGCGGAGGGCGTTTATTACTATACTGCCAACCGCGAAACGGTGGATATTCCGCTGGCTGTTTTGCAGAACGGCCATTCGGCCAGCGCCTCGGAGATTGTGATTGGGGCGGTTAAGGATGTCGGAGCCGGTGTGTTGATTGGCGAGACCACTTACGGCAAGGGTATCGTGCAGGATTTGCGGCAGTTGAAATCCGGTGCGGGGCTGCGTTTTACCTCGGCCAAATACAGCAGCGCGCATGAGCATGATATTCATGGGGTGGGCATTGAGGCTGATATTAACTTCCCGATGCCGGAGGATGCCGAGCCGTTGGCGGATTATACAATGGAGCCGGAGCGTGACCCGCAGTTGGCCAAGGCGATGGAGATTTTGGCGGAAAAACTGCCGCAAAATGAAGCCGAAAATTAAAGCGGAGGTGTGCCGTGAAGCGTTTACTGTGTGTATTGTTGTTTGCTCTGATGTGTTCAGGCTGTTCTCTGCCGGAATCTAATGAGGCGCTGCTGGAATTTAACGATAACTGTGAATTTGGCGGTGCGATGCTGGGTATGACGGTGGAGGGCATGGAGGAGGCTTTGGGCGAGCCTGATGCCGAAAGTATTATCACCGGCGGCACCGAATACGCTTATCATTTGCTGGATTTGTCGGCGGCCATAAACGATGAGGGTGTGGTGCGGAGGCTTTCGGGTAAAAATGGGGATTTTCGGGTGTTTGGTATTGCGGTGGGTGATGATTTGACCGCAGCCGGGGATGTCCTGCTGGAAAAAGGGTATCAACGCGATGCCGCCCCCGGTTACCGTTATAATAAAAATGAAGTGCAGATTATTCTGCTGACGGTTGATGAAGAAGCGGTGGTGGGCTTTACTGCCGAATGGCTGAATTAAAATGTTGAATATAATTTCCCACGATTTCGGTCGTGGGATTTTTTTTGCAGATTTTTAGAGCAGGCGGCACGGCGGCTTATCCGTTCACATAATTTGAGGCAGTAAAGGTGGCCGTATGAGGCGGAGAGGGTGAGCTGCTGAATGAAAAAGGGGAATCTGGTGCATAAATTTGCCGGCTGCAACACGCCGCAGGGATATATCTCGTTTGCGGAGGAGAATTTGGGCAGATTGGAGCGTGTGTTTGTGCTTTTGGGGGCGCCCGGCTGCGGCAAAAGCAGCATGATCAAACGGGTGGCCAAGAATTTGCAGGATCGCGGTTATGATGTGGAGCTGTGGCAGGAGGCGGTTGAGCCGGAATCGGCGGCGGGGGTGGTTATACCGCAGCTGGGGGTGGCGGTGGTGGACGCCGGTTGGCAGCAGAAGTGGGCGCTGCATAATCCCGGTGTGGTGGAGGAAATTTGTAATTTGGGCAGCTGCTGGCAGCAGAACAAGCTGCGCCGCAACCACCGGGAGATCAAACGGCTGAGTGCCCAGATAAAAGCGACCATGCAGCAGGAGACCGGTTTGTTGGCGGTTTACGGCGGCGAGCAGGTGAGCTATGCGGCGGCCGATGTACGCCTGAGTGAGGAGGAATTGGGGGCGGTGTGCAGCCAGCTGGCCGAGGAGATTTTTGCTGAGGAGAATTTGCAGGTGCGGCGTTTTTTTGCTGAGGTGCTGACCGCAAACGGCCTGCAAAGCTATGCCCAGGAGTTATCGGCGGCGTGCAGAAGGAGGTTTTTGCTGACGGAGCAGGCTGCGGAGATTTTGACACACCTGGCTGATGAGGTGGTGCGGCGGGGGCATAATGTTGACTTGTATTACAGCTTTTGGCAGCCTGATAAGCTATGTATGCTGATTTTGCCGCAGGCCTCGGTGGCGGTGCTGGCGGCGGATCTGCCTGATTTGCAGCCGCTTTATGATGATGTGCTGCTGCGCCTGCCGCAGGATAATTTGACATCAACAGCCGAAGCGGAGGAGCAGACCGGGGTTGGGGATAAGGAAGCCGCAGATATTGATGAAATAATCGTCAGGATGAAGCAGGAGTATCATCTGCGGGAGGAGCTGGCGGCTTATTATACGGCGGCCATGGATTTTGGGCAGGTGGATAAAATAAGTAACGAGATTTTAAGCAAAATCTGGCAGATGGCGGCTGAGCGGGAGTGTTGACAAGGGGCGGTATATTTTGCCACCGTGCGGCATATAGCTTAGATATAGCTTAACAAAAAGCTGTTTTGGGAGGATAAGTTTATGACTAAGCAGGATATGGATGGCCGCTTGCCGGACCGCAAAATTACTTTGCCGCTTAACCAGACGGTTTTTTTGCCCAAAACCGCCATGGGCGTCAGATATATAGATAAGGTTGGGGCGACGGTTTTTATTGATAAGGTACAGCGCGGCGATGAGAGAATTTGGCTGCGCGGATTTTATGAGCTGGATTTGGAATATCAGGGGTTGGAGGGGCGCGGATTGAATAAATACCGCGTTATGCTGCCGCTGAAAGCGGAGCTGCCGACCGACTGGCTGGGTAATCTGCAATATGAGGCGGCTGATTTGCACGCGATGGTGAGCAGGCCGGCGCTGAAAATTTTATCGCCCTATGTGCTGGAATTTGCGGGCACAATGCGGCTGGAATATGTCGGCGAGCATTTGTGGCAGGAGGATAAGCTGGATTATTGCCCCAAACCGGCCGTACCCCGCCGTGTGTGGCGCAGCGATGTGCCCATGCCGGACGCCGATATGGCCGATTTGCGGCTGGAAAGCAAGATTGACCGGTTTTTTCTGGGCAGGCAGGGGGATAAGCCAATGCAGCCGCGGTTGGTTACGATGCACGAGGAACAGCCGCCGGTCGAACAGCTGCCGCACCGCCGCCGGGAACTGCCTGTTTGGCCCGGTGGGGGGCAGGCTGATGATAAAATAAAAGATAAAATAAAAGATGAGTGGCAGGGTGATTTGGTGAAAAGTGGACATTGGGTGGGGCTTAATGACCGTAATGTGACCAAAAATACCCATACTCATCAGGCAGAGGATGAGATGAGGGAAGATGTTGGGCATAAGCTGCCTGTTTGGCAGCCGCAGATGAGTAAAAAAGCGCCCAAAAACGAGGAAATCGAACAGGGTGGTGGTGATAAAACACATAAGCTGCCGGTTTGGCGTTTTACCCCCAAGTCACAGGTGGCATCAACCGAAGAAACTACAATAGAACCGCAGCATGAATATGGCAGTTGGGAGCGGACGGCAGATTTGAACAGGCAGCAGGCAAAGGCTGATGAATATACTGCTGAGGATAAGGCCGAAAAAGTGGCCGAGAAAGTAGCTGAGAAAGTAGCAAATAAAGTAGACGGAAATATTGAGGCGGCAGCGGTGCAGAATAATAAGGAAACAGCCGAAACGCTGATGGTGGATAATGAGAAATCTGTGGCAGAGACCGTGCCGGTTGTGGAAAAAGCTATGGAAAAGCCTGTTGAAAAGCCTGTTGAAAAGCCGGTGGAAACGATTGTGCATAAAAAGTGGGAAAATTATCGGCAAACCCAGGAGCAGATTTATGCACCGCCGCTTGGCAAAAACAAATTTCGCAGTTTGCTGACGGGGGCAGCTTTATCCCGTATGCAGGCCCGTGGAGAAAGCTTGCAGGCAGAGGTTAACAACACAGATTGGGCCACGGAATTGCCCAAGATTACTGAAAATATGACCGAAAATATGGCCGAAAATGCGGCAGAGATTAAGACGGCGGCGGCAGAGGAACGAAGGGAGGATACGGTAACAGATATGGGCAAGAAGCTGTTGGAGGATGTGCAGAAGGAAATCAAGGCGGAGATTGCGGCGGCTGATGTGACGCAGGTAAGCGAAGCGCAGGAAGCTGCGGCGGAGAATACTGCCGGGGCAGACGTTGAGGCGGCGGCTGAGGTTGTGGCTGAACAGACGGCGGTGGCGGAAGATGTGGTTGCTGCCGAAAGTGCCGAGGAGGTTGTGGCAGAGGAAGCGGCTGAGGTTATGGCAGAGGAGGTTGGCGAAAAAGCTGCCGAGACGCTTGCGGAATCTGCGGCCAACGAGCAGCCGGCAGCTGCGGAACTGCCTGTTGATCCGAATATCAAGCAGGGCGTGCGGATGGTAAACAACAGCGGGGTGCGCCTGCGTATGGCGGCCATGCAGAGCCGACCGGAGAGCAAGCCGTTATCTGCCGGGCGCAGTAATGCACCGAAAACGCCCGGTAAAGGGTTTGCGATGAAATACTATGTGGTGAAGGCCGGGGATGAGCCGATGGGTATTGCGCTGAAACATAATGTGTCATTGGAGAGTTTGCTGGCTGCCAACCGCCTGCAAAACGGCGAGCTGCCGGTGGGCACGGTACTGAGGATCCCCGTTTGATTGTGCCGGGATAAATAATCAATATAAATAATTTTTGCCAAAAATGGAAACACCTATCCTTGACAAAGTAAAAGGGTAGGTGTTTTTTATGAACGGATTGCTGTGGCTGCTGCCTTGCCTGGCCGGTATGCTGATGGCGGTGCAGGGCAGTATTAACGGGCAGGTAAGCAAGGTTATTGGCACGTTGGAAGGGAATTTTTTGATGCACAGCGTGGGGTTGGCGATAATTTTTTTGCTGCTGTTTGTGGTGGGTATTGGGGACGGTGATTGGCGCAAGCTGCCGGAGCTGCCGTGGTACGGGTATCTTAGCGGGCTTATCAATGTGGTGATAATTTACGGGGTTATGGTGTCGATACCAAGGCTGGGTGCGGCCTCGGCCACCACGGCGATTGTGGCGGGACAGGTGGCCACCGCTGTGCTGATTGACTGGCTGGGTATGTTTGGCTTGGAGAAAACGCCGTTCTCATATACACAGGCGGTAGGCGTGGCGGTGTTGGCGCTGGGGGTTAAGCTGCTGCTGGTAAAATGAGAACAAAAAGTAAGAACGAAAAAATAAGAGCTACTCTGTGTGGGCAGAATAGCTCTTATTGCTTTATTGATTACCGAGATGGTCAAACAAATTTGCAGGGAAAGTTATTTGATCTGTTCGGTCTGTGCTGCGTTATTGATGGCTGCGGTCTGGCCCTGAGCGATTGCCTGCTCGGCGAAGGCTACCATCTTACGGGTCATATTGCCGCCAACATAACCGTTCTGACGGGAAGTCAGCTGACCCTTATCAATCTGTTCATAGTTGGTGATGCCCAGTTCGTTGGCAACTTCGGTCTTAAACTGATTGAGAACTGCCTTGTTTTCCATTGTTGTCACCTCCTTGAAAATTGAGTCCGCCGCCGTAAATGTTTTTGTTGGGCAGCGGTTGCTTTTCAAAAGCATTCATAGTATTGGGCGTTGGGTGCAGGAATATGCTCTGATTTTGTTGGTAATATTTTGCTGATTTACCAGCGGTTTTGTCGCTTAAACGCCCTGCATATAATCGGCGTAATTGTTTTTATCGGCGGCAGGGTGCAGGGCCATTGTAAGGCCGGCGGCGATGATGCGGGAGGCAAGGGGTATCAGTTCATCGGCCTCTTTGGGGGTAAGCACCGGCGGTTGTTCAAAATCAGCCAGCATTTGGTGGATGATTTGCCGGGCGTCAAGCTTCGGGGGGTGGTTTTGGCAAAGCTGCACAACCTCATGGATGATGGCGGTGGCCTGTACCACGGTGGGTATGCCGATGGCCAGCACGGGTACGCCGAGATAATCTTGGTTGATGGCCTTGCGATGATTTTGTACGCCGCTGCCGGGGCGGATGCCGGTGTCGCAAATCTGAATGCTGCCCAGAACATTGGCAATTTTGCCGGCCGCCAGCGCGTCAATGGCAATTACGGCCGCAGGATCAAGACGGCTGCAAACATCCTTGATGAGGTCGGCGGTTTCAATGCCGGTGTTGCCGACCACGCCCGGCGAGAGTGCCGCCACAGGGCGAATATCGGTGGCAAAATCCGGGCGGAAGATGTGATTGGTCGGTTGAATATGAGAGATGACCCTGGGGCCGATGGCATCGGCGGTGGTTTGCAGGTTGCCCAGGCCTACCAGCAGAATCGGTTGGGTGGTGGGGATGTTTGGGGGCAGCAGGCGGCAGATAGTTTGGGCAATTTGCTGGCCGACAGCTTGCAGCAAATCACCGGTACCGGCGGTTTGCATGGCGGGCAGTTCAATGGTAATGTAACTGCCGATGTCCCGGCCCAGCAGCTCGGCACCGTAATCATCCAAAATCTCGATGGTTACAGTTTTGGCGGTATGTGGGCCGCAGGCAAAGGTTTGCTCGCTGTGGCTGACCCCTGAAATCTCCACATCGGCGTCACCTTTTAACAGGCTGTGTGCTTCGGCGGCCATGTCCAGCGCTTTGACACGGGCCAGCAGATGAGGCGCAAAGACGGAATTTCTCTCAAAATTGTTCATAATAAAGTGTACCTCCGTAAAACCTTCCGTAAAAACAGAAAAAATTTGTTGAAAAACTGAATTTTCGGCAGGAAGAAACCGCCGTGAATAGAAATTATATAAGTCGATATAGTTTAATAAGAAGCTTGTAATAATAACTTTCGGTGTTATTTTGGCCGAAGCAGTTACAGATTTATGCGGTGTTGGAGGTGAGTTGATGGAAATTCGTTGTGCGCTTTGCGGCAAAAAAATGGAAATAAACAAAATGGACAAAAATTTTGATGCGATTCGCCGTGGTGAGAAGCCAGTGATTATTTGTAATAAATGCCAATTCTCGGCAGTTTATGAGGCTAAAAAGCAAATTGAAAAGGTTTAACCATAAAATCTAAGCATAAAATTTGATGCAGATTATCAAACGGATTACAAACAAAATTCCGCCCTTTTTTGGGGCGGAACTTTGTTTATTTGGGAGAGGAAGATCAACCGCCCGAATTGACGGCTAATCAATGCTTATTTTGGCGTCCATGGGGCTTTTTTATGCGCCAAGATTGTGATATTTTTGCTGTTGGCGTCCAAAGATGCGGAATTATGTTTTACAAACAGCAATCATCTGTGCTATAATAATAATGTATAAGTGTTTGATATGTGCAGAGTTTAATATAAGAGGGAAATATATGCGGATAATTGCCGGTAAAAAGAGAGGGAAAATTATCAATGCACCCAAAGGGCTGACCACCCGCCCGACAACCGACCGTGTTAAGGAGGCAATATTCAGCACCTTAAACCCGTTTTTGGCTGGGGCGGTGGTGTTG
This sequence comes from Bacillota bacterium, assembly GCA_017397935.1. GTDB lineage: Bacteria > Bacillota > Dehalobacteriia > UBA4068 > UBA4997 > Avidehalobacter. The sequence continues at coordinate 125,294 of JAFQHN010000024.1, forward strand.
GATGCCTTTGCCGGCAGCGGTGGCTTAGGCTTGGAGGCAATATCCCGTGGTGCGGCCAGGGCGGTTTTCTGTGAGTCTGACCGCAGCGCACAAAATGTTATCCGCAAGAACATAGCAGATTGTGGCTTTGAGGAGCAATCTAAGCTGCTGTGCGGCGATACCTTGCAGCTTTTGCGGCGCACCGGCGGTTTTGATATTGTGCTGCTGGACCCGCCTTATAACCGCGGCTTGATTGCCAGGGTGGAGCAGATTTTGCTGACGCCCGATTTTTTGAACCAGGATTCGCTGGTGATGCTGGAAACATCTGCCAGTGAGCCGGAACTTTTCTTATCCTCACGCTGGCAGCTTTATAAGAGCAAAACCTACGGGGATACGGCGGTTTATTATTTTGGCTTGGCTGACTATGATAATGATGATAGTGAGAATGATGAGGCGGAAGTATAAAAAACGGTTAAAATGCACTTGATGTGTTGAAAATATAACAAATAAAACGGTAATGATAAATTTTGGGAGGTATTATAAAATGGATTTTGAAAGAAACGAAAGCCTGAGCGAAGGCAATATCAGCTCTATTTTGGAGGAATTGACTGAGTATATTGACAAGAGCTCTCGTGTGCCGCTGACCGGCAAGGTAATGGTAGACGGCAACTACATTTTGGAAATTGTTGATAAAATCAACGCCAAGCTGCCCGAGGAAATGAAGCAGGCCAAGCAGGTTTTGGACCAGAGCGATAAAATTCTGGAAAGCATCGAGGCACAGGGCAAGCGTGTGTTGGAGGAGGCCCGTGCCGAGGCTGAACGCATTGTGCAGGAGACCGAGATTGTGAAGATGGCCCAGCAGGAGGCCGAAAAAATTATGCAGGAGGCCACCCAGTACGGCGAAAATCTGGTGAACAAGTACAATGAACAGGCCAACCAGATGATTGACGATGCCGAGGCTTATGTTGACAGCCTGCTGACTCATTTGGAAAACAATTTTGATAAGGTAACCCAGGCTTTGAAGGCTACCCGTGAGGATTTTGAACGCAACCACCAGGGTGAATAATTTAATCAGAAAATAATCCAATCAAAACTAAAATAGGTAGTAAATCAATTACAGCGGTGGCAAATTAAGAAGGACAGGCACAGCATCAATAGCAGCAGCACCAAAGCCGGCAGCAGCAACGCCCCCGGCAGCAACAGCCAGGCGGGCAGCGAAAAATCGGCAAAGGTGCTGCTTGCCAGATTGAAGTGCGGACCCAGCAGCGATAACAGCAGCGGTGCGGCCAGACAATGCACCACGCGGCAGGGCAGGTAATAACGCAGAGTTAAATCGGTGTGGCTGACAACGCCGGCAATTTGCGAATGAATGGACAGGCTGCTCCACCCGAGGATGATGGAGGCGGCAAGCAGTTTGCCGAATAAGTCGGCCTCGGCGGCGGCCACGGCCTGCACACCTAGGGTTATCTCAAAAAAACCGTCACATAAGCCGGGCAAAATGGCAGGCGGCAGATCAAACAGATAACACAGCGGCGATAACAGCCAATGCAGCAGCAAAATCAGTCCGCTTTGCTTTAAGGCCAACAGCAGCAGGCTGAAACAGAGCATAAAAGCACCAATCATCCCAATGTTGGTGAGTGCTTGGAGCGAACTTTGTTTTAACAGCAGGCTGATTGGCTGAGGTGTGGTGTTTTGCAGGGCGGATAGGCCCGACCGCCAAAGTTGGGCGGCTGATTGCGGCCGGGATGGGGTGAGTTGATTATCACGGGCGAAGAAGCGCAGCAGCAAACCCAGCGCCAGATTGACCGGGTATTGCACCAGCGCCAGCCAAACGCCGACAGCAGGCTGTTGCAGCAGGGCGGCCACCGTTATCAGCAGGTAAAGCGGGCCGACATTATTGCAAAAGGCCAGCATACGCTCTCCCTCGTTGCGGGTGATGAGATTTTGCTGGCGCAAGTTGGCGGCCACGCTGCCCCCGGTGGGCGAGCCGGAGAAGAACCCCAGCAGCAGGCACAAAGCCGCTGCACCAGGCAGCCGAAAAAGCGGCTGCATAATCGGGGTGAGCCAAATGCTGAGTGCGTTGATGAACCCCAGACGGGCGCAGAGCTCGCTGATGATGAAAAACGGCAGCAGCGCAGGCAGCACCTTGTACCACCAGCTATCCAGCGTGGTTTGGGCGGTGGTGAGTGCTTCGGCCGGATTTTGCAGTATGGCCAGCAGTATGCCGATGACTGTTATGATGTAAAAAATATTCATTAAATTCTCCGCAAATTCTCTGCCGTTGTTTGATTGCGATATTTTATGCCAATTTATGGCCTTTTATGGTCAAATATACCGCCTGCGGGCGAAATTACGGCTGCTGGATGAGCAGCCTCCACCCCCGATGATTGTACAGACAGGATGGATGATTTTATGTTGATTTTAGTATTGAATTCCGGCAGTTCCTCGCTGAAATATCAGCTTTTTAACACCAATACCGAGCGCGCTGTTGCCAAAGGCGTGGTTGAGAAAATCGGTTTGGCGGACTCTTTTGTGGAGCATACCATTTACAACGATATGGAAACCGAGTTGGGTGTTGAGCACCGCAAGAAGAAGGACACCATTGAGCGTGAAATTAAAAACCATAATGAGGCTATCAGCATGGTTATTGCGCTGCTGACGCACTCTGATTTGGGTGTTATCAGCGAGCTGAGCGAAATCAGCGCTGTTGGCCACCGCATTGTGCACGGCGGTGATTTTTTCAGCGAGGCGGTTGAGATTACCCAGGAGGTTATGCTGAAACTGGAATCGCTGAACGATCTGGCGCCTTTACATAACCCGCCGGCGCTGGCCGGTGTGCGTGCTTGTCTGCAAGAAATGCCCGGTGTACCCAATGTTGCGGTTTTTGACACGGCTTTTCATCAGACTATGCCGCCCGAGGCTTATATGTATCCCATCTGCTATGAGCATTATGAGAAATATGATGTGCGCCGTTACGGCTTCCACGGCACATCGCACCGCTATGTTTGCAGCCAGGTGATTGATTTGCTGGACAAACCCAAGGAGGAGACCCGTATTATCACCTGCCACATGGGCAACGGCATCAGCCTCACGGCCATTAAAGGCGGCAAGGTTGTTGATACCTCGATGGGCTTTACACCTCTGGAAGGTATAATGATGGGTACGCGCTGCGGCACCATTGACCCCTCCATCGTTACTTTCCTGATGCAGAAAGAGGGTTGGAGTTTTGAACAGACCAGCACATATCTGAACAAAAAGTGCGGTTTGCTGGGTATCTCCGGTATCAGCAGCGATATGCGTGATGTGCGTCGGGCTATGGGCAACGGTCATAAGCGCTCTCAGCTGGCGGTGGATATGCTGTATCATCAGCTTATTAAGCTGATTGGCGGTTATATGCTGCTGCTGGGCGGCGTGGATGCGATTGTGTTTACTGCCGGTATGGGCGAAAACGATGCCGAAATGCGTAAAAATATCTGCCAGCGTCTGGAATGTATCGGCGTTGATGTGGATTTGAAAATTAACAGTTCTAATCAGGATTTTAAGCAGATATCGACGCCGCAGTCTAAGGTTAAGGTATTTGTGGTGCCCACCAATGAGGAATTGATGATTGCACGGGACACCAGAGAAGTGGTGCTGCGTAATAATCTGCTGTAAAAAAATTATAAAATAAATAACCAAATATGGTTATTTAATATTGACAGACCCTGAGAATTGAGGTATAATAACAACCATGCTGATTGATGTTACTAAAATTAAGAGCAGCGCTCAGACTGTGGATGAGGTTGATTTGCAGGAGAAAGTTGATGCTGCGGCTTATGATTATGCCGAGCTGAACCTGACTGCACCGCTGACCTTCCATGGGACGATTGAGAATGTGCCGCCGTATTTTCACTTAAAAGGGGAGCTTGCTGCCTCGTTGGAGTTGGTTTGCTCGCGTTGTCTTGCGCCTTATAATCTGGATTTTGTGCTGGATATTGAGGAGGCTTACACCAATAAGCCCGAGGCAATTATTGAGGAAGATGATGAAATCGGCCTGTTTGAGGGTGATGATATTGATATTACCCCCGCGCTGTTGAAGGCTTTGTTTATGGAGCTGCCCATGCATCCGCTGTGCCGCCCCGATTGCCGCGGTATCTGCCCCGATTGCGGTGCGGATTTGAACCGGCGCGAATGTGCCTGCAACAAAGATAACATTGATTTGCGTCTGGAAAAGCTGAAAGGTCTTTTTGATAAAATGAATTCCGATAAGGAGGTGTAATCCATGGGTGTACCGAAGAATAAAACTTCCAAAGCAAACCGCAGAATGAACCGTGCAGGTCGTTATGCTGATTTCACTGCTACCGGCGTATCTCTGTGCCCGCAGTGCAACGCATTCAAGCTGCCTCATCATGCTTGCCCCGAATGTGGCTACTACAAGGGTCGTCCTGTAAAGCAGGTTAAGGCTGAGCAGGCTGAATAATCACATATACAGCTTATGTAGGCTCCCGTCCGTTTATTGCGGCGGGAGTTTTTGCTATATATTGGGTAAAAATATTGAATAATACGGCGGCTGGCCGTTGTAAACAGCATTTAGTTGTGATAAAATATTAAGCGGTGAATTATCTGCCGGAATTTTCGGCAGAGATTTTGTACCAAGGTTTTGTGAATAGTGTGATTTGTGTATGTGGATTTTGAGGTGAATTTTTTTTGAGAACGATTTTGTCTGAACAAGCTAAATATTGTCTGCTGACGGCTCTGGTTGGTTTGCTGGCGTTATCCTGGCTGTGCTTCGGCGGTTATGCGCCCACGGCCCACGGTGCTGCCGGTGTTACTATTGCGGCGGCCCCTGCCAACAACAATCTGCCGCTGGTATCGGAGTATTACACGGAGAAGGACCACGGCGCGGTGGTGCTGATGTATCACCACATTGTGCCCGATGCTGAAATTAACAATAGCTCTAACCGCGGCAATAATGCGGTAATTTCACTTTCGCAGTTTGAGGCAGAGATGGCCTATCTGGCCGATAACGGCTACCGCACCTTTTTGATGTCGGAAGTGGCGGGGATTTTGCATAACGGGCTGAATTTTCCCGAAAAATCGGTGATCATCACCTTTGATGACGGCTATGAGAGCAACTATACCCTGGCTTATCCTTTGCTGCAAAAATACGGTATCAAGGCCACGATTGCAGCGGTGGTGGTTTCGTCCGAACAGGCAGAAAACGGCGTGACGGTCAACAGCTCTTTGCCGCATTTGACTTTTGCCCAGATGCGTGAGATGGAAGCCTCTGGTCTGGTGGAGATTGGCAGCCACAGTTATGACGGCCACGGGCTGGTTTCGGTGAGCAAAACCGGTGAACAGGGCAAATTTTTTGTGGCCAGGGCGTACCGGGCAGATTTGGGGCGCAAAGAAAATCAAAGTGAATATCTTGAGCGTATAGCACAGGATTTGCGGCTTTCCAAGCAGGTTTTGGAGAGAGAACTGGGGCATACCATAACTTATTTTGCGTATCCTTATGGTGCCAATAATGATAGTGCGGTGGCGGCTCTGCTGCAAAATAATTTTCTGGTGGCGGTGACAACTGCTGCCGGTGATATTGATAAAAATGCCGAGCCGCTGACACTTAATCGCCGTAATGTAAATCAGGGAATAAGCGTGGCGCAATTTACGGCGCTGCTGCAGGTTAAATAGGCACGGCGTGATGCTGATTTTGGCCTTTGGGGGATAAGGGAGGAACTTATTTTGACAGTTAGAATTGCAGTTGACGCAATGGGCGGTGATTTGGCGCCGGAGGCTCTGGTTCAAGGGGCATTGAAGGCGGCCGCTGCCAATAAAAATATTCAGATTGTCTTGGTGGGACAGCCGGAGAAATTGCCGGCCGAGGACAGCTTGCCGCAGAATGTAACCATTGAGCCGGCCACTGCCGTGATGGGCATGGATGAATCGGTGGAAAACCTGCGGAAAAAGCGTGACAGCTCTATCTGGGTGGCAACCAAAATGGTAAAAGAGGATAGGGCTGATGCAGTACTTTCGGCGGGCAGCACGGGGGCGCAGATGGCGGCGGCGCTGCTGCTGCTGGGGCGGATCCCCGGTATTACCCGTCCGGCTATCTGTACTGTGTTCCCTACGGTTAAGGGTGGCGCGGTGCTGCTGGATATTGGTGCCAATTTGGAGTTGGAGGCCGAGCAGTATGTGCAGTTTGCGCTGCTGGGCAAGGTGGCGGCTAAGACTTTGCTGAAAAGAGAAAACCCGACCATTGGCCTGCTGAATAACGGCACCGAGGAGAATAAAGGGCCGGATAAGTTGGTGGAAGCACATAAGCTGCTGAAAGATTCCGGGTTGAATTTTATCGGCAACTATGAGGCCCGAGAAATTATGAGCGGCCGTGCTGATGTGATTGTTACCGACGGCTTTACCGGTAATGCTGTGCTTAAAGCATCGGAGGGATTGGCCAAAACGCTGATGTCGATGCTGAAAGAGGAATTTACCGCCAGCCTTACCCGCAAAATGGGTGCGGCGCTGGTGATGCCCGGTTTGAAAAATATCAAGCAGATGATGGATTATAAGCAGTACGGCGGTGCTCCGTTGCTGGGTGTAAACGGTATCAGCCTGGTTTGTCACGGCAGTTCGGATGCGGAAACGATCTTCCATGCGGTTAATCAGGTGGTTAATTTGCGGGAGAGCAATTTTGTTGAGCAGCTGCGTGCAGAGGCCGAGGGATTTTTTGAACAGGAATAATATTAGGTGCAATAATCAACATAATAAGAAATCAACAGAAAATTTTAAGGGGGATTTTAGAGTATGGATACTTTGGATATGCTGCGCAAAGCGATTAAAAAAGAATTGGGCCGTGATTTTGGCGATATTAGCCTGAACACTACTTTTGAGGATATGGCGTTGGATTCGCTGGATGTGGTGCAGATGGTTATGGCTATCGAGGAAGCATTTGATATTGAGATTGACGATGATGATGTTGACGGCTTGAAGACCATCGGCGATTTGGTTGAGTATATTGAGGAAAAAATCAAGTAATAAGCAGTAAAAATTTTGGGATTAGGTGGCGACATTTAATTGGATACGGTGGAGTTTAATAAAAGCCGTGTGGCAAGGCTGGGTGAACTGGGCGATAAGCTGCATTGGCAGGGTGATTTGGGGCTGCTGCGGCAGGCTTTGACGCACCCGACATACTATGAGGGACAAAAGCCGGAGGGCGAGCAGGATAATCAGCGGTTGGAGTTTTTGGGTGATTCTATTTTGGGATTTATTGTGGCCAGAGAACTGTTTAAGCGCAACCCTGCCGCTGATGAGGGTTATTTGAGCAAAACCCGTGCGGCGTTGGTCTGCGAGGGATCTTTGGCAGATTTGGCGCGCGAGCTTTCACTTTCCGATTACATCATCATGGGTAAGGGCAGCTTGAAGAATGGTGAGCAAAATCGCAATTCCATTTTGGCTGATGCTTTTGAGGCGGTAATCGGTGCGATGTATCTGGCGCAGGGTTTGCCCAAGGTGGAGGAATTTTTGCTGGCTCGGTTTACGCCTGAGCTGGAAACCAAAATTGCCGACCGCTATGAGGATTATAAGGGTATGATCCAAATGCTGGTGCAGACGCTGGAAGAACGTCATGTTTCTTATCCTTTGCTGGCAGCCGAGGGGCCTTCTCATCAACGCACCTTTACGGTGGGTTTGGTTTATCGCGGCCAAACGCTGGCCACGGCATCGGGGCTTAGCAAGAAAGAGGCCGAGCAGAAGGCGGCACGAATCGCCTGGAAACAGCGTGAAAACTGGCTGCCGAAGAACGAAACAGGTAAATAAACAGGAAAGAGGTGGATTATGTCTAAGACAAGGAGGCATATTCTGCCTTTTTTTATTCCGCATTTGGGGTGTCCCAATCAATGCATTTTTTGTGACCAGAAGAAGATTGCCGGTTGTGTGCAGCCGCCCACGGGTGATGATTTGACGGCGGTGCTGCAAAATCTGCCGCCGGGGGCCGAGGATAAACCGGAGCTGGCATTTTACGGCGGCAGTTTTACGGCGATACCCACAAGGCAGCAGCTGGAATATTTACAGCCGGCGGCCAAGGCCCTGCAAGAGGGGCGAATAAGCGACATAAGACTTTCTACGCGTCCGGACGCCATTGATGAGCCAAGGCTGTCTTTGCTTCGGCAATTTGGTGTGGATACGGTGGAGCTTGGCGTGCAATCCATGACGGACGGTGTGCTGAAAGCGGCCAGGCGTGGGCATACGGCCGAGGATTCTTTGCGGGCGGTGCGCCTGTTGAAGAAATGGGGATTTGTGGCCGGTGTGCAGCTGATGCCGGGGCTGCCGGGCGAAACTGCGGCAAGTGCGCTGCTGGGTGCGGAGCGGATTTTGGCAGAGAAGCCTGCCATGCTCAGGATTTATCCAACGGTGGTGTTGAAGGGTACGGAATGTGAGGCACTTTATCAAAGTGGCAGCTATCAGCCTTTAAGCCTGGCGGAGGCGGTGGAAATAAGCCTGCAAATTAAACTGTTGGCTGAGGATTTGAGGGTGCAGGTTATCCGCATTGGCTTGCAGCCGACCGAGGAGTTGGCGGCACAGGTGCTGGCCGGGCCGTACCATGAGTCTTTTGGTGCGCTGGTACAGGCATTTTATTGGCGGCAAAAGCTGCTTTTTGCCTTGCGGAAACTGCCGCTGGCGACGGAGTGTTATTTGAACAGGCGGGATATTGCGGCGGCGGTGGGGTATCAACGCCAAAATCTGGCTTATTATCCGCCACGGCTTCGGCTGCGCGGGCGAGAAATGGCGGCCGGCAGTTTGTTGCTGAAAGCGGCTGACGGGCAGGAATTTTGCTTATCCGATACCGAATTTGCGGCGGTATATTTGGCGCGCTGCCGTAAAAATTGGCGCTGATATTTTATTTGCGTGGTTTTGCGGTTGCCTTTTGTGGATAAATTGTGCTACAATAAATTGATATGCACAAAATTATAACCGCATTTTAACGGCAGGGCCGAAGATGGAGTAATTATATGTTTTTGAAGAGTATTGAGCTGGCCGGGTTTAAGTCCTTTAACGAGCGTACTGTGATTAAGCTGGATGACGGAATTGCCTGTATTGTTGGGCCAAATGGCAGCGGAAAATCGAATATTGCCGATGCGGTGCGCTGGGTTCTGGGGGAACAAAGCGCGCGTATTTTGCGTGGCAATAAGATGGAGGATGTTATTTTTGCCGGTACCGATAAGCTGAAATCCTTGGGCATGGCCGAGGTTGTGCTGAACATTGATAATACCGACGGCAGCCTGCCCACGGAGTTTACCGAGGTGGCCGTGTGCCGCAGGGCGTACCGCAACGGTGACAGCGAATATTTGCTGAATGGCCGCCAATGCCGCCTGACGGATATTCGTGAGCTGTTTATGGACAGCGGTATCAGCAATAATTCTCTGGCTTTGATTGGACAGGGACGTATCCAGCAGGTGGTGGATATGAAGGCAGATGAGCGCCGTTTGATGTTGGAGGAAGCGGCGGGAATTGTCAAATACCGCACCCGCAAGCGCACGGCTCAGCGTAAATTGGTGGATACCGAGCAAAATCTGGCCCGCATTTGGGATATTATCAGCGAGCTGTCTGACCGATTGACCCCGTTATCTGAGCAAAGCGCCAAGGCAGAGGAGTTTTTGCGGCTGAAAGAGCAGGCCGATACTCAGGAAATTAACCTGCTGCTGCAAAATCTGGCTGAGAATAAGCAGAAATGGCAGCAAACTGCGGCCGCCCTGGCAGAGAATAATAGTTTATCGGCGGCGGCTGCTGCTGCCAAATCGACGGCCGAGGGTGAGCTGGCCGAAAAAAGGCTGCAAAATGACTGTGCTGATGAGGAAATCTCGGCGGCCAGACAACAGCTTTTTGATTACAAAACATCACGGGAGCAGGTACGCTCGGAGGGTGAACTGCTGGCCGAGAAAATCGGCACGGCGGAGGGGCATATTGCCCGCCTGCAAAATGAATTGACGCTGCTGCTGACCCAGGACGACGGCTTTGTGGCTGAGGTTAATCGGCTGAACGAGGAAAAAGAGCTGGCGGCTGCGGATTTGGCCGCGCTGCAACAGGGTATTGCCGGGCGTGAAGCTGATTTTGCGGCCCACAAGGAGCAGCTGGATGAGTTGATGGCCGAGCAGGAGATGGCGCGGCAGGAGATTTTTGATAATGCCAGCCAGCTGGCCAACACCCGCAACGAGATCGTCTTTTTGGAGAGAGCGCAGGAAGAAAATGAGGCGGCGGCGCAGGCCATGCAGGCCGAGATGCAGGAGATCACAGAAGGCGGCCGGGCCTTTGAGGATAAAATTGCGGCGGTTCAGGCAGAGATTGATACGCTGCTTAACCGCCGGGAAGCTGTGAAAGCCGGGCTTTTGGCGCTGAACACCGATTTGGACGAGTTGGAACAGCAGATCATAACGGCCAATGAAGCCGGTGTGGCCATACGCTTGAAGCTGAATAGCGAGGAATCACGCCTGAAAGTATTATCGGAGATGGCCGACAACAAAAGCGGCTTTTATCCGGGGGTGCGGTCAATTTTGCGGGCGGCAGAGCGTGGAACCGGCGAAATCAACGGCGTGCATGGCGTGGTGCTGGATTTGATTGAGTCGGATATGAAATTCAGCCAGGCGTTGGAGGCCGCAGCCGGTGCTAATCTGCAAAACATTGTGGTGGAGGATGACCGTGCGGCCCGTGATTGTGTGGCTTATCTTAAACGGGAGCAGTTGGGCCGGGCTACCTTTTTGCCGCTGCAATCCCTGCGCTGGCGCACCAACCCGGAGATCGACCGGGCTGGGGGAGAGAAGGGTGTGATCGGACGCTGTTCTGAGGTTATCCGCTGTGCGGAGGCGGTTAGGCCGGCAGTTAAGTTTTTATTTGATAATATTTTGCTGGTGGATGATTTGGATACGGCCACCAGAGTGGCACGGCAATTTAAGCAGCAGTTCCGCATCGTAACGCTGGCCGGTGATATTATTTCGCCCGGCGGCTCGATTACGGGCGGCAGCAAGCAAAAAAATTCCGGTGATTTGCTGCAAAAGAAAAATCAGCTGGCCGAACTGAAAAAGAGCGTGGAGAAATTACAGACCGAGGGTGAGCGCCAACGCCGTCTGCTGGCGGATAAACATGAGCAGCGCACGGCGTTGGATGCCAAACGCAGCGCTTTGATGCAGGAAGAACGCGAGATCGAGCTGCTTTATCTGGGCAAGGTCAAGGATGTTGGGCATTTGCGTGATAATTGGGCGGATAAGGATGCTCAACTGCAAAAATTACAGCGCGATTTGCGGGAAAACAGCCGCCAGCAGCAGCGTTATATCAACCGCCGTGCGGAATTGGCCGATGAGGTGGCCAACTGGGATATGCTTAGCCGACAGTCCAATGAGGTGCTGTTGGATTTGCAGAGCCGCCATGAGCAGGAGGCACAGAAGCTGGAAGCGGTGCGCGGCCTGTTGGAGCAGCAGCGTTTGCAGGCGCAGGCCAAACAGCAGGAATATACGACCTTGGTGAACGAGGTGCAGCGCTTGACCTCGGCCAAGAGTAATTTGTTTGAGGAGCAGGCGCAAAAGCAGCAGATGTTGGCTGATTTGCGGCAGCAGTTAGCTATGCTGACCGAAAACAGAGAGCAAAAGCAGCAGCAGGAGCAGGCTTTGCTGCTCACAATTTCCGAGGCGGAGGAGCAGTTGGAATTGTTAACCAACCAATGCCAAAATCTGAAACAACAGATTGATGATTTGGAACGGCAGGCGGCTGAACATTCCGCAAAAATGCTGATATATACGCAGGAAATTCATCGGTTGGAGGTTTTGCAGGCCCGTTTGCAGACCGAAGAAGAGGTGGAAAGCCAAAAGCTGGCCGAAAACTTCTCTCTGGCTTATGAGGAGGCGCTGTCTTATCTGGACGAGAGTATTTCACGGGCAGATTTGGCCAGGAGTTTGAAGGATTTGCGGCGGCGGCTGGCGGCTCTGGGTAATGTCAACATCGAGGCGATTGAGGAGTACCGTAATGTGCGTGAGCGTTATGAGTTTTTGTCTGCCCAGCGTGAGGATTTGTTGGAGGCCAGAAATTCGCTGAACAATGTTATCAAAGAGATGGACAGCATTATGAGCAAGCGCTTCCGTGAGACATTTGAGCAGGTGAACAAGAATTTTGCCCACACATTTAACCAGCTTTTCGGCGGCGGTACGGCATCCTTGCTGTTATTGGAGCCGGATGATGTGCTGGAAAGCGGTGTGGATATGATGGTTCAGCCGCCGGGCAAACGGTTGATAAACTATAATTTGCTGTCGGGCGGCGAGAAATCGCTGATCGGCGTGGCCCTGGTGTTGGCAATTTTCCAGGTGAAGCCCAGCGCGTTTTGTATTTTGGACGAGGTGGACGCAGCGCTTGATGAGGCTAATGTTGACCGTTTTGCCGAATATATTAAGGTCTTTAAGGAAAAAACGCAGTTTGTGGTGGTTACCCACCGACAAGGCACCATGGAGGTCGCTGACCGTTTGTGGGGTGTGACGATGGAGAAAAACGGTGTATCGCGGATTGTTTCGGTTAAGCTTTCCGATGATATGCAGCAATATATATCTTAAACATAAAGACGGAGGTTGATTATGGGTTTTTTTGATAAACTGAAACAGGGACTCAGCAAAACGCGTGACGATTTTAACAACAAAATGTCGGCGGTGTTTTCTTTGGGCCGTAAAATTGATGAGGAATTTTACGAGGAGTTGGAGGAAACGCTTATCCAGGCGGATGTTGGCGTGCAGACGGCCATTGAGCTGACTGAGCGTTTGCGTGAGCGTGAGAAAAAGGAGAAGATCCGTGAGGTGGCGGCTTTGCGTTTGGCCTTGCAGGATGAGATCGTCAAAATTCTTAAAGGCTCGGAGGAGGGCGAGGATAAAAACCGCTTCCGCTTAAAGGGCGGCCGCCTGAATGTGATTTTGGTGGTGGGCGTAAACGGCGCCGGCAAAACAACCACCATTGGTAAGATGGCCAATTATTACCACTCCATCGGTCATAATGTGCTGTTGGCTGCGGCTGATACCTTCCGTGCGGCGGCGATTGAGCAGCTTTGTACCTGGGGTGAGCGTGCCGGTGTGGATGTTATCCGTCAGGCAAGCGGAGCCGACCCGGGCGCGGTGGTTTTTGATGCCTGCCATGCCGCAACCAGCCGAGGTGCCAATATTTTGATTGTGGATACCGCAGGGCGCTTGCAGAATAAGACCAACCTGATGCAGGAATTGAGCAAAATCAACCGTATTATTGAGCGTGAAGTGCCCAATGCTAATGTGGAGGTGCTGTTGGTGCTGGATTCCGGCACCGGCCAGAACGCCATCAGCCAGGCCAAGCTGTTTGGCGAGGTGGTGCCGCTTACCGGTATCATTTTGACTAAGCTGGACGGTACGGCCAAGGGCGGTGTGGTTATCGGTATCACCAATGAACTGAACCTGCCGGTGAAGATGATTGGTGTGGGCGAGGGCATTGATGACCTGCGTGAGTTTGTGGCTGCGGATTTTGCGGCGGCTCTGTTTGCCGATGATAACCAGGAGGCCAGCAACTATGAGGTTTTGATGTAATATTGCTGTTTTAAGTGATGAAGTGCAGACTTGAAGTGCAGAAATGAAATGCAGAAAGGTGGATTGTTATGCTGGGTTTAATTGCCGGTACCGGTTTTTATGATTGGGAGGCGCTGGAAAATCAGCAGGAGAAGCTGATTGACACGCCTTATGGGCAGGCAACGGTTTTTCTGGGAGAGGTGGCAACACCTGAGGGCAGGAAGCCGCTGGCTTTTTTGCCGAGACACGCCAAAAATCACACTATTCCGCCGCATAAAATCAATTATCGGGCCAACATTTGGGCGTTGAAAAGCCTTGGGGTGGATAAAATCGTGGCGGTAAATGCGGTTGGTTCTCTGCTGACCGATGTGCCGCCGGGCAGTATTGTGCTGGTGGATGATTTTCTGGATTTCACTTTTGGGCGGGAACACACTTATTTTACCGGCGGCGAAGCCGGTTTGCAGCACACCGATATGACCAACTGCTACGACCGTGACTGGCAGCAGCAGATCAAGGCGGCAGCCGATAAGGCGGGCATTGAGCTGGTGCAGGACGGTGTTTATGTTTGTGTGCAGGGGCCGCGCTTTGAATCACGGGCGGAGATTAGGGCATACGGACGGCTGGGTGGTACGGTTTCCGGCATGACAGGCGTGCCGGAGGTTACATTGGCCAATGAGCTGGGTTTGATTTACGGTTCTTTGGCGCTGGTGACCAACTTCTGCTGCGGCCTGGCGCCGGCCGTTAGTGATGACGAGGTGCGGGTGGTAATGAAAGCCAACACCGAGAAGCTGACCAAAATTTTGCTGCAAATTGTGGCGGCATATTAAAGGCGTATTAAAGCATATTAAATATGATAGAAAATTTTATAGACGGGGCTGCCTGGGGGCGGCTCCGTTTTTCTGTTGATAATAGACTGCGTGGTAATATGGCTGTAAATTTTTGCATATAGTTTACCAACGTGAGAGGAAAAATCAGCCGCAAAGTTTGGCTGGATAAATTTGACGAAACAGGTGAAGTTATGACAAAAATTGAGCGATTTGATAATAATGTGGTGCTGATTGGCATGATGGGCGTGGGCAAAACGGCGGTTGGGCGTTTGCTGGCCGAGGAGTTGGCGTATGATTTCGTGGATATGGATGCCGAGATGGAGCAGATTTGCGGCCTGAAATTAAGTGAGATTTACCGCAGGTATGGGCAAATCAGATTTTATGCCGAGGAAAAGCTGCTGTTGAACAAGCAGTTGGGCAGTGGCAGACGGATAATTGCGGCGGGCGGCGCGCTGATGCCCACCGCCGAGCAGCAGGATTTGTGGCGAAAATTGGGGACGGTTATCTGGCTGACCTCTGATGCGGACAGTATTTTGCGGCGTATGCGGCGCAAACAAAACCGAATTTTTTTGCCGAAGAAGGCCACGGTGGCCGATGTGCAGCAGATCATGGCGGCAAGGAGGCCGTTTTATGAGCAGGCGGCGGAGTATTGCGTGAATATGGCCAAAATGAACCCTGAACAGGCGGCGGCCAAAATAATTGCCCAGCTTACGGCTGATGATTTGACAACACCAATAATTTAAGGGAAATTATATTGAAAATGTATAAAAATTGAATTTTGCCGGCCGGTTATTGACAGTTTTTTGTGGTTTATTGGGGCAAATGCTTGACAAGTTGACACGCAAACTATACAATATATATTGTAGTTGTAAAGATTATCATTATTTTTACGGCTTTTAGAATAGATTATTACATTTTTTCGGTTAACGCTGTAAGCAGGCAGGCATTTGTATAAATTTGCTTGATTTATAGATAATTTTCTAATAGATTTTCTCAGATAATTCTCTTAAATAAATCTTAAAAGTTTATATAGTCGGGTTTTGGCTGATGATAAGGCAGATTGGCGCGTCAACGGTTTGGTGCTGTCGGTTATCTGCTGCTGCCCGGCGGTTTTATGAAGCCGCAAATGTAAGTTTATTCTAAAAGTCCGGATTATTCCGGACTGTTTTTATGTTGAGAACTGGAAGATTTTGAAGAATTAGGAGGTGAATTTGATGGGTAATATGTTGCAGAATCTGCTGTTTCTGGGGGCCGGCTTGCTGATTGGTTATCTGGCCTGTACCTTTATTTATCGTAAGGTGACCGAGGCTAAGGTTGGTTCGGCCAAGGATACGGTGGAGAAGATGTTGGAGGATGCCGCCAGAGATGCCGAAGCGCAGAGAAAAGAGGCATTGTTGGAGGCTAAGGATGAAATCTTTAAGATGCGTAACGATGCCGAGCGCGAGCTGAAATCCCGTCGGCATGAGTTGAATCAGATGGAGCAGCGTTTGTTGCAGAAGGAAGATTCTTTGGACAAGAAGCTGGACAGTATTGAAAGAAAAGAAAGCCGCCTGAATGCCAAAGATAACGAGCTGGAACAGATGCGCGAGAAGCTGAACAATATGCAGCAGGAGCAGTTGGCAGAATTGGAGAGAATTTCCGGGCTTACCTGTGAGCAGGCCAAGGAAAAACTACTGAATGATGTCAATAAAGAAGTTCAGGTTGATATGGCAGCTATGATTCGTGAGATGGAAGCGCAGGCCAAGGAGGAAGGCGAAACCAAGGCCAGAGAAATCATCACCGCGGCCATTCAGCGTGTGGCGGCTGACCATGTGGCTGAAAGTACTGTTTCGGTGGTGGCTTTGCCCAACGAGGAAATGAAGGGCCGTATTATCGGCCGAGAGGGCAGAAATATCCGCACTCTGGAAAATCTGACCGGTATTGACCTGATTATCGACGATACTCCCGAGGCTGTGATTTTGTCCGGCTTTGACCCTGTTCGTCGAGAGATTGCCCGTCTGGCTTTGGGTAAGCTTATTGTTGACGGCCGTATCCATCCTGCCCGTATTGAGGAAATGGTGGAAAAATCCAAGAAGGAAGTTGAGCAGAAAATCCGCCAGGAGGGCGAGCAGGCTGTGCTGGAAACCAATGTTCACGGCTTGCACCCTGAGCTGGTTAAGCTGTTGGGTCGTCTGCATTATCGCACAAGTTACGGCCAGAATGTTTTGAAGCACGCCATTGAGGTTTCGCATCTGGCAGGTATCATGGCGGCGGAAATCGGTGTTGATGTAACACTGGCCAAGCGTGCCGGTTTGCTGCATGATATTGGTAAGGCGCTTGACCATGAAATCGAAGGCCCGCACGTGGAAATCGGTGCGGATATTGCCAAGAAGTACCGCGAAAGCGCTCCGGTGATTCATTGTATTATGGCACATCACGGTGACATCGAGGTTGAATCGATTGAAGCTGCGCTGGTGCAGGCTGCCGATGCTATTTCGGCTGCCCGTCCGGGTGCTCGCCGTGATACGCTGGAATCTTACATCAAGCGTATGGAAAAACTGGAATCTATCGCCAACGATTTTGAGGGCGTGGAAAGTGCCTATGCTATTCAGGCCGGCCGCGAGGTGCGTATTATGGTTAAGCCTGATAAGGTTTCCGAAAACCGTGCCGAGGTTATGGTGCGCGAGATTGCCAAACGCATTGAGGCTGAGCTGGATTATCCCGGCCAAATCAAGATTGTGTTGATTAGAGAAACCCGCGTAACCGATTACGCAAAATAAAAATGTTTCTTATAAAAGGCTGTGTTCTGTATGAAAAATGCGGAATATGGCCTTTTTTATTGTGTTGGCGGTGATTATAAAATGTATAATCGGGCAGAATATACATAGCTGAATAATTGATTGTCTGTAAATGTCAATAAAACTATTATGATGAAGAAAAAATTCTCCTGTACCGCAGGTGGGTTGGAGCGATACGCTATATACAGGTGATTTAAGATAATTTTCTGCAATAAATGCGTAAATATTAGCCAATTTAGCCAAATTAGTGCTGGACTATTTGCGTAAAATAACTTATAATATAAATGAAAGAGAGGGTAGGCGGTGATGCAAATAAACCGCTTTATTCAATACTTTCAGGTATAGTTTATATCACATTTGTTGTTTTGTCTGATAATGCGAAAATTTTTTGTCTATCCGTAGATTTGGCAGATAACGATGCCAAAATACGGCTGATTTAATGAGCGAAAAAAATAGCTATTTATTGACAATTTGCAACAAGTGTTATATAATATGTTTCGGTAATGGTAATGTGGAGTTTTTATGTGGTGGAGGTTGATTTTGGCTTCCAAAATATAAAAATTTCGCAGCATATTAGTAGGTAATATGCTGATTACCACCGTTGATTACAATCTGTGCAATATCAGCGTGTATTCATGTATGATTTTGAACGAATTACAGCTGTCGTAGCTAAAAAATTTTACTCTTATGATGCCGACATAAGATTGAAAATTTGGGTTATGTATGGCTGCTTGTTTGTGTGATTATGCCTGATATGGCTGAGTCTGCTTGATATCTGTTGCTGCCAGGTAGTGATGAATATTAAAGTTGTTGCACGGATAGTATATGAACTATAATTTTTCAGAAAGGAAGTTAAACATGGAAAAAGAAAAAAACACAACATTGCCGGCAGTTTCTTTCGACGAATTCAGTGTTCCTACTTATGAAGAATGGAAAGAAGCCGCAATCGCTGCATTGAAGGGTGCACCTTTCGATAAAAAGATGTACACCAAGACCTACGAAGGCATCACCTTGCAGCCCATTTACACCTTGGCTGATGTTGAAAACAATGCTCAGGCACAGACCATGCCTGGCGCTACTGATTACCTGAGAGGCACCAATGCAGGAGGTTACATTGCTAACCCCTGGAAGATCGCACAGGGTATCGATGCTGTTGACCCCGCTGAGTTCAACAAGCTGGCTAAGTATGAGCTGGAGAAGGGTGCTACTGCTGTAACTGTTGAGCTGTCCAAGGCTACCAAGCAGGGTGTTGCTTACACTGCTGAGACCGAGGGCCGCGGCGTAGCTATCCAGGATGCTGAGGACGTAAAAGTTGCTTTGGACGGCATCACTGCTCCTGTATACGCTGCTGCTGGCGCTTCTGCTCTGCCCCTGTTGGGCCTGATCAAAGAAGCTGGCGTTGAGGTTACCGGTTGCATCGGTGCTGACCCGATCGGCGCTCTGCTGGCTGATGGCTGCCTGCCCTGCGCTATTGACGCTCTGCTGGACGAAATGGCTGAAACCGTTAAGACTGCTCCCGCTGGCTTGAAGGTTATCAACATCGACGGCACTGTATATGGCAATGGCGGCGCTTCTGCTGTTCAGGAAACCGCATACGCTTTCGCTACTGCTGCTTACTATATCAAAGCATTGCAGGAAAAAGGCTTGACCGTTGACGAAGTTGCTCAGAAAACCGTATTCAGCTTCGCAGTAGGCTCCAACTTCTTTATGGAGATTGCTCGTCTGCGTGCTGCTAAGGCTGTTTGGGCTCAGATCGTTCGTGAGTTGGGCGGCAACGAAGAGTCTCAGAAGATCGACATCTTCGCTCGTACTTCCGCATTCACCAAGACCGTTTATGATCCCTATGCAAACTTGCTGCGTACCACCACTGAGGCTTTCTCTGCTGTTGTTGGCGGCATCAATGCTTTGCAGGTTGCTCCTTTCGATGAGCCCATCGGTCCTGCTGATACTCAGTCCCTGCGTTACGCTCGTAACCAGAACCTGCTGTTCGCTAAGGAGTTCGGTATGGATTATACCGTTGACCCGGCTGGCGGCTCTTTCTATGTTGAAACTTTGACTGCTCAGGTTATCGAAGCTGTTAAGGCTCTGTACGCTGAGGTTGCCGCTACCGGTATCGTTGAGGCTGTTATGGCCGGTACCGTTCAGGCTGCTGTTGCTGCTGTTCTGGAAGAACGTTTCAAGAACCTGCAGGTTCGCAAAGACGTTGCTGTTGGTAACAATATGTACGCTAACACCATCGAACAGCTGATCGTTAAAGATCTGACTGCTCAGGACGCTGCTAAGGCTGCTGCCGCTTCTGCCGGCAAGACTGCTCTGGCTGACGCTCGCGCTGCACTGAACAAGGGCGAAGCTGTTACCGCTACCGCTATTGGCGCTCGTCGTTGGGTAGAACAGTATGAACAGTTGCGTATGGCTACTGAGGCTGCTGCTGCTGACGGCAAGACCGTTAATGTATTCTTGGCCAACTATGGTCCCATTCCGAAGCATAAGGGCCGTGCTGATTTCAGCAGAGGCTTCTTCGAAGTTGCTAACTTCAATGTAATCGGCAACGATGGTTTCCCCACTGCTGAGGAAGCTGCTGCTGCTGCTATCGAATCCGGCGCTGATGTTGCAGTTATCTGCGGCACCGACGACGTATATCCGGAAATCGTTCCTGTAATCGCACAGGCTATCAAGGCTGCTAAACCCGAAATGAAGGTTGTTGTAGCTGGCGCCCCCGGCGAAAACAAGGAAGCATTTGATGCTGCCGGCGTTGACACCTATGTTCATGTTGGCGCTAACTGCTATCAGATTTTGAAAGCTATCCAGGAAGAAAGGGGGATTTGCTAATGTCTACTGCTAGCTACGATGCTTGGAAGAAGCAGATTGAAGCTCAGACCGGCAAGACCATTGAAGAGTTGAGCACTCGTACAATGGAACAGATTGATGTAAAACCTTTGTATACTAAAGAAGACTATGCAGATTGCAACCAGATTGAATATATGGCTGGTATTGCTCCTAACCTGCGTGGTCCTTATCCCACGATGTATGTTGTTCGTCCTTGGACTGTTCGTCAGTATGCTGGTTTCTCCACTGCTGAGGAATCCAACGCTTTCTACCGCCGCAACCTGGCTGCCGGTCAGAAAGGTCTGTCCATCGCATTCGACTTGGCAACCCACCGTGGTTATGACTCTGACAACGAACGTGTAGTTGGTGACGTTGGTAAGGCCGGCGTAGCCGTTGACTCCATCTTGGATATGGAAATCCTGTTCTCCGGTATTCCGCTGGACCAGATGTCCGTTTCCATGACCATGAACGGTGCTGTACTGCCCATCTTGGCCTTCTACATCCTGGCTGCTGAAGAGCAGGGTGTTCCCCAGAAGGTTCTGGCTGGTACCATCCAGAACGACATTCTGAAGGAATTCATGGTTCGTAACACCTATATTTATCCCCCGGCTCCTTCCATGAGAATCATCGGCGATATCTTCGCTTTCACTTCTCAGAACATGCCCAAGTTCAACAGCATTTCGATTTCCGGTTACCATATGCAGGAAGCCGGCGCTACCAATGACATCGAAATGGCTTACACTCTGGCTGACGGTTGGGATTACATCCGCACCGGTAAGAAGGCTGGTCTGGATGTTGACGCATTTGCTCCTCGTCTGTCCTTCTTCTGGGCAATCGGCAAGAACTACTTCATGGAAGTAGCTAAGATGCGTGCAGCTCGTATGCTGTGGGCTAAGATCGTTGCTGCTGAAGGCGCAAAGAATCCCAAGTCCTTGGCTCTGCGTACTCATAGCCAGACGTCCGGTTGGTCTTTGACCGAACAGGATCCCTTCAACAACGTTGCTCGTACTTGTGTAGAAGCTATGGGCGCAGCTCTGGGCCACACCCAGTCCCTGCACACCAACGCTCTGGACGAAGCTATCGCTCTGCCCACTGACTTCTCTGCTCGTATCGCTCGTAACACTCAGCTGTACATCCAGGACGAAACCAAGGTATGTAAGGTTATCGATCCGTGGGGCGGTTCCTACTATGTAGAAGCTTTGACTCAGCAGCTGATCCGTCGCGGCTGGGCTCTTATTCAGGAAGTTGAGGAGTTGGGTGGTATGGCAAAAGCTATCGAAACCGGTCTGCCGAAGATGAGAATCGAAGAAGCCGCTGCTCGCCGTCAGGCTCGCATCGACTCCGGCAACGAAAAGATTATCGGCCTGAACGAATTCAGACTGGACCATGAGGATCCGTTGGACGTTCTGGACGTTGACAACACCGCAGTACGTAACGCTCAGATCGCTCGTCTGGAAAAACTGCGTGCAAACCGCAACCAGGCTGACGTTGACCAGGCTCTGGAAGCTATCACCAACTCCATGGAGACCGGTGAAGGCAACCTGCTGGAACTGGCTCTGAACGCTGCTCGTGTACGTGCTTCCTTGGGCGAAATCTCCGACGCAGTAGAGAAGGTTGCTGGCCGTCATAAGGCTATCATCCGCACCATCTCCGGTGTATACACCTCCGAATACAGCGACGCTGAAATCATCAAAGAAGTTCAGGATATGGCTGACGAGTTCGAGAAGAACCATGGCCGTCGTCCTCGTATCTACATCGCTAAGATGGGTCAGGACGGTCATGACCGTGGCGCTAAGGTTTGCGCTACCGCTTACGCTGACATGGGCTTTGACGTTGACATGGGTCCCCTGTTCCAGACTCCCGCTGAGTCTGCTCAGGACGCAGTTGACAATGACGTTCATGTTGTTGCAATGTCCTCTTTGGCTGCTGGTCATAAGACTCTGCTGCCTCAGCTGGTTGAAGAGTTGGAAAAGAAAGGCCGTGGCGACATCATGGTTGTTGCCGGCGGTGTAATTCCTGCTCAGGATTACCAGTACCTGTATGATCACGGCGCTGCCGCTATCTACGGTCCTGGCTCCTTGCTGCCCGCTTGTGCAAGAGACATTCTGGTTAAACTGAATGAAAGACTGGCTGACTAATTTTAAGCATACTGCCTAATTTTAGCTAAATAGTCTTATTATACTGGGATAGGATTGGGCGAAAGCCCAATCCTGTTCTGGTATAAATTATTAAAATATTTGTTTAGGAGGGTACTATTATGGCTGATGAAACTAAATATGATGTATATAAACCGGAATGGATTCCGGAAGGTGCCAGTGAAGAGCAGTACCCGGGTTTTGTTATGACCGGCGTTGACCCGCTGGACGCAAAACCGAAGCCTCCCGTTCATAAACCTAAGAAATATACGGCTGAAGAATTGATTCAGGGTATTTTGAATCATGACCGCGTATTGCTTTCCAAAGCAATCACGATTATTGAAAGTAATGCTCCGAAACATTTTGAACTTGGTCAGGAAATTATTAAGGGAATTTTGCCTTATACCGGCAAGTCTATTCGTGTTGGTATTACAGGCGTGCCAGGTGCTGGCAAAAGTACATTTATTGAAGCTTTGGGTTCCAGACTTTGCGAGAAAGGCAAGAAGGTTGCAGTTTTGGCTGTTGACCCCACCAGCCCTATCACCAAGGGTAGTATTTTGGGTGACAAGACCAGAATGGAGACCTTGTCTAAGCAGGCCAATGCGTTCATTCGTCCTTCTCCTTCGGGCGGTACTTTGGGCGGTGTTACCAGAAAGAGCCGCGAAACCATGCTTCTGTGTGAAGCCTTTGGTTATGAAATTATCCTGGTTGAAACCGTAGGTGTTGGCCAGAGTGAAACTACTGTTCGCTCTATGGTTGACTTCTTCTTGATGGTTGCGTTGACCGGCGCTGGTGACGATTTGCAGGGTATCAAAAAGGGTATCATGGAAATTGCCGATGCCATTATGGTTCACAAGGCTGACGGTGAGAACAAGCGCAAGGCTATGGTTGCCCGTGCTGATTTTGAGCAGGTGCTGCATTATTTGCGTCCTGCAACCGAAGGTTGGGTTACGAAGGCATATTTGGCATCTTCTTACACCGGCGAGGGTGTTATGGAGATGTGGGAGGTTATCGAGGAGTTTAATAAGATGATGGTTGAAACCGGTCGCTTGGATAAGCGCCGTAAAGACCAGACCATGGAGTGGGTAAACCACATGACCGAAGAACACGTTCATAATTTGGTATTCAATAACCCCAGTGTTATTGCAGCAATGGAAGAGGCTGAGGCCTTAATTCGTGCTGACCAGATTTCGGCTACCATGGCAGCTGCTAACTTGATTGATAAGATTGAGTATGAATTGAAGCAGGGAAACTAATCGGTAATGTTCTTTTTCCTAAAATTGAATATTAAAATCCTGAATTGGTAAGTTTTTGCTTATCATTCAGGATTTTTTGCTTAAAAAACTCCGCCTTTGATCATATTGGCGGAGTTTTTCTGTTAAATATTTAATAATTTATCAATTTTGCGGCAGTTTTCGGTGATATTTTGGGCTGCAAAAATGGCTGAGACCAGGGCGACCCCTGCTATGCCATAGGAGAGTATGGAGGGGATGTTTTGCTCATTTATGCCTCCGATGGCGACTACCGGTATTTTTACTGCCCTGCAAATGGCTGATAATGTTTCAAGGCTGACTATTTCGGCGTCGTTTTTGGTGTTTGTGGGGAAGATTGCGCCGACACCGAGATAATCAGCGCCTGCCGCTTCTGCATACAAAGCTTGTTCTACCGTTTGGGTGGTCACGCCCAGTATTTTATCGGGGCCCAATGATTGACGAATTTCAGTAATAGAGCCGTCACTTTGGCCGATATGTAAACCGGCGGCGTTACTTTGAACGGCGATTTCCAGATTATCATTGATGATAAGTGGCACATTGAATTGGTCGGTTAGTTTTTTTAATTCAACTGCCTTATGCAAAAATGCAGCTTGCGGCAATGTTTTCTCGCGTAGTTGTACCATGCTTACACCGCCTTGCAGGGCGGCATCAACCTGTTCTTTAAGGGATAGTTTGGCTGTCCAACCGGGATCGGTTACGGCATAAAACCGTAAATATTTTCTTATATCAGTATACTTCAATTTTGGCACCTGCTTCCAAATCTGCGGCGGTTAATTCGCTGAGTGCATCAAGAATACCGGTACGCATACTGCCGGTAGATTGCGATTTAGCTGCGGCTTGCTCGCCAGCCATGCCCATGAGAACAAAGGCTGCGGCCACCGCGTCAAGCGGATTTTGCGGGTTGGCTGCAATATACGCGGCAGTAAGGCAGCTAAGCATACAGCCGCTGCCGGTAATTTTGCTCATGCTGTGATGCCCGTTTCGGATAACATAGCTGCGTTCAGCGTTTGTCACCACATCAATGGCTCCGCTTACGGCAATAATTGCGCCGGTTTGTCTGCTGAAATTTTGCAGATATTGTATTGTTGGCAGCAAATTCTGCTCCGTGATTCTGTCATCAAGGTTGGCATCCACACCCTGAGTAGTGTTGCTGCCCAATGCCAGGGTTTTAATTTCAGAAATATTGCCGCGGATAACCGAAAATTTGATGTTTTCCAGCAGCATTTTGGCTGTTTCGGTACGAAGCTGAGATGCGCCGGCACCAACAGGGTCAAGGACAACCGGATGCCCCATTTCATTGGCTTTTTGCCCGGCCAGCAGCATGGATTTAATCGTTCTTTCATTCAAAGTTCCGATGTTTAACAAGGTTGCCTGGCAAAGTGTGGTAATCTCGGCTGCTTCGGCGATATCATCCGCCATAATTGGTGATGCTCCGCAGGCCAATAAGGCGTTGGCGCAATCATTTACGGTGACATAGTTGGTGATACAATGGATTAAGGGTGCGTTGGCGCGTACATTTTTAAGTGTAAGTTGCAACATTTTTTTCCTCCTCTGGTGTGAGGGCGATGATGCCTAAAAAAAGCGAGATACGCCAAGCATATCTCGCAGTTTAAGCAAAATTCCCTACGTTGGCATTATCCAAATCAGGTTAAGGGTCGAAGTTGATGACTTCCTCTCAGCCCACCAATATGAGCTCCCCAATATTTAGTTTTATATATGTTAGCACAAAATAACTGAGTTGTCAATCGTTGGTCAGCAAAATCCGGTCATCATCCAGAGTGGTGTGGCTTTTTTCTTTGAAAAGCTCCAACAGCTCCGGCACAGTCATGCGGTCACGCTCATCGCCGCTGATGTCCAGAATGACGCTGCCGTTGTTCATCATTACGGTGCGGTTGCCCAATGCCAGCGCACTGCTGATGTTGTGAGTGATCATCAAGGTGGTGATATTGCCGGCTTTCACAATATTTTGCGTCAGTTCCAGCACCTTGTCGGCGGTGGCAGGGTCAAGAGCTGCGGTATGTTCATCCAGCAGCAATACTTTTGGAGTGGTCATGGTGGCCATCAGCAGGGTAAGCGCCTGGCGTTGACCGCCGGAGAGCAACCCGACCTTGCTTTTCAATCTGTCCTCTAAACCCAGACCAAGTTCTTGCAGCTTACTGCGGAAAAAATCTCTCTCCTTGCTGCTGATGCCAAAAATCGAGCGCGCCTTGTTGCTGCGCAAATAAACCATGGCCATATTTTCTTCAATAGTCATGTTGGGAGCAGTGCCGCGCAGAGGATCCTGGAACAGGCGCCCAATGTGCACGGCGCGTTTATATTCCGGCATGAAGGTTATGTCTTGGCCGTCCAGCACGATATGCCCGGAATCGACCAGAAAGCTGCCGCCAATAGCATTGAATACGGTACTTTTGCCGGCACCGTTGCTGCCAATGATACTAACAAAATCGCCCGGCCGGAAGTGTATGGATAAATCGTGCAGGGCCTGTTTGGCGTTGGGGGTACCCTTGTTAAAGGTCTTGTTGATATTTTTCAGTTCAAGCATGATTTTTCTCCCTTATTTTCCGGCTGCGCGTTTCAATTTCTGGATTTCAAGCTTTTCCTTGATAGCCGGCCAGGAAATGGAAAGTGCTACGATGATTGCCGACACCAGCTTTAAGTTGGAAGGCTGCATGGAGGAGGTGATGGCGATGGCGATAATCAAGCGGTAAATTGCCGAACCGACCAAACAACCAATCAGACAGCGTAAAATGCCGCCGCGGCCAATAATTGCTTCGCCCATAATCAGCGATGCCAGACCGATGACCACCATGCCGGTACCGGTGGTGATTTCGGCAAAGAGCTGATATTGTGCCAGCAGCGCACCGGACAGTGCCACAATGGCGTTGGCAATGCACAGGCCAATGGTGATGGTGTTGTGAGGATTGATGGAGGACGAGCGCACCAAATCGGGGTTGTCACCGGTGGCACGCACGGCCAAACCCGTGCCGCTGCGCAGGAAGATGAACACCGCCAGCACCACCAGTAGTACAATGACTGCCAGCAGAATAATCTTGCTGTAATCCTCGGGCAGGAAACCGGCCGCCCAGCTATAAATGGTTTCACATTTCAGCAGGGGCAGGTTGGCGCGGTTATCCATTATCATCAGGTTGATGGAATACAGGGCGGTCATGGTGATGATACCTGCCAAAATCGGCTGCACCTTCATTTTGGTTTGCAGCAGAGCTGTTACCACGCCAGCCAAAGAGCCTGCTATCAGCGCTAATCCCAAGCCCAGAAAGGGGTGGCCGGCCAGAGTGGCGATAGCGCTGGTAGCACAGCCAAGGGTAAAGCCGCCATCAACCGTTAAATCAGCAATATCCAAAATGCGGAAGGAGAGGAACAGGCCGATGGCCACCAGGCTGTAAATCAGGCCCTGTTCCAGAGTTCCTTGAAAAAGTGTTAAGGTCATTTTGCTCAATTCCTTGCTTAATTATTCAGCAGTATAGGCGCTGACATCAACGCCCAAGGCAGCTGCGGTTTCTTCATTTACGGTTACCGAGTACTCGGTCAGCACTTCTACCGGGTTGTCGGCAATAGCTTCGCCGTTAATCAAAATACGAATCAACATTTGGGCGGTTTGCTTGCCAAGCTGGGTGTAATTTACGCCGGCAGTTGCCAAACCGCCGTCATGTACCATCGAATCGGCAGCTACATAAACCGGGATGTTGTTTTTGATGGCAATATCGGCCACATTACTCATGGCAGAGGCTACGGTGTTGTCAATGGGCAGGAAGAAGGCGTCTACCTTGCCAACCAGGGACTGAGCAGCGGTGGTAACTTCGCCGATGTTGGTAACAAATGCCTCGGTGTAGGGGATGCCCTGGGCATCCAGATAAGCTTTGGCGTCCTCGATAACCGAAACAGAGTTGACTTCGCCCATGTTGTAGATGAAACCGTAGGATTTAACTTCGGGGGTCAGCTCGTTGGCCAGATTAAAAATTGCAGCTACATCAATATAATCGGAAACGCCGGTCACATTGCCGTCGGGGGCATCCAGATTGCTTACCAGCTCGGCAGCCACAGGGTCGGTAATTGCCGAGAAAATAATCGGAATCTCCGAGGTGGCAGCGGCAACACTCTGGGCAGCGGGGGTAGCGATCGCGATGATGGCGTCATCCTCGTTGGCCACAAACTTCTGTGCGATTGTGTTCATGGTACTGGTATCGTTCTGACCGCTGACAAAATCAATGTTGATGATGTCACCATAGCCGGCCGAGTCGATTTCAGACTCAATCGCGTTGCGAATCTCATCCAGAGAGGGGTGTTCTACCAGTTGCAGCAGACCAACATTATAGATATATTCTGTGTTAGGGTTGGTGGGTGTATCATTGTTGCCGCAAGCGGCAAAAGTGCCCAGCATGGCGATAGTTAAAATCATTACAAACAGTTTTTTCATAGTCGTCTCCTCTTTTCTTTTAATTTTTCAGATAATGTAAAATAAAATACAAAAAGACCTGTCCTCAAAATTTAAGGACAGGTCTATTACCTGCGGTGCCACCTTAATTGCCGCCAAATATAGTGGGCGGCCAGCTCATCAGGGTTCCATCAAACCCTTTGCTCTGTAACGGGAGCTCCCGTTCAAGAATACTGGGGCAAAATGCCTGTTCATCCGACCCTCAACGGTCCATTTGTCTAATCCGCTTCCTGCCATACTCTCAGCAACGATGACTCTCTGTGAGTGCGCTATTAGTTTTATCTCCGTCTCATTGGTTTATGGAATATATTTAACCATTATCAGAAGCATTTGTCAAGGGGTTTTTATTAAATTTTTTATAAAAATTGGCCAAAAACAGATGCATTTAGCTTTGGGTATTATAAAGAGGCTTGATTTTGTCCTTATAAATTTTGCGCAAAGCGATGGTACACATTGTTACTGCACCAACTTCGGCGATGGGGAAGGCGTACCAAACATTGTTCAGATTACCGGTTTGGGCCAGCAAATAAGCGCTGGGCAGCAGGATA
Source organism: Bacillota bacterium (assembly GCA_017397935.1). Taxonomy (GTDB): domain Bacteria; phylum Bacillota; class Dehalobacteriia; order UBA4068; family UBA4997; genus Avidehalobacter. The sequence goes on from JAFQHN010000024.1 coordinate 153,642, forward strand.
ACCAGCTGACGGCACAGCGAGATTACCATACTGAATAGGCCGTGCTCCATTGCCTGGAACACCGAGGACAAAATAATACCAAAACCGGCAAATAAAAAGCTGTAAGAAATGGTTTTCAGCGCCGGAATGCCAATTTGTACCAGCTCCTCATTAGCCTTAAAGACCAGCAGCAATTCTTCGGGGAAGACATGGAAAACCGTAAAGCCTATAAGCATAATAGAAACGGCCGAGGCGATGCTGATTTTAATGGTTTGGATAATGCGGTCAGGCTTATGCGCGCCGTAATTGTAGGCGATAATGGGCACCATACCGCTGTTCAAGCCGAAGACAGGCATGAATACAAAGCTTTGCAGCTTTTGATAAATGCCAAACACAGTTACTGCCGATTCGGTGAAGAGCAGCAAAATTTTATTCAATCCGAAGCACATAACCGAAACGATGGAGGTGAGGATAATGGAGGGCAGAGCCACTGCGTAAATACGCTTGATGACCATCCAGTTTGGGCGGAAACCGCGCAGCACCGAGAACTGAATTTCGTTATTCACTTTGAAGTTGATGATAATTGCCAGCAGCATGGCGCAAAACTGCGAGATTACGGTGGCCATACCGCAGCCCGTCATCCCAAGGGCCGGAATGGGGCCGGCGCCAAAAATCATAATAGAGTCCAGAATGATGTTAAGAACAGCACCGGTTGTTTGGGTGATCATGCTGTATATGGTTTTGCCGGTAGAAAGCAGCAGGCGCTCAAAGATGATTTGGCCAAACAACGGCATACAGAAGAACATACAAATTGAGGTATATTCGCAGCCATAATCAACAATGGCAGTAATGTCCGTCTGGCTGCTGAAAAAAGGACGCAGAATAAACCGGGAGGCCAGCATACAGACCAATGCGCTGCAAAAGGCCAGAAAAATGCCATTTACTGCCGCCAGATTAACAATGCGCTGGTTCTTCTCGCCCAGGCTCTTGGAGAGCAGGGCATTAACGCCGACACCGGTACCAATGGCCAGCGATACCATGATGTTTTGCAGCGGAAATGCCAAGCTAACCGCGGTCAGAGCATCCTGGCTGAGGTTGGCTACGAAAATACTGTCAACAATATTATAACCGGCCTGCACCAGCATGGAGAAAATCATCGGGATGGCCATACTGAAAAGCAGTTTGTTTACCGGCATAACGCCAATTTTATTTTCCGGCGCCTGGTTGGCCGGAGAATCATTTACGGCGGAGTTTTCTTGTGTTAATTCTTTCATATATGTAACCTTTGTTATCTTATTGATGATTTTTTAAGAAATTTTCGGTATAAACCATGATGACCTCGGCTGCGGCATCAATACCGACCGAGCTGTCAACGGTCAAATTATAATTGCTGATTTTGCCCCATTTGCCCAGCGTAAAGTAGTTATAATGGGCGGCACGCTCTTTGTCAATCTTGGCGGCATAAGCAACAGGATTTTCAACCTTTTCATTATAAGAGTGGAGGATACGCTGAATTTTTTGCTCCTGCGGTGCATGAATAAAAGTTTTGACACAGCGCGGATGATCAGCCAGCACATGGTCAGCACAACGGCCCACGATGACGCAGGAACTTTTTTCTGCCATATCCTTAATCACCTGACATTGTGCCAGATAAATTTGGTCAGTAAGCGGCAGATTATTATTGTTGATAAAAACATTGGAGAGAAAATTCAGCCAGTGCTTGTGCTGGTCATGTTTGTGCAAAAAATCCTCAGTAAAACCGCTTTGTTCGGCCGCCATAGAGATAATTTCCTTGTCGTAGAAGGGGATGTTCAACATCTCAGCAAGCTTTTGGCCGATAAGACGACCGCCGGAGCCGTATTCACGGGCAATAGTAATAACAAAATTTTTCGAGGTCATTTTAATTCTCCTTGGTGAACAATTATAAATAAAAAAATAGAAATAAAAAAATATGGATGAAAAATCAGATAAAAGCTCGTAAAATAAATAATACTTGCCACAAAGGCAAGCCACGCAAAATGGTTTATAGATACAAACGGTTCAGCGAAAAACTTGTCGTTTGCAATGACAATCTATTATATGATAACTAAGGGTGAAAAGTCAAGGCAGGGCAGCAAAATATAGACAAAATTTGTAATTTATTTATAGATTATAATGCCAAACATATAACGCCGCAAAATGAATATTTTGCGGCGTTATTGACATTTGTGAAATGTTTGGCTATAATTTATATTAAGATACAAATAATTTTTTCGGCAATTTTCGTCCGGCAATATCAGTCGTTTGGTTTGTTTTGAAAATAAATTTTGGAGGTTTTGGCCATGACGCAATATCATAAGCAACCTGTGGCATCGCCGCCTGTTGTGCAGGATTTTCTCAGCTATATGGTCGGCATTAAAAACAAATCTCGCAATACCGTTTATGAGTATTCAATTGATTTGCGGGCCTTCTTTACTTATTATCTGGCACAAGACGGCAACAAAAACGCCGCAAAATATTTGGAAAATGTTGCAGATGCCGATAAAAATTCTGCTTATTTACAATTAAATTTGACTGATGTGCAGAATATCGACCGCATTGATATTGCAGATTACCTTTATTATTTGAGTAATAAGGGCCTGACAGCGGCCACGCGTGCCCGCAAACTGGCTGCCATACGGGCCTATTTTGATTATATGTGCTATAAAACTTATCGTTTGGAGGCTAACCCCTGCGAACTGGTCGAATCCCCTACTTTTAAGCGCAAATTGCCGGTTTTTTTGACAGAGGAGGAATGTGTGGCCCTGTTATCGGTTGTTCAGCGGGAAGCTGATAAAAACGCCGCCCGCAATTATTTGATTATCGCTCTGTTTATGTGCTGTGGCCTGCGGATTGATGAGCTGGTGGGTATCAATCTGGGGGATGTGCGTCCTTATGCTGAGGTCGGCCAGGATGGCTTGCAGCTGGTGGTTACCGGCAAAGGCAGCAAACAACGCACCATTTATCTGCCGAAGCTGTGCGTGGATGCTTATTTTGGCTATATTGACCGGCGAATTGAGCCGAATGAGCCGCAGGAAAAGGCGCTGTTTATCAGCCAAAAGGGCCAGCGTCTTTCGCACCGGGCGATCGAGCGTATGGTGAAAAAATATTTTGGTAAGGCCAATTTGGATGCCGAGCGACTTTCTCCGCACAAACTGCGGCATACGGCGGCCACCAATATGCTTAACGCCAATACTGATATCAGGGTTATTCAACAGGCGTTGGGCCATGAAACCCTGCAAACCACCCAAATCTACACCCATGTTTCCAATGCCAGCCTGCGTGACGCCTTTATGAATAACTCGTTATCGCAAAAGCTGCAAGATATGGAGTCTGCTGATGCAGCGGACAAGAAATAATTATCAGAATTTAATAAAAAAGCGCACTGTTTGGTCGGCAGTACGCTTTTTTTTGGTTGTTTAGTTGGCAGCTTTAACTTTCAGCCACAATTCTGCCAGCATCTTTTTCATTACCGGGTTATCCCTGAATACCTCATCATGCGGATAGCCGGAGCGCGGCAGATACGCCTCGTTTTCGCTGTACATACCATCACCGCTGCTTAGCTCTTGCAGTACCTGAGAATTGGGAGAAGTATAGCCGACATATTCCGAATTGCCCTTGGCCGCCTCGTAGCTTAACACATAGTTGATAAACTCCTGCGCCAACAGAGGATTGGCCGCGTTTTTGGGGATAATCATGGCATCACTCCACAGGTTGGTGCCTTCCAGCGGCATCCAGAAGCTCATCTCCTCATTTTCATCCAGAATATAGGTGGCATCACCGCTGTAAACCACGGCAATATCCTTGTTGCCGTTGATCATGCCGTCAATCACCTCATCGGTAACATAGGCAGGCGCCATGGTGTTGTTCATTTGCAGCAGCCACTCATACGCATCCTGAATCTCCGCCTCGTTATCGGTGTTCATCGAGTAACCCAGGGCTTTAAGCGCCATCATAAAGGAGTCACGCTCGGAATCATAGATGTAAAGCTTGCCCCGGTATTTGGTATTGCGCAAAACCTCAAAGCCCTGCTCCTCCACATCCTGCGGGTCAACATTATTGTGGTTATAAACAATGCCCACGCTGCCCCAGAAGTACGGAACAGAGTAAGTATTATAAGGGTCATAAGGCAGATTTTTTACCTCATCCGTCAGCATTTCAATGTTGGGGATTTTGTCCAGATCCAGCTCTTGCAGCATATCTTCGGCCATCATACGCTCAATCATGTAATCAGACGGCACAATCACATCATAGGAATCACCGGCCTGAATTTTGGTATACATCATTTCGTTGGAATCAAAATATTCTGCAATCACATCAACGCCAAATTCCTCCTCAAAGCTGGGGATCAGTTCCTCGCTCATGTACTCGCCGGGAATATAGAGCTTCATGGTATCAGAGCCGTACTTATCCACCGCTGAGATTGGTGCATTACCTCTCAGCGCAAATAAGCCGGCGCCGGCAATGACCACCAAACCGGCCAGCAGCAGGGCTGCTTTTTTGTGGCTGTTGATGTGTGATTGTACTTCCTCGCGCTTCTGGCGGCTTTTCTCACGCAGAACAGGCAGGACATTTACCAAAATCAATGCGGCGGTAATCAGCACGATTACCAGAGATGAAAGCGCATTGATGGAGGGATTTACGCGTTTGCTCATGGTATAAACCAAAATGGAAATATTTTGTACGCCGTTGCCGGTCACAAAATAAGAGATGATAAAGTCATCAAAGCTCATGGTAAAGGCAATCAGCGCGCCGGATATAATACCCGGCATAATTTGCGGTACGATAACCTTGGTGAGTGCCTGTATGGGGGTTGCGCCCAGGTCCAGCGCAGCGTCTGCCAGGTTGGGGTCCAGAGAGCGCAGCTTGGGCGATACCGACAATATCACATAAGGCGTGCAGAACATAACATGGGCCAGCAGCAGCGTGAGAAAACCTTTCTCCATACCCAGAGCGCTGAAAAACATCAGCAGACCGATGGCCGTAACGATTTCAGGGTTCATAATCGGCAGGTTGTTTATCTGTTCCACCACATTTTTTAAGGCCTTGCGAGAGCGCGACATACCAATGGCCGCCAGCGTACCCACCACCGTGGAGATAACCGTGGCCAGCAACGCAATAATCACGGTGTAAACCACGGCCTCCATCATGGTGCTGTCGGTAAACATTTTCTCATACCAGCGGAGAGAAAAACCGCCGAACTTGGTCAACGAACGGGAATCGTTGAACGAGAAAACAATTATGTAAACAATGGGCAGGTAAAAGAAGATGGCCGTTGCCGCCAGCAGCAGCTTGCCGCCAATGCTTCGTTTGGTGTTTGGGTTCATCTTTTACCTCCTTCCGCCGCTTTCCGGGTCAGTATCAACTTTGCGGGTGATATACATGGAAACCATGATGATAAGTGCCATAATCAAAGAGATTGCCGAACCGAAATTCCAGTCACCGCTGGTCAAAAACTGCGTTTCAATTACATTACCAATCAGCACATACTGGCCGCCGCCCAGCAGCTTGGGGATGAAGAAGCTGGATACTGCCGGCAGAAAAACCAGCGTAATGCCGCTTAATACACCGGGCAGAGAAAGCGGCAGCGTGACGTGCAAAAAGCTTTGTATGCGGTTGGCGCCCAAATCGCTGGCTGCTTCCAACAGGCTTTTGTCCATTTTGGCCAGCGAGGAATGAATCTGCAAAATCATAAACGGGATAAAATTGTAAACCATACCCAGCACCACGGCAAAGGTGGTGTGCATCATATTAAACGGCCCAATGCCGATTAAACCCAAGGCGCTGTTTATCAGACCGTCATCCTGCAAGATACCAACCCAGGCGTAGGTACGCACCAGCATATTTATCCAGGTGGGCAGCGTTACCAGCATAATCCAGAAGAAACTGCTTCGCTCCGGCCCGGTGGCGATGGTATAGGCTATGGGATAGCCAAGCAGTACGCAGACTAAGGTGGTAAAAACTGCAATCAGCAGCGAGCGCTTCAAAACATCAAGAAAAACCGCATCGCTGACAAAGCGGGCAAAGTTGTCCAAAGTAAACCGAAAGGTGGTAACATCGTTGCCCTCGGTGGTGAAGGCGTACAGCAGAATCATCAGCATGGGCACAACCACCATAACGGCCAGCCACGCCACATAGGGGTAAATCATATTGCGAAATTGCCGCACAAATGCCGCCTCCTCTCTCAGAACTCGCTCTTGGACATAATGTGGATATCCTCCGGCTGGAACATCAAGCCCACCACATCATCAACCTCATATTTATCAGTCGTATCAATTTTATATTGGTAGCCTTTGGTGGCAAAGGTTACATCGTATGTACCGGGGGTGATTTTTTCAGGGTCAAATTGGTATTTAACATCGGTGATTTCCACCGCGGTGCTGTCCTCCAAGCTCCACGCCGAGGCATTGGCCCAGGTTTTCAGGTCGGTATCCAGAGCGATGGACTCCTGAATTTCATCCACCTTTTTATAGAAGTTAACCGCAAAAATTTCTTCCTCATTTTCCTCGCTGGTTACGCTGTTTTCATCCTTAACAATCATGTTAACGGTAACTGATGTGCCGGCGGCTGTGGAAAATTTTACGGGATAAGTGCCGTTGGCCTTTTGGATGTTGTGCTGAACCTCTTTAATCGAGATAAGCTCGTCCTCATCGGGGTTCCACGCCTGCGCGTCGGCACGGGCGATAATGGTGGCATCGTCCAGCTCGTCCACGTCATTCATATCCAAATAGAAATCGTTGGCCGACATTTTCTCGTTGGCGGACTCATTGTAAACGGGGCGGTCATCGGATACCTGCATTTTTACGGTAATCTCGGTGCCCACTTTTGTTTCCACCATGGTTTCATAATGAACACCCTTAAAGAGGACGGATTTGACCACGCCTTTCAGCTTGCCCTCTCCCGGCGGCACAATATCCAGGTCCTCCGGTCGGATAACCACATCAACAACCTCATTTTTGTCAAAGCCGTAATCCACGCAGGCAAACTTCTTACCCTCAAAGGCTACCTTATAATCATCGACCATTACGCCTTCAATAATATTACTCTCGCCGATAAAATTGGCTACATAGGCGTTGACAGGCTCGTTGTAAATATCGGTGGGCGTGCCGATTTGCTGAATTTCGCCGTCCTTCATCACCACGATTTTGTCGGACATGGTCAGTGCCTCTTCCTGGTCATGGGTAACATAAATAAAGGTAATGCCAACCTCCTGCTGGATTTTTTTCAGCTCCTGCTGCATTTCTTTACGCAGCTTTAAGTCCAGCGCACCGAGGGGTTCATCCAGCAACAAAACGCTCGGCTCGTTTACCAGCGCGCGGGCAATGGCAATACGCTGCTGCTGGCCGCCGGAAAGCGCCGTAACGCTGCGGTTGGCATAGTCTTCCAGATTAACCAGTTTAAGCATACGCTTTACCTTCTGTTCGATAATGTCCTTGGGTTCTTTTTTCAGCTTTAAGCCAAAAGCAATATTATCATACACATTCATGTGCGGGAACAGCGCATATTTCTGGAAAACGGTGTTAATCTCTCGCTTATAAGGCGGTATGTTGGAGATTTCCTCGCCGTCAAACAGTAATTGCCCCTGGTCCTGGCTGAGAAAGCCGCCCAAAATCCGCAGAAGTGTGGTTTTGCCACAGCCGGAGGGGCCCAGCAAGGTCACAAATTCGTTTTCGTAAATATCCAGATTGATGCCCTTGAGAACAATTTTGCCGTCCTCGAAGCTTTTTACAATGTTTTTGAATTGAATAAGTTTCTTTTCCATTTATATCCTCCTGAAAATAAGTATTGCAATTCGTATCAAAACAACGGAGGCGTAGAGATCCAGAGGACTCTGGCGGTAGTTTTCTTCTCATTTTTCAAATAATGGCCTTGCTTGCCGGAGAGGTAAAAAGTCTCTCCCTTGTGGACAATATTGCGTTTTTCACCGGTTATCAGCAGCACGGTGCCTTCCAGCACATAGCCAAACTCCTCACCGCTGTGCGGTTCCATAACAAACGACTCGCCGCCTTGGGGCAGTTCCAGCAAAATCGGCTCCATTTCATTCTTCTGGGTATTGGGCACGATCCAGTTGATAGTGCAGTTTTCGCGTTCATCGACAAAAAAATCTTTCTTGCGGAACACCAACTGCTCCTCTTTTTCCTCTTTGAAGAAATCTCCGAGGGTACTGCCCAGGGCCTCCACAATATCATTGAGTGTGGCGATGGAAGGTGATGTCAAATCACGCTCCAACTGAGATAGAAAGCCCTTGGTAAGCTCGCTGCGGCTGGCCAGTTCTTCCAGCGTCAAACCCTTTTGGATGCGTAATCGCTTAATTTTTTTGCCGATTTCCATAATGTCATCTCCGTTTTTAGTTTTAGTATTATTAAACTTTTGTATTATTTTTACTAAACTCAGATTATTATACAATAAATAGCGCAAAATGCAAGAGAAATTAAACAAAAAGTTTGATTTATTAAACTTTTTATGTTAATTTGACGAAAAAAACCTGTTTTGGCTTGCTCTTCGGCTCTTAAAGCAAAAAAGTTTTATAGTATGGTTTTAACAAAAAGGAGAAAATACGGCTTGTGTCGAAATAAAAAATGTTAGATTGGCAATATCGGATGCCGGTTATCAAAAGTGTATTTGTGTAAAAGGAGGAATTACAATGCAAAAAAGAAAATTCAACGGTTTTATGGCGTCTTTGTTGTTGGTGCTGACGCTGCTGGTAAGCAGTGCCTGCTCGGCAGATTTCCTGGGTTATTGGCAAACTGCCGCCGAAACTGCTGCCCTGCCCTATGTTGAGGAAACAGGTACAATGACTTTTCAGATGGAAGGTGAAGAACTGGATACCTTGCTGGCTGAGGTCGGCCAACCGAAGGATTTGCTGCAAAAGGTTACCATTGATTATACATCCCGTCTTGCCCAGCAGGAGTTGCAGGCCGAATTTGATGCTGAGATCGGGCTTGGTGGTCAGAAGCTGCCGTTACATCTTTATATGGATGAAAACCTTGCTTTCTATCTTAAAACTGCTGATGCGGTTGGTATTTTGCAGGCTGTTGCCGGAGATGATGCAGAGGCTAATGACAATGTTGCCGCCATTCAAAAGTTCTTTGGTGACTCGGAATGGGTGCGTATCCCTCTGCTGACTGATGCCGACGCTGAGTTATATAAAGAGATTATGGGCGAACAGATGAATTCTGAGTTTGTTAAAGCATATGTTGACGAATATACCAAGCTGTTTACTGCTTTGGCTAAGCCCTTTGAGGATTTTGACACCAATATTCTCACCGTATCCGGCAACACATATCGGATGGCGCTTGATAATGCCGGCTGTGCCAAACTGATAACCGATCTTTTTGAGTACGCAATAGACCATGCAGACGAAATTGCGGCCGGTTTGAATGATTATATCGACAACTCGTCTCTCATCCCCGCAGAAGATAAGGAATATGTTGCGCAGCTTGTTGAGGAGATGCGGTTGGCTCTGCTGGAATTCACCGATTATGATGTCGAGGTTGTGGATGCTGAACTGAAAAAGGTGCTGTTGGACGAAGTTCCGCTTGAATTTGATATTGATTATACGCTGACCAAAAGCAGCAAAATGGCCTTCCGCGAAACTATTGGTCTGAATATGACTGTTTTGGATTACCCCAATGATACCGAAATTATGAAAATGGCAATTAGTGCCGATTCCAATATTCGTGGCCTGAATAATTTGGTGATTGATATTCCGACCGATAAAGTGGCTGATATGCAGACGCTGGTGGCGCAGGCACAGGCAACAGCTAAGCCTGCCGCGGTAAATGCAGTTATTTTCCTGGAAGATGACTATATGTCTTATAATAAGAAGTATGATTTGTGGTTGCTGGATGATAACGGCTGGATTAATCCCGGCGTGTTGGTAAAGGATAGCACAACTTACCTGCCCTTGCGTTCGGTTGGCGAGGCTTGCGGCGAAGAAGTTGGTTGGGATAGCGCTAAGAAGCTGCCTTATGTGGTGCGTGATGGTGCCGCCGTTTATGTTAATGGTTATGTTGATGCTTCGGCCGGGCGCAGCTACCTGAAAGTTCGTGACTTTGAGAAGCTGGGCTATACTGTAAATTACACCAAGGATGAATATATGGGTGGTATTGTAGAGCTGGCCAAATAACAAACATGCAAAAAACGCCCCTGCGGTAAGTAACCGTAGGGGTGTTTTGCTTGGATAAAATTATTATGGCGTGGTCGTTTACATTACTGCTTGAGGGTTTTTCTTAAAAAATTAAGAATCGGAGCAGGCAGTTTGAAATAATAAACTTTCATCGGCATTACCTCCTTAATCACCGCACCTACTAATTATATATACGGCTAAGGAGGAAAATGTTAGTTGTCTGACAGAAAAATTTTAATTATATCAGCCATTTTGTCGATGGAACAAACCTTGCTGGGCATAGGTGGTAACGCCTCAATAAAATTTCGTCCGTAACTCTTTTGATTACAAATACGTTGGTCCAATACGCAGCAAACTCCGCGGTCATATTTGCTGCGGATTAACCGCCCAAAACCCTGCTTGAAACGGATTATTGCCTGGGGCAGGCTGTAATCACGGAATGGATTGCCCCCCTGCTCTTTTATTTGCTCAAATTTTGCTTCCAAAATCGGTGAATTGGGCGGTGCAAAAGGCAGACGGACAATAATCAGCAGAGAGAGGTTGCTGCCTTTGATATCGACACCTTCCCAAAAACTGCTGACGCCCAATACACAGCAGTTTTCATTCTGTTGCATACTTTCAATTATAAAATTGCGTCCACCACTGGTGCCGTGTGCCAGAAGTTTTATATCGCTATGTTGCAGCATTGGGCGTAAAATTTGATATACGCCGTTTAACTGTTGATACGATGTGAATAAAACAAGCGTGCGACCATGGGCTGCCATGGTTAGCTTGTAAATCGCCTCAGCTATTTGTTGTTGTAAAAGTAATTCGCTGGTTTTGGTGTAATCACCGATCTCATTTGTCATTAGCAGAATTGCGTTGTTTTGATAGTCAAACGGTGATGGCAGCAGGCAGTTGCTAATCGGTAAACTTTGCTGGTGCAGGCCCAATTCCCGGCTGAAATAACTGAAATCGTTGTTGGCCATGGTGGCCGATGTTAAAACCAATGAGTGCTTGTCGCTGTAAATATAGCGATTTAACAGCGGACGAATATCATCCGGAGCAACCCACCAATGGATATTTTCAATCTGGACGCCATGCTCCCAGACAGGAGATTTTTCCAGCCAGATAACACATTCGGTTTCTGCCTGAATATTTCGGCCATCCAAAATCAGTTGTGCTGTTTGGATCAACTCAGCGGCAGATGCCCGCAAACCCTGGAAGGCAGTGGTCATATCAATCGAGAAATAAGGGTCCTCGGCATCTCCTAACTCATACAACAACTCTCCCACTGCTGCATAAAATTGCTTTAATTCAAACAGCAGATTGCTTAAAGTGTCATCAATCGGTTGCCAAATTTCCGGATTATGACGCTGCTCAACAATGCGAATCTGGCGTGGTGCAAAACCGGCTGTGTTGAACAGATTTTGTGTTGTACTCTCAAACATTTGGCAGGTAGGAAAAATTTGACTATAAATCTGTATAACTTTGGAAAGACGGACTGAGGCTATGTTCTTAGGATTGATTTTACCTATGCTCTGCTGCAATTCATGAGGTTTATAATGTTGCCAAAAATTATTTAGAACACGACGGACTTTTTGTCCGGAGAATTGCTGGGAAAATTGACGCTCGGCAACTGCCGGAAGCTGGTGGGCCTCGTCAATAATCAGATGATGTACTGTCGGCAATATGCCGCAATTATCGCCATCACAAGATGATGCGCTAAGCAATAAAGAATGGTTGACGATTAGCAGGTTTGCTTGCATTGCCTTGCGGCGTGCCTTGGTTACAAAGCAAGCGCTGCGGTTGAATTTGCAACCAAAATTTACACAGGTTTCTGAGGCACCATTGAGTTGCTGAATAATTTCTGCTTCATTTCCCCAAAGATTCAGTTCGCTGTAATCTCCGGTGCCGGTCAGTGTCAGCCAATGAGCAATTCGCAAAAATAACGCCAAATTCTCAGCTGTGACATCCTTCTGGGCTTGCTGCCATTTGCGTCGGCAAAGATAATTGCTGCGTCCTTTTAACACGGCAGAGTTGAAGCTTAAACCCAGCTGAGACTTTAATTCCTGTTGCAGCAGAGGTATATCCTTGTTCAACAGTTGTTCCTGCAAATTGATGGTGTTGGTGCTGATAATAATCTGTTGATTGCTGCCAATAGAATAAAGTGCAGCCGGTAACAAATAGGCCAGACTTTTTCCGGTGCCGGTCCCGGCTTCGGAGAGTAAAAGCTGCCCATTGTTGAATGCTGACGCCACCTTTTGGGACATTTCAATTTGTTCGGTTCGTACCTCGAATTTTTCGTCGGGCAGAGCCATAAAAAAATTATCAATTTGTTCTTCGGGCAGTTGGTAGGCTGGATTTGCCTCCTCGGGATTAAACATCTTGCCAAATGCCGTAGAATCAAGGCCGGCTATATCGGCAGAGACAGAAATTTTGGCGCGACCTGCTCTGTCTGTAAAAATACTTTGCAGCAAAATTGATAAAGGAGAATCAACCGAATGGGATATTTGCATAAATTCGCGCCATAATTTATCAGGCAGTTCGTTTAATTTATGCAGCATTAGCAGCAAAAGCTCTGCTGTGCCTTGGGCATCTACCAATGCGCGGTGCAAATCATCGTGCTTTATGTCAAATTGTTCAAGCAGATGTCCTAAACGGTAGTATCGGTTGGTGGGCAGTAAAACCTTGGCTAAGTCAATCGTGTCTAACCAAAGAGGCTGGTCAGATAATAAATGACTTAAAAAAGAGGCCTCAAAATCCTTGTTATGAGCCACCCAAAAAGAAATGCTGGCAGCAAAATCGGTAAGCATTTGGATTGCTGCTGATAAATCCGGTGCGTTGTATAGCATTTCGTTGGTGATTCCGGTCAGGTCTTCAATCTCCGACGGTACTTTTTGGTTGGGCTTCACCAAGGTTTGTAAGGAATCAACAATTTGGCCATCAACAATTTTGATGGCCCCAATTTCAATTATTTCATTAAGTGCCGGGTTTAATCCGGTGGTTTCCAAGTCAATAACAATAAAATTCACAATAATCCCCACCAGTTTATGATTTCATACATTTAATAGGCGGATTGCAAAAATCAATCTACTATTGTTTCTGGTTATAGGGATAATTCTCCTGCTGTAACCAAAAATATTGACAAATTAAAGATGAGGAATAAGTACTGTTTGCCCGGTTTGCAGCATCGCGGTGGTCATATTGTTGAGTTTACAGGTTTGGTATACCGCTTCATTCATGTTTCCACGGTAATCCGGATTGTTTTCTTTGATCAAACCCCAAAGCGTATCTCCGCTGCAAACAGTTACAATGGAACAATTTTCTGTTTTATCATTGATGGAATTGGCCAGGGCATTTACCGTGAAGGACATAATGAAAATGAATAACAAAAGCAGCAAGGCTACCCTGTTCCATCTGATATGTTTTTTGCGATTATTGTTTTTCATATACATCAATCCTTTATGAGATAATCTTGGCAAACATTTGTTCGTTGTGATATTATTATAGCGAACAAATGTTCAAATGTCAATAATAAATACAAACAAATGTTTGCTTTTTCCAAAATTATCTGTTATAATAATGTCATAGCTTGTTGTATGTTTTGCCAAAAGGAGAATTTTATGATTTATACGGATTTATCTGCGCGTCAGGTTGATGTTCTGGAATATATTAAGCAGGTGCTGCAATCCAAGGGTTACCCCCCTACGGTGCGTGAGATTTGCGAGGCTGTGGGGCTTAAATCCCCTGCTACGGTGCATGCTCATTTGCGTACATTGGAGGAAAAAGGCTATATCCGACGCGATTCTTCCAAGCAGCGTGCTCTGGAAATTGTGGGTGAAACTCCGGCTGCATTTGATCATTTTGATGATTCGGTTTCTTCCTTTAATAAAGAGATGGCCGGTGTGCCGCTTTTGGGTACTATTGCTGCCGGCCAGCCGTTATTGGCCGAGGAGCATATTGAGGATGTGTATCCCCTGCCGCTGGATTTTTTGAACTCTAACAGCCAGCTTTTTATGCTGCGGGTGCGTGGCGATAGTATGATTGAGGCCGGTATCTTAAACGGTGATTTGATTATTGTAGAGAAAACTCCGGTTGTACGCAACGGTGAAATTGCCGCTGTATTGCTTGATGACAGCGCAACTGTAAAATATTTTTATAAAGAAAAAGGCCATTATCGACTGGAACCTGCCAATTCTTCTATGTCCAGCATTATTGCTTTTGATGTGCAGGTTTTGGGGCGGGTAATTGGTCTGCTGCGTCGTTTTTGAACAACTCCATGTGTTAAGTCAAATTCTCTTAAAAAGTTTCTCAATAAAAAAAGCAGCTATCAGCACAAAACTGATAACTGCTTTTATTTTGTTTAATTTTACGGACGCAGACCCAAACCACCCTCCAAAGTGAGTGTTTCGCCGGTCATAAACTTAAAGTCAGGCGATGCCAACTGTACGCAAACACGGCCGATTTCTGATTCTACATTACCGTAATGACCCATCGGCGGCATTTTAACATTCTTTTCAAATGCTTCGGGATATGCTTTCTGGAAATTTTCCAACTGAGCAGTCCAGGCCAGCGGGCAGATAACATTTACATTGATATTGTCTTTGCCCCACTCGTTGGCTGCTACACGACTCAGGCCGCGGATACCTTCTTTGGCTGCGGCGTAAGAGCATTGACCAAAGTTGCCGAATAAGCCGGCGCCGGAGGCAAAATTGATAACGGTGCCTTCGGTTTTGGCCAGGTGCGGATAGCAGGCTTTCATATAATAAAATGCGGCATACAGACCGGAGAACATTGCCAGATTGAACTGGTCAGTAGTGTGCTCAGCCAAGGGTACACCGGATGCCGAGGCCTGTGCGTTGTTGATCAGTACATCAATACGGCCAAATTCAGCAATGGTCTGGTCGATAACATTTTGCACAATAGCTTCGTTATCAGCGCCGGCATCAACATCGGCGGGTATAGCCAGCACCTTAACGCCGTATGCAGCCTCCAAATCAGCCTTGGCATCTTCCAGTTTTTTTACATTACGGCCGGTAATAACCAGATTAGCCCCTTCCTTGGCGTAGGCGGTGGCAATACCGTAGCCGATAGAGCCGGCGGAACCGTCACTCAGAGTGGCCTTGCCTGCGCCGGTAATAATAGCAGTTTTACCTGTTAAGAATCCCATAATTATCCTCCTTTGTGATAAAAAAATTCAACTTTTAGCAGCACATTTGCTGGTTATATTATACAGGATTTTATCACAACAGGCAATCAAAAATTTTACTGTATACAAAATAAAGGCGGGGAACTTTACGCTCCCCGCCTTTGGGTGTTAAAATCGGTGCCGATTATTCGATTACGCCGCCTTCAACTACCAGGCTGTCAATAAATTCCATGCCGTAGGTATCAACCAAGGTTGCCTCGTAGGCTGCATGGAAGAACTGCTCCTCGCCCAATGCCACGATTTCATCGTTCAGCCATTCCAGCAAAGTAGTGTTGCCCTTATAAACAGCCGGGGCAATAGTATCCTGGCTGCCCAGGTTGGGAATACCAACGGTGAATGCGTCGTTTTGGTTAGCAAAGGCAATTACCTCGGTGTTGTCGCTGGTCCAGGCGGCTGCGTTGCCGTTTTCCAGCGCATTTTTAGCAGTTGCATAAGAGTCGTATTTCTGCAATTTTACCTCGGGGGCGTTGGCGATGAAATAAGTTTCGGCGGTGGTGCCGGAAATAACAATCATCTCGTCCTCGGGATTCCATGTGTCCATGCTGTCAATCACGGCGGTTTTGGGGGATACCACACCCAGAGCCACATTCATATAAGGCAGGGCAAAATCCACTTCCTCGGCGCGCTCAGGGGTTACGGTAAAGTTGGCCAAAATTACATCAACTTTGCCGGTCTGCAAGTATTCGATACGGTTGGCAGCTTCGGTGGAAACATAATTCACCTCAACGCCCAAATCCTCACCGATACGCTCGGCAAAATAAATATCATAGCCCTGATACTCACCGTTTTCATCAACATAACCAAAGGGGTTTTTGTCAGAGAATACACCGATATTGATGGTGCCGTCGGCCTTAATTTCATCCAAAGTGCGGTAAACGGTGCCGTTGTCATCAGAAGAGCCGCCGCAGCCGGCCAGACTCATAGTCAGCAAGAGTGCCATGGTTAATGCCATAAAATTTTTCATTATGTTCTCTCCTTTTGTGGTTATAAATTTGTATTTCGGCCTATGCCTGCGGTGCAGGGTGCGGCTTAACTACCTCAAATTCAAAGATGTTCAGGAACTGTTGGGCGCGCTCGGTTTGCGGATGATTAAAAAACTGTTCCGGCGGTGCGTCCTCCAAAATTTTGCCGCCGTCCAGGAAGATAATTCGGTCGGCGATTGCCTTGGCAAACTGCATTTCATGCGTTACGATCAGCATGGTGCGGCCCTGTGCCGCCAGCTGCAAAACCACATCCAGTACTTCTCGTACCATTTCCGGGTCAAGCGCGGCTGTTACCTCATCGAAAAGCAAAACCTCCGGGTGCATACACAACGCCCGCACAATGGCCACACGCTGTTTCTGGCCGCCGGATAATTCACGCGGAAAGCTTTCTGCCTTATCCTGCAAGCCAACGCGGGCCAGCAGTGCCAGTGCTTCCTCTTTTACCTGGGCGCGGTCACGCTTCTGCACCTTGCAAGGCGCCAAAAGTATGTTATCGATAACCGAAAGATGCGGAAACAAATCATAACTCTGGAAAACCATGCCCACTTTTTGCCGCAGCTCGGTCAAATCTTTGCCGTTGGGGTCAATAGTCTGGCCGTTCAGCTTAATTTGTCCTCCCTGAATCGGCTCCAAAGCGTTGATACAGCGCAGCAGCGTACTTTTGCCGCAGCCGGAGGGGCCGATAATAACAATAACCTCACCTTTATGTACCTGTAATGATATGTCATTAAGCACGGTGTTGTCGCCAAATTTTTTTACGATATTTTCGATGGATAAAAGAGTTTCAGGTTGATTATCTGCCAATACTCTCACCGCCATTTCTTTTCAAGATATTTGGCCAGCAGACTGATGGGCCAGCAGGCCAGAAAATACAACAGAAAAACTGTCAAATAGATACCGAAAGCGGCATTGGGGCTGGCCATACGGTTGGCCTCAATAATTTGCTGCGCTACTTTCAGCACCTCCACCACACCAATCATCAGAATCAAGCTGGTGGTTTTAATCATACGGGTAATCAAATTGATAGACAGCGGCAGCAGGCGTCTGACAGTTTGCGGCAGGATGATATAGCCGTAAATCTGTGATTTGCTTAATCCCAGGGCGGCGCTACTCTCATATTGATGCTTGGGAATAGAAATTAAGGCGCTGCGCACCAGGTCGCTCATCTCGGCGGTGCCCCACAGCGTAAATACCAAAATTGAGGCCAGCTCGGCGGATAAATCCCAGCCAAAGGCGCGTGTTGTGCCAAAGAAAACCAAAAACAGCAGCACCATCTGTGGCATAATGCGGATAAATTCCAGATAAAGACGCAGAATGGCTTTGATAACAGGATTTTTGCCGGCCATAAGCACACCCAGCAAAATGCCCAGCGGTATGCTGATGGCTACGGAAATCAAGCTGATTTCCAGCGCTATGCCCAAGCCTTCCAGCAGACGCTCCATGTTTCTGCCTTTAAGCAGCACTTCAAGACCCAAATCCGGCATGGCGCAGCCTCCTTTCCAGCAGACTGCCCAGCAAGGAAACCGGCAGCAAAATTAACAAATAGAAAACCACCAACAAGAACAGACATTCCGTGGTTTTGTGATATAAACCCATCAAATCCTTGGCGGTAAACATCAAATCCATCAGGCTGATAGCGCTGAATACGCTGGTTTCTTTCAGCAGGAAGATGATGTTGGCCATAAATCCCGGCACACTGACGGAGAGTGCCTGCGGCAGTACCACATAACGCATGGTTTGCCACTTGCTCATGCCCAGACTAAGCGCGGTTTCGGTCTGGATGGGCGGAATTGCCTCCAAACCGCTACGGAAAGCTTCCGCCATATAACTGCCGCCCAGAAAAGCCAGACCGATGATACCGCAGATAACAGCGTCGGTTTGGATGCCGATTTTGGGCAGACCGTAAAAGATGAAGAACAACTGTACCAGCAACGGTGTGTTGCGGCTGATTTCGATATACACAGCCACGATTTGTCTGAGTACGGGTATCTTAAAATATTGCGCGACCGCGCACAGCAGGCCCAGCAATATTGAGATGGCAATACCGGCCAGACCCAAACGCACGGTTAAACCGGCTGCTTCGTAATATAAAGGTAAGTATTCTTGAATAACTCCCCAGTCCAGGGCCGCCACCTCCTTTTGTGTAGAATTTAAGAGAATTTGGCCGATGTGTAATGGCCATCATTTATATTATAACAAATTATTTGGCGGCAGAAAAGCCTTTTTCCAAATCTGCCAAAATATCGTCGATATGTTCGGTGCCAATGGACAAACGAATGGTGTTTGGCTTAATATTCTGGTCGAGGCGTTCCTCCTCGGTCAGCTGGGCGTGCGTGGTGGTTGCCGGGTGGATAACCAACGATTTTTGGTCAGCCACATTGGCCAGCAGCGAGAACAATTTCAGATTATCAATAAATTTAATAGCCGCCTCTTGCCCGCCCTTAATATCAATGGTAAAGATGGAGGCGCCGCCGTTGGGGAAATATTTCTCATACAGATGATGGTCGGGGTGGTCAGCCAGCGCAGGATGATTAACCTTCTCCACCTGCGGATGCTTGGCCAGATATTCCACCACCTTGGCGGTGTTATAAGCGTGGCGTTCCAGCCGCAGAGAAAGAGTCTCGATACCTTGCAACAGCAAAAACGCATTGAACGGTGAAATGGCTGCACCGGTATCACGCAGCAACACCGAGCGGATATAGGCCACAAAAGCTGCGCCGCCAAAGGTTTCGGCAAAGCATACGCCGTGGTAGCTGGGGTTTGGCTCGGACAGCGCAGGGAATTTGCCGCAGGCGCACCAATCAAATTTGCCGGAATCAACAATGATACCACCCAACGAGGTACCGTGACCGCCCATAAATTTGGTGGCAGAATGTACTACAATATCAGCGCCGTGTTCAATCGGGCGGATAAGATAAGGAGTGCCAAAGGTGTTATCAATTACCAGCGGCAGGTTATGCTTATGGGCAATCTCTGCGATGGCATCAATATCCGGAATATCGCTGTTGGGATTGCCCAGAGTTTCCAGATAAACAGCCTTGGTGTTAGGTTGAATTGCCGCCTCAACCTCTGCGGGGTTATGGGCATCCACAAAGGTGGTGGTTACGCCATAATCTACCAGCGTGTGGGCCAGCAGGTTATAAGTGCCGCCGTAAATGGTTTTTTGCGCCACAATATGGTCTCCCTGCTTGGTCAGCGCCTGGATTGCGTAGGTAATGGCTGCTGCCCCCGAGGCTGTGGCCAAGGCTGCCACACCGCCCTCCAAAGCAGCAACACGTTTTTCCAGCACATTCTGGGTGGGATTGCTCAGTCGGCCATATAAATCACCCTCGGCTTCCAGACGGAAAAGTGCGGCGGCGTGTTCGGCATTATCAAAAACATAAGATGTAGTCTGATAAATCGGTACGGCGCGGGCACCGGTGGCCGGGTCAGGCTGCTCTTGTCCCACGTGCAGCTGCATGGTTTCAAATTTATAATTGCTCATTGTTATTACCCCACTTTATTATATTAGATGAAAAGAAAATCGGAACATAAAAAATCGGGGGCCAAAGTTAGCTCCCGGACGAATGGCAATATCACATTTAAGCAGATGATTTCAGGCAATATCAAAGCGCCTGGCCATATTAAACGCCCGGGAAAAAGTCATTCGACAACAACAGCACAGTTTGCTGAAACCGGTCATGCTTGGCGCCTCCTTTGATTATAACAAAATAAAGCCCTGCTTAAAACTCATTTGAAAAAATAATACACCTTATTCCCTATCTTGTCAATAGGTTTTTGGTATTTTGTGACAAAAAACCGCTGTAACAGGCTGCTGCGGCGCATTTGGTGCTCATCAGCAGCCCGTTGGCGGTTAAAATTTCATTATGTAATTACTTTTGTTGGGTCTTGGGCGGCAAACCGAATTTGGTCTTGAAATATCCCTCATTTTTGAAGTAACCCTCGGCCCCGTAAAGTGCTGCACAGGGGTTGTGTGCCAGTACGCGGTCCTTTACCACCAGCACCGTAAACGGCGTATTGGTGTACTTGAAGAACAGACTGTCATGGCCGACACACAGGCCCATAACCACATTAAAGTCAGTCCCCTCTTCCTCCATCAGCTTAGCCTGGGCAATCGGGTTGCAGGCAGCCTCATAGCCGCCGCCTTTCAGCTTATATTCATCCTCAACGCCGAATTCATTTTTATCAAAGCCACCGTTTTTGCAGATAAGCGACGAGGTTTTCAATCCATGTTCGCGCAGCAGACGGTCAAAAACCGCAGCCTCGCGCTGCAAACCCACGCAGAAAACAATACCGATGTGCTGATAACCCATGCGCTTAATAAACTCAATGGTTTCAAAAACACGGTTCCATTGGCAATAGCCATCATGCTCAATCTTGCAGGATTCCCCGAACAGGCGGCTGTTTTCATCGTCCTGGTACAGCTCTTTAATGCCCTCATATTTGCTTAAATCCTGCATGGGGCAGTTGGGCGGCATCTTGTCCTTTTCATTTTTGTAGCAAGCCTTTACGGCACAATGCGCGCACATATACATGATAATCAGCTCCTTATATTTTGATAATAAGAATTACTTGATTTTATTTTAACACTTATTTACCCAAAAGGCAAATCTGAATCATGGCCGTTTCAATGGCATTTGTGGCATCCGTTACGCCGGTTTTTACCTTGCGGTCAGCGATTTGCAGGGTTTGCAGGGCGATTTGCAGTTTGGCAGGTGTGTATTTGGCGGCTTGGCGGCCGGATTTTTCAATCACAAAGGGGTGATTTTTGCCGGCAGCCTGCATGATTTCCTTGGTGGTATAGCCCTGCTGCTGCATAATTTTGACGATATACAGCGTTTCAAAGTGGTCTGCCAGACGGGGCAGAATACTTTCGGGCACTTCGGTCAGGCTCACCTTCTCCAATGCGCGTATCGAGGCGGCCAGATTACCGTCTGCCACCGAATCCACCAGATTAAAAATGCTGGCGGTGGCGTTGCTGCTGACAATTTTTTGCACATCTTCCAGAGAAATTTCCCGTCCCGGTTCGACATAAAGTGTCAGCTTTTCCAGCTCATTGTTGATCAAGGTGCAGTTATATTCGCAGTTAAGCAGAAGCTGCTGTTTGGCGGCCGGTGCCATAATACAATGTCTTTCGGCCAACTGCTCGTCCAGCCAAACCAGCGCGGTATTGCCCTTTAAGGCAGAAAATTCCTGAATAACACCGTATTTGGCCACAGCTTTGCTTACCTTTTTGGCCTTGTTGATAGTCTCGCCACCCAGAAAAACCAGCACGGTGGTATCGGACGGGTTTTGCAGATAAGCAAGCAGCTCCTCCAAATCAGGCAAGGCTGTATCGGCATCCGGATTATCGACGTCCTTCTTTTTGTTGGCAAACCAGGGGCAGTTATCCACCACCAACAGTTTGCGGGCAGCAAAAAACGGCAGAGTATTGGCATTATTCAGCAGCTCACCCAAACTTAAATTCTCGGCGTTCAGCCGCTGCAAATTAAACGGATTATCGCCCGGTGCCACCGCATTGATGAGTAAATTCAGCGTTCGGTGCAGCAAAAAACGCTCGCTGCCGTAAAACAGATACAGCGGCTTAATATCCCCTGCTTTAATTGCCTTGTTAAGCTCTTTCATGTATTTGTATCCTTATAAATGAGTTTTCAGGCGGCGTTTTCAGCAGTTTCAAACGAGAGTACGCCGTCCTTATAAATTACGCGGCAAGAGCCTTGATAATCGGTGCGGTAAATATCCACCTGCTCCTGCTGCCAATATTTTACCACATTTTGGCCCGGATGCCCATACTCATTATCAATTCCGCAGGAGATTATTACGGCCTGGGGGTTAAATTCCGCATACCAATCTTCGTCATAGCTGTTTTTGCTGCCATGGTGCGGCAGCTGCAAGACCTCAATATCGGCGCAATCCAGGCCGCGGATGGCCGCATCCTGCTCCCAGCCCTGCAAATCACCGGTGGTCAGCATATCAAAATCCTGATACGAGATATGCAGCACCAGCGAGCCGTTGTTTACATGGTCATCATCAAAAATATCGCCGTATTCCGGGGCCAAAACCTCAATCTTAAAGTTGTCGGAAAATTCCAGCACATCACCTGCCGCCACCGACCTTACATTGATATTCTCGTCTTCGGCCAGGCTTAACAGTTGCTGCTGCTTACGGCTGTCCTCATAGCCGTCAAACATGGCCAGCGTATCCACCTGCAAATCATCAAGCACCGCAAACAGGCCGCCGATGTGGTCATTATCGGGGTGGGTGTTTACCACCAAGTCCAGTTTTTCAATTCCCAGACTTTTGATGTATGGAATAACCACCTGTTCAGCCATCACTGTCGGGTCACCGTGCAGCCCACCTGCATCAATCAGTACCGTGCGGTCATCGGCGCAAATCAATATCGAATCACCCTGCCCCACATCCAGAAAAGCCGCCTCAAAATCACCGGTCAGCTGGCGGCTGTTTGGCAGCAGCATGATAACCAGCGCTGCCGCCACCAGCAGGACCAAGGCCAGCATTTTGGCCGGTGTATTGGCACTTTTATAAAGTTTAAGCAGCAATCTGCGGTTTTGCTTGGTGTTCAGTTTATTATACATCTGTTTGTTTATCATTTTGTGTACTCTCCGTATCTTTATTTTTGGTAAATTGGGCCAAAACTGCGTAAGCCGCCAGCAATAAGCTGTAATACAGCAGCAGCACGCCAATATCGGGCCGC
This sequence comes from Bacillota bacterium, assembly GCA_017397935.1. GTDB lineage: Bacteria > Bacillota > Dehalobacteriia > UBA4068 > UBA4997 > Avidehalobacter. Next base: position 176,657 of record JAFQHN010000024.1, read on the forward strand.
ATAGTGTATAGGAAGCTTTGCGGCAGGCCGGCAAAAAGCTCGGCCAGTTTATACAGCCATTCTGCCAGCAGACCGGCACCCGCCAGGGGTATCAATGCCAGACCAAACGGTGCCAACAGCATGGCCAGCAGGCTTAAAATCACCACAATGCCGGAGCCGAAAACTACCGGCAGCGAGATAATTGCCCCGATTATTGAAACCGTATTGAAGAAATATGCTGCCACCGGCATGGTCATAAACTGTGCTGCCAGGCTGACGGCCAGCGCTTGATTTTTTACCAGCACCCGCCAATAGTCTGTTGTATAAATAATAGCAGCAGTTGCCATAAAAGACAAGATAAAACCCGGCTGAAATATCCACAGCGGCTGCCAAAGCAGCAGCAAAAAGGCCGATACAACCAAGGCCCGCGAGGCTGAATGTTTTTGCAGCAGCAACATACTCAGCAGGGCCGCCAGCATCATAATGGTCGAGCGCAGCACCGAGGGTGAAAACCCGACCACTGTATCAAAGAACAGCACCGTCAATATTGTGCCGACGGTGACAAATTTGTAATCCAGCAGCAAACGGCGGCGGATAAAATTCAATATCGCTTCCGCCAACATCACCACATAAACGATGTGCAGGCCGGACACCGCAAAAATATGCATAATGCCTGTTTGCTGCAAAACGCTGTTCTGCCCGCCCGTCAGCATGGTGGTATCACCAAAGCCCATGCCTTTAACCAGCGCCTGCTGTAAGGCCGGCAGCACTTCCAGCGCGGCATAAACCTTTTGGCGTATTGCTTGCCCCACAGCCTGCGGAGAATATCTGCCGGCCAGCTTGCTGAAATGAAGCCCATCCGGCGTTGGCTGCACCGCCGCTGCAATGCCGTGATTACGCAGGTAATTATTCTCTGCCAGATAAAAATTGTGCGTCTGGGTGAATTCCCGTACAATGCCGGCCAAACGCAGCTCATCCCCCACCTGCGGTTTAACCGGAGATGCTATGACCATTAAACGGCCGCCCCAGCCGTTATCTGCCCGGCCTTTGATGATAAATGTGTAGCCGGTGCTTTCGTATTCCGCCAGCTGGTCAAAATAATTTTCGCTGTGTTCAATGACCTCTACCACCTTGCCGTCAAAGAAGATGGCCTCGTTATCGGGCACTGCAAAACTCTCCATTTGCAGCAAATCCAGGCCGCACCATAACAGACCCAACAGCATAAACACAATATACAGCAGCTCGGGCAGTTTCAGCAGCAGGCTTAACAGCAGGAATATGCCTACTCCTGCCGCCAATGGCAGCAAAAGCTGAGGAACAAACCCAAGCGCTGCAGCCAAAAGAATCCCCAGCATAAAGGCGCACATGGCCACATAAGCAAAATTGGTGGTTTGCCAGCGCCAAAATTTCTCAAACAGTAATTTGGTTGATAAGCTGTTCATAAAGTTTCTGCCCAATGCCTTCCACACCCAAAATCTCTTCTTTATGCCTGAAACCGTTATGCTTCATGCGATAATCAATAATTGCCTGCGCTCTTACCTCTCCGATATTGGGAAGCTGCTGCAACTCCTGCATCGTGGCGGTGTTGATATTGATAAGCTCATCGGCAGGCTCAATGCAATTCTCCGGCTGCAAATTATTGGTCAGCCAAGGTTCAATATCCAGCGGGTTGGCTTTGCTTTTCACATGATATTGGTCTCCGTGCTGTGGTGTGTGGGCCATATTAAAATCGCTGATGTCGCTGTCACTTTTTAAGCCGGCAAAATCCAATAAATCGCGTAGCGTGGTATCGGCAGATATAACATAATATCCTTTGCGTGCCAGCTCTCCGCTCAGCATAATCACCATATCACCCTCGGCAATTTCAGCAGTAAAATCCTTCGCCGCGATGATGTTGACGGCCTGGGCGGTGTTGGGCTGCAAACCGGTGATGTAGGTGGTGTATTGGACACCCAGACCAAAGCACAGCAGCAAAATTACCGGCACAGCCAGCAGATAACGGGAATCCAGCCGAGGCTTGTTTTTATCGGTTGGTTTATCGCGATTTGATTTGTTGGCAAGGTTTTCATAAGCATTTGGCATAAACAACACCTGATTGAACAAAATTATATATGTATATTATACATCATCTTGCTTACAAATTGCGACAACCTTCGACATATTTTCTGCATAAATTTGGCTAAAAAGGCCAAAAAAGAGAACCCTGCCGCAGCAAGGCTCTCTTGATTTGTTTATTTGGTTAGTTCGCCATAAGGGGATCCACCATAAGTTCGGGATAAGTGTCCAAATCATTGGGGAAATCAATGGTCACACCCTCGGTTTCGGTAACATCAATCCGCATATCCATGTCAATGTTGACGGTTTCTTCGGCTGCGCAGGCAGTCATTTTAAGTTCCATTTCAATGGCGGTAATGTTGTTATCGGCATCCAGATAAACGGTGTAAGGCATATCCTGCAAAACCATCTGTTCATCAGCGGTATCAACCACATTGGCTGCATATTCATCAATAAGGTTGGTCATTTTGCTGCCGTCCAGCGTCATTTTAACCATCTTGCCGCCGTCTCTTTCGGTCACCGAGGAGTCCAGTATCATATCCTCCTCAATTTCGTCCAGATTGGTGCCTTGCATTTCCGCCATAGCATCGGTCATATCCATCGCCATTTTATACTTTTGGTCATAATCCGGTATATTGTAATACATATAACCGTCGGTATAATACATCAGCATATTGGTAGTTATCTCGCCTTCGGGGGCCTCCAACACGGGCACGGTCATACTCATATCAAAGTATAACTGATAATCGTTGATACCATCATCGGAGGGCACCTTAACCTGCTTCATCGTACCGTCCATGTCCATATAAATAACGGTGGGTGTTTCGGTGCCGGCGGTCAGATTATCGTCCATGGTGATTTGGGTGGTCAGCTCATAGGCAACACCGTCCATGGCATCTAAACGATCGCTGCCCTGCTTAACCAACTCATAAGGCGTAAGTTCAGGCTTCTGCTGGGTATCCTCACCACCGCAGGCAGTAAGAGCCAGCAACATGGTGGCAGCCAAGCCAAGGGACAAGAGTTTCTTAATTTTCATAGCTATACTTCCTTTCTATCACAAAATAACATACACAAAATAATATATGATGACGCAGAATTAAGCCTGTTTCTCGGCCAACAGCTTTTCTACGCTGGCCAATTTTACACACAGGCAGAACAGCTCAGCCGCCACCTTCAAATCAGCCACCGGCGGCATGGAGGGAGCCAGACGGATGTTTTTATCCTCGGGGTCAATGCCGTAAGGATAGGTTGCGCCTGCACCTGTCAACTCTACACCTGCTTCTTTGCACATACCTACTACCTTTTTGGCCAAACCGGGCATGGTGTTGAAGGAGATGAAATAACCACCCTTGGGGTTTGTCCAATCGGCACAGCCGGTATCACCCAGCTCACGGGCCAAGGTTTCGGTTACAATGTCAAATTTGGGTTTCAGAATAGCGGCGTGTTTGGCCATGTGGGCCTGCAAACCGGCTTTATCGCCGAAGAACTTAACATGGCGCAGCTGGTTCAGCTTATCATAACCAATGGTCTGTACGCCCATCAGCTTTCTGGTGTACTTAACACTCTCAGGGCCGGCAGCAAAAGCGGCCAAACCGGCACCGGGGAAAGTGATTTTGGAGGTAGAGCCGAAGATGTAAGGACGCTCCGGATTGCCGGCAGCAGCACATTCAGCCAGAAAATCCAGAATCTCTGCCTTGTCATCCATATCCAAATGATGCTCGCAGTATGCGTTATCCCAGAACACGCGGAAATCAGCCGCAGCGGTGGGCATGGCAGCCATGCGGCGCACAGTTTCATCGCTGTAAGTGTGGCCTTCGGGGTTGGAATACTTGGGTACGCACCAGATGCCCTTGATCTGAGCATCCTCTGCCACCAGCTTTTCAACAATATCCATATCGGGGCCGTTTTCGGTCATCGGTACCGAAATCAACTCAAAGCCAAAAGCCTCGGTTACGCCAAAGTGGCGGTCATAGCCGGGTACGGGGCACAAAAATTTGATTTTGCCCTGGTCTTTCCACGGAGTTGCCCCCGGCAGTACACCAAAAACATAAGCACGCATAACGGTATCATACATAATGTTAAGGCTGGAATTGCCGAAAACGATGATGTTATCCACCGGTACGGACATAAAATCAGCCATAAATGCCTTGGCCTCCGGCAGACCGTCCAGCACGCCGTAGTTGCGGGCGTCGGTGCCGTCAGCAGCAGTCAGTTCTTTGATATCCAACATATCCAGCGACAAATCAAGCTGTGCCTTGCTGGGTTTGCCGCGAGACATATTAAGGTTTAAGCCCAGTTTTTTGTAATCTTCGTATTGATTATGCAGTTCTGTTTGCAGATTTTGCAATTCCTCGATATTCATTTCTTTAATTTGCAAAATAATCGCCTCCCTGTTAAAATACACTACTGTTAGTTTGTAAACTTCGGTAGTTATTATAGCATTATTTTGCCAACTGCACAAGCTATTTATGGCTGATTTTGGCCGGTGATGTCATATATATTGTGTTTTTAGGTCATTGATATTATTGTTTGATTGGCGGCAAATCTGTCAGCGGCTTAAAGGTATAGCCCATTTCCTCCCACTTGGTCAGCAGTTCATCCATAATCTCGGCATTGGTGGCCGATGTGCTGTGCAGAAGTACAATGGCGCCGTTATGAATACGGGGCAGCAGCTTAGAAAAAGCCTGCTCATGGCTGGGTTGGTCATTCTCCTGCCAATCCACATAGGCCAAACTCCAAAACACGGTGGTATAACCCAAATCCTTGGCCATTTGCAGATTATGCTCGCTGTATTTGCCCTGCGGCGGGCGGTAAAATTTAGGCATATCTTGCCCCAACAGATTTTTATACGCCTGCTCTACTGCGGTAATTTCCTGCTTAAAGGCGTTCTCGTCGCTGATGGCCGACATATCGGGGTGAGTGTCGGTATGGTTGCCTACGATATGTCCCTCGCGCACCATTCTCTGCACCAGCTCGCCATTGTTACGGATATAACTGCCTACCAGAAAAAAAGTTGCCGGAGCCTTATGCTTTTGCAGTACATCCAGAATTTTGGCGGTACAGCCGTTCTCAAAACCTGCGTCAAAGGTCAGATAAATCACCGGCTGTTCGGTATCGCCCACAAAATAGCTGTTAAAATTGGCCAAATAAGCGGCGTCAGCGTTGCCAACCGGTGTTTTGCCGGCCTCCGGGAAGCTTAATCCCCAGTTATCACAGCCGCCGGCAGTGGGCAGGCTGATAAAATTATCAAGCAGCGGCAGTGCATTTGCCACAAACAGCAGTGCTAAAAAAAACAGGCAGGATATTAAGATTTTTTTACCTTGGCGGCGGTAAAATTGGCGGTTGGTTTGATGAGTGGGTTTGGCTGGCATATTATCCCCTACTTTTGGCTGATTTTGTTACACAATATGAGGAAAATTGGGATTTATGCCATAAAAATACCGGCCCAATAATAATCAGGCCGGTTGGATAGCTATTCTTTGTCTTTTGTAATTGTTTTTTCTGCTGTATCGTTAATATTTTCTTGCGGATGAGCTTGTTTATGTAGTGTTTTTTGATAAGGGCATACACAGATTTTGCAGCAATGGGTTGAAACTTTTGTTACGCAGGTATCATTGGCATTATCATTGTAGAACTTTTGTGTGATGATCCGTTCTCCTGTTTCAAAGGCATTTAATACTGTCTGCCAGTCCTTTGCTCCGCTGAAATAATTGCTTAGTGCAATCGTCAAACCTTCAAAAGCGATACGATACCCTTGTCCCCATTTTTTAGGCTGTGCCAGCAGCTCAAACAATGAAAAAGTAACTGCCAGAATTGAATAGAGGACAATGCTGTCAGAATCTGTTGAATTTGTGCTTGCAATGTAAGCCGTTGCCAGAGAAAAATACATTGCGAAAATGTTTAAGCCATAGTGAAATGCAATAGAGAGAATATTTGCCCGTTTCCAGCCGGTGCAAACTCTGACCAGCCGTCGGATTTCCTCTATAAATTCTGTATCATTTTCAAATGATGCAGGAATGTGAATGGTCTTTCTGTTTCCTCCTATCACGCAAAATATGATGACAAAAACAAAGATGCTTGCCAATGAAATTGTCAGCAAATGATAAACTGCCATATCCTGATTCTCCCTTAAATCGTTTTCAGCTGAATGCACTTGTTCTACAACAGGTAATACCAAGCTTGAATGCGCCATTTATACGCCTAATGCGATGTACTGTTTGCCTAAATGGGGATTGTAACCGTTACGGCAGATAGTATTTTTGTGCCTTCGTTCAGGTGAAATAAAAGAGCAATAAACTCACATGAGATTATTACCCTTTTGGAATACTATGCTAAATTTGTGCTTCAAACAGCTGTTGGCTTAAAATCAAATGCTCGGCAGACGGGTCGCTGTTTTCAAAGGTGATTTGGCCTGGGGTGGTGCTGTCACTCAGCATACCCCGCAGATTAAGCTGGTTTTTCAGCTCTCTGGCGGCACCCTCTGCTCCGTCAAAGAACAGCATATCCTCACCCAGGATTTTTTTGATGTCATTTTTGGCAAAGGGGAAATGCGTGCAGCCCAGAACTACCGAATCCACCGGGTGAGCTACATAAGGAGCCAACAGTTGGGATAAATCCTGCTGCATTTCAGCCGAGCCAATCAGCCCGCTTTCCACATAGCGTACCAAATGCGGTGCCGGCAGAGAAATAATCTCAGCTTTATCCTGATACTGTTGATAAATTCTTAAAAACTTCTCTTCCCGCAAGGTAAGGGCGGTGGCCATTACCAAAATGCGCGGCTGGCGGCCTAAATCGCCGTAATCATGCAGTACGGCCGGTTTTAATGCCGGTTCAATGCCGATGATGGGAATATCCAGATAAGTTGCCCGCAGCAGCTTGGCCGATGCGCTGGTGGCGGTGTTGCAGGCCAGCACAATGGCTTTGGCGCCTTTTTCCATAAAATATTGAGCGCGTGCCGAGGTCAGACGCCGTACTTCCTCGGTGGTTTTTTCACCGTAAGGTGCGTTTTGGGAATCACCGAAGAAAATATAATTCTCATTGGGCAGCAGATGGTGTAATGCCTTTAAGACGCTGATACCGCCCACGCCGCTGTCAAAAACAGCAATGGGCTGATGATTGTTATGTTCGCTTAGCATGATTCTTCCTTAAAAATTATGTGATATTAAATGCAAAATTGTGAGTAAATTTGCATCTATAAAAAATATAGCACAAATTTGGGGTTGTTTACAAGCCTTGACGAGCAAATAATTCTTTTTACAGGTTGGATTGTTCGATTTCTGCTACGGTTTTGTCCAGCTGTGCCTTAATATCCACTCCCCAAACATCCAAGTCCTCGGTTTGGAACAGCATAGTTTCTTTGATACCCCAGAAAGCCTCAGCCAGCACTTTTACATTATCGTAGCCCATGTTGCCGCCGTAAACCTTGCCGCCGGCGGTAGAAACATAAATCAGCTTTTGCGCCTTGCACAGGCCGGTGGGAATACCCTGCTCGGAAAACAGGAAGGTTAAACCGTCCACCATTACCTGCTCAATATAAATCTTCAACACGGCGGGGTAAGACAAATCCCAGTACGGTGCCGCAACAACAATTACATCGGCGGCAGCAAAGGCCTTGGCGTGGTCAAACATCGGGTCGCTGTAATCTCTGCGGCCGGCACGCTCGCTGCGATAATTCAAATGTTCCCGATTTAACGGCTGCAAATCCGAATCGTTCAAATTAACCTCAGTCACGGTGCCTCCCAGTTTTTTCAGTACGGCATCAGCCAGCACTTTGGTACGCGATTCTTCTCTTACGCAGGCATTTACAAACAAAACATTCATTTTATTACATCCTTTCATCGTTAGTGATGTTTATTGGTTTATTTTTTAGAATTACTATATGCATTTTTTTTGAAATTGTCAATACTGCCGACAAAACAGAAAACACCCCGCATTACCGCAAGGTGCTTTCTGTTTTGTTAATATTTATATAACTTAGCAATCAGCAAACCAACACCAAGAATCAGTACTGATACGGCAAGCCATATCAGGTTAGTGTTGCTTGAAGCAGTATTGCCCGTGCTGTTCATACCGGGATTGAAACTTTCCACCGGCATTTGTATATTGTCACTGGAAGGACGGTTGTTGTTTTTTGTTGAGTTGGTATTACCCTGATTATCCGAAGGTGTGGCTGTTGTTATGTCAGAATCTGTTCCGGGAAACATACCGTCAAAGCTATCCGGCATTTGAGGGGGTTCAAATCCTTCGGGCATTCCACCAAAGCCGCCCTTGCCGCCCATGGAACCCATATCAGACAGGGTGAGTGCCGAAGCATCCACATAGCTCATATTGCTGGTGGTTTCACCGTTTGTAAGCTGCATGGAAATGCTGTCGCTGCGCAGAGCGCAGAACTGACGCATGGTTTCTACGCCTGTTTCAAATTCCTCATAGGTGAAGAAAGCGGTAGGGTCTTTTTCAACATAAGGCTTAATCAGGTTGTAGGCGTTGTCGATGATAGCCTGCACATCAACCGTATTCAAAAACTCGGCAAAATATTGATGATAC
>JAFQHN010000025.1 GCA_017397935.1 Bacillota bacterium
CTGAGCTACAGGCGCAAATTAAGTTCAATATATTTTACTTGATTTGACTGCATAAGTCAATAATTTTTTTAGTATTTTGGGTATTGACGATTGCGAAGAATAAGTATAAAATTAAAGTGAATATAAGGGAGAAATTTAGCAAAATTCTATTGCTAAAAATTCCGAAAAATGTTATTATATAGCTAATGTTTTACACATAGGCTATAATGGCAAGTGATTTGTGTAGCCATTTGGGGCTGCCCGGGGGGCGGCCGGGCAGAAATTTTGCTGCCCAAACTAACTTTTGGTAGGAATAGCAGGTTAATTCCCGCTTTTCTTATAAATCCTAATCATTTTATTTTATTATTGCTCGTTCATGGTCGTACTGTCCAATCGACTGTGTACCGCAGAAAAATTTTTGGAGGTGAAAATTATGTTTAAGGTAGAAAGAATTGACCATCTGGGTATCGCTGTTACCAACATCGACGACGCTATGTCCTTCTGGGGTGGCGCTCTGGGTATGGAGTTGGACTTCAAGGAAACCGTTGAAGAACAGAAGGTTACCACCGGTTTTGTTCCCTGTGAGAACAGCTGGGTAGAACTGTTGGAATCCACCACTCCCGATGGCCCTGTTGGCAAGTTCATCGAGAAGAACGGTGAAGGTTTGCAGCACGTAGCATTCAAGGTAGACAACATCGACCAGGCTCTGGCTGATTTGGATGCAGCTGGTGTTCGTTTGCTGGACAAAGTTGCTCGTAAGGGTGCTGGCGGCGCAAGAATCGCTTTCTTGCATCCCAAGGCAAGCCGTGGCGTACTGTTGGAACTGTGCGAACACGAATAAGAAACTTTTCTAGGAGGTAAAAGGATGTCTACTGATAAGTTGGAACTGTTGATTAAAAAACGCGAAGAAGTTATCCTCGGCGGTGGTCAGGATAAGATTGACAAGCGTCATGCTAAGGGCAACTACACTGCTCGCGAAAGAATCAACCTCATTTTGGACGAAGGCAGCTTCGTTGAGTTGGACCAGTTCGTGGTTCATCGTGGCACTGCTTTCGGCTTTGACAAAGTTAAGGCTCCGGGCGAAGGCGTTGTAACCGGTTACGGTACTGTTGACGGCCGTCTGGTTTACATTTTCTCTCAGGATTTCACCGTTCAGGGTGGTTCCTTGGGCGAAATGCACGCTGCAAAAATTTGTAAGGTTATGGAACTGGCTGTTAAGAACGGCGCTCCCTGCATCGGCATCAACGATTCCGGCGGCGCTCGTATCCAGGAAGCAGTTGACGCTCTGAACGGCTATGGCCGTATCTTCAAGCTGAACACTCTGGCTTCCGGTGTTGTTCCTCAGCTGTCCGTAATCATGGGTCCCTGCGCCGGCGGTGCAGTATACTCTCCCGCTCTGACTGACTTCATCTTCATGGTTGATAAATGTCAGATGTTCATTACCGGTCCCGCTGTAATTCAGTCTGTAACCGGTGAGGTTGTTACCGCTGAGGCTCTGGGCGGCGCTCGCACCCACAACGCCAAGAGTGGTAACGCTCATTTCTTTGCTGCTAACGAAGACGAGTGCATCCAGCAGATCAAAACTCTGTTGAGCTTCTTGCCCAGCAACAACCTGGAAACCGCACCTGTATTCGCTTGCAACGACCCTGTTGAACGTTGTGAGGCGTCTTTGGACACCATCATTCCTGACAACCCGAACAAGCCCTACAACATGAAGGACGTTATCACCGCTATCGCTGACAACAACTACATGTTCGAAGTACAGGAAATGTTCGCTAAGAACATCATCACCGCATTCATTCGCCTGAACGGCCGTTCCGTTGGTGTTATCGCCAACCAGCCCAGCGTAGGTGCAGGCTGCTTGGATATCGACGCATCCGACAAGGCTGGTCGTTTCATCCGTCTGTGCGACGCTTTCAATATTCCGATCCTGACCTGCGTTGACACCCCCGGCTACCTGCCCGGTGTTACTCAGGAGCATAACGGTATTATTCGTCACGGCGCTAAGCTGCTGTACGCATACTCCGAGGCTACTGTTCCGCTGTTGGTTCTGATCACCAGAAAAGCTTACGGCGGTGCTTACCTGGCAATGTGCGGCAAATCCTTGGGCGCAGACGCCGCTATCGCATGGCCCACTGCTCAGATTGCAGTTATGGGTGCTGCCGGTGCTGCTAACATCGTATTTGCAAAAGAAATTAAGAACGCTGCTGACCCGAACAAGACCCGCGCTGAAAAGATTGCTGAGTACGAAGAAGAGTTTGCTAATCCCTACAAGGCTGCTGCTCGTGGCTTTGTTGATTTGGTTATCGAACCCAGCAAGACTCGTTACTATCTGTGCAAGTCTTTGGATAGCTTGCTTGGCAAGAAGGAGAACCGTCCTGCTCGCAAACACGGCAACATTCCGCTGTAAGGAGGTAGTTTCTGACTATGGAACCTATTTACGCTTACGGCAACCTGGAAATGGGCTTGATGGCGACTTTGGTAGGTATGGGCGGCGTATTTTGCATCTTGTTGATCTTGATGATTGCTACCGGCCTGCTTGACAAAGCTTGTGATAAGTTCTTTTCTGATGCACGTTAAGGAGGTTAGTATATAAATATGGAACCTATGTACACTGAATATGCCTACGGCAACCTGGAAATGGGCTTGATGGCGACTTTGGTAGGTATGGGCGGCGTATTTTGCATCTTGTTGATTTTGATGATTGCCACCAGCCTGCTGGACAAAGCCTGCGATAAAATGTTCCCCGATGAACAGAAGAAAGCAGCCCCTGCTCCTCGTCCGGCCGCTGCACCCGCAGCTGCTCCTGCCCCCAAGGCAAACAATAATGCAAAAGTTGCAGCAATCATGGCTGCTGTTTCTATGATGATGGGCGGCGATCAGCCTTTGAAGTTCACCGCCATTAAGCGTGCAGGCGCACAGACCCCTTGGGCTGCTGCCGGCAATGCTGATTTGATGGCCGACCGTGCCAGCTTTACTAAAGGAGGAAAAAGATAATGCGTAAGTTTAATGTTACTGTTAATGGCGAAGCTTTTGTTGTTGAGGTTGACGATGCTGGTACCGTAGCTGCTCCTGCCGCTGCTCCTGCACCTGTTGCTGCTCCCGCTCCTGCTGCTGCTCCCGCTCCCGCAGCTGCTCCTGCTCCCGCTCCCGCTCCGGCTCCTGCTGCTCCCAAGGCTGCTGCTGCTGCCGGTGATGTTACCGCTCCCCTGCCGGGCACCATTTTGAAGGTTAACGTTTCTGTTGGTCAGGCTGTTAAGGCTGGCGAGGTTCTGATGATTCTGGAAGCAATGAAGATGGAAAACGAAATCATGGCTTCTGCTGACGGCACCGTTACCGCTGTTCATGTTGCTCAGGGTGCTACCGTTCAGGCTGGCGATCCCTTGGTTTCCATGTAATTAGCTGTTCTTTGAAAATTTAATTATTTTGGAAAATTAGGAGGGATTCTCTGTGATTCAACAGACTATTGCTGACTTTTATGCCAGCACATCTTTTGCTGTCATGGATATCAAAGCTATCATCATGATGGTAGTTTCTCTGGTATTCATGTACCTGGCAGTTGCCAAGGGCTTCGAGCCGTTGCTGCTGTTGCCGATTTCCTTCGGTATGTTGTTGACCAACATTCCTGCCGCCAACGTTTTCATTGAACCCGTATTGGGCTTCGACGCTGAAGGCCATACCGTTGTAAAAGAAATCGGTGGTTTGATGTACTACCTGTACCAGGGCGACCATTTGGGCGTTTTCCCGCCTCTGATGTTCCTGGGCATTGGCGCTATGACCGACTTCGCTCCTGTTATTGCTAACCCCAAATCCTTGATTTTGGGCGGCGCTGCTCAGCTGGGTGTATTCCTGGCTCTGTGGGGCGCTTTGATGCTGGACGAATACGTTCCTGGCGTACACTTCAGCTTTGCAGAAGCTGCCACCATCGGTATCATCGGTGGTGCTGACGGCCCGACCACCATTTACCTGGCTGGTAAGATGGCTCCCAATCTGATGGGTCCCTGTGCAGTAGCTGCATACTCCTACATGTCTATGGTGCCGATCATTCTGCCCCCTGTAATGGAACTGCTGACCACCAAGGAAGAACGCTCCATTAAGATGACTCAGGCTAAGCCTGTTAAGAAGGTTACCAAGGTTCTGTTCCCTGTGTTCATTACCATCATTGTTTCCTTGATCGTTCCTTCTTGTGCTGCTTTGATCGGTATGCTGATGCTGGGTAACCTGTTTAAGGAATCCGGCGTTGTAGACCGTCTGTCCGACTGCGCTCAGAATGGTTTGTGTAACATCGTTACCATCTTCCTGGGCACTTCCGTAGGCGCTTCTACTCAGGCTGCTACTTTCTTGAACACTCAGACTCTGTCCATCTTCGCACTGGGCTTGGTTGCATTTGCTTGCGCTACTGCCGGTGGTGTATTGATGGCTAAGTTGATGAACCTGTTCCTGAAAAACAAGATCAATCCGTTGATTGGTGGCGCAGGCGTATCTGCTGTACCTATGGCTGCTCGTGTAGCTCAGAAGGTAGCTCAGAAGGCTTGCCCCGGCAACTTCGTATTGATGCACGCTATGGGTCCCAACGTAGCAGGTTGTATCGGTACCGCAGTAGCTGCTGGTATTCTGCTGACCCTGAACGGCGTATTCTTGGCTTAGTCTTTTGATTTAGTCTAAGGATAGGACATATAATAATGAGGGCTGCTCTTTGTGAGCGGCTCTCATTTTTTTTGCTTTGCTCCCGCGCGTGATATTTTTGTTGACAAGAGTAGGCTGATGTGATATACTAATATAGTCATCAAGGGGTATGATGTAATGGTAACATGCCGGTCTCCAAAACCGTTCTTGAGGGTTCGAGTCCTTCTACCCCTGCCAAAAATCGACAGGTTTCGAAAGAAGCTTGTCGATTTTATTTATTCATTATTATAATCGCATCCATCAATATAGCCAAAAAGAACAAATAGTGTGATTAAATCAACTGTCTGTGTAATTACAGGCAGTTTTTTTATGCAAAATTTCACAAAATAACTTGTAAAATATTTGGTTTTATTATACAATATACAAAGGTAAATCTATGTGTTTTTCAGGAGGCCGTTATGACTTATCAAGGAATCGCCCCGGCCAAAATCAATTTATCGCTGGATATTCTGGGCCGTCGCATTGACGGTTATCACTTATTGAGGAGTGTAATGCAGACAGTCTCTCTCTGTGATGTGGTGGAGGTGCGGTTGGCAGCCAAAACCACGGTTAGCTGCAACAATGCGGCTTTGCCTTGCGATGAGAGCAATCTGGCGTGGCGGGCATGGCGGCTGATGCAGGAGGAGTTTGCGCTGGATGCCGGTGTGGAGATCCACCTGGACAAGCAAATTCCGCTGGGTGGCGGTCTGGCGGGCGGCTCCACCAATGCGGCGCAGGTTTTGCTGGCCGTTGATGAGCTGTTTGAGCTGCATTTATCTGCTGAAAAATTACGCAGTTTGGCACTGTGCCTGGGGGCTGATGTGCCGTTTTGTTTGGTCGGCGGTACTGCTTTGGCGGCCGGGGTGGGTGAGGAGCTGACACCGCTGACGTCTTGCGCGGAGCTGCGGCTGGTGCTGGTAAACCCCGGTTTTATGGTGCCGACGCCGGCAGTCTATCATCAGTATGATGTGATGAATTTGCCGCCCATCAACACAACTGACGCTGTTGTGGCCGCGATTGAGCAGGGTAACCCATTTGCCGTGCGTGATGCGGTGGGTAATGCGTTGGAGGCACCTGCGTTTGCGCTTTATCCGCAGTTGGCTGCTATTAAGGCGGAACTGGCGGGATTAGGTCTGGCGGCGTTGCTTTGCGGCAGCGGGGCCACGGTTATGGGTATCGCGCGTGACAAAAAACAGGCTGCACTGGCTGCGGCTGCATTGGACGGAAAATTCCCGTTTGTGCAGGCCGTAACCACTTGGCAGGCTTAAGTTCTGGTTTTATAATTTAATTTTGCCAAAAAAATTAAGAAAATTTTAGGAATTGTAGGGGAATGTTATGACGAGGGAAAAATTATCGCCAATTCGCTTGGAGGGCTATCAACCGCTGCGGGATATGGTTTTTGATGTGTTGATGAGTGCCATTATGATGGGGCAACTTTCTCCCGGCGAGCGTCTGTTGGAGGTGCAGCTGGCTGAGGAAATGGGAGTTAGCCGTACGCCCGTGCGCGAGGCTATCCGGCGGTTGGAGCTGGAAGGCTTTGTGGTAATGGTGCCGAGAAAGGGCGCTTATGTGGCCGGGCTTTCGGTCAATGATATTGAAAGCGTGTATGAAATCCGCACGGCGCTGGAAACTTTGGCGGTGCGTCTGGCGGCACAGCGTATGGAGGCCGAGGATTATCAGTATCTGGAAGAGTTGTCCTTGGAAATGCGCGAGACCTGGCAGGGCGGTAATGTGGAGAATTGGGTCGGTTTGGATGCCAAATTCCATGAGGCCCTGTATAAATTCAGCCGCAACGAGCGTTTGGTGCAGTTGATGAGTAATGTTATGGAGCAGATTTCCCGCTATCGTATCATCTCGTTGGCCAATATGCAGGTGCGTCATAACTCTCTGGCCGAGCATGAGACGCTGATTGAGGCTTTGCGTAACCGTGACAGCGAAGCTGCGGCTACGGCGGTGGCCAAACATATTGAAAATACCAAGGACAGTTTATTGCAAATGCTGCAAACCAAATTTGCGGCAACCGAAAATGGTTTTACCGAATAATTTTTGCAAAAAACACGGTTTGCAAGTGCGGATCGTGTTTTTCTTGTTAATATAAAGTGGTTTTGTGGCATAATACAGGTGTATAGATGAGATTGTGATGTGACATTAGATAAGTGAAATTATGACGGAAAAATATTTTATCAGCACATACAGAATTTTTGGCTTATATGATGGGCGGCGGTGGCCGCAGAAAGGCGGAAATTATGGCGGAAAATACAGCACAGCAGCGCATGGCCTATTTATATGAAGAAATTGCTCGATTAAACAGGGCGTATTATGATTTGGATGCGCCGCTGGTGACCGATGCGGAATATGATGCCCTGCTGCGGGAGCTGCAAGCTTTGGAGGCGGAGAATCCGCAGTTTGCACGTGCGGACAGCCCTACGCAAAGGGTGGGCGGCAGCAGTTCGGCCAAATTTTCTCAGGTGGAGCATGAGGTGCCGCTGCTTTCGCT
The DNA here is from genome assembly GCA_017397935.1 of Bacillota bacterium. Taxonomy (GTDB): domain Bacteria; phylum Bacillota; class Dehalobacteriia; order UBA4068; family UBA4997; genus Avidehalobacter. The sequence goes on from JAFQHN010000025.1 coordinate 7,142, forward strand.
GGGCAACACCTTCTCCGGCGAGGAATTGGCAGAATTTGCGGCTCGCTGTGAGAAATCGGCAGGGCAGCCGCTTACCTATGTATTGGAGCCGAAAATTGACGGCCTGACGGTGGCGCTGACTTATGAGGGCGGCAAGCTGGTGCAGGCAGCCACCCGCGGCAACGGCTCTGTCGGCGAGAATGTGCTGGAAAATGTGCTGACGATTGCCGGCCTGCCGCATAATCTGCCTGATTTTAATGGCCGTTTGCTGGTGCGCGGCGAGGTTTATATGCCCAAGGCCGCCTTTGCGGAGCTGAATGAGCAGCGTGAGGAGGATGGGCAGACCACCTTTGCCAATCCCCGTAATGCTGCTGCCGGTTCGCTGCGTCAGTTGGATTCGGCGGTGACGGCAGGGCGCAAGCTGGCCGTGTGGTTGTATGATATTCTGCTGTTGGAGGGGGCGGAGCAGCCGCAGACGCACCAACAGGCGCTGCAATTTCTGCACAGTCTGTGTCTGCCGGTTATTGAAGAATGGCTGGCCGGTGATATTGCCACGGTGGTGGCGGCGCTGGAAGGCTGGCAGCAAAAACGGCACAAGCTGGCTTATGATATTGACGGACTGGTGTTGAAGGTGGATGATGAGCAGGTGCGGCAAAGCCTGGGCAGTACGGCCAAGGCTCCGCGCGGTGCGGTGGCGTATAAATTCCCGGCCGAGGCGGTAGAAACCACGGTGCTGGATATTCAGGTGGGCGTGGGGCGCACGGGTGTGCTGACGCCGCTGGCGGTGGTGGATCCTGTCTGGGTGGCAGGTTCCCGTATCAGCAAGGCCACGCTGCACAATGAGGATAATGTGGCTGATAAGGACATCCGCATTGGTGACCGCGTGCTGCTGCACAAGGCCGGTGATGTTATACCGGAGATTATTAAATCTCTGCCGGAGAGCCGCACCGGTGATGAGCGGATTTTTGTGATGCCGCATAATTGCCCCGAATGTGGCAGCGCTGCCGAGAGGGCGGAGGGTGAGGCTGCCTGGCGGTGCTTAAACCCTGTTTGTCCGGCAAGGATACGGGAGGGCATTTATCATTTTGTGTCCCGTGGGGCAATGAATATTGAAGGCATGGGCCCGCAGCTGATCAACCAGCTGTTGGAGGCCGGCAAAATCCACGATGCGGCGGATATTTTCCTGCTGACCGAGGAGGATTTGCTGCCCCTTCCGCGTATGGGGCAAAAATCGGCGCAAAATGTGCTGCAATCCATTGAAACAGCACGCACACGGCCGTTATCTGCGCTGTTGGCGGCGCTGGGCATACCCTATGTCGGTGGTCGGGCCGGCCAGCTGTTGGCCGCAAAATTCAATGATTTGCAGGCATTATCGACGGCGAAATATGAGGATTTGCTGGCGGTGGAGGCGATTGGTAAGATTATTGCCGGCAGCGTTGTAAAATGGTTTGCCGATGCTGATAACCAAAAACTGCTGCAAAAGCTGCAAGCAGGCGGCGTGCGCCCACAGGCAGAGGTGGCCCCCAAGCAGGACGGCCTGCTAAACGGCAAGATTTTTGTGTTGACCGGAACGCTGCCCAGCCTGACCAGAGAGCAAGCCAAGGCCATGTTGGAGGCGGCAGGTGCCAAAGTTACCGGTTCGGTAAGCCGCAAGACTGATTATGTGTTGGCGGGTGAGGCGGCCGGCAGCAAGCTGGAAAAAGCGCAGCAGCTGGGCGTTGCCGTGATAACCGAGGCAGAAATGCTGGCTATGCTGGCCGAAAATTAGTCGAATATCCAACCGCCCAACTGCGGCAGATTATTTTGCCGTGGCATGGGCGGTATATTTATGCACCAAATACAATTAAAAATACTGTGTCAGCCTCTTGCAAACATTTGTATCTTGTGGTATAATGATGTAATGTTGAGAATGGATAGCTATATTTGTCCTGATCGGCGTATTTGATAGACTTGAATAAACGGCTGTGGCTGTTTGTTGTATATGTTTTAATCAAAATTTAATAAAAGTGCCTGGCTGTATTTTATAAATTATAAAATATGATGGGGAAGGGTGCTTATAGATTAAGGGGATGAAGGTTTTGGCCAAGAAGTTTAAGGTTTTGCTTAATCAGAAAACCTGCAAAGCGTGCGGTATTTGCATGGCTTTGTGTCCGAAGAAGGTTCTGGGCAAACAGCATGACGGCAAGGCTGTGGTAGTGGATGAGGCGGCTTGTATCGGCTGTCAGAGCTGTTCGATGCATTGTCCGGATTTTTGTTTTGTGGTGAAGGAGGCTGCTGCTGATGAGTGAGAAAATGACCAATAGCTGCAAGGGTACTGCCAATGTGCAGCTTATGCAGGGCAACGAGGCCTGTGCTATGGGTGCCATCAAGGCCGGTGCGTCTTTCTTCGGCGGTTATCCGATCACACCCAGTACTGAGATTGCCGAATATATTGCCAGGGAGTTTCCCAAGCTGGGGCGTTATTTTATGCAGATGGAGGATGAGATTGCTTCTATTGGTGCGATGATTGGCGCATCTATGGTGGGGCATAAGGCGTTTACCGCCACCTCCGGGCCCGGTTTCTCATTGATGCAGGAGTTGATTGGCTACGCTGCGGTGGCCGAGGTTCCGTTGGTTATCATTAATGTTATGCGTTTTGGCCCCAGCACCGGTTTGCCCACCATGCCGCAGTCGGGTGATATTATGCAGGCGCGTTGGGGCACCCACGGAGATCACTCGATTATTGCGCTTTCGCCTTCCTCGGTGACCGAGGCTTATTATATGACTATTGATGCGTTTAATCTGGCCGAGAAATATCGCACGCCTGTGGTGCTGCTTATGGATGAAAAAGTCGGCCACCTGCGTGAGGGTTTTGATATTTCCAATGATCCTGAGCCGGAGATTTTTGACCGCGTAAGTGCGCATGAGGGCAAATATGTGCCTTTTGCCAATACCGAAAGCGGTGTGCCGCCGTTTGTGGCCTTGGGCCAGGGTGAGCGTTATCATTTTACCGGTTTGACGCACAATGAGGCCGGTTTTTATACATCTGATGCCGGCAAGGTTAGCGAGTTTATGCAGCGCATTTGCGGTAAAATTGAGGACCATGTTGATGAGATTGCCCAGTTTGAGCTGGATGCTATGGATGATGCCGAAATTGTTATCATGGCTTACGGTGCGGTTGCACGCTCTGCCCATGAGACGGTGGAGAGCCTGCGTAACGCCGGCCATAAGGTTGGCTTGCTGCGTCTGAAAACCATCTGGCCATTCCATACTGATAAGGTGCGTGAGTTGTGCGCCGGCAAAAAGCTGGTGGCTATGCCCGAGATGAATATGGGGCAGCTGGCTGTTATGGCCAAGGCGGCGCTGGGTGATATGCCTTTCCTGCCGATAAATCAAGTGGACGGCCGTTTGATCAAGCCCGAAACCATTGAAAAGGCTATTTTGGATAAGCTGGCCGAAATGGGAGGTGACCGCTGATGGAAGCAGTATATGAGAAGTATTTTCGCGGTAACCTGCCGCATATTTGGTGCCCCGGCTGCGGCAACGGCATTGTGATGTCGGCCATTGCCCGTGCGTTGGATAAGCTGGGTTATCCGCAGGATGATGTTTTGTTTATTTCCGGCATCGGCTGTTCTTCCCGTATGTCGGGTTATATGGATTTGAACACGGTGCATACGGCTCACGGCCGTGCGTTGGCTTTTGCCACCGGCGCCAAGGTGTGCGAGCCGCGCCTGCACGTTTTTGTGCTGATGGGTGACGGTGACGCTGCTGCGATTGGCGGTAATCATTTTATTCACGCCTGCCGCCGCAATATTGATATGACGGCTATTGTTATCAATAACAGCATTTACGGTATGACCGGCGGCCAGTTCTCGCCGCTGACGCCTACCGGCAAAAAGGCCACCACTGCGCCTTACGGCAGCATTGACCGTGCTTTTAATCTGGTTGAGCTGTCTCGTGGTGCAGGTGCAACCTATGTGGCCCGTGCCGATGTTTACCACGCCGCGCTGCTGACCAACCTGATTGTGGAGGCGGCTCAGCATAAAGGTTTCTCGGTGGTGGAGGCTGTGTCTACCTGCCCGATTTCCTTTGGCCGCTACAATGATATGCCCGAACCTGCCGATATGATGATGTGGCTGCGTGATAACACCATTACGGTTGCGCAGGCTGCCAAACTGACTGATGAAGAGGCGGCTGATAAAATCATCATCGGCAAGCATTTTGAGACCGAGGCCGTGGAATACGGCGAGGAAATGGCCCGTTTGTTGGCATCCGCAAAGGAGGCTGAGTAAGCATGAAGTATGAAGTTCGCTTTTCCGGTACCGGTGGCCAGGGTATCATCCGCTGTGCGGTGCTGTTGGCCGAGGCTGCCCTTTATGACGGCTACCATGCGGCTCAAAGCCAGGTTTACGGCCCCGAATCCCGCGGCGGCAGCAGCCAGGGTGAGGTTGTTATTAAAGACAGCGCCATTTATTATCCCAAAGTGGTTTGCCCCGATGTTCTGCTCTGCCTTTCTCAGGAGGCGTACAACAAATATGCCGCAGACATTGTGCCGGGTGGCATTTTGATTGTGGATGAACATTTTGTGCAGCGTACCGGCATCGAGGCTGAATCGGTGAAGGTTTATGAACTGCCGATCGTGGTAACTGCTCAGGACCGTCTGCAAAACGAGATGAGCGCCAATGTGGTGGCGCTGGGTGCTATTGTGGGCCTGACGGAGATTGTTTCGGATGAGGCGATTGAGCGCGCTCTGGCCAACAACTTTAAGGCCAAGGTGCTGCCGGGCAATCTGGAAGCTTACCGTGTGGGTGTTGAGCTGGCCAGGGCTGCCAAATAATTTCTTATAATATTAACGCTGTCGGCAGAAATCTCCGGCAGCGTTTTTGGTTTGTCAGATAATGTTTGGCGGCTTGTCTGCATTTTGCGCCGGGGTAATGCATATTATTTATCAATAAATGATGAGAAAATGATATGAAAATTACGGAGTGACAAATTTGGAACAGAAAATGAAAAATCAGCCGAAAACTCTTGACAAATCGACAAAAATCGTATATCATACTGAGTTAGTGAGGACTAACCAGCCGACCTTTCGGGTGACGCGAAAATCGGCGGAGGATTTGCGCCCCAAGGTGCATCAAGAGTTGTGTCAGGTGAAGAATATGAATTTAACTGCTGCCCAAGAGGGGCAAGAGTATATTATCAAAAGCATTGAGACTGCTGACGAGGAGTTGGACGCGTTTTTGTTCTCTCTGGGCTGTTACAGCGGAGAGCCGATAACCGTGATTGCTCATCGTAAGGGCGGTTGTGTGGTGTCGATAAAAGATGCCAGATATAGCATCGACACCCAACTGGCCGAGGCCATCATAATTTAAGTTATTATCAGCAACCCTGGTTGCCAAGGTGCGCCGGGGTTTGCTTTCCCCTTGATGTTAGTCATGTATAACAAGATATAAAGGAGAAACTTCAATGAGAATTGCTTTGATTGGTAATCCTAACAGCGGCAAAACAACTATGTATAACGCGCTTACCGGCCGCAACGAGCGTGTGGGCAACTGGGCCGGTGTGACGGTGGATAAAAAAATCAGCCCTATTAAAAAAAGCATTTACGCCGCGGATGAGGAGCTGCTGGCCGTCGATTTGCCCGGTGCGTATTCAATGTCGCCGTTTACCTCGGAGGAAAGTGTTGCCAGCGAGTATGTTACCGGCGAGAATCCCGATGTTATCATCAATATTGTGGATGCCACCAACCTCAGTCGCAGTCTGTTCTTTACCACTCAGCTGCTGGAACTGGGTATCCCGGTGGTGGTTGCGCTGAACAAAAGCGATTTGAATGAGAAAAAGGATACCAAAATTGATTTCAAGGCCCTCTCGGCGGCGCTTAACTGCCCGGTGGTAGAAACTGTTTCCACCTCGTCAGACGGCCTGACAGAGCTGGTTAAAATTGCCGTAAGGCAGCGTGGCAAGGGGCAGAAGGCTCCGTATCAGCAGGGCAGCGTGGATCTGACCACCAAGGCAGGGGTCGAGGCGGCAGACCGTAAGCGTTTTGAATTTGTGAACAAGCTGGTGGCCATGGTAGAAAAGCGCACGGTGCTGACCAGCGAGAAGAATTATCAGGACAAAATTGATGATGTGCTGACCAACAAGTGGCTGGGCATCCCGATTTTTGCGGTGGTTATGTTCCTGGTGTTCCAAATTTCGCAGGCGTGGGTTGGCCCCTGGCTGGCGGACACACTGGTGGCGTGGTTGGAGGCCGGGCAAGCTATGGTCGGTGAGGCGGTTTCCGGTGCGTCGGACATCTGGCAGGCGTTGCTGGTTGACGGCGTGATCGGCGGTGTGATTGCGGTTATCGGTTTTTTGCCGCTGGTTATGGTCATGTATTTTTTGATGGCGCTGCTGGAAGATTGCGGTTATATGGCCCGTGTTTCGGTGGTGTTGGACCCGATTTTTAAGAAGGTCGGCCTTTCCGGTAAATCCGTTATCCCATTTGTTATCGGCACCGGCTGTGCTATTCCCGGTGTTATGGCCAGCCGCACCATTCGCAACGAGCGTGAGCGTAATGCCACCGCCATGTTGACGCCTTTTATGCCCTGCGGCGCCAAACTGCCGGTTATCAGCCTGTTTGCCGGTGCGTTTTTTCCCGAGAATCCCTGGGTGGGCACGATGATGTACTTTGCCGGTATTCTGCTGATTTTCTTTGGTGCGCTGCTGATTAACAGGATCACCGGTTATAAGGCCAAAAAGTCGTATTTTATTATCGAGCTGCCGGAGTATAAAATCCCCAGCTTAAAGCGAGCTTTTATGTCGATGTGCGCCCGCGGCTGGGCGTTTATCGTTAAGGCTGCCACCATCATTTTGCTGTGCAACACGGCGGTTCAGGTGATGCAGACCTTCGACTGGCACTTGCAGGTGGTGGAAGAAGGCGCGGAAAATACCTCTATTCTGGCGTCGAGTGCCAATCCCTTTGCTTATCTGCTTATCCCGATTGTCGGCCTGCACGCATGGCAATTGGCGGCGGCGGCTGTTACCGGCTTCATCGCCAAGGAGAATGTGGTGGGTACGCTGGCGGTTTGCTTTGGCATTTCTCACCTTATCAACACCGAGGAGTTGGAGATGGTGGAGGGCGCCGGCACCGAGGTTGCGGTGGCTTTGGGTATTACCAAGGCGGCGGCGCTGGCTTATTTGATATTTAACCTGTTTAGTCCGCCCTGTTTTGCGGCTATCGGTGCGATGAATGCTGAAATTAAGGATAAAAAATGGCTGTTTGGCGGTATTCTCATGCAGCTGGGCGTGGGCTATACCGTGGGCTTTGCGGCTTATCAAATCGGCACGCTGATTACGACCGGTGCTGTTGGTGCAGGCTTTGTGCCCGGTTTGCTGGCGGTGGCTGTTATGGTGGGTATTGTGGCGGCGCTGATTGCCAAAACTGACCGTGAAGTTGCCGCAGGCAGCAAGTAATACATAATTTTAGGAGAAAATATTATGCAGGATTTGTTGGTTATCGGTGTGGTGGCTGTGATTGTTGGTTTGGCGGCGGCTTATGTTATCCGTGCCAAAAAACGCGGCCAAAAGTGCATTGGCTGTCCGGATTCGTCTTGTTGCCCGTCCGGCGGCAAATGTGAGGGCGGCTGTAATTGCAATTGCCATAAATAAGTAAATATATAATAAAGAAACCGCTGTATACGGGCCGATTAAGACCTGCGTACAGCGGTTTTTAAGTGCCTGTGGGCGGTTTTTGGGGGTTATCCCAGGGCCACATCCAGCGTCATCATCAACGCAAAGCCCAGGGCGAAGAATATGGTGCCGATGTTGGAGTGCTTGCCCTGAGACATTTCGGGGATAAGCTCCTCAACCACCACATACAGCATAGAGCCGGCGGAGAAGCTGAGGAAATACGGCAGCGCCGGCCCGATGTAAGCGGCCAGCATGATCATCAGCAGGGCGCCCAGAGGCTCCACAATGCCTGATAATGCGCCAAGTGCAAAGGCCTTGCCACGGCTGCTGCCCTCGGCTCTAAGCGGCAGGGAGATGATTGCACCCTCAGGGAAGTTCTGGATGGCAATACCCAGCGAGAAGGCCAGCGCACCCATGAGGGTAATGTCGCCGTTGCCGGAGAGCAGACCGGCATAAACCACGCCGGTCGCCATGCCCTCGGGGATATTGTGCATGGTAACGGCCAACACCAGCATGGCCGAGCGTCCCAGCTTGCTTTGTGGGCCCTCGGGGCAATCAGCGCAGCGGTGCAGGTGGGGGATGATATGGTCCAGCAGCAGCAGGAACAGCATACCCAGTAAAAACCCGATAACCGCAGGTAAAAAGGCTAACTTGCCCAAGTGTTCGGATTGATTCATCGCAGGTATCAGCAAACTCCAAACGGATGCCGCCACCATGACACCGGCCGCAAATCCGGTAAATGCACGCTGTATGCCTTCGTTCAGGGTGTCTTTCAGCAGAAAAACACAGCTTGCGCCCAGCGTGGTGCCCAGAAACGGCAGCACCAACCCGAATAGTATTTCTTTGGTGATAAGCATTTATTACCTCCTTTTTGATAATAGTTTTATTGGATAAAACAGTTAATTCTTTAATTCTCCGTTATTGAATTTCTCGTCATATTTCAAAATTTCATCTTTGTCAAGCAAATCGCTGCCTGCTACATCTTGCTTTATAATTTCGTTATTACGGTATGTAAATGTGAAGATGATGTCCGGCTCACTTGCAAATTCCACAAAAATCCGCCGTTCATTGTAGCCCAACAGTTTATTCATAAAGGAATGTTTGACCTCAATATCTGCAATATCTTCCTGTGTGTAGCCTTTTGCTGCTAAGAAATCATAGGTCTTGGTTTTCATATCATTTGCGGCATAAAAGTTATAGGATACAATGATTATTGCCAGTACCAATATCGCTGTCAAGGCTGCCAACAGTTTCTTTTTCACAAATCATATCCTCCTTGCATATCCTCCTTGGCACGGCAAGGTGTTGCTTCGGCAATATCAATTTCGCCTGATTACATTATACTTGAAAATATGTTGTAAAGCAAATTTTTTGTTTTTATCAGGCAATAGTAGTCAAAAATTCTGCTTATCGTCGGTATAATTGGGGACAATGCTGCCGATGTGGAAAAAAACATCCACAAGCCACCGTCAGGAGATAACTTATGGATATTTTTATTCATGCCGTCAGTTTTTGATAAGCTTGGTTTGTTGCAGCTTAGAACTCCAAATTGACACGGACATCATCGAGAGCAACAGCTTTGGTAATCAGACCTTGTGCCAGCATCCAGTCAATATTTTCCTGCCAGCATTTATCGGATTGTGACAGGAATGCGGCGTCTGCGTTCTCCATCATGGGCAGCAGAACGGCCATGCTTTCGTGTTCCACCGTCTCAGACAGAGGGAAGTTTGCCTCATTCTGATTGTTCAGCAGAATTTGTAATGCGGCCTCCGGGTCATTTTTCATGTCGGCAAAGCCCTTGGCGGAGGCTCTAAGAAATGCTTGCAGGGTCTCGCTGTCATTTTCGATGGCCGTGTCATTGGCCAGGAACACGCCTTCATAGTAGGATGGAACGCCATATTCATCCAGGCCAAACCAATTCACGGAGAAGCCTTCCTCCTCCATCTGGGGAACCTCATGATTTACCAGACAGCCGATGGTGGCGTCCACATTTCCGGTGGTCATGGAGCTCATCAGGTCGAAACCAACGTCGATCATGGTTACATCGTTGTAGTCGGCGCCCACATTCTCCATGATGCTGCGGATCAGTGCCTCAGACAGCTCTGTACCAGCGTAGCCAATGGTCTTGCCTACCAGATCCTCTGCGGTGGTAATGTTCTGTTCTGCCAGAGAAAGTACAATATTCAGTGGGCCCTGCACCACAGCGCCGATAGATTTCACCGGGACATTCTGCTCTGCACGGGCCTGAATAACATCCTGCTGGTAGTACAGGCCAATGTCTGCCTGGCCGGCAGCCACCAGAGAAATAGCATCATTGGAGTTGGAGGGGAACCGGATATTTACCTGCAAGCCCTCGTCCTCGTAGTAGCCCTTCTCCATGGCCACATACATAAAGGTGTGCAGAGCATTGGGATACCAGTCCAGAACCACATCAATTTCCTTCAAATCGTTGTTATTGTTGGATGCGCCGCAGCCGCTAAGCAGCATAAGGCAGACCAGCAGCAAAGATAAAATACGCTTCATAATAATTAACCTCTCTTATAATTCTCCCCGCCAGCGAATCATTTTCTTCTCCAACAGCGCTACAAGTGCCACCGCCAGCATGGCAACTGCGGACATCAGCACGATGGGCGCAAACACGCCCGCACCGTCAAGCTGTGTCATCATGCGGCGGGAGAGGTATCCCAGACCGCTTTGCGCGCCCAGCCATTCACCGATGGCAGCGCCGATAACACTAAGAGGGATGGCCATTTTAATGGCCGAGAAAAAATACGGAAGCGTGCAGGGAACTTTTATTTTGAAAAATATATCGCGCTTTGTTGCGCCGTAAGTTAGCAGCAGTTCTGTCATTTCCACTTTGGCAGACTGCAAGCCGTCATATACCGTGATGGTAATGGGAAAAAATGTGATGAGCACCGTCACCAGCACCTTGCTCCAAATACTGTAACCGAACCAAAGCACAAAAAGCGGCGCGATGGCGGTAGTCGGTATCGTCTGTGAGGCTACAACAACCGGATAGATTGCTTTTCGGCAAAACGGGCTGGCGTCCATCAGTATGGCAAGGCCCAAGCCCAACACCAGCGAGATTATAAGCCCCACAAGGGTGACCAGCATGGTGGCAGGCAGATGTTCGGTAAACAGCACGATGCGCAATTCCCACAGCTTTTGCAGAATCTGAACGGGAGTGGGCAGGATATATGCAGCATTCACTTTCATCGCCCCAAGCTGCCACAGCATCAGCAGGGCAAATAGGAAAATAAGAGCCGGAAGATTGCTTTTACAGGCTTTTCTCATTCCGTCACCTGCTTTCTCAGCATATTCACCAGCTGTTCACGCAGCTCAATAATCTCGGGATGAGCCAAATCTTTGTGGGTGCGGGGATAGTCCATGGGTACAGGAATTTCCCGCAGAGTACGGATGGGCGTTTGCTCAACCACAAGTACGCCGGAAGACAGAAAAAGCGCTTCTTCCACATCGTGGGTGATGAACAGGATGGTTTTTTTATGGCGCTGCCACAGTTTCAGAAGCCACTCCTGCATGGAGATACGGGTCAGGAAGTCCAATGCAGAAAAAGGCTCATCCAACAGCAGCAAATCGCTGCCGGTGAGCATGGTGCGGGCAAAAGCCGCTCGCTGACGCATACCTCCGGAGAGCTCGTCCGGGCGTTTGTCTATGCATCCGGCCAAACCCACATCCGCAAGTGCCGCGTCGATTAGTTCACGCTGTTCTGCTTTATTGTACTTGCGCTGAATCTCCAACGGCAGAGCCAGATTTTCGCCAATAGTTCTCCACGGGAACAGCATATCCTTTTGGGGCATATAGCCACAGTAATGTTTTTGCCCGGTAATATGGCGGCCGTTGACACAGACGGTGCCGGCCTTAGGTTGCAGCAGGCCGTTGATCAGACGAAAAATAGTGCTCTTGCCGCAGCCGCTGGTGCCGATGATGCAGTGAAAAGAACCCGGTTCCACCGAAAAGGAGAGCCTGTCGATAATATCAACATCATCACCGGGATAGCGGTATGAAACATTGTCGAAGTTTAGAATACTCATATCCGCATTTCCCAGGACATATCCCAAAAGCCCAACTCATACCGGCTGCAATTTACAAAAATCTCTGTCAGATAGGCGATTTGCTCCTCGGCAGCATTCATCGTCAGGGAATCCAGCAATTCAATCAAAGCCTGATTGGTGGCGGAATATTCGGCAGAGGAATAACCCCTGATCCACTCGCCGTAGAAAGGGTGCTCCGCAGCACCGGGAATTGCTGCCAAAGCCTGACCGATCTCGGCATAGCTCCATGAGCAGGCGAGGATGGCGGCAACGATTTCCATGGGGCCTCCGGTATTGGCAACGGAGAGCATATAGTTGGTGTAGGATATATTATCGAGGGCGGGCTTTACTGTGAATACCTGTTCCTCGGTAATGCCAAGGCGTTTCATGTAAGCACGGTGGATATTCATTTCGCCGCCCAGAATAGCATCCACATTGGCGGCAAAGGTGCGCATCAGTTCGGGGTCCCGGGCCTTTACCACGCCCAGAGCAAACACGCGGGCATAGTCAAAGAGATAAAGATAATCTTGCAGCATGAAATACCGAAACTTATCGGCTGCAAGAGTTCCGTCACCGATGCCGGTGACAAAAGGATGTTGCAGGCAGGCCTGCCAAACGGAAGCTGCCGCATCACGAAGACGGTAAGATACAGAAGCTGTCATATCACTCCGCCTCCTTCATGTAATCACTTTTCAGGTCAAAAAGGTGGTTCATGGGGCCGCGGCCACGGCCCAGATCCAGCATAGCCGCCAGTGCACCGGAGATATACTCTTTGGCCTGGCGTACAGCATCTTCCAGTTCCAGCCCCTTGGCCAGATTGGAGGCGATGGCGCTGGATAGGGTGCAGCCGGTTCCGTGGGTGTTGGGGTTATCAATTCTGCGGCCGTTGAACCAGTAGCCGACGCCGTCCTTCCACAGAAGATCGTTGGCATCGTTTAAGTCGTGTCCGCCCTTGCAAAGCACGGCACAATGGTACTGCTCGCTGATGATTTTGGCAGCGGTTTCCATGTCAGCAGGGGTCTTGATCTCCATATCGGCCAGAATCTCAGCCTCCTGAATGTTGGGGGTGACCACTTCTGCCAGGGGCAGCAGCTGCGTTTTCAGCGCTTCTACTGCGTTTTCCTGCAACAGACGGGAGCCGGAGGTGGCTACCATCACAGGGTCCACCACAATATGGCGGGCCTTATATTGGCGCAGCTTCGCGGCAATCACGCTGATGAGGTCTGCGGAGGATACCATGCCGATTTTGACCGCATCGGGGAAAATATCGGTGAATACGGCGTCCAACTGTGCAGAGAGAAATTCAGGGGTAGAATTCAAAATGTCTGTGACGCCGGTGGTATTTTGGGCAGTCAGGGCCGTGATGGCACTCATGGCGTATATGCCGTGAGCGGACATGGTCTTGATGTCTGCCTGGATACCGGCGCCTCCGCTGGAATCGGTTCCGGCGATTGATAATGCTGTTCTCATTGTTGTTCTCCTTTCATATTTCAGCACTATTTTTATATAGCGGCAGAAGGTGGTGCCCCCAATCTGTCGCTTGAAGCCCCCGACTGTTTGTGTCGGGGCAAACTTCCCAAATGAATTTATATGATAAAAGAATTTATCTGTCAAAATGTCTGTGCCTGCCGTGGCCGGCGGTAAATACAAAAACGGAAGTCACCTGATTGGGGCAACTTCCGTAAAATGCGGCACAGAAAGTATAGCACAGTCATCCCTACGTTGGCATTATCCAAATCAGGTTATCGGTCGAAGGTCACACCTTCCTCTCAGCCTGTAATACAAGCTCCCGTCCGTTAAGTTTTATTTATGTTTGTATTGTACGCCTGTTTGCCTCTGATTGCAAGAAGAATTTTTTTAATCATGCAAAAAGGGTAAACAGCCAAATAAATTAAATCCTTGCAATCAGCTTGCCGAGCACAGGTTCAAATCGGGCGCCATAAGTGTGGGTCGTGTCTTTCTGGCTTTCCAGAATACACTCAACCACATAATCTGCCGCAATCTGTGCCGCCTCATAAGCGGTTTTGCCGCGCAGCTTTGCGCCAACAAAAGCCGAAGCATAAATATCCCCCGTGCCGTGGACGCCGCCGGCGATTTGTTCATGCTCATAATACTGCTTCTCGCCGTTTTCGTACACAACTACGCCCGTGCGTCCCTTGGCATAAGAAACACCGGTGAGAATCACATTTTTCGCCCCCAGAGCGCACAGCTTGGCAATCAGCTCATCAATGTAGGTATGGTCATATTTGGTGCGGTAGTCCATGCCGGTCAGGAAGCAGGCCTCGGTGATATTGGGCAGCAGATAATCCGCCCCGGCACAAAGCTTCTTCATCTCAGCAACAAAATCAAGGTCAAAGGCTGGGTACAGATTCCCGTTATCCGCCATGGCCGGGTCAATCACCACCAGGCAGCCATCGGCAGCCGTTTTGGCGATGATGTTTTGCACATACTCAATCTGCTTGGCGGAACCTAAATAGCCGGTGTAGATACCGTCAAAGGTCAGGCCTTCTTTCTGCCAATGGGCGCAGATATTGGGCATATCTTCTGTCAAATCGCGGAAGGTATAGCCGGTAAAGCCCATGGTATGGGTGGAGAGGACGGCCGACGGAAGCACGCTGGTCTCAATTCCGCAGGCGGAGATGATGGGCAGGGCAACGGTTAAGGAACATTGACCCACGCAGGAAATATCCTGAATGGTTAATACGCGTTTGTAATTCATTATTAACACCTCTTTTTTGATAATCGTTTTTTGATAATCGTTTTATATGCCGTATTGCAATTTCATAAAATTTATTATACAATCTTTCTTATCATATTAAATAACCAGAATTGGATAAAATAATAAGGTCAGATGAAATATATAATTGATAAGGCAAACGGTCCTGCCTACATTCAGCTATACCATCAGCTCCGTGATGATATTGTCAACGGGGCGTTTGGCTACAACAGCAAGCTGCCGTCAAAACGCGTTCTGGCCGAGAACGCAGGGGTCAGCGCCATCACCGTTGAACATACCTATGCGCTTTTGTGCGATGAAGGCTATGCCGAATCCCGGGAGCGCAGCGGTTACTATGTCATCTTTCATGCAGATGACGGCTTTGCTGCGCCAACCAACGCTATTGCAATACAACCTGCCGAGGCTCATACCTCGCCGTCACATCCGGATTTCCCGTTTTCGCTGTTATCCAGGACGATGCGGCGTGTGCTGGCGGTTTATAAGGAGATACTGCTGGAAAAATCCCCCAATGCCGGGTGCATGGAGCTGCGAACAGCCTTAAAGCATTATCTTGCAAGAAACCGCGGCATATATGCGGATGTGGAGCAAATCATTATCGGCTCCGGCGCCGAATATCTCTACGGGCTGATTATCGAACTGCTTGGACGCAGCAGCATTATTGCAATCGAATCACCGTCTTATAACAAGATTGAGCAGGTATATCAGGCCGCAGATGTCCTTTATGATGCGCTTCCGCTTACAAGCGAGGGGATTGACAGCAGTGCATTGGCTGCCACCACCGCGAATGTGCTGCATACCACCCCATACCGCAGCTTCCCCAGCGGTGTTACCGCAACCGCCTCCAAGCGCTATGAATATCTGCGCTGGGCGAGTGGGGGAGACCGATACATTATTGAGGATGATTTTGAATCAGAGTTTTCCATATCCACCAAGCCGATGGAAACCCTCTTTGCTCTTTCCAAGCAGGATAATGTGATTTATCTCAACACATTTTCCAAGACAATATCTCCGTCCATTCGTGTGGCATATATGGTTCTGCCGCCGAAACTTGCAGAGCTGTTTGATAAAAAACTCGGCTTTTATTCATGCACCGTTCCTACTTTTGAACAATACACCCTTACCGAGCTTATCAACAGCGGCGATTTTGAACGGCATATCAACCGTGTGAGGAGGAATAAGCGCAAAGGGCGTTAACCATTCACATAGCGTCTGAGATTGCCCCTAGAATAAAGAAAAACCTCTTTTGTCCATGTAGATAAAAGAGGTTCTTTTTGATGCAAAAGTAGGGTATAACGGTGTAAATGCTTAATTATCAGTCTTTTCAATTTTGAACACATTGATGGTGTTTACATCGGGGCAGCAGAATCTGTCATCCGGAAGTTTGCCGCCATATCGCAATATGTCGATCATCGGGAACAGGACGTGAGCTGCCATCGGGCAAAGCTTTCCGCGCTCTGTGTCGAAATCAAAGCTATCTCCAACCTTATGTCCTCGGTGGCAGGGACATTCGCCCTTTTGCTCTACCAGTGTAATTTTGATTTTCATAGTTTTCCCTCGCTGATGAATCTTTCAATATCGACGCCAAAGAACTTTTCTTCTTTGCTCAGATTGTCGAGGATGATTTCCCGAATAACCTTCATGGCGTGTTCTGTGGCAGCTTCCAAACTCTCACCGTTCAAAATATCGCTTATCAACACCGCAGAGAAAATATCTCCGGTTCCGGGAAAGCGCACATCTATCAATTCATAGGTTAGCAAAAAGGATTTATCTGTTGTGTGGTCATAGCCGATAACACAATTTTTACCCTCGACTGATGCGCTGGTAATGACAACGGATTTTGCTCCCAGACCGCGAACGCTCTCTATCAGATCGGCTGCTTCCTGGGATGTCAGCGTTTCGCTTTTGCAAGAGCAGTTGACAAGGTAGCAGGCTTCGGTGTAGTTCGGTATCAGAATATCCGCATAAGCACTCAACTCTCGCATAATTGCCACGTTCTGTTCCGTCATACCGTTATACAGCTTGCCTTCGTCACCCATAATCGGGTCAACGACAACGAGAATATTATCCTTATCCTGGTTGTTGATAAGCCTTTCCACGATTTCAATTTGCTTCGGGTTTACCATAAATCCTGTGGAAATACAATCAAATGCAAAACCGAGCTCGTGCCAGATGTCCACCGTTTTATCCATATATTCGGTGGTGTCCAATATATCGAATTTGCCGAAATCCAAGGTATTGGATACAAGGGCGGTAGGCAGCGATGCCACATCAATTCCTTTGGCGGAAAGAATCGGAATCATGGCTGACAAGGCAATCTTGCCAACGCCGGGCATATCGTTTACACAACAAATCTTTTTATTCAATTTATTATCAAGCATATCGCATCTCCTTTTGGTTTAATAAACAAATCCCAATTTTCTGCACAGATGATAACACGAAAATATAAATTTTGCAACCGCAGATGAAAAAATTCCCGAATGCGGTGGAGATAAAGCAATAAAAAAACCTCTCTTGTCCGTGCAGACAAAAGAGGTTTTTGATGGCGGAGTGGGCGGGATTCGAACCCGCGTGCCGCTCATCACGGCAACACGATTTCCAGTCGTGCTCGTTATGACCACTTCGATACCACTCCATAGGCTGATTTAACAATCAGCTTTATTATTATATTACAAATAATTGTTTTTGACAAGACCTTTTTGCATATTTCTGTAAAAAATTTTCAGAAAATCACAAATTATTTATTGTTTAGCGCCTCCAAAAGCAGCGGACGGCAATATTCAATCACATCTTTGCGGCGCACCAGGCCAATATAAATGCCGGAATCATCGACCACGGGGATAAAATTCTGTTCAATAGTCTTTTTCAGCAATTCGCTTAATCCGGCCGAGATATTGACCGGTTCTACCTTGCGAGAAAGCGTAATGCTGTTTACCGGAATTTTCTCGGCATCGGCAAAGCGCATTTCGGGCGAATTTTTGAATACCCACAGGCAATCATCAATAAACAGGGTATAAAGATAATGACCGTCACTATCCAGCACCGGCATAGCGGTGTAATGGTGATATTCCATTTTCTCCAAGGCCTGCCGCAGAGTGAAATTCTCAATCAGATAAGAGCTTTCAGCTTTGGGAGTCAGAAAAAAAGCAAGCTGCATGATTTTGGTCCTTTCTGAATTTCGGCCACAAATTTGCCCGCACATCGGTTAAAATTCGGGCCACACACATCACATTGGTTGTTAAATTATATGTCGGCGGTTTGGCAAACATGATTTCGCCGCGCACACCGTGTTACATTATAACTCAAATTGTTTTGCTTGACAAGTCTGCAAATTATATACATAATATCAATCATTTTCTTTATTATATATCGTGAATGTGAACTCATCTTGAACCCATGTTTAGCTGCATTTGAATTTTCATCGGCTATTTATTTGGCGGCAAACTTATGTTATAATTAAAAAAATATGAAGATGAGGTGCTTTTATGCGTTTGATTTCTTGGAATGTTAACGGCCTAAGGGCCTGTATTACAAAGGGTTTTTATAATTTTGCCGCCGATATTGATGCCGATATTATCTCGGTGCAGGAGACGAAAATGCAGCCCGGTCAGGCTGCTGTGGATTTGCCCGGTTATCATCAGTTTTGGAACAGCGCCGAGCGCAAGGGTTACAGCGGTACGCTTACCTTTGCCCGTACCGAGCCGCTTGGCCACGCTTATAATCTGGGATTAGACCGCCACAATGACGAGGGCCGTGCGGTTACGCTGGAATTTGAGCGTTTTTATCTGGTTAATTTGTATGTGCCCAACGCACAGGATGGCCTGGCGCGTATCAACTACCGTATGGAATGGGAGGACGATTTGCGG
Source organism: Bacillota bacterium (assembly GCA_017397935.1). Taxonomy (GTDB): domain Bacteria; phylum Bacillota; class Dehalobacteriia; order UBA4068; family UBA4997; genus Avidehalobacter. The sequence goes on from JAFQHN010000025.1 coordinate 25,423, forward strand.
GCTTATGTGCAGGCATTGGATAAACAAAAACCGGTGATTATCTGCGGCGACCTTAATGTGGCGCATCAGGAGATAGACTTGAAGAACCCCAAAAGCAACCGCGGCAACGCCGGTTTCTCTGATGAGGAGCGCGGTAAGTTCAGCGAGCTGCTGGCGGCCGGTTTTGTGGATAGCTTTCGTTATCTGCACCCTGATGAGGAGGGTGCGTATTCCTGGTGGAGTTATCGTTTTAATGCCCGTGCCAAAAATGCGGGGTGGCGTATCGACTATTTTCTGGTGTCAGAGCGCTTGAAGGATGAAATCAAGGCGGCCTATATTCTGCCGCAGGTTATGGGCAGCGATCATTGTCCTGTTTGCCTGGAAATTTTTGATTAAAATTATAGAGGGTGATATTGTATGGGATTTTGGTTTGCGATGCTGGCAGCCAGTTTATTGACTCCGGCTATTATGCTGCTGTTCGGCTGGATGTTTAAGAATAATCCGCCGCAGAATATCAATGGGGTTTACGGCTATCGTACGGGTATGTCGATGAAAAACCGGGATACCTGGGATTTTGCCCACCGTTACTGCGGCACACTTTGGGTTAAGCTGGGATTTGTGTTGCTGCCGGCCTCTTTGGCGGCCATGCTGACGGTTTACGGCGGTACCGAGGATGAAATCGGTTCGCTGGTGGCGGCGGTGTGTTTGCTGCAAGTTGTGGCGCTGCTGTTTGCTGTGGTGAAAACCGAAAGAGCGTTAAAGCAGGTTTTTGATAAAAACGGTGTGCGGCGTTGAGGCGTTGAGGTGCAAATAAGGGAGGGCTGCCGATGAAAAAAACAGCTTTTGTACTGGGGACTATCTTCACGCTGTTGACTTTTGCAGGCGCTGCTTATGTGCTTTATCATGGCGGCAGGGTGAGTGCAGGTTATGCGGTGGTGCCCTGTGCGCTGGCCACAGCCTATATGGCCTGGTTTCGGCAACAATAAACTTTCAACAAAAATAAATTTCAATAAATAATAAATCTGGAAGATATAAATTAAGGCTCGGCGTAAAATCTGCCGGGCCTTTTTGCTGCATAAATAATATAAAAAAGTGCAAAAAAAACCGACGCGACTTAAATCGCGTCGGTTACGGTGTGGAGCCACAAACCAGAGTCGAACTGGTGACCTCATCCTTACCAAGGATGCGCTCTACCTACTGAGCTATTGCGGCACAACCGCCGTGATTAGTATTATATATTTTATTGGCTATAAAGTCAAGCTTTTTTTACAAAAATATCAAAAATTTTTCAAAATTATTTTTATGTGTCATATTCAGGCAAATAATGCTTGGCTTTTGCTGCCAAAATGTATATACTATAAGGTAATTCAGCAAATAATTTAGCGAAAACAGAATTGGAGTGGAAATATTATGCAGAAAATTGCCAGCTTTACGGTTAATCACGATGTTTTGCAGTGTGGTATGTATGTGTCGCGCATTGACGGTGATGTGGTGACTTATGATGTGCGAATGAAGACACCCAACGGCGGTGATTATCTGCCCTCGGCGGTCATGCACACTTTGGAACATTTGCTGGCCACCTACGCCCGCAATTCGGCCTGGGCAGGCAGCGTGATTTATGTGGGGCCTATGGGCTGCCGTACCGGCTTTTATTTGCTGCTGCGTGATGATGTAAGCCGCGCGGATGCCATTAAGCTGATGCAGGAGGCGCTGTCTTTTGCGGCTGATTTTGTCGGTGAAATCCCCGGTAACAGCCGGCAGGAGTGCGGCAATTATTTGGAACATGATTTGGCTGGTGCCCGTTTGGCTGCGGCAGAGATGCTGCCGGTGCTGGCGGATTGGACGCCGGAGAAGATGCACTACGCCGAGTAATCTCTTGGCATGACAACTTAATATCTGCAAAACAACCCCCTTTGGTGATGTGCGCCGCTGGCTGTAACCACGCCCAGACAAGCGCATATAATGTTATTAGGCATTGATGAGATGCCTCAACTAACAACCGAAGGGGGTTTATAAATGGATGATTTTTTAAGAAGAAATATGTCGCGCTGCCAGGGGTGCAATAACTCTTGCGGATGCAAAAATTGCAGCCAAAACTGTCCGGCTTTTCCGGTGCCTTTTGTCTGCGGTAATGATTATTGTGCCGGGCAGCTGGTGGTTTTTAACGGCAGTTTGTTTCTGGTAAATGTCAACTGTCCGCGTGGTATTCCCGGCGAGTCTGACGATTTTACCCCGATTGCTACCTTAGGCCCCACCGGCCCCACCGGCCCTGCCGGCGGTCCAACCGGCGCCACGGGTGCCACAGGTGCAACAGGCGCAACGGGTGCAACCGGCCCAACGGGCGCCACGGGTGCCACAGGCGCAACAGGCGCAACTGGTGCAACGGGCGCAACCGGCGCAACAGGTGCCACAGGTGCAACGGGTGCCACGGGTGCCACAGGTGCCACAGGCGCAACCGGCGCAACAGGTGCCACGGGTGCCACAGGTGCAACGGGGGCCACGGGTGCCACAGGCGCAACGGGTGCAACAGGTGCCACAGGGGCAACCGGCGCAACAGGTGCCACAGGCGCAACCGGCCCAACCGGTCCAACCGGCCCAACAGGCGCAACGGGTGCCACAGGCGCAACAGGTGCTACGGGGCCTACCGGCGTGGATAATGATGCTTTGTACTCGGAAAACCGTTCCAATGTTGGTAATATTCACAACACGGAGGTTATTCCCATTCCGCTGGTGCGGACGATTGGCAACTCTTTTACCTATGACGGCAGCAAGGCTACTGTCAGCGAGGCAGGTACTTATTTGGTGGTGTGGACGGTACTGCTGAGAAGCAACTGCAAGGATAGTGACCACGGCCGTGAGCAGAATGACATCATTATTGCGCTGGAAAATGATTACGGCAGTATTCAGTATGCGGTTTCGGGCAATATGGCCGAGGGATGCAGCCGTTGCGGTATCTCTCATGTTGCCGGCCACGCTGCGGTTGCGCTTAATGCCGGCGATACTCTGGTGCTGCGTAATCGCTCCGACAACACCATTCATCTTACCAATGTGGGGCAGTCTGTAACATACAGCGCCAGCCTCTCCATTGTTAAAATCGGCTAAAATTGTTTGAATCGTCACAAAATTACACCGGGGTCAGCAGCTTGGCCCCGGTTTTTATATCAGCTTTAATTAAAAGAGGAGGGAATGACTTGGCAGAAAATCAGTTTAAGGTATGTGTTTATGCAATCTGCAAAAATGAGGCGCAGTTTGTGCAGCGGTGGTTGGCGTCGATGAGCGAGGCTGATGCGATTTATGTGCTGGACACCGGCTCATCGGACGATACCGTGCGGCTGCTGCAAGAGGGTGGGGCACAGGTTACGGTCAGCCAGATTAAGCCGTGGCGCTTTGATGTGGCCCGCAATCAATCCCTGGACCTGGTGCCGCAGGATGCTGATATTTGCGTTTGCACCGATTTGGATGAAGTTTTGCAGCCCGGCTGGCGGCCGAAGTTGGAGACTGTGTGGGCGCAGGGCGCCGGCCGTGCCAAATACCGCTATACGTGGAGTTTTAATGATGACGGCAGCGAGGGCAGCGTTTTTTGGGTGGATAAGGTGCATTGTCGCCGCGGGTACCGCTGGGTAAACCCCGTGCATGAGGTGTTGGCATGGGAGGGAGAGGGCGATGAGCCGCTGGCGTTGTTTGCCGAGGGTGTGCAGCTGAACCACTATCCTGACCGCAGCAAGTCCCGTGGGCAATACCTGCCGCTGTTGGAGCTGGCTGTGCAGGAAAACCCGCAGAATGACCGCAATATGCATTATCTGGGCCGGGAGTATATGTATTACGGACGCTGGCAGGATTGCATTGATACCTTAAAGCGCCATTTGCAGCTGCCGTCGGCTCTCTGGCGTGATGAAAGGGCCGCCTCCATGCGTTTTATTGCCCGTTCATATCAGGCGTTGGGGCAGGATGACGAGGCGGAAAGCTGGTATCTGCGGGCGGTGGCCGAGGCGCCGCATTTGCGTGAGCCGTGGCTGGAATATGCCCGTCTGGCCTACCAAAAAGCGGATTGGAATGCTGTTATCTGGCTGGCCGAAAGAGCGCTGAAAATTACCGAGCGTCCGCGCACCTACATCACCGAGGCGGATAGCTGGAGTTTTATGCCGTATGACCTGGCGGCTTTGGGTTATTATAACACCGGCCAGTATCTGCCGGCCTTGCAGAATGCCGATATTGCGGCAGCTATGTGCCCTGAGGATGAGCGCTTACAGCGTAACCGGCAGGTGATTTGGGAAAAACTGGCGGAGAAGGGTAATGCGGCAGTAATAAAATAGAAGTATATATTGTTGAAACTGGATTTGTCAAGTGGGCTTTTTTGCGAAAAAACAGAGTTTATCAATCAAACACAAGTAATACCATAATTTGTTAAGGCGCAAGCGGTTTATCCGTTTGCGCCTCTTGGCTTTGCTGTATTTGGGTTACATATGGTGGAAATATTCACATCTTTGTGCTATAATTTAGAGTGAAACTTTGAATTTAGAGGGGGCATAAAAATGGCAATTTCAAATATAAATGCGATTATCAACGATGATATTCATAAAGTTTGGGATATTGTTTTTGCCATTGATAAATATAGTGTGTGGCGAAGCGATTTAAGCAAAACAGAAATCATAAATGAAAAGCAATTTATTGAGTACACTAAGGACGGATATGCAACTACATTTTTAACCACTGCTGTTGAGCCATATAAACGCTGGGAATTTGACATGGAAAATAGCAATATGACAGGACATTGGATTGGTATTTTTACAGCTAAGGGAAATGAAACACAAATTGATTTTACAGAAAATGTGACACCAAAGAAGTGGTTTATGAAACCTTTTGTAAACCTCTATTTGAAGAAGCAGCAAAAGCAATTTATTCTGGACTTAAAAAAAGCATTGGAATAACAAATTTAAGCAGAACGGAGAATTTATGCAAGCAAGTAATTATAAAGAGCTGCTGAAATTTGTGGCGTCAATGATTATTTTCGGCACCAACGGCCTGCTGGTAAATCACATCAATCTTTCCAGCGCCGAGATCGTGCTGTTGAGGACATTTTTCGGTACTTTGTTTTTGCTGCTGGTGGTGATGCTTACCGGCAGGTTCGATTTTGCGGCCTTAAAGGTCGACACGCTGATGGCTACTCTGGGCGGTGCGGCGCTGGGTACCAACTGGATGCTGCTGTTCGCCGCTTATCGCGAGGCATCGGTCAGCCTGGCCACATTGACCTATTATTGTGGCCCCATGCTGGTGCTGGCTTTATCTCCGCTGCTTTTTGGCGAGAAGCTGACAGGCAGTAAGATGATGGCGATTGCTGCGGTGGCGGTGGGTATGCTGTGTATCAGCGGCAGTATTGATTTCTCGGCCAGCGGTTTGGGCTTGCTGTTTGGCGCAGGTGCGGCGCTGTTTTATGCGGCATTGATCATCTTTAATAAAAAGGTGAAGCGCCTGTCCGGCTTGCATTGTGCGCTGTATGAGCTGGCGGTGGCTTTTGTGGTGATACTGATTTATCTGCTGGCATCGGGGGTGCAGCTGCCGATTATTCCGGCCGCGGGAGAATGGCCGTATGTGCTGACCATCGGCCTGTTGAACACCGGTGTGGCTTATTATTTGTACTTCTCATCCCTGCAAAAGCTGGCCGGGCAAACGGTGGCTTTGATATGTTACATTGACCCGTTATCGGCGCTGCTGCTGGCTGCAATTTTCCTGCATGAGAGCCTGCTGCCGATACAAATGCTGGGTGCTGTGCTGATTATGGGCGGTGCCATTTGGGGAGAGCTGGCCGGCAGCAAACAAAAATAAATAAGAAAATCAGGGCAGCTTGTTAATAAGTTACCCTGATTTTTTTGTGTTTTTTGGTTGTTAATTATGGCCATTTGTTAATTACGGTCATTTCGCTGAACCATCAACAGCAGGTGCAGCAGCTGCATAATGCTGACCGCCAGTGCCGCCACATAGGTAAGGGCTGCTGCGTTCAATACCTTTTTAGAGCCGTAAATCTCATCGTCGGTTAATCTGCTGCAACCTTCCAGCGCGGCAATAGCCCGGCTGCTGGCATTATACTCGGTGGGCAGGGTTACCAACTGGAATACGGCACACAGAGAGAAGCACACCACACCCAGATAAGCAAGGCTGATGAGCTGCGGGTTGCTGACGGAGAAGATAATGCCCAGCAGGATCAACGGCATTGCCAGCTGAGAGCCGATATTGGTGATCGGCACAATGGCGGTGCGGATTCTGATAGGAAAATATCCGGTGGCGTGCTGCACGGCATGGCCGCATTCATGCGCCGCAACACCGATAGCTGCCGGGGTGGAGCCGGAGTATACGCTGTCTGAAAGGCGGATGACATTGGCAGAGGGGTCATAATGGTCGGTAAGGTTGCCGGCAATATGCTCAATGCGTACATCACGCAGGCCGTTGGCATTCAAAATCATTCTGGCCGCCTCGCTGCCGGTCATTCCGCAGCGAATCTGCTGGCCGGAGTATCGCTGAAAGGTGGAATTTACCTTGGTGCTGGCCCACAATGAAAATAGCACGGCCGGCATTACCAGGATAATATAAGACATATCAATAAACATTTTTATTCCTCCTGAGTTATTTATATAATTTCGGCATTTTGTATAAAATTATTATATGGCAATAATTTTAACTGTATCTAAACTTTTTATTGTAATTTGTGCATTTTTTTGGTGGACGATAAGGGATTTGAACCCTCGACCTTTCGGATGCGAACCGAACGCTCTCCCAGCTGAGCTAATCGCCCACATAATTACTATAATACTACTACTTTATGGGTGGTTTGGCAAGTATATCCTGATTTTGGCGTGATTTTTCTGGCTAATTTTATTCTTGCTGCCCGATGTGTATTTCGGTTATGCTGTTGATTTTTATGGCGGCACCGTCTGCAAAAATCAGCAAGCGGCGGTATTGGTCAATTTTTTTTATGCGGCCGCTGTGGTGCAGATAACAGCCGCCCTCTTTGTGTTCATCCGGTTGAAAGTAAGTGATGGCGGTATCTGTTTGCCCGGCGCTTTGCAGAAGGTGTTGCAGCAGCTGCAATTTGCTGTCCAAATCAGCCAGCGTGTCCTCGTTCAGTTCCGGCGGTGCAGCGGTCAGGCGGGCGGTCTCCTGCATGGCAGCCTCATGGCCGGTTAACGCCGCAAAGGGAGAAAACTGTGCTGCCCGGTCATATAATGCCATTCTGGGGTGGCGGGCAGAGGTGGGGCAGGGCAGATTGATGATGTCATCATATTTGTGTGTTGGTTGGTCACTCATGCGGCAAGCCTCCTGTTGATTTTATGCTTTGTGCCCACCGATTTGGGCGTTGCGCTCCCGGGCGGTGGCTCCGTCTTGCAGGTTGGCACCTTTCAGTACGGCATTTTTGCCGAATTTCCGCTTGATACCCAATACTGCCAGCTGCATTTTGCGTTCCCGTTGCAGCGCGGCTTCCTCAGCGGCCTGTTGCTGCTGCTGTTTGGTGTAATCCGTAAACAAATTCAGCTGCTCGGAGAAGGTTTGCCGGCTGATTTCGCCCTCCGGTATAACATGGTTGGCCGAAATTGTTATGCGCCGCACCAATAAATCCGGATTGACGATTTGCGAGTATAAAGTCATTACGGCTTTGCTGATCAGCAGGGCGGAGGAGGTGGGCAGTTTAAGGTTGGTGCTGCCATGAGCAGGCTTGGGAACGGTGCGGCCGTAGGCATCATTGGTGATAGCACCTCTATATAAGCTGCCGATTTTAGGGTTGGTAAGGCTCTCCCGGTCATAGCCGACGGTCAGCACAATTTGGTCGGCCGCCAGACCTTTTTCCAGCAAATCCAGCGCCAGCAGCTCGGCCATCTCTCTGGCCACCAGCTTGGCCTTGGCGTAAGGGTAGGGCTCTTGCAGCACCTGCCCGGAGCATAAACTGCGGTTGGACGGACGGTATGCCTTGATCTCGGCCAGCGTACAGGGTTCATGTCCCCAGGCGTGGTCAATCAGCAGCTCGGCATTTATGCCAAACATTTTATAAAGCAGCTCCTCATTATGGTATTGGTACGGCGCCCCCATTGAGCAGCGGGCAATATCCCCCATGGTATACAGGCCGTGCTCTTCCAGCTTGGCGGCATATCCGCGGCCCACTCGCCAAAAATCGGTCAGCGGGCGGTGATTCCAAAGCAGCCGCCGGTAGGATTGCTCATTCAGCTCGGCAATACGCACTCCGTTTTGGTCAGCCTCGGTGTGCTTGGCCACAATATCCATGGCCACCTTGCACAGGTACAGGTTGGTGCCGATGCCGGCGGTGGCGGTGATGCCGGTGCTTTGCTGCACATCACGCATCATGGTGGCGGCCAGCTCCCGGGCAGTCATCTTATAGGTGCGCAGATAGGCCGAAACATCCATAAAGACCTCATCAATGGAGTAAATGTGCATATCCTCCGGCGCCAGATATTTCAGATAGATATTATAAATTCGGCTGCTGTGTTCAATGTAATGCGCCATACGGGGCGGTGCCACGATGTAATCAACTTGCAGCTCCGGGTGGGTTTGCAGCTCGGTGGCGTCGGTGGATGAGCCGCAGAAATTGCGCCCGTGAATTTGCCGCCGCCTTTCGGCGTTGACACGGGCAATTTTCTGCACAACCTCAAACAGGCGGGGGCGCCCCGGCACACCGTAGGCTTTCAGCGAGGGGGAAACGGCCAGGCAAATGGTTTTTTCGGTGCGGGCAGGGTCGGCCACCACCAAGTTGGTGGTCATGGGGTCAAGGCCGCGCTCCATACATTCCACCGAGGCATAAAAAGATTTTAAGTCTATGGCAATATAAACTTTGTTGTCTGTCATTTTGCTGCCCCCGTTAAATGCATTTGCTTTTTTATATTTAAGCCTTGCGAACATTTGTTCGCTTATATTATAGGCCAAATTTCTATTTTTGGCAATAGTTTTGGGGCAAATTTTGCAGCCGTCCTGCCGATAATAAAAAATGCACCTTATATGTGACCAAAACGGCCGTATATAAGGTGCATGATGTTTGTTAGCAGTTTATTCCAGCGTAATGCTGATAACATTGGACCACGGGCTGTAAGCATCTTCGGCATCGGTTATGGCACGGATGCGGAAGTTATAATTGCTGCCCAAAGTCAAGTCATTTACCGTCAGGTCAGTAAAATAAGTGGTGATGGTATTGCTGGGGTTGCTGCCCTCCCAATATTCCACCTGATATTTTAAGCTGCCGGCGTTGTCATTCTTCCAGCTCACATAAATCGAGGAGTCGGTGTGTTTGCCGGCCATTACATCATGGGGCGGCAGCAGCGTCAGCGTGGCATCGGGGTTATCGGTACCGGGGTTTTCAATATCGTCACCAATGTTGGGTATATCGGTGGCCTGGCCCTGGTGGGTGGGGCAATAATTGGTAGGCAGCTCGGTTGCACCGCTTACATGGTTGCTCTTATCCGGTTCCACCATCCGATAAACGATTTTGGTTTCGGGGCAATATGCGGTGGCAAGCTGGTTGGTGGCCACACAAAGGGTGGCGCTGGTAACCTGGTTGCCGGATTCGGTGGGCACATTGTCCTTGTCAAAAAGCTCATTTACGGTTTTGGTAGTGTTATCATCGGGCAGCAGGCCGGTCAAGGCGTCCACCGTCACCGAAACGATACCGGCCGGCTTCTGGAACCGGGAACCGGGCAAATCCTTGCTGGCCCCACCGATAACATATTTCCAGATCTGGGCGGGGTACTTGCCGCCGTAAATTTGGCGCAGATATTGTACGGTGCCTTCCTCGTCCTTGTCGTCGTCATAACCCATCCAAACTACGCCCACCATCTCAGGGGAAAAGGCCGCAAACCAAGCGTCACGGTTGCCGCTGAGGCCCTTAAAATAGCTGAGGTCAGGCAGCTGCACGGTACCGGTTTTGGATGCTACATCTCGGTTGGGCAGCTGGGCACGGGTGCCGGTGCCGGCGGTGGTTACGGTTTTCAGCATATCGGTCACCAGATAAGCGGTGGTTTCCTTCATGGCGACATTCTGGTTAAGCTCGGATTCATAAATCACATTACCCTCGGTATCTTCAATGCGGGAGATACACCAGGGCTCGGTATAAATGCCGCTGTTGGCCAGGGTGCCGTAGGCTGCCGCCATCTGCATGGGAGATACGCCGTAAGTTAAGCCGCCCAATGCAATACTAAGGTTGTTGTCCTGGTCGGACAGGTTAATGCCCATCTTGCCCAGCATATTCAACGAAGCCGGTACGGTGGCCATTTGCAGGAATTTTACGCTGGCAATATTAACCGAATACTGGCAGGCGGTGCGCATTGAGATAATGCCTTTGTAGCTGCCGTCATAGTTGCCGGGGGTCCATTTGGTGCCAAAGGTGGTCGGTGCATCATTGGCGGTGGTGGCAGGAGAATAGCCTGCTTCAATGGCGGGGGCATAAGCTGCCACCGGCTTAAAGGTGGAACCGGGCTGGCGCTTCATATCTACCGCACGGTTGTAGCCGCGTTTGGTGGTGTATTCCCGGCCGCCCATCAAGCCCAGAACGGCATTGTTATCGGTGCTTAAAACCACCATGGCACTTTCCACCAAATCCTTGGAGTAGGTTTGGGGGAAGTTTTCGGCGTTTTTGTAGGCTTCCTCCATCAGCGTCTGCACTTCATCATTCAGTGTGGTGTAAATGCGGTAGCCGGCGGTGTAAATAGAGGCATCGGCGTAGCCTTTGCTTTCCAAAATATTCTCGGCGGTGTTGATTACATAATCGGTAAACCACGGGTGATTATAAGCAGCGGTGTAGGCAGATTCGCCGGTTGTTACCACTTCCTCCTTGGCGGCAGCAATATCCTCGGCCGAATATTTATCGGTGTAGTTGGATAAGTTGGTAAGCACCTGATTTTTTACCTTAAAGGAGTTATCGGGGTTGTAAATCGGCGAGTACAGCTTGGGGTTGCGGATAATGCCAACCAGTGTGGCAGCCTCGGCCATATCAATCTCGCTGACATCCTTGCCGAAGAGTGTCTGGCTGGCGGCCTGGACACCGTAAGCGCTGTGGCCGAAGTAAATCTCATTAAGATAAAGCGCCAGAATCTCGTCCTTGGAGTATTCACTCTCCAACTGCATGGCGATAAACGCCTCTTTGATTTTGCGGTCCAGCTTTTTATCCTGATTATTCAGGATGGCGGTGCGGGCCAGCTGCATGGTAATGGTGGACGCACCCTGTTTAATGCCTCCGGCTTTGATGTCGGCAATCAATGCGCCGCCGATACGGATAATATCAATGCCGTTATGCTCATAAAAACGGGTATCCTCGGTAGCCAAAAAAGCATCAGTCAGATATGTTGGCATATCATCCAGGCTGACATAGGTGCGGTTCTCGCTGGAATGCAGTTCGGAGAAAACCTCGCCCTTATCATCATAGAGGAAGGTGGTCTTGTCCGAGAGCAGGGCGTTTTCATCCCAATCCGGCAAATCCTTCAACACGGTGGCCACATAAACCGCCAGGGCTGCTGCGCTGATTACTCCCACAACAAGGAAGGTGCAGAGGACGGCCAGCAATATGCGGCGTTTTTTTAATTTGCGTTTCTTACGGGGTTTCCTGGGGCGGTCCACAGCGGCAGACGGTTTTTCAACCATATCCTCCTGCGGCCGTTTGGTTTCCTTTGTCATTTTTTTATACCTCCTGTAATATCACAACATTAAATAATGCTAACACACAATTTTCTAATTTATAATTATAGCACATGCTTTGATAAGTAGCAAGTTTTTCCTGAAAAGTGGTTTGTGATGGCAAAAATTACAGCTGTTATTTTATTGTGGTGGGGAATTTGCATGGAATAGTGCTGAAATTAAACTGTAAATCCCAAAAATTTTTATGTGCCGGGCTTTGGCTGTTGATAAGCAGCCGGATTTTGCTGAAAAGCGGTCTAAAAAAATTCCCGTAAAATATGATAATTTACAGGGGAATAAGCAGCCGGAGGTGTATATGAAAACCGCGCTGAAAAAACAGAAATTTGGTCGGTGTCCCAGGCGTCGGCCGTTGTGGCCGTGGCTGCTGGCTGCGCTGATAATTTTCGGCTCCTGCTGTGTTACGGTCGATTCTGCGTTGAGGCCGATTGCGCAGCGGGTGGCTTCTCATCAGGTGCATTTGGCCATGCTTAGGATCATCAATGAGGCGGTTTATGACCAGCTTGGCAACGGCGTGGCTTATCAGCAGCTTATCAATGTGGCCACCGATGAGAATGGCCGTGTGACGCTTATGCAGCCAGATACCGTGAAGATAACCAGACTTGTCACTTCCATCGCCCGTAATTTAGAGGAGAGAATAGGCAATTTAAGCCGCAGCGATATTAAGGTGCCGTTGGGCCTGCTTACGGGGCATTTGCTGCTGGCGGATAAGGGACCGAATATTGTGGTGGCGCTGCTGCCCTCCGGTACGGTAAATGTGGAGATCCATGATGAATTTACATCTGCCGGTATCAACCAAACCAAACACACCATTATGCTGGATATTGTGGTGGATATGGGCATTTTGATGCCGATGCAAACCACTTTTACACAGATAACCGACAGTCTGCCTCTGGTGGAGAGCGTAATTGTGGGGCCCATCCCCGAAACTTATCTTAATTTTGGCGGCGCAGAGCAGATCAAGCAGCAAATGCAGACAAATTTTGCGGAATAATAAATGGAAAATTGTTAAACCGTCTTTACACAGAGCATTTTTTGGAGTAAAATGAATTGTTAGAAATTTTTTGAACTTTTTGTTTTTTGGAGGTATATCATGTCCGGTCATAATAAATGGTCAACAATCAAGCACAAAAAAGGCAAGGCAGACGCAGCCCGTGCCAAGGTTTTCACCCAGATTTCCAAGGAAATTTTTGTAGCGGTGCGGCAGTCCGGCCCGGACCCGACGGCCAATTTCCGTTTGCGTCTGTGCATCCAGAAGGCCAAGGCAGCCAATATGCCGATGGATAATGTAAACCGCGCTATTTTGAAGGCATCCGGCAACCAGGAAGGCGTTAACTATGAGGAAATCGTTTACGAGGGTTACGGCGCAGGCGGCGTTGCTGTAATGTGTGAAATGCTCACCGATAACCGCAACCGTGTGGCCAGCGATATCCGTTACATCTTTTCCCGCAACAACGGCAACCTGGGCGAGACCGGTTGTGTTTCCTATATGTTCGAGCGCAAAGGCCGCATGACTGTGCCGGCCGAGGATGTAGACCCCGATGAACTGATGATGGCAGCTTTGGAGGCCGGCGCTGAGGATGTTATCGCTGATGAGGATGAAATTGAAATCATCACCGCCCCCGAGGATCTGGAAGCCGTGAAGAACGCTGTGGAGGAAGCAGGCTACACCACCGAAACCGCTGAAATCACCATGCTGCCCGGCAACACCATCGAAATCACCGATGAAGAAACCGCTGCCAAGGTACTTACTTTGCTGGGCAAGCTGGAAGATTATGATGATGTGCAGAATGTTTACAGCAACGCCGATATTCCGGAAGAACTGATTGAAAAGCTGGACATCTGAGCCAAAATTAAATAAAATTTTGAATGCAGGGCTTAACGGCTCTGCATTTTTTATGGGGCGGCGGTTGCTGAATGAGCTGATTTGGGGTATAATGAACCTGATTGTATTATATGTTAATATTCTTTTTGAGGTTATATTATGGACAAAATAAAAATGGATAAAATAAAATTTTTGATCGTGGACGGCAGTTCGCTGCTGCACCGGGCGTTTTTTGCCCTGCCGCTGCTTACCAACCCGCAGGGAGAATACACCAATGCTGTTTACGGCTTTGCCACCATGTTCAACCGCATTTTGGAGCAGGAAAAACCCCAGCGTGTGGCCGTTTGCTTTGATAAAAGCCGTGTTACCTTCCGCACCGCGCTTTTTGCCGATTACAAGGGACAGCGCGCCGCCACGCCCAGCGAATTATCGCCCCAGTTTGAAACCTGCAAGCGCCTGTTGGAGGCCATGGGCATTGTCTGGGAGGAGATAGAGGGCTTTGAGGCGGATGATATTATCGGAACGCTGAGCAAAAAAGCAGCGGCCGACGGCGAGGATGTGCTGATTTTGACGGGTGACCGCGACAGTTATCAGCTTATCGAACCGAATATCCGCGTGATTATGACCAAAAAAGGCATCAGCGTGACCGAGCTTTGGGACGAGGCCATGCTGCGTGAGCATTATAATCTGACGCCTGCCCAGATGATTGACTTGAAAGCGTTGATGGGTGACGCATCCGATAACATCCCCGGGGTGGCCGGTGTGGGTGAGAAAACGGCACTTAAACTGCTGGCCGAGTACCATGATTTGGACACCGTGCTGGCTAATATTGAAAATGTCAGCGGCAAGGCTCTGCGCACCAAGCTGCAAAACGGCCGTGAGAGTGCGCTGCTCTCCCGTCAGCTGGCGATTATTGACTGCCACATGGACATCTACGCCGATGTGGATTTGAACAAATACAACTATGCGGCGCTGCCTCTGGCCGCCAACCAACCGTTGGTGGATTTTTACCGTTGGCTGGGTTTTTCCAGCCTGCTGAAACCGCTGGAAAACGCCGAGGCTGTACCTGCTGCGGCCCCTGCGGCCGAGGATGCGGCTGCTTATCAACAGGTGACGATGAGTGAGATTGCCGGCAAACTTTCTGCTGCCGATAAGCTGCTGCTGAATATCTACGGCGAGGCGGCGGCGCTGGCCGATGCGGCAAATCCTGCGGAGATCTGGCTGGTGGATAAGGCAGATTTACTGCAAAATGCGGCTGCTGTTGCGGATAAAAAGCTGCTGGCCTGTGATATTAAACCGCTGCAAACTGCGCTGCTTGTGGCGGGTATGCCCAAGCTGGCCGGTGATAAAGAGGATTTGGCGCTGGCCGCTTATCTGCTGGACCCTGCCGCCAATGATTATGCGGCGTTGACGCTGGCTGCCGTTTATCTGGATAAGCCCAAGCCGGTGGAGAAGGCCGCGGCGGCTGCGGATTTGGCGGCGTTGGGGTTAAGTTATTTGCCGCAGTTGCAGGAGAAGATTATGGCACGGCTGGCTGATGAGGATTTGACGGCGCTGTACCGTGATATGGAGCTGCCGCTGGCCGATGTTCTGGCCGGTATGGAGGCTGCCGGTATCCGTGCCGATTTGCCGACCTTGCAGGCTCTTAATTTGGAATTCAGCGCGATTGAGGCCAACTGTGCCGCCAGAATTTACGATTTGGCAGGGCATAGCTTCAATATCAACTCTCCCAAGCAGCTGGGCGAGGTTTTATTCAATGAGATGGGCATTGAACCGCTGAAAAAGACCAAAACCGGCTTTTCTACAAGTGTAGAGGTGTTGGAGCAACTGGCCGAGGAGCATGAGATTGCCGGCGTGGTGCTGGATTATCGCTCGGCTGCCAAGCTGCGCGGTACTTATGCCGAGGGTTTGCAGGATTTGATTGCTGCCGATGGGCGTATACACACCACCTTTAATCAGACGGTGACGGCAACGGGGCGCTTATCCTCCACCGAGCCAAACCTGCAGAATATTCCGGTGCGAACCGAGATGGGCAAAAAGCTGCGTAAAGCCTTCCACGCATCTCCCGGCCATGTGCTGCTGGCGGCGGATTATTCGCAAATCGAGCTGCGTGTGTTGGCGCATATTTCGGCGGACAAGGTGCTTTGCAGCAGTTTTTATAATAATGAAGATATTCATGCCCGTACGGCGGCCGAGGTGCTGGGTATCGGCATTGATGAGGTAACGCCTGAGCAGCGCCGCAGCGCCAAGGCGGTAAATTTCGGTATTGTTTACGGTATCAGCGATTTTGGTCTGGCCAAGGATTTGGGGATTACCCGCACGGAGGCCAAACAGTATATCGACGCTTATCTGGGCCGCTATGACGGGGTACGCCGCTATATGAGCGAGATTGTGGAGGCCGGCAAGGCCGATGGCTGGGTAAAAACTCTGTGCGGCCGCAAACGCTGGCTGCCTGATTTGCACAGCCGCAACTTTAATCTGCGCAGTTTTGCCGAGCGCAACGCCCTGAATACGCCTATCCAGGGTACAGCGGCCGATATTATCAAGCTGGCCATGCTGCGGGCGGATAAAATGCTGTCCGAGCAGGGCATGCAAAGCCGTATGCTGCTGCAAGTGCATGACGAACTTATCTTTGATGTGCCGTGTGCCGAGCAGGAGAAAATGGCGGCGCTGGTAAGGGAGGCCATGGAGGGTGCGTTTGCTTTGGCCGTGCCGCTGGTGGTTGATATTAAAGTGGGTGAAAATTGGTATGATATGCAGAAAATTTGATTTTCTGTCGTTGATATGAGGAGGGATTGACCATGCCGGAGCTGCCGGAGGTTGAAACGGTACGGCGCAGCTTGTTGCAGTTGCTGCCGCAGAAGAAAATTACCGCGGTGGAGGTATTTAAGCCGCAGATTATTGCTGCCGGCGGTGCGGATTTGGCACAGCTGGTGGGGCGTGAGTTTGTTGATTTTGGGCGCCGCGGCAAGTACCTGCTGTTTGGTTTTGGCGGCGATGAGCGCCTGGTGGTGCATCTGCGTATGACGGGCAAGCTGCTGTATCACGCCGAGGCTCTGCCGCGGGAGAAGCATGACCATGTGCGTTTTGCTTTTGCTGACGGCTCGGAGCTGGTTTATAATGATATTCGGGCTTTTGGCCGTTTTTGGCTGACGGATGAGCAGGGTTTGACGGAGGTCAGCGGCTTGAATTCCTTGGGCATGGAGCCGTTGGATGAGGAGTTTTCGGCAGAATATTGGCGCAGCCGTGTGGCTAAGCGCCCCAGGGCCATGGTCAAAGCCGCCCTGTTGGATCAGCATATTGTGGCCGGCCTTGGCAATATTTACGCCGATGAGGTGCTGTTTGCGGCCGGTGTTCATCCTGAGAGGCCGATTGGCAGCCTGACCGCCGAGGAGGACAGCAAGCTGGCGGCGGCTATGCAGCAGATTTTAGCCAACGCAATCGCAAACCGCGGCACCACCTTCCGTGATTATGTTGACGGTAACAATGAAAAGGGCGGTTACCAGAATTTCTTGCAGGTTTTCCAGAAGAAAGGTCAGCCCTGTCCCAACTGCGGCTGCACCATTGAGCGCATTAAGGTGGCCGGGCGCAGCAGTTTCTTCTGCCCGGTCTGCCAGCATCCGCCCAAATCTCACGAATAAAAAACAGCTGATAAAATAAAAAGGTATGGCTGCGGTCTGTCCTGCCACATATACCGAATAGAGCGCATTTTTGGCGCAAATTTGGTATGTGGGGTGAGGATATGTTGGAGCTGTGCCTTTTTTTGTTGGTGTTAAATTTTGATTGTTTTTTGTGCGGATTGGCGCTGGGTGTGGCAGGCATTAGGGTCAGCCGACCGGCGGCGTGTCTGGTGGCGGGGTGTTCGGCGCTGTTTTTCGGCGTCTCTTTGCTGATGGGAGAAGCTTTGCTGGTGCTGCTGCCGCTTGATTTTCTGCATGAGATTGGTCTGGGGCTGCTGTTGCTGCTGATTGTGGTTTGGCTGCTGAAATTCTGCGGCGGAAAATCTGCCGACAGTGTGGGCAAATTTTGGCGGCGGCCGGAGAATTTGGACAGTAACACCGATAAAAAACTGTCCGGCGGTGAGGCGGTGCTGCTGGCATTAGCCTTGGGCGTGGATTCGCTGGGCGGCGGTTTGGCTTTTGGTCTGCTGGGAGAAAAACCGCTGTTCTGGACGCTGCTGGCGGCGGTGATAACCTTTGTTTTGTTATTCTCGGCCAACAAGCTGGGGCTGCTGCTGCAAAACCTGCGGCAGCAATAATTTTGCGGTGCATATCTTGTATACTTGTTAATCAGGATTGTTTTTCGGTAAAAAGTATAGTATAATTATCTGGTTAATATTGTTTAATGGCTGATTTTGCATACATTTGTATACTTTTGCGTATATAGGAGGCGGATTTTGGATGACGGTGATTGGTGTTACCGGTAATATTGGCAGCGGCAAAACCACATTTAGCCGCCTGTTGGAGCAGGAAAAAGGCTGTTTGCGGCTGGATGCCGATTGTCTGGGGCGATTGGTGGCCCTGCCTGACGGTGAGGCTTACGATGAGCTTTGGCAGACCTTTGGCGAGGAGTATTTTCTGGCCGACGGCAGCCTGGACCGGCCCAAAATGGCGGAGTTGGTGTTTAATAACCCAACTGAGCTGGCCAAATTAAACGGTATTATGCACCCTGCGGTGTTGCGGCAGATTAAAAAGGAGATTGCAGCGGCCAAGGCCGAAAATCCGCAGCAAATTGTGGTGGTGGAGGCGGCTTTGCTGATTGAGGCCGATTATCTGGGTATTTTGGATGAGCTGTGGCTGGTTTGGGCGGATGATGATGTGCGTCTGACGCGGGTGATGAGCCGTGACGGTGCAACTGCCGAGCAGGCACAGGCCCGAATGAGAAACCAGATGCCACAGGCCGAAAAAACCAAATATGCCAGCCGGGTTGTGCATAATAATAGTGACATAAATGATTTACGCAGCGAGCTGGACGCGGTATGGCAGCAATTTGTCGGCTGTTGAAGGTGATGGCTGTTAAGGAGTTTACCTGATTGCTGAACAGACGCAAGCAAAGAATAAAAGTAAAAACGAAACCCAAAAAACACCGCCAAAAGCTGCGCCGTGGGCGATTGTCGGTGGTTATACTGTTGTTGGTGGCGGTGCTGGCAGGTGTATTTTGCTGGCAAAGGCTGCCGTATTATATTTATCCCACCAAGTATTTTCCGCTGATTTCTGCCGAGGCTGAGCAGGCGGCGATTGACCCGTATCTGGTCTGCGCAGTAGCCAAGGTGGAGAGCAATATGCAGACCGATGCGCTTTCATCGGCAGGGGCGGTGGGGCTGATGCAGATTATGCCCGAAACCGGTGCCTGGCTGGCTGAGCGCGGCGGTTATGATTTTGTGGAGGAGCAGCTTTATCAACCGCAGTACAATTTGCGGCTGGGCTGTGATTATCTGCGTTATCTGCTGGAATATTGGCAATGGGACATTTACAAGGCAGTTGCTTCTTACAATGCCGGGCAGAGCAAGGTGGCAGCCTGGCTGGCCGATGGCGTTTGGGACGGTACGGCTGCAAATCTGGCTGATATTCCCTTTGCCGAAACCCGTGATTATGTGCAGCGAGTTATAAAGGCTTACCGGGAATATACTGAGCTGTACGGTAATAATTCGTTGGGCGATTTGATTATACAATAAATAAATAGAAATAAAAATTTTATATAAAAATTTGTATATACATTCGGAAAATCTAAGAAAACTGGGAAATCGAGGGACCTGAGATGACTGAAACTAAAAATGAAATTAAGACTGAAACGAGAATTAAGCTGTTTGATTCGGTGCAGGAAGTTGATAATTTGCAGGTAGAGCAGGCACGGCGTATCAACTCGGCCACCCACGAGGAAATTATTGCCGGCCAAACCAGTGATATTTACTTTATTAAAACGCAGGATATTCTGCGCCACCTGGGCAAGGATGACACGGTGGTTACGGCGGAGATTTTTGCCCGCAAACCCGGCCTTTTCGTTGGTATCAATGAGGTGCTTGGCCTGTTGCAGGACGCCCCGGTGGAGGTTTGGGCCCTGCCTGAGGGCAGCGAGATGCAGCCCAAAGAGGTGCTTTGCCGTATTACCGGCCGTTATTCCGATTTTGGTGTATATGAAACTGCCATACTGGGTATGCTGGCCAGCGCCAGCGGTTGGGCAACGGCGGCCAGGGAAATCAAGCAGGCCTGCCCGGACAAGCCTGTTTCCTGCTTTGGTGCGCGGCATATTCACCCGGCAGTGGCCCCTGTTATGGAGCGTGCGGCACTTATTGGCGGCTGTGATGCGTGCAGCTGCGTTTTGGGTGCCAAGCTGTTGGGCAAATATCCGTCCGGCACCACTCCCCATGCGCTGTTCTTAACGGTGGGTGATACTGTGGAGGCTGCGCTGGCTTATGATGAAATTATGGCGCCCGATGCGGCCCGTGTAATTTTGGTTGATACCTTCCGTGATGAGATTGAGGAAACCATGCGTGTGGCTGAGGCTCTGGGTGACCGTTTGCAGGGTGTGCGGCTGGATACCCCCTCGGAGCGTGGCGGCGTAACCGTGGGTTTGGTGCATGAGCTGCGCCAGCGTTTGAACTTGGCCGGCTTGGATAAGGTGCAGATTTTTGTTTCGGGCGGCTTGACCCCCCAGCGTATGCAGGAGCTTTCAGCCGCCGGTGCCGATGCCTTTGGTGTGGGCAGCTTTATCTCCGGCGCCCCGGCCATTGATATGACCATGGATTTGAAGGAGGTAAACGGTCAGCCTGTTGCTAAGCGCGGCCGTATCCCCGGCATTACTCCCAATCCTCGTTTGCAAAAGATGAAATAGTCCGCTAAAATCAATAATTAAGCAAATTAAAAGAGATGAGTCACATTAGACGCTCATCTCTTTTGCTTTTATTATAGAAAATATATCAAGAATAAGTGCGGATAATATCTTCGGCCACTTTGCGTTTGGAAACACAGCGGTCCATGGCCTGCTTTTCGATGTAGCGGTGCGCCTCGGGTTCGTTGAGTTTTAATTCGCTGATCAGCAGCCATTTGGCGCGGTTGACAATGCGTATCTCCTCCATTTTTTCTTCAATGGAGAGCGTTTTTTTCTCAAAACGGCGCAGGTGCTCGCGGGCGCTGGCCAGCCAACTTAACGCCTGTATTATCGTTGGGCGGGAGGTCGGCTTGGGCAGGGTGAATACGCCGTGTTCGGCCACTTTATCGTGTATTTCGGCGTGTATCTCGGATTTTACCAACAGCAGCACTACCGTGTTGGCAGATACGCAGCAATCAATGGCAAAACGGGTGCCGGGGTCATCGGGCAGAGGGGAGTTGATGATGATGTGGTCAAAATTCCTCTCGGCGGTGATGCGTTTGGCGGCGCTGATGCTGGATGCGATATGCACAGGCTGATAGGTCGCATCAGGCAGGAGGGAGGTCAGCGCGGAGTTGAAATTCTCTGATGAGGATACGACGAGAACGCTGTATACCCGTTCTTTCAGGCTCATTTGGCTTTCCCTCCTTTGGTTGATTTTGGTTTTGGCATAGGCTTATCTGGCACAGTAGGCATCCAAAATTGTGGCCGGGATGTACTCACGGATGAATTCACTTTCAGCCGCAAGTTGGCAGGCCGAGCGCAAATCTTGCGGCAGACGGCGATATTTGGCCAGCGTCTGGGTATCGGCCTTATACAGGTTGATATTGGCGGCCGGCGGCAGATCCAGTTTATTTTCAATGCCGTAAAGGCCGGCGTATATCAGCAGGGCAAAGGCCAGATAAGGATTGGCCGTGGGGTCGGGGGAGCGCAGCTCGGCGCGGCGGTATTCGCCCATGGCTGCCGGGATACGGATAAGCTGAGAACGGTTTTCCTCTGACCACGAGATGTAACCCGGTGCCTTATTGCTGCCAAACCGCTTATAAGAGGCCTCGGTCGGGTTCAAAAAGGCCGTCATATCGGCAGTTTTTTCCATGATACCGGCTATCATATAGTACATATTCTCTGCGCCGTCAGCAGCTTTGACGGACATATTGATGTGAAAACCGTTGCCGGGTTGGTCTGGCAGCGGCTTGGGGCCAAAATCAGCGTAAAGGCCGTTGCGATGAGCGACAGTTTTGACGATGGTCTGGAAGGTGAGGGCGTTATCCGCAGCGATAATAGCATCGGAATAGCGGAAGTCGATCTCATTTTGGCCTGGGCCCTCCTCATGGTGAGAACTTTCGGGGCGGATACCCATTTGCTCCAAAGTCAGGCAAATCTCGCGGCGGATATTTTCACCTTTATCCTCGGGGGCAATATCCATATAACCGGCCTTGTCATAGGGCTCTTTGGTCGGTTCGCCTTCTTCATTTAGCTTAAAGAGATAGAATTCCTGTTCGGCGCCGAAGGCAAAGTTATAGCCGGCGGCTGCGGCGTGCTGCATAGCCTGTTTCAGCAGAGTACGGGTATCGCTGACACAGGGGCGGCCATCCGGATGGGTAATGCTGGTGAACATACGCACGACTTTGCCGTGTTCCGGCCGCCAGGGCAGGATCATCAGCGTCTCCGGGTCCGGGTGGAGCAGCAGGTCAGAATGCATTTCATCGCCAAAACCGGCAATCGCCGAGGCGTCGATGGCTATGCCGTATTCAAAAGCGCGAGGCAGCTCCTCCGGCATTATGGAAATATTTTTTTGTCTGCCAAAGACGTCGCAAAAGGCCAGACGGATAAATTTGACGTCATCCTCCAGGACGTATTGGATAACCTCTTGTTTTGAATACTTCATATCAGCACCTGCTTTCTGTTAATTTGTTACATACATTTGTTTATAGGGGTTGTGGCTGTCTGGCGTGACAACGGTGAATGGGGCGGAGAGAATCTCAGCCGCATCACAGCCGAAGATAGCGCAATATTCGTTAACGTATTGGGTAAGTTCTGCCATATCCCCGGCGTTGGCGGGGCGTGCCGTCACCTGGCTGGGGAATTTGACGTCATTACACTCACCGCGCAGGAACAACTTGCCGCCGTGCATACCGGTGCAGGGGAAGTTGCCGACAATGCGCTTACCGTTGGCATTTAAGCCCAACACCACGATAACACCGCCTGCCTGGTACTCACCGAGGAAACTGCCGGTGACGCCGCCGATAACCATGACGGGCACTTTATCTTTGTACGCCTTCATGTGGATACCGGCGCGGTAGCCGGCGTTGCCTTTGACAAAAATTTTGCCGCCGCGCATAGCATAGCCTGCGGCGTCGCCGATATTGCCGTGGATGATAATGCTGCCGTCGTTCATCGTGTCGCCCACAGCATCCTGGGCATTGGCGTTGACGGTGATGGCTGCGCCGTTCAGATAAGCACCAAGTGCGTTGCCGGGCACGCCGTTGATAATGATACTGCGCCCGGACATACCGGCGGCGATAAAGCGTTGGCCGCAGCAGCCTTCCAAGATACATTCTTCGGTACTTTCGCGCAGTTTTTGGTTTAATGCCCCGTGATTGAGGCCTTTTACGTTGATCAAC
Organism: Bacillota bacterium; assembly: GCA_017397935.1. Lineage (GTDB taxonomy): Bacteria > Bacillota > Dehalobacteriia > UBA4068 > UBA4997 > Avidehalobacter. The sequence goes on from JAFQHN010000025.1 coordinate 48,397, forward strand.
ATAATTATTATATCTCACCTCCGAAGATTTTTCTACGGTCAGCAGGCGTAAAAGCCGCCGGTGTAGGAATTTTTTTCAGCAGATCGAAGTCCAATGTGTCAAGCGGGGTCTGGTTGCGTATCAGCGCGGTGTAGATACCGGCGCGGTCTACTGCACCGACCAAAATATAGCCGACCAGACGGTTATCGCGGATGAATAATCTTTTCAAGGTATCGGCGGTGCGTTCTTCGTACATCTCGCCGTCATAGCTGCCGGCCGTCATGGCGTGCAGGCCAAAAAAGCCGATTGAGTTCATCGGGATAGCGTTATCGAATACAGCGCTGCCACCCGCCATACGGCTGCCGGCGCAATAACCCTGCATATAGGCGTTGGGCATAATGGCCAGCACACGTTTGGTTCCGCAGGAAACATCCTCGACCTGGGTACAATCACCGGCGGCGTAGATATGCGGCAGAACGGTAGCCATGTGCTCATCAACGAGAATACCGCGCTCAACGGCCCCTGCGGCGTTTTGCAGCAGAGACGTGTTGGGGCGCACACCTACGGCCAGTACCAGCACGTCAAAATCCACGGTGCAGCCGCTTTGCATATTGGCGGTGTGGCCGGCAAAGCTTTGGACGGTATCACCCAGCATAAAATGGATACCGTTAGCCTCCAAGCGCTGCTGCATCAGGGCGGCACATTCGGCGTCAAGAATGCTGGAAAGCACACGGTCAGAGAGGTCGCAGACCGTAATGCTGCCAACCCGGCCTTGCAGGCCCTCGGCGCACTTTAAGCCGATGAGACCGGCACCGATAATCAGCACACGGCTGTCCGGGCGGATGGTTTGTTCCAGCGCGAGGGTGTCATCCAGCGTCATAAAGGTGAATTTGTCTGGCACGGTATCCAGGCCGTTGATTGGCGGTACAAAGGGCGCAGAACCGGCAGCGATACAAAGTTCATCATAAGGAAGTGTTGTGCCGTCATCCAGCGTGACAGTCTGTGCAGCAGTATCAAGTTTGGTGGCGATGCGGCCGTACAGCACCTGGCAGCCCATTTTATCATAGAAATCGGCGCTGCGGTACTGCATACGTTGCAGGTCGGTCTTTCCTTCCAGATAATAAGAGATGAGTGGGCGGCAGTATACCGGGTGCACCTCCTGAGAGATAACTGTGATTTGCCCGGTGGTATCAGCGCTGCGTATGCCCTCAATGCTGCCTGCGGCAGCCACGCCGTTGCCGATGATGACATATTGTTTGAGATTTTGTTCGGTCATCTTGGATCACCTCTCTTCATATACAATGGCGCGGTTGGGGCAGCCTTTGACGCAGGCAGGTTCACCGCAGGTATTTTGCAGGCATAATTCGCATTTCTGTACCGCGCCGTGCTCACCTTGTGAGAGCGCACCGTAAGGGCAGACCAGCACACAGGTAAGGCAACCGACGCATTTATCGCGGTCAATACAGACGGCACCGTCTTTGACGGAGATAGCGCCGGATATGCAGCTTTTGGCGCATATAGGGTCAGTACAATGGCGGCAGGAAACCGCAAAATTGATATTGCCGGATTCTTCGACCCGAATACGCGGGAAGATGTCGCGGCCTTTCAGTGCTTTAACCATATCTGCCTGGCCGGAATTGGCGAAGGCACAGTTATATTCGCACAGGTGGCAGCCGATGCACCATTTTTCGTTGACATATACTCGTTTCATGCAATACCACCTCACTTATTCTCCGGCATGGGCGATGCCGAGTATTTGCAGTTCTTTTTCTGTTAAGCCGATACCGCGCAGCATCAAACGGTTGCCGCGCAGAGATTCAATGGAGTTGATGCCCATTCCGCCCATCATTTCCTTGATCTCATGCCGCCAAGCCGTCATCAAATTGATCAGACGCTCGCTGCCAATATCGGGATTCAGGCGTTTTACCAGTTCCGGCCGTTGGGTGGCGATACCCCAGTTGCATTTGCCGCCGTGGCAGGAGCGACACAGGTGGCAGCCCAATGCCAACAGCGCCGCGGTAGCAATATAACAGGCATCCGCGCCGAGTGCGATAGCCTTGACAATATCTGCCGAACTGCGGATACTGCCGCCGACAACCAGCGATACGTTGTTGCGGATACCTTCATCACGCAAACGCTGATCAACGGCTGCCAATGCCAGTTCAATGGGGATGCCCACGTTGTCGCGGATTCGGGTGGGGGCAGCCCCGGTACCGCCGCGGAAACCGTCTATCGCAATAATATCAGCACCGCTGCGGGCAATACCGCTGGCGATGGCGGCGATATTATGTACGGCCGCCACCTTGACGATAATCGGTTTTTTGTATTCGGTTGCCTCTTTAAGTGAGTAAACAAGCTGTCGCAAATCCTCGATAGAGTAAATATCGTGGTGCGGCGCGGGAGAGATCGCGTCCGAGCCTTCCGGGATCATACGGGTGCGGGAAACATCACCGATGATTTTGGCGCCGGGCAGGTGGCCGCCGATACCCGGCTTGGCGCCCTGGCCGATTTTGATTTCAATAGCTGCACCGGCTTCCAGATAATCTTTATACACGCCAAAGCGGCCGGATGCTACCTGCACAATGGTATTGGTGCCGTAGCAATAAAAATCCTCATGCAGACCGCCTTCGCCGGTATTATAGAGAATACCCAGTTCGGTTGCAGCACGGGCCAGAGATTCGTGGGCGTTATAGCTGATGGAACCGTAACTCATCGCTGAGAACATAACCGGCATGGAAAGCTCGATTTGGGGCGGCAGTTCGCATTTCAGTTTGCCGTCAGCGTCACGCTCAACGTGGTCAGGCTTTTTGCCGAGGAAAACGCGGGTCTCCATAGGCTCGCGCAGCGGGTCGATAGAGGGGTTGGTGACCTGCGAGGCGTTGATCAGCAGCTTATCCCAATAAACGGGGAACTGCTTGGGGTTGCCCATAGAGGATAGCAGCACGCCGCCGCTGTTGGCCTGCTTGTAAATCTCCTTGACGGTATCCTGCTGCCAGTTGCCGTTTTCGCGCAGGGTACAGTCATTTTTAACGATTTTAAGTGCATGGGTGGGGCAGAGGCATACGCAGCGTTGGCAGTTTACGCATTTGCTTTCATCACTTTGCATTACGCAGCGGTCAGCGTCGAATTTATGTACTTCGTTGGCACATTGGCGCTCGCAGACACGGCAGCCAATACAGCGTCTCTCGTTGCGGACGACTTCAAATTCGGGGTAAATCATTTCAATACTCATCAATATGCACCGTCCTTTACTGTTACGATGACCGGTTCGCCGCCGGCGGGCGCCCAGATATTTTCAGCATTGGGTTCCATAGTGCGGATAGCGGCCTCCTCGCTGGCGATGAACACCTTATCGTCTTTTTCGCCAACGACCATCGAGCGCAGTTTCAGACGGTCGTTAAGCGCCATCATACCGCCGGTAAAGCCCAGCACGATGGAAAACGGCCCGGTAATCAGCAGGCTGGGGAAGATTGTACGCAGATAAAGGTGTTTTTTCTGGTCCTCAATATCTGTTTTGGCGGCAATAGTGCTCCAAAACGGGGCAGCGATGACGCTGGCAGCCTCGCCCATAGTTAAGCCCTGGACGCGCACCAGATAATCCATAATATAAGTAATTACCTCGGTATCCGTTTGCAGCGTGCATTTATAGCCAAACATCTCGATAAAGCGGCGGTTGGCATCATAAGAGGAAATCTCGCCGTTATGCACCACCGAGTAATCCAGCAGGGTGAAGGGATGTGCGCCACCCCACCAGCCAGGGGTATTGGTGGGGTAACGGCCGTGTGCAGTCCAGGAATAGCCTTCGTATTCTTCTAATTTATAGAATACGCCAATATCCTCCGGGTAGCCGACAGCCTTGAAGGTGCCCATATTCTTGCCGCTGGAAAAAACGTAGGCACCGGGCATTTCGGTGTTGATCTGCATAACGGTGCGGGCGACGAACTCTTTTTCATCCAACTGCTTTTCAGCCAGTACGGATCTAAGCGGAGCGACGAAATAGCGCCATACGATAGGTTCATCCGTAATAGCCGGTATCTTGCGGGTGGGGATGATCTCTGATTTTATGATCTCAAATCTTTCTTTCAGGAAGACCTCGCAGCTTTTGCGGGTGGCGCGGTCATCAAAAAACATATGCAGCGCGTAAAAATCCTTGTACTCGGGATAAATGCCATAGCCGGCAAAGCCGCCGCCCAAACCGTTGGAACGGTCGTGCATGGGGCGCATGGCGTTGATTATCATCTCGCCGGACATTCTGTGACCTTCTCGGGAGATAACTGCGGCGATGGCGCATCCGGAGGGTATCCGTACCTGACCTTCTAATTTCATGTCTTATCCTTTCCTTTGCTGTGATTATATTAAATGGTAAAAAAAGAAAGACGCCCATTTTGACACAGATAAAATACCTGTATCAAAATGAACGCCTTTGCCCATTTGAGTGAATTATACATCCGGTGGGGCGGGTTGTCAAGAATGAATTTATGAATATTGTAAATTTTTGCATTGTTTATGAGAATTATTGCAAATTGTGAAATTTTTTTGCAAAAAGGGGTTGACAACGGGATACCCCCGGCGTATAATGACAGCGTAAAGGCAAGGGCGTCTTTGAGATATTATCTCAGAGTCGCTTTTTTTCTTTGCAAATATAAAATCGAATATGTTTGGTAAAGGCAATGACGTCTTTGGTGCTTTATGGCACCAAGGGCGTCTTTTATTGTTTATCAGGCCAAAGGAGGAATCGACCATGGGAAGTGTAGCAAATTATTTCGGCAGTTTGGTTTTTGATGACAGAGTGATGAAGGCCAGCCTTTCGGCGGAAGTTTACCGCAGCCTGAAAAAGACTATCGACGAAGGTGTGCCGCTTGACCTCAGCGTTGCCAATGCGGTGGCCGGTGCGATGAAGGAGTGGGCAGTGGCGCATGGGGCAACCCATTATACCCATTGGTTTCAACCGCTTACCGGCATTACGGCCGAGAAGCATGACAGCTTTATTGCACCCTCACCGGACGGCGGTGTTATCATGGAATTCTCCGGCAAAGAGCTGATCAAAGGCGAACCGGATGCTTCATCTTTTCCCTCGGGTGGTTTGCGGGCAACTTTTGAGGCGCGCGGCTATACGGCGTGGGATCCGACCTCTTACGCTTTTATTAAAGGTAAAACGTTGTGTATCCCCACGGCATTTTGCTCTTACGGCGGCGAGGCGCTGGATAAAAAGACTCCGCTGCTGCGCTCAATGGAGGCGCTGAACAAGCAGGCGTTGCGTATCCTGCGTTTGTTTGGTAATGATGACGTGAAATGTGTTCGTACCTCCGTCGGCCCGGAGCAGGAATATTTTCTGGTGGATAAAGCGATGTACGAGCAACGCCGCGATTTGCGCTTTACCGGGCGCACGCTTTTCGGTGCCCGCCCGCCAAAGGGGCAGGAGATGGATGACCATTATTTCGGCGTCATCAAGCCCCGGGTAGCGGCTTATATGGAAGAGCTGAACGATGAGCTCTGGAAGTTGGGTATTCTGGCCAAGACCGAACATAATGAAGTTGCCCCGGCACAGCATGAATTGGCCCCGATTTATACCACGACCAATATTGCCACCGACCATAACCAACTGACCATGGAGATTATGCAAAAGGTGGCTGCCAAGCACGATTTGGTGTGCCTGCTGCATGAGAAACCCTTTGCCGGGGTAAATGGCAGCGGCAAACATAACAACTGGTCCATCTCCACCGATACCGGCGTCAACCTGCTCTCTCCGGGAGAAACGCCGTATGAGAACGCACAATTCCTGCTTTTCCTGTGTGCGGTCATCAAGGCGGTGGACGATTATCAGGATCTGCTGCGTATCTCGGTGGCCAGCGCTGGCAACGATCATCGTCTGGGGGCAAATGAGGCGCCGCCCGCGGTGGTTTCGATGTTCCTGGGTGATGAGTTGAACGCGGTTCTGGCGGCTATTGAAAACGATACCCCGTACAGCGGTGCAGCCAAAACGCAAATGAAGTTGGGTGTTGACGTGCTGCCCAAATTCCACCGCGATACTACCGACCGCAACCGAACTTCTCCTTTTGCTTTTACCGGCAATAAGTTTGAGTTCCGTATGCTGGGCTCATCCAACAGTATTGCCTGTGCCAATATCATGCTGAACAGCGCGGTGGCCGAGAGTTTGAAGGTCTATGCCGACCGGCTGGAAAACGTAGAGGATTTTGATACAGCGCTGCACGATATGATCCGCAAAACTATCAAAGACCATAAAAAGATCATCTTTAACGGTAACGGCTACGATGATGAGTGGATCAAAGAGGCCACCGAACAGCGCGGACTGCTGAATTACCGCACCACGCCGGATTGTGTGCCGCACCTGCTGGATAAGAAAAACGTGGCAATGCTGACGGCCCACGGCGTATTCTCAGAGGCAGAACTGCACTCGCGCTATGAAATCACGCTGGAAAATTACTGCAAGTCAGTAATTATTGAGGCCAACACAATGGTGGATATGGCAAGAACGGAGATTGCCCCGGCGGTGGAGGCCTATGCTATGGATATTGCCAATACCGCGGAGGCCAAAAAAGCTCTGGACAGCAACATCACCTGTGGCTATGAGTGCAAGCTGGTCAAAAAGCTTTCGGCCCTGACGGACCGTATTGCCATCAATACCGAGGAGTTGGAGGAGGCTCTGCTGGCGCTGGACGATGCTGATGATATTGCTGCCAAGTCTTATGCCATCCGCGATAACGTGCTGACAAAAATGAGCGAGCTGCGGCTGGCCTGTGATGAGGCCGAAACTGCGACCGCCAGAAAATATTGGCCCTTCCCGACGTACGGAGACCTGCTTTTTGGCGTTAAATAATGTTGTGTGAGGTTAACTGAAATATTTTATAGGAGTGATAGTGATGGAGGAATCTATTAAAGCATTGGTGGCCGAGGCTGCTGCCAATGAGGTTTTCGGCGTGTGGTTTTTGATTGGTGCGGCGTTGGTTTTCTGGATGCAGGCCGGGTTTACGATGGTGGAGGCCGGCTTTACCAGAGCAAAAAATACCGGCAACATCATTATGAAAAACCTGATGGATTTTTGTATCGGCACGGTTGGCTTTGTTCTGCTGGGTTTCAGCCTGATGATGGCCGAGGATTATGTGCTGGGATTTATCGGCATCCCCAACCTGAATATTTTTACTGATTTCGGCGGTTTTATCCAGAGCAACGCATCCAGCTTTGTGTTCAACCTGGTGTTCTGTGCCACGGCGGCTACTATCGTATCCGGTGCGATGGCGGAACGCACTAAGTTTTCTTCTTATTGCATTTATTCGGCTATTATTTCGCTTTTTGTTTACCCGGTGGAGGCCGGTTGGATCTGGAACCCGCAGGGTTGGCTGGCGCAGATGGGCTTTCATGATTTTGCCGGTTCTGCTGCCATTCACGCTGTCGGCGGTCTTAGTGCGCTGATCGGTGCTGTCATCGTAGGTCCCCGTCTGGGCAAGTATGTAAAAGATGAAAACGGCAAGGTAAGGAAAATCAATGCTATTCCCGGTCATTCGGTGGCGTTGGGCGCGCTGGGCTGCTTTATCTTGTGGTTTGGCTGGTATGGCTTTAACGGTGCGGCTGCTTGGGATCAGGTATCGCTGGCCTCGATCTTCCTGACGACGACTATTGCCCCGGCGGTGGCAACGTGTACCACGCTGATTTTTACCTGGGTGAAAAACGGCAAACCTGACGTTTCAATGTGTTTGAATGCTGCGCTGGCCGGTTTGGTGGGTATTACCGCAGGTTGTGACGCGCTGGACGCGGTGGGTGCTGCTGTGGTAGGTGTTGTGGCCGGTCTGCTGGTGGTGCTGATGGTAGAGTGGCTGGATTTGAAACTGCATATTGATGACCCCGTTGGTGCGGTAAGTGTGCATTTGGCCTGTGGTATCTGGGGCACGCTGGCTGTCGGTCTGCTGGCTGACCCGGTGGCGCCTGCCGGGCTGAACGGTTTGCTTTATACCGGCGACGCTGGTCTGCTGGGTATTCAGGCTGTTGGTATCGGTGCGGTGCTGCTCTGGACGGCGGTATGCATGACGCTGACGTTCAGTATCATCAAAATGACCGTGGGTCTGCGGGTATCCCCCGAAGAAGAAATTAAGGGTTTGGACAGCACCGAACACGGCCTGCCCAGTGCTTATGCTGATTTCCTGCCGGCGGCCGAGACTTTGTATCACGGCTATGAGGAGGCAGCAGTTGTAAGCGGCGATACGCCGGTGGCAGAGGCAATACCCGTAAAGAAAGTGCCGTCCTTTGGTGAAGGCACGCCTAAATTTACCAAGGTAGAGATCATTTGTAAGGAATCGCGGTTTGAGGTGCTGAAAAACGCCATGATGGATATTGGCATTACCGGCATGACGGTATCGCACGTGCTGGGCTGCGGTATCCAGAAGGGTAAGCCGGAGTATTACCGCGGCGTACAGTTAGAGGCTAATCTGCTGCCGAAAATCCAGGTGGATATTGTAGTCAGCAAGGTGCCGGTACGCAGCGTCATTGAAACTGCCAAGAAGGTGCTTTACACCGGGCATATCGGCGACGGCAAGATCTTCGTTTATGATGTGGAGAACGTGGTAAAGGTTCGTACCGGCGAAGAAGGCTACGATGCATTACAGGATGATTAAAACTGCGAATTAAGATGGGAGAGATGACCGCGATGGAAAAAAGAGAGCAGCTTTATGAAGGTAAGGCCAAGAAGGTATTCAAAACGGACGATCCGGAGCTATTGATCGTATCATATAAGGACGATGCGACCGCTTTTAACGGATTGAAAAAGGGAACGATCTCCGGCAAAGGCGTCATCAATAACAAAATGACCAATATGCTGATGCAGCGGCTGGAACAAGCCGGTATCCCAACGCACTTTGTGGAGGAATTATCCGACCGCGATACGTTGGTAAAAAAGGTGACTATCATACCGCTGGAAGTGATCGTGCGGAATATTGCCGCCGGTTCATTCTCTCAAAGATACGGGGTGGAGGAGGGCGTCGTTTTTGACGCCCCCACCATTGAGTTTTCTTATAAGAATGATGAGCTGGGAGATCCGCTGCTTAATACATACCACGCTGTTGCCATGAAACTGGCCACGCCGCAAGACATCGAAACCATCACCAAATACGCCTTTGCTGTTAACAAACAGTTAAAGGCATTTTGGCGTGAATGCGGTGTTACGCTGGTAGACTTCAAAATGGAATTTGGCAAGGTGGCGGACGGTAGCATTGTGCTGGCAGATGAGATAAGCCCCGATACCAGCCGTCTGTGGGACAGCTCCACCGGCAAAAAACTGGATAAGGACAGATTTCGCCGGGATTTGGGCGGAGTTGAGGACGCCTATACCGAGATAATGCGGCGGCTGACGCAGCATATCTGAGCTATGGCGGCTGATATAAATGACAAATATAAAAATGAGTAAAAAACTGGCAATATGATAACGGAGGAGATTTTATGTCAAACTGTGCTATCGTTGGTATCAACTGGGGAGATGAAGGCAAAGGCCGAATGGTCGATCTGCTGACCGAAAATTATGACGTGGTGGTGCGTTATCAGGGCGGCGGCAATGCCGGGCATACCGTCATCAATGAGTACGGTAAATTCGCGCTGCACCTGCTGCCTTCGGGCATTTTCCGTCCGGGGGTGGTAAATATCCTCGGCAACGGCGTGGCGTTAGATCCGGAAAATCTGTGGATGGAAATGCAGGAGGTCATCGGGCAGGGTGTGGCAATATCGCCTGAAAACTTGAAAATTAGCGAGCGCGCATCTATACTGCTGCCCTGGCACCGCGATTTGGATGAGTTGGAGGAGCAGCGCTTGCAGGATAAACAATATGGCTCCACCAGGCAGGGTATCGCGCCTTTTTATTCGGATAAATACCAGAAAAAAACCGTAATGGCCGGCGAATTTTTTTACCCGGAGCAGCTTAAAAAGCACCTGGCAGAATTGCTGGAATGGAAAAATCTCATCCTGACGCGGGTGTATGGTGCCAAGCCTTATACCATGGCGATGTTGGAGGATTGGCTGGCTGATTACTGTGCCAAAATCAAACCTTATATCTGTGATACCGGTGCGTTTTTGCAGGAGGCTCAGGCGGCCGGCAAAAACATTCTCTTTGAGGCCCAGCTTGGGGCGCTGCGTGATTTGGATTACGGCATTTACCCCTATGCCACCTCATCCAACACCACGGTGGCCTATGCGCCGATCGGTTCGGGCCTGCCCTCGGTTAAAATCAATGACGTAGTGGGCGTGGTGAAGGCATATTCCACCTGTGTGGGTGCCGGGCCCTTTGTCTGTGAGATGTTTGGGGATGAGGCCGAGGCGCTGCGCAAAGCCGGCTTTGAGTATGGTGCCAAAACCGGGCGTCCGCGCCGTGTGGGCCCGGTAGACATCGTGGCGACCCGTTACGGGGTTAAGGTGCAGGCAGCTACCGCCATCGCGCTGACTAAACTGGACGTGTTGAGTTATCTGGATAAAATCCCGGTATGCACGCATTACTTGCTGAACGGCGAGCAGACCGACAGTTTCCCCTTCCCGGCGGCGCTGCATGATGCCCAGCCGGTCATCCGTTATTTTGACGGCTGGCAGTGTGATATTTCCGCCGTACGCTGCTGGGAGGATCTGCCGCAGGCCGCACAGGAATATGTAAGCTTTATTGAGCAGCAGATCGGCTGCCCGATCAAATATATCTCAGTAGGGCCGGAGCGAGAAAGTATCATTATCCGGGATAAATAAAAAAGGAGTGGCAGTATGACAAATTACGACCAATATCAATCGCCGTTGACCTCGCGCTATGCGTCGCAATATATGCTGGGCCTTTTCTCGGCGGATACGCGGTACCGCACCTGGCGTAAGCTTTGGGTGGCGCTGGCCCGGGCTCAGATGCAGTTGGGGCTGCCGGTGACCCAGGCGCAGGTGGATGAGCTGGCGGATAACGTTGAAAATATCGACTATGAATGTGTGCAGAAAAGAGAGGCGCAGGTTCGCCACGACGTTATGGCGCACGTTTATGCTTATGGGCAGGCTGCGCCCACGGCGGCAGGCATCATTCATCTGGGCGCCACAAGCTGCTATGTTACGGATAATGCCGATTTGATAATTTACCGTGATGCTCTGCGTTATTTACGCGCAGAGCTGCTGCGCGTTATGGCTAATCTGGCTGATTTTGCTGATGAGTACAAGGCGCTGCCGACTCTGGGTTATACGCATTATCAGCCGGCGCAGCTTGTTACCGTCGGTAAGCGTGCCAGCCTGTGGTTGCAAGACCTGCTGAGCGATTTGGAGGAGATTGACTTTGTGCTGGGCAGCATTAAGTTTTTGGGCTGCCGCGGAACAACTGGCACCGAGGCCAGCTTTATGGAGCTTTTTGGTGGGGATACGGCCAAAATTGATGAGATGAACCGTATGATCGCAGCGGAATTTGGCTTTGCCGGCTGCTTTGACGTGTGCGGACAGACGTACCCGCGCAAGCTGGACGCGCGTATTCTTAATTGCCTGTCATCGGTGGCGCAGAGCTGTTATCGTATGGCAAATGATATTCGCCTGTTGCAGCATGACCGGCAGATTGAGGAGCCTTTTGAGAAAGACCAGATAGGCTCTTCGGCGATGGCTTATAAGCGCAACCCAATGCGGAGTGAGCGTATATGCTCTCTGGCGCGGTATCTGATGACAGACGTGCTTAACACCCATATAACGGCATCTGTACAATGGTTGGAGCGCACGCTGGATGATTCGGCCAACCGGCGTATCTCGCTGCCGGAGGGCTTTTTGTGTGCGGATGCGGTGCTGCGGCTGGCACAGAATGTCACCGACGGCCTGCACGTTAACGAGAAGATCATCGAGAAAACGGTACGGGAATATCTGCCCTTCATCGCGACAGAGAATTTGATGATGGAGGCGGTAAAGCGCGGCGGAGACCGCCAAAAGCTGCATGAGATCATTCGCCGCTGTTCTATGGCAGCGTCAGCCAGGATGAAAAACGGTGAAGAATGTGATTTGCTGGCGCGGCTGGCGGCAGAGCAGGAGTTTTGCCTGACCGAGGTGGAAATGAACAAGCTGCTGGAACCTGCGCTTTATATTGGACGCTGCCCGGAGCAGGTGGATGCGCTGCTTGCCAAAGTGCGCCCGTTGCTGGCCGATGTAGAGCGCCAATCGGCACAAATCAACCTGTAAAATAGAAAATCCGGAAGATGATGGAGAGAATGATGAATAACACAATAATGAGCAATACCATGCAAGAAAAAATTTTGGTGCTTGATTTTGGCGGGCAGTACAACCAGCTTATCGCACGGCGAGTGCGAGAGCAGCACGTTTATGCTGAGATTAAGCCGTATAATAAAATATCGGTGGCCCAGATAAAAGAGGCCGGCTATAAGGGCGTTATTTTTACCGGCGGGCCCAACAGCGTATATGATGAAAACTCGCCGCATTATGACCCTGCAATACTGGATGCCGGTATTCCGGTGCTGGGTATCTGCTATGGCGCGCAGTTGATGGCCTGGATGGCGGGCGGCACGGTAAGCAGCGCCGATAACAGTAGTGAATATGGCAAAACGCAGGTAACGGCGGCCGAAAATACATTATTTGCAGGCGTGCCGCGCGAGAGTATCTGCTGGATGAGTCATACTGATTTTATCCAAACGCCGCCGGTCGGTTTCCGCGTGATTGCACATACGGATAAATGTCCTTGCGCCGCCATGTGTGATGAGGGACGCAGGCTTTATGCGGTGCAATTCCACCCGGAAGTAACGCACACGGTATACGGCAGGCAAATGCTGCATAATTTCCTTTTTGTTGTCTGCGGCTGCTGTGGTGATTGGAAGATGGAGGATTTTGTCGAGCAGACTATCGCAAAATACCGCACAGAACTGGCCGATAAGAAGGTGCTGCTGGCACTCTCGGGCGGTGTGGATTCGGCGGTGGCGGCGGTGCTGCTGCATCGCGCTGTCGGATCGAATCTTACCTGTGTGTTTGTTGACCATGGGCTGCTGCGCAAGGACGAGGGCGATTTTGTGGAGCGTACCTTCCGCGAGAAATTTGCTATGAATCTGATACGGGTAAACGCGGCCGAGAGATTTTTGAGCAAACTGGCCGGGGTGACCGAGCCGGAGAAAAAGCGCAAGATCATCGGCGAGGAATTTATCCGCGTTTTTGAGGATGAGGCCAAAAAGTTGGGCAAAATCAACGCTCTGGCGCAGGGCACCATCTATCCGGACGTGATTGAAAGCGGTAAGGGGGATTCGGCTGTTATCAAAAGCCACCATAACGTCGGCGGTTTGCCGGATGTAGTTGACTTTGATGAGATTGTCGAACCGCTGCGGGAACTTTTCAAAGATGAGGTGCGCGAAGTCGGCACGCGGTTGGGTATCCCGCATGATTTGGTGTGGCGGCAACCTTTCCCCGGGCCGGGGCTGGCGGTGCGTGTCATCGGTGAGATAACCGAGGACAAACTGGCGTTGCTGCGCGAGGCTGACGCTATCTTTTGCGAAGAAGTGGCGCAGGCCGGGTTGGAGAAAGTGGCCAACCAATACTTTGCGGTTCTGACGGGGCTTAAAAGCGTTGGTGTGATGGGTGACGCCGGCACTTATGGCTATACTATCGCTTTGAGGGCGGTGACGACGGATGACTTTATGACGGCGGAATGGACAAGGTTGCCCTATGAGGTGCTGGAACGTGCCAGCAGCCGTATCACCAACGAGGTGCCGGGCGTCAGCCGTGTGGTTTATGACATTACCGGCAAGCCGCCGGCCACGGTGGAATGGGAATAAACATGGCAGCAAATTTTCGCGCGGAGGTGCAGTATGAGTTTGCGAGAAGAATGCGGCGTTTTCGGCATATTGACGCCTAAGGACGCTGACGTGGCACATCTGGCTTATTATGGGCTGTATGCGTTGCAGCACCGCGGCCAGGAAAGCTGCGGTATTGTAGTGAACGATGACGGTGTTTTTTGCTCTCACAAGGATATGGGGCTGGTCAGCGAGGTTTTTAATGTGGATGTACTGGCGCATCTGCCGTATGGGCGGATGGCGGTGGGACACGTGCGCTATGGCACAACGGGCAGCAGCAACCGCCAAAACTGCCAGCCGTTAGAAGTCAATCATCAGAAAGGGCATTTGGCGCTGGCGCATAACGGCAACCTCAGCAACGCAGCCCAACTGCGTGATCAACTGGAACTTTCCGGGGCGATTTTCCACACCACCAGCGATACCGAAACCATCGCCTACATCATAACGCGGGAGCGTCTGCATTGTGGGTCTGTCGAGGAGGCGCTGAGTGCGGCCATGAATGTGCTGGACGGTGCGTATTCTCTGGTGTTGATGTCGCCGCAAAAGCTGATATGTGCGCGTGATCCGTATGGTTTCCGCCCGATTTGTTACGGCAGGACGGCAGATGGCACTTATGTGGTGGCCTCTGAGACCTGCGCGTTGCAGGCGGTGGGGGCGGAATTTGTACGGGACGTGGAACCGGGAGAAATTATCGTGTTCAGTGCCGATGGGGTGGTATCCCGCCGCGAGCATTGTGGTAAGAAGCCGAAAAAGCTCTGTGTTTTTGAATATATCTACTTTGCCCGGCCGGATTCGGTCATTGACGGGGTATCGGTACATTCGGCACGGCTGCGGGCCGGGGCAATTCTGGCGCAGAAGCACCCCGTAGATGCTGACGTGGTGGTTGGTGTGCCGGATTCGGGCTTGGACGCGGCGCTTGGTTTCAGCCGGGAGTCTGGGATACCGTACGGCATAGGGCTGATAAAAAACAAGTACATCGGACGGACTTTTATTTCGCCCGGGCAGAATATGCGGATAGACCAGGTACGCATCAAGCTGGCGGCGGTGGAGGAATGTGTGCGCGGCAAACGGGTGGTGTTGATCGACGATTCGATCGTGCGTGGCACTACCAGCGGCCGTATCGTCAAGCTGCTGCGTGATGCCGGGGCCAGGGAGATACATATGCGCATATCGGCGCCACCCTTCCTGCACCCCTGTTATTACGGCACGGATATCGACTCGGAGGAGAATTTGATTGCCTGCCACCACAGCGTTGAGCAGATTGCGGCGATAATCGGGGCGGACAGCCTGGGGTATCTGCCGGCGGAGGCACTTGGGGAACTGGCCGGTGGCTGTGGTTATTGCAGCGCTTGTTTCAGCGGGCAGTACCCGACCGCCATACCCCGCGATACGCGCAAAAACCGCTTTGAACAAAAACTGTCAGAAGTTAATAAGACCAAGGAGAAATGAGGTGCTGTATGGATCACAACAGAAAAATCATATTGGAGGATGGCAGCCAATATTATGGCTATGCCTTTGGTGACACGGCTGATAAGGTATGTGAGATCGTTTTTAATACCTCTATGGTCGGTTATCAGGAGATTCTCTCGGACCCTTCGTATACTTATCAGGCGGTGTTGATGACTTATCCGCTGATTGGTAACTACGGTATGGCGGATGATGATTATGAAACGCTTACCCCGACTATCGGGGCACTTATCGTGCGGGAATACAACGATGAACCTTCCAACTTCCGCAGTACGGCTACGCTGGCGGCGGTGATGCAAGAATTTGGTATTCCTGGTATTTATGGCGTGGATACGCGCAAACTGACGCGCTCTATCCGTGATTTGGGCAGCCGCAAAGTGCTGATAACTGATGCTGCAACCACTCTGGATGAGGGGTTGGCGGTACTGTGTGCGGCCAATATCCCCACTGACGCGGTGGCAAAGGTCAGCAGCAAGGAGCCTTGGACATCCCCGGCGGAGGACGAGGAGAAATACCATGTGGTGGCCATTGACTGCGGCATGAAGCGTAATATCGTGCGCTCTCTTAACCGGCGTGGCTGCCGGGTGACGGTGGTGCCGTGGGATAGTTCGGCGGAGATGATCAGCGCTATGCAGCCGGACGGTATTTTTATCTCCAACGGCCCGGGAGACCCGACTGACGTGCCGCCCGTCATCAACGCGATAAGCGAGCTGCGTGGCAGATACCCGATATTCGGCATTTGCCTGGGTCACCAGATAATATCGCTGGCTTATGGCGCCAAAACTTATAAGCTGAAATTCGGACACCGCGGCGGCAACCACCCGGTGCGTAATCTGCTGACGGATAAAATTGAGATAACCTCACAAAACCATTCTTATGCGGTGGATACCGACAGCCTGAAAGCGACTGATTTGGCGGTAACACACGTTAACCTGCTGGACGGCACGGTTGAGGGCGTGGCCTGCGCGCGGGACAGGATATTCAGCGTGCAATACCATCCGGAGAGCGCGCCCGGCCCGCAGGACAGTGCTTATTTGTTCGATCAGTTCATCGCGATTATGGAGGAGGGAAAGCATAATGCCTAAGAGAGAGGACATCAAAAAGATACTGGTTATCGGTTCTGGCCCCATCGTCATTGGGCAGGCGGCCGAGTTTGATTATGCCGGTACGCAGGCTTGTCTGGCGTTGAAGGAGGATGGCTATGAGGTGGTACTGTGCAACTCTAACCCGGCCACCATTATGACTGATACCTCCATCGCGGACAAAGTGTATATGGAGCCGCTGACGCTGGAATATATCGCCAAAATCATTCGCTATGAGAGACCGGACGCTATTTTGCCCGGCATTGGCGGCCAGACCGGCCTTAATTTGGCTATGCAGTTGGAAAAAAAGGGTGTGCTGCAAGAATGTCGGGTGGAGCTGCTGGGCACCAAAAGCAGCAGTATTGAGAAGGCGGAGGACAGAGAACTCTTTAAGGAACTGTGTGAGGAACTGGGTGAGCCGGTACTGCCCTCGGATATTGCCAATACTATTGAAGAAGGTATCGCGGTGGCGCAGAAGATCGGTTACCCTGTGGTGCTGCGCCCGGCCTTCACGCTGGGCGGTACCGGCGGCGGCTTTGCAGATGACGAGGCCGAACTGGTGGCGCTGATGAAGAACGCGCTGGTCCTTTCTCCGGTTCATCAGGTGTTGATTGAAAAAAGTATCAAAGGCTATAAAGAAATTGAATATGAGGTAATGCGCGACAGCAACGATACCGCCATCACGATATGTAATATGGAGAACTTTGATCCGGTGGGCATACATACCGGCGATTCCATCGTCGTCTGCCCTTCTCAAACGCTGACCAACAAGGAATACCACATGCTGCGTGACAGCGCGCTGAAAATTATCCGTGCGTTGGAGATTGAGGGCGGCTGCAACGTGCAGTTTGCGCTGGATCCGCAATCATTCCAATATTATCTTATCGAGGTCAATCCCCGTGTATCGCGGTCATCGGCTTTGGCGTCCAAGGCCAGCGGCTATCCCATCGCCCGGGTTTCGGCCAAAATCGGCGTCGGTATGACGCTGGATGAGATACAGATCGCCAATACCCCCGCAGCTTTTGAGCCGACTTTGGATTATGTGGTGACTAAAATGCCGCGCTTCCCGTTTGATAAATTTGCTGACGCCAATAACTCGCTGAGCACGCAGATGAAGGCGACGGGCGAGGTGATGAGCGTTGGCCGCACCATTGAAGAAAGCCTGCTGAAAGCGGTGCGCTCGCTGGAAATCGGCCTGTATCATCTGGAAAGCCCGAAGTTTGCCGGGCAGACGGAGAATGAGCTGCTGGATTATGTGCGCATTGGTACTGATGACCGAATTTATGCCATAGCCGAGTTGCTGCGCGGCGGTTGTACGGTAGAGCGTATTGCGGCGGCCACGGCCATTGATAAGCTGTTTCTACGTAAAATCCAGAATATTGTGGATGAAGAACGCAGGCTGGCGGCACATCACGGTGATATTAACGCGCTGCGCTCTGCCAAGCGGATGGGTTTTGCTGACCGCGAGATTGCGCGGCTGTGGCAGATAAGCGAGGATGAGGTTTTTGCGCTGCGGCAGCAGGCCGGTATTATGCCGGTATATAAGATGATCGACACTTGTGCCTCGGAGTTTGAAAGCTACATACCGTATTTTTACTCCACCTATGAGGATGAGAATGAATCGGTGGTGTCGGACAAGAAAAAGGTTATCGTGCTGGGTTCGGGGCCTATCCGTATCGGGCAGGGCGTGGAGTTTGATTACTCCACCGTTCATGCCGTCAAAACTATCAAGGCGGCGGGGTATGAGGCCATCATCATCAACAATAACCCCGAGACGGTATCTACCGATTATACCTGCTCGGATAAGCTGTATTTTGAGCCGCTGTGTGTAGAGGACGTTATGAACGTGATCGCGTTGGAACAGCCGGAGGGTGTTATCGCTACGCTGGGCGGTCAGACGGCTATCAACCTGGCCGAGCCGTTGCGGGCGCGTGGTGTGAAGATCATCGGTACGGATTGCGACGCTATTGAGAGGGCGGAAAATCGTGACGCCTTTGAAAAGCTGCTTTCCGCGCTGGCAATACCGCAGCCCAAAGGCCGGGCGGTGACGAACATTGAGGCCGGTATCAAAGCTGCGGAGGAGATTGGCTACCCGGTGTTGGTGCGCCCCAGTTTCGTATTAGGTGGGCGGGCGATGCAAATCGTAGCCAAAGAGGAGCAATTGCGGCATTACTTAAAAACGGCCGTGGAGATAGACGAGGACAAACCGGTGCTGGTGGATAAATATATCCGCGGCAAAGAGGTAGAAGTAGATGCGATCTGTGACGGCAAGCAGGTGTTTGTGCCCGGCATTATGGAGCTGGTGGAACGTACCGGCATCCACTCCGGTGATTCGATCAGCGTGTACCCTTCTTTCAGTATCTCGCAGCGGGTGAAGGAAACAATTTTGGATTATACCGCCAGATTGGGTCTGGGTATCGGTATCATAGGGTTGTTCAACATTCAGTTTATTGTGGATGAGCATGATGACGTGTATATCATCGAGGTCAACCCTCGGTCCTCGCGTACGGTGCCGTTCTTATCCAAGGCAACGGGCTATGCGCTGGCCGATATTGCCACGCTGGTAATATTGGGCAAGAGCCTGGCAGAGCAGGGTATTACCGAGATATATCCGCCCGAAAAGCAGCGGTATTATGTGAAAGCGCCGGCCTTTTCCTTCGCCAAGCTGAACGGTATGGACGCTTACCTCTCGCCCGAGATGAAATCAACCGGCGAGGCCATCGGCTATGATAAGAGTTTGCAGCGTGCTATGTATAAGGCGATGCTGGCATCGGGCATTAAGCTGCAAAATTACGGTACCGTGGTGGTAACGCTGGCGGATGAGGATAAAGAGGAGGCGCTGCCGCTGGTACGCCGGTTCTATAATATGGGCTTTAATATCGAGGCTACCATTGGCACGGCTAACTTCCTGAAAGAGCATGGCATACGCACCAGAGTGCGCCGTAAGCTGAGTGAGGGCAGCGAGGAGATTCTGGAATCTATCCGCGCCGGGTACGTCAGTTACGTTATTAACACGCGGGCAATACTCTCCGGCGTGCATTATGAGGACGGTGTGGCTATCCGCCGCTGCGCCAGCCAAAACAATATAACTATGCTGACCTCTCTGGATACAGTAAAAATGCTGCTGGATGTGCTGGAAGAAATGACTATCGGTATATCCACCATTGACGCATAATATGACGCAAAAAAATAATCCGAACCAATCTGTATGGTTCGGATTATATTGCTTTGGTGCGAGAGACGGGACTTGAACCCGTACAGGAAGATTCCCGCTACCCCCTCAAAGTAGTGCGTCTGCCGATTCCGCCACTCTCACATAAAGTTATAAATTTATAATAACCTTAAATATTATAGCAGTATCGGCGAAAAAAATCAAGCAGATTTTGTGCTGATTGTCAGTTTTTTTGCAGGGGACTTAGGGCAGATATTGCTGCTCTATCTTGCTGATGCCGGGGCCGACGGTGGTTACCCAAAACGGTGGCTGAAAATCTCCGTCAAATTCGGCCAGATAAGCGGCAAATTCCGCTGCATCGGTGGTGATGTAATAATCACTGCTGCCGTCTTTGAAAAATTTATACTCGGTGCTGTCGGTAATTTGCAGACCATAAGGCCAGCTTTGCGGGTTATGGATATAATAGCCGTTATCCAGCTTGTCTGCGTCAATGCCCAGCTCTTTCAGCTTATCGGGGTTGGCCGTAGCTGTCAGATACAAAGCCTTGTCCAGATGGATAATGCTGCTTTCCTCCGGCACAAACTTGGTGATGTAGCCAAAATACTCGCTGACCGGCTGCTCCAAATACATGGGGTACGCCTTGCCGCCGTTTATTACCAAATCACGGGAGGTAATGCCCACGCCTGTTTGGGCGGTGTTATAAAGCTGGCCGTTGATGAATTCCAGCGCCACCTGTTCAGGGTCCAGCAGGGAGGGGCGGTGGCCACGGTCGCATTCTGCCTGTAATGTGGCATAATATTCCTCAACAGTTTGGTCGGTGTCCACTCTGACAAAATATTCGTGGTTGTTGCCATCCTTCCAGCGCTCCACACACCAAATGCCGTGCTCGCCCTGGGTGGCCGGCTGAGATAACAGCAGGTGGCAGGTCTCACCGGTGGAAAGCGGGAAGTAAACCAGTATATTGTTGCCGCCGTTGCCTCTGAATGTGGGTCCGCTGATCAGACCCTGGGCTTCCAAAGCCTGTTGCAGCGCGATTTGCAGGGCAAACAGCGAATATTCCTTGCCCGGGGTGTAAAAGAGGCCGTTTTGCTCATCATTGTTGGGAACAAGCGCCGCCAGCGCCGTACCATTCTGCGAGGTGTAGATGCCGAAGAAACCGGACGCATCAGGCATGGGCAGCATATAGCCGTTATCCGTCTGCATAATGTCATACGGGGTTGGCAGGGCGGCGGCCTTGGGGTCGTCAAAGTAGATTTTGCTGTCCACGCCGTAAACTGTCAGCGGAGAAGGCAGGTCGTCAAACATAAACTCCTGCGGCACTTTATGCATCTGTATATCCACATCATAAGCGGTCAGGTCAAGGGCATTTACATAATGTTCAGCCGCCTTATCAACATAGTTTTTGATGAGGAAAGTGTCATTGTCATAGCATATTGCAATTTGCAGATGGCTGATGTAGAAAATATCCTCGGCGGCATTTTCGCAGTTTTCCGGCAGGGCAAAGGACACTTTAATGTTGAGGTCCTGATAGCACAAACCCTGCAAAGCTTCGGTGTCGCCGTTGATAATCATTTGGCGCACTGCCTGTTGTTTCTCCGCCGGGGCAGCATTTTCATCCAGATTATAAGCGGCGATCAGCGCTTTTTGGGCGGTTTGCACAGCTTTTTCCTCATTCTCATCGGTAGCAGCGTATCCTTCCACCAGAGAGGACATATCGTAGCTGTTCATGGTCAGCGTGTAGACAATTTGGCCGTTATCACCCGGCTTCGCAGTAATCTCTGTCAGCTCATAATACGGCGGTGTACGCCATTCTGCGGGCATGGATGTAAAGGTTCCGTCAGCAAACTGAAACGGCTTCATATAATCGGTGGGCTGTACTGTCAGCTCTCCTGCGCCAAAATGACGGGCGGCATAATCCTGCACCTCGGCCAGGGTCACACTGCCGGGGCTGTCGATGATGTTAAGGCCTTCCCAGACCAAATTATCGGCATAGTAAGCAAAAAGATAATCCACAGCGGTGATTTCATCTTTTGTTTCGGCGGCAAAAATGGGCAGAAAATCCCAATGGTGCTCGGCGGCAAAATCAAATACAGCCTCACGCAGCTCAGGGGTAATACCCTGCTGCCATTCCTCTGCCGCTAGCTGTGCGGCAAAATTGCGGTCAATGTCAATATTGTCATTATCTTCATTAACGGTCAGCGGTTTATTGCCGCCCAGCAGCAGTATGCCGGCCATTACCAGCACCACCGCGCTTATCGTCAGCCACAGGGTGGGTTTACGATAATTAAGCAGGTTTTTGATACGTTGCGCTGGGTCGCTCTCGCCAAAAGCCAGCGGAGAAAGCGGCCGTGCTTTGCCGCCGCCCGAAAGCCGCAGCAGGGATTGCGAATACTCACAGCGTACATCCTGCGGCATCTTACGCAGCACCAGCTCATCGCAGGCCATTTCCATATCCAGCATACTTAAACGGAACGCCAGCCAGACCAGCGGATTAAACCAATGCAGCGCCAGCGCAGCAAAGGCCAACAGCTTTACAATATGGTCACCGCGGGAGAGGTGCGTTTGCTCATGCAGGATAATATACGGCATTTCCTGCTCTTGCAGAGTGGATGGCAGATAAATTTTGGGGGCCAAAACGCCCAGCGCAAACGGCATATCAATGTTGTCGGCCAGATAAATATTGTCACGCAGGTTTACTGCCCCAATCAGCCGTTTTTTCAGCCGCAGCAGAGAAATTATACTGCCTCCGGTGATGACGATAACGCCGCCCAGCCAAATCACGGCCAAAGTGTCGGCAATATCCTGCTTGGTGCCGGTGGGCACGGTCACACCCTCATAAAAAGTGCCGTTAAAGTAGGTGTTCACCGGCTCATCCAGCGCATTGATGCCGGAAGAAATGTGGAATTTGGGTTGTTCCAGCATTTGCGGCTCAATCAGTTGGCTTGCAGGTATCTGGCTGCCCGAAAACTCAAACGATACCGGGCAGAGCAAGCGGAACAGCACCACTGCCCACAGCAGATAAGTATAAAATTTGGGGGCTTTTTTCAGCGGCAGGCGCAGCAGCAGCACCGCCAAAATTACCAGAGAGCCGGTAAAGCTCATGTTGATGATTTGCAAAAACAGTTCCTTGATCGGCATGGTTATTCCCCCTTTGCCTTGTAGCTGTCAATCAGATGTTCCAGCTCGGTGATTTCCTGTTGGGAGAGGCCGCGTTTGCCGCCAAAGGCTACCAGAAAGCGCGGCAGAGAGCCGTTGAAATTATCCTGCACAAACTGCTGGCTCTTGGCCTGCTGAAAATCCTGCTGTGATATTTGGGCCGAGACCTGCCCGTTGTGGTTGGTAAACAGGCCTTTCTCGCACAGGCGGCGCAGCATGGTGTAGGTGGTGGATTTCTTCCAGCCAAACTCTGCCTCGCAAATCTTGATCAACTCACCGGAGGGGATGGGAGCATTCTGCCAGATGATCTTAGCAAAGCGGCTTTCCATTACACCCAGTTGCAGGTTGGCTTCCTGATAATCGGTCATCATAATCACATCCCTCGCTCATAATTCTCACGCTATCATTCTTACACTACTATCCTAACACATTCTTAACACATTTCGGCCTTAACTATCCCCGGTTTAACAGTTGTAGACCTCCATGTTTAGTTTACAGGCATTAAACCAAATTGTCAAGTCTTTTTTTGCGGCGGAAAAGAGGTATTTGCACCTCTTATTTTTTTGCCTGAATGCACAGCTTAAAGGTTGGCGGAATATTATGGAGTGTATAAAATTTTGTCAGCAGTTTGGGGCAAGGGGTGATGATATTGGCGTTGGAATTAAGCTTGAATATCGGCACGGCGGCGGATGAGAAAACGGTTATGGATGGATGTCTGGCAGGTATTAAGCCGGGCGAAGGCGCCTATGTCAGCAGGCTGAATGTTGGTGGTGCGCTGCGTCGCCGTCTTCTGGATCTGGGCTTGGTGCAGGGCACTTGGGTGGAGTGCGTGGGAAGAAGTCCGGTGGGTGACCCGGCGGCTTATTTGATAAGAGGGGCGGTGATTGCTTTGCGTGCCGCCGACAGCGCCAAAATTCTGGTAAGGAGGGAGTAATATGGGGCTTAGCAGGTCATCGGTGGCAGGTGGGGCGGTGGATAAGGGGCAGATTGGCCGCCGCAGACCGCAGGATAAGCTGGTGGCCCTGGCCGGCAACCCCAATGTGGGCAAAAGCACCATTTTTAATGCGCTGACGGGCCTGAACCAGCACACGGGCAACTGGGCCGGTAAAACTGTTACCAATGCCAGCGGATTTTGCCGCACACCGCAGCACAGCCTGCTGCTGGTGGATGTGCCGGGGGCATATTCGCTGCTGGCCCATTCCGCCGAGGAGGAGGTGGCCCGCAATTTCATTTGCTTTGGTGGGGCGGATGCGGTGGTGGTGGTTTGTGATGCCACCTGCTTAGAGCGCAATTTGAATTTGGTGCTGCAAACGCTGGAAGTCACGCGGCGGGTGGTGGTCTGTGTTAATCTGCTGGATGAGGCGGCCAAAAAAGGCATACAGGTAGATATCGACGGCCTGAGTGATTTGCTGGGCGTGCCGGTGGTGGGTGTGGTGGCCAGAGAGCCTGATAGCTTGCAGAGTTTATTATTGGCGATGGATGAGGTGCTGGCGGCGGATTATCAAGCTGATGATCACGGCCTGGCTGTGCCTTATCCGGCGGCGCTGTCCGGTGCCGCGCTGCGTTTGGGCAACTTGCTGCCGGGTTTGCTGGATCTGCCGCAGAAAGCGCCGAATATTTCTCCATATTGGCTGGCTCTCCGTTTGTTGGAGGGCGAACCGACGCTGCTTGCGCAGGCAGAGCAGTATTTGCAGGTGGATTTGCGGCAAAATGAGGGGGTGCGATTGGTGCTGGCTTGGGCAAAGGCCAATTTGCAGGCAGCCGGTTTGCCGGTGGATACCGACGGTTTGCAGGATGTCTTGGTGACTGCGCTGATAAAGAGGGCAGAGGAGATCACGCACCGGGTGGTGCGGCGGCAGGGTATTGGACATAATCCGGATGCCAAAATTGACCGTCTGCTGACAGGGCATTACACAGCTTATCCTCTGATGCTGCTGGGACTTTTGGCGGTTTTTTGGCTGACTATAAGCGGCGCCAATTACCCGTCGGAATTATTGTCGGCAGGTCTCGGACAGGTGCAGGACGGATTATCGGCGCTGTTGTGGGGAAGGGTGCCGCCGTGGCTGCATGATATGCTGGTGCTGGGAGTTTTCCAAACGGTGGCCTGGGTGATTGCTGTTATGCTGCCGCCGATGGCTATATTCTTCCCGCTGTTTACGCTGCTGGAAGATGTGGGGTATCTGCCGCGGGTAGCCTATAATTTAGATAAACCCTTTGCCTGCTGCCATGCCTGCGGCAAACAGGCGTTGACGATGTGCATGGGGTTTGGCTGCAACGCCGCCGGTGTCATCGGCTGCCGCATAATAGATTCTCCGCGTGAGCGTTTGCTGGCGATTCTCACCAACAGCTTTGTGCCCTGCAACGGCCGCTTTCCCACGCTTATCACCCTGCTGACGCTGTTTTTTGTGGGGGCAGCGGGGCCCTGGGCGGGGCTTCAATCAGCGTTGCTGTTGACTCTGCTGGTGGTGCTGGCTGTTGCGGTAACCCTGTTATCAACGCATATTCTCTCGCTGACGGTGCTTAAAGGGCAGACATCGGCCTTCACGCTGGAATTGCCTGCTTATCGTAAGCCGCAGGTGTTGCAGGTGCTGGTGCGTTCGGTGCTGGACAGAACGCTGTTTGTGCTGGGGCGTGCGCTGCTGACGGCTCCGCTGGCCGGTTTGCTGATTTGGCTGCTGGCCAATGTGCAGGTCGGGGAGGTGAGTCTGCTGGCCCATCTGGCGGATTTTTTGCAGCCGTTTGCGCAGATTTTTGGATTGGACGGGGTAATTTTGCTGGCCTTTATACTGGGGCTGCCGGCCAACGAGATCGTGGTGCCGATAATGATGATGGGTTATCTGGCTGAGGGGGCGCTGGTGGAGGTGGCAGGTCTGGCGGATTTTAAGGAGGTGCTGCTGGCTAACGGATGGAGCTGGATCACGGCAGGTTCTATGCTGCTGTTTATGCTGTTCCATTGGCCGTGTGCCACCACGCTGCTCACTATTCATAAGGAAACGGGCAGCCTGCGCTGGACGGCTCTGGCGGCGGTTTTACCCACGGCGGTGGGTTTTGCGGCCTGTTTTATCTTTGCCAATATGGCGCGGCTGATGACATTGTTATAGATATTGTTATGATTGAAAAATGAAAATCTCTGCATATCGTACACCAAAATTTGGCGTGGCGAATTTGCAGGGATTTTGTCTTTATTTATGAACATAGTTATGTTATAATACAAAAGTTTTTTTATTGGGATGCTGTGCCCAAAAATATCTGCAAAAATTTTGACGGAATGATGAACCAAATTGCAGTTGGCGCACTCTTATATGTAGACGCGTCAATAAGAACTGAATAATGACTGATGGAAAACTTAAATGCAGAAAGGTGGGGTGAGCATGGAGGACGAGACTTTGGTGAGAGCTTTCCGGGCGGGCAACACCGGCGCCTTTGGTCAGCTTTATGAGCGATATAAAAGCCAGGTGCTGCGGACGGCGTTTTTGATTGTGGGCAACCATTGTGATAGTGAGAATGTGTTGCAGGATTCCTTCATCAAGGTCTGGAAAAACTTGCCCGGGCTGAAAGATCCTGCACGCTTTCGGCCGTGGTTATGGCGAATAGTGACCAGAACTGCCTGGGAATATTGCCGCAGGCGGGATATTGAGCAGCCGGTTGAGGCTGTTTGGGATACCTGCCGGATGTCTGAGGAGCAGGCGCAATCCTCGCTGGATGTCATAATGCAGGCGGAAAATCATAAAGCTCTGCTGGGTGCCATCAACGAGCTGGATTTGAAGCAGAGGACAGTCATTGTCCTCTATTATTATAATGAATTGAGTGTGCAGGAGATTGCTGCCGCTACCGGTGCGCTGCCGGGCACTGTAAAATCGCGGCTTTGGGCCGCCAGGAGAAAGCTGCGCCGTACATTGACTGCCGGAGAATATTTTAACGGGGAGGTAGAGCCTAATGAAACACGATCCCATGCTTGATCGGGAGATAAAGAAGGTGCTGCATAGTCGGGCGGACAGTCTGGATGTTTCTGCCGGGGCCGAAAGCCGTATTTTGGCGGAGATAAATAAAATGCAGAATGAAATGCAGGAAAAAACGAGGATAAAGGAGAATCGTAAAATGAAGAAATTTAGTGTAAAGTTGGGAGTTACTGTATGTGCGCTGGTTTGCTTGTCCTGTGTAACGGCCTTGGCGGCCACCGGCATCATCAAAGGCTGGGTATCCCACAATATCGTTGGTACTGAGACCGGGGATTTTACAAAGGTAGTGGAGGAGCTGGCACCGGAACTGGAATTCCAGCCCATTTTGCTGGAAGAATTCAGTAATGGCTTCACCTTTGAGCAGGCGCATCTGTATTCATCGTCTGCTTTGGATGAAAACAATGAGCCTTCGGATAAAAAATATACCGGGTTGGATATGCGGTATGTGAACGGGGAGACCGATGAGACGGTGAACCTCAGCTATAACAACGAGCCGTTTGCGGCAGCTGAGCCGCTGCCGGGGGCTCCGGATATCATCACCAGAGTGGTGGATGATGTGGTGCTGAGTTATCAGGCCATGCCTTACAAATTTGTTCCCGTTGGTTATGAATTGACTGAGGAAGATCAAGCCGCTCTGGAAAGCGGTGCTGTTGAGATTTCTTACGGTTCTGATGCTGTGGCGGAGATGACGGCCTGCGGTGTGAACTGGGTCGTTGACGGTGTAAGCTATTATCTGTTCGGCTGGGATTTGGAGCTGAGTGCTGATGATATGCTGAACATGGCCGAGGAACTGCTGCCGAAGGAAGATGAAGCGGCAGAGTAGAATCTGCATCTAAAATGATGTTGGGGCAAAAGAGCCGGGTACCGCGCCCGGCTTTTGCCTGTGCCTGCATGAATAGAAAAGTTTTTAATGGAGTATGTTATGGATTTTTTGTTGGCTGATGTGCCGTTTGACCTTCCCTTTCAGCTTAATTGGCTGCAATTTGCGGTGATTTGTTTGCTGGTTTTTTTGGCTGGTTTTGTTGATGCGATTGCGGGCGGCGGCGGTTTGATTTCGTTGCCTGCATATTTGATTATGGGGGTGCCGGTACATATTGCCATCGCCACCAACAAGATGAGCTCCTGCATGGGCACGGCGGTGGCTACCTGGCGTTATGCCAAAAGCGGCTTTGTTAACTGGCGGCTGGCGCCGTTTGGTGTGGTATGCGCATTTATTGGCTCGGTTATTGGCGCCAATTTGGCGCTGCTGATCAGCGAGGAAGTTTTTCGGCTGATTATGCTGGTGGTGCTGCCGTTGACGGCGCTTTATGCTATGCGCTGCCAAAGTCTGTCCGGCGGAGAGGATAAGCCTCGGTATTCTTTCAAGATTACGGCGCTGCTGGTGATGTTGGCAGCGCTGCTGCTGGGCGTTTATGACGGCGTTTACGGCCCCGGTACCGGTACATTTCTTATCCTGCTGCTGGGCGGTTTGGCGCATCTTCCCCTGCAAGAGGCCAACGGTATTACCAAGGTTATCAATCTGACGACCAATCTGGCAGCGTTGCTGGTTTTTTTGCTCCACGGCAAGGTGGTGTTGATGCTGGGGTTGGTGGCCGGTCTGTTCAATATTGTCGGCAGCCTGGCCGGGACATCTTGTTTTGTGCAGGGCGGTGCCAAAATTGCACGGCCGATTATCTTGATAGTGCTGCTGGTGTTTATGGTTAGAGTTATCTGGCAGCTGATGACAGCGTAAATAATAAAAAATTTGTGTAAAAATTGTAAAAATACTCTTGATTTTTTATTATCACTATGCTATAATAATTTTTGTCTTGGGGGTATAGCTCAGCTGGGAGAGCGCTTGAATGGCATTCAAGAGGCCAGCGGTTCGATCCCGCTTATCTCCACCAAAAAGACCTGAAATCTTTCGATTTCAGGTCTTTTTTCGTCTGAAATCTGCCGTTTTTGTCCATTCTGTTGCATTTATTCAAGAAGTCGCGGAACACTTGCTTTCCGCGGAACTTTACGTACCAGAGTTCGTACCAGAATTACGATGGCACACTCTGGACA
>JAFQHN010000026.1 GCA_017397935.1 Bacillota bacterium
AAGGTCGGCAAAAAAGAAACTGGAAGGATTTGAAGATTTCCATTTTCATATGCTGAGACACACATTCACCAGTAATCTGCTATCCAACGGTGCAGCACCAAAGGATGTGCAGGAACTGCTCGGACACGCTGACGTAAGTACCACAATGAACATCTACGCTCACTCTAAGAGGGAAGCGAAACGAACTTCCGCAAGACTGCTTGATAAGGTGGTCGGGGAAGCCTAAACAAAAAGTTTCCCTTGTTTGGGCTCATAAGGGCAAAAACAAGGGAAAATACATAAGGTACAAGTATTAAAATGCCGATTTTCCTTGAAAATACAAGGGTTTCGGAGGATTGATTAGATAAACCAGAATTTATTAGACGCACTTTTTATTACGGTATAAAAAAAAGAATACAGTTGTGTGGGAAGCAGATTGTGCTATCTAAGCCAGAATTTATTATATGCACTTTTGAGTAATGTATAAAAGGATTTGGGGGAGATGTGCCGAATAATATGACGGATAATGCCGAATAAACGGCAAAATTTGCGAAGATTTGGATTGAGATTTATGCGAGATATGACAGGCAAACCGGCGGTGGCGCGTGGAGAAGCGGCTTTTGGGCATCGCCTGCCTGACGATATGCTGGGGTGTGACCTTTGCCCGCGCTTTTGTGAGCTGAAACCCGGCGAGAAGGGCTGGTGCCAAACCCGATACAGCAAAAACGGCCGCCTGTGGGCTGCCAACTATAACTGGCTTTCGCTGCTGCAATTTTCCCCGATAGAGAATGTGCCGCTGGCCGAGCACGCTAATGGCGGCGCGGTTCTGCAACTGGGCAGCTTCGGCTGCAATTATGTTTCGCCCGGAGGAGAGCGAGAGCGCTTTGGCGCCCAACCGGGGCTGGGGCGCAGCATAAAGCCGATTGATATTATGAATATCTGCGGCAATCTGGTGCAGCACGGCTGCGTGGGCGCGGCGTACACTTATGCCGAACCGTTGCTGTGGTATGAGTTTGTGATGCAGTGCTGTATGCTGCTGAAACAGGGGGATATGCAGAATATTCTGGCGACGGCCGGCTTTGTTAATCCGCGGCCTCTGCAAGAGCTGCTGCCATATTTGGACGCGGTGCGCTTTGATTTGTTTGCTTTTGACCCGACATATTATCGGCAGGAAATGCGCGTGGGTTTTGATGCGGTGCTGAAATCGCTGAAAATTCTGGTGGAATCTCCCGTGCACGTAGAGGTTGCCACCCCGATCATCTTTGGCTTTAATGATGACCCGCAGATGATTGGCACGGTGGCCGCTTATCTGGGCAAAACCTATTCGCCCGAAATTCCGTATCACCTGATAGCCCCCAAGCGGACGCTCTCTGCCGAGCAGCAGGAGAAAATTATGAGCTGTGCCGATGCGGCCGGCCGTTTTTTGCACCGTGTATATTTGTCATGAAGCAATTTCTGATAAAATATACACGGATTTTGCATATTATAGCAAGATAAGGCTTGCAATTTGCGAAAACAGGGTATATAATATTCCATATAAACGGTAAATTGACCGAAATCTCAAATAACTTATTACCAAGGTGGAGGCTTTTGGCTGTTCTGCCTTGTTTGTGTTCAGGAGGCTGATTAAGATGATTAAAGCTGCCGTTGTGGGTGCTGCCGGTTATGCCGGCGGAGAGGCCATTCGTCTGCTGCTGCGCCATCCCGGGGTAGAAATTGCCGCGCTGGTGGGCAACAGCAACGCCGGTAAAATGTTGGAGGAGATCTCGCCGTGGTTCCGTGAGCAGATCGACCTGCCGGTGGAGGAACTGAATGTTGACAAGCTGGCGGATTGTGATGTGGCGTTTTTGGCGCTGCCGGCCGGTGTTTCGGCCGAGACCGCTGCCCGGCTGTTGGAACGCGGTGTAAAGGTTATCGACCTGGGGGCGGACTTCCGCTTTGCCGATAAAAATGTGTATGAAAAATGGTATAAAAAACAGCATCCCCATCCGGAGCTGCTCCCCAAGGCGGTTTACGGCCTGCCGGAGATTTGGCGTGATGAGGTAAAGGGTGCCGATTTGGTGGGCAACCCCGGCTGTTATCCCACCAGCGTGCAGTTGGCGCTGTACCCGCTGCTGGCGGCAGGTCTGGCGGATTTAAGCCGCCCGGTTATTGCCGACTGTAAATCCGGTATCACGGGTGCGGGCCGCAACGCTGAAAAGCACTTGATCTTCTGTGAGGCCAATGACAGCATCAACGCTTATGGGGTGGCCGGCCACCGCCATACGCCCGAGATCGAGGGCGGGCTTTCCCGTATGGCAGGGCAGGCGGCATCGGTGCTGTTTACGCCGCATTTAACCCCGATGAGCCGCGGCATACTTTCCACCATTTATGTGGCGCTTAACCAGCCGGCGGATGAGGCCAAAATCAGAGAAATCTACACGGCGGCGTATAAGGATGAATATTTTGTACGCTTTTTGCCGCAGGATGTCTGGCCGCACACCAAATGGGTGGCCGGCAGCAATTTCTGTGATATTAACCTGAAAATGGATGAGAGAACGGGCCTGCTGGTGGTAAGTGCCGCCATTGATAACATCGTTAAGGGTGCGGCGGGGCAAGCCATCCAGAATATGAATTTGATGTTTGGCCTGCCGGAGCAGCAGGGGTTGGAGCAGATACCCATGATGCCGTAAATATATAATTATACATAAAATATACATTGACATATACAAGACGGAGATATTTAGACGGAGATATTTAGATGGAAACTAAGATGAATATGACAAATTTGCAGGAAACCTGCGGCGGCGTAACTGCGGCCAAGGGTTATCTGGCGGCCGGTATTCATGCCGGTATCAAAGCAAAGTCTGAGAAGAAGGATTTGGCAATAATTTACTCTGAACAGCCGGCGGTATGCGGCGGTGTGTTTACCACCAATAAATTCTGCGCAGCACCGGTAAGCTGGTGCCGTCAGGTAAACGCCGGCGGCAAAGCGCAGGCCATTGTGGTGAACAGCGGCAACGCCAATGCCTGTACCGGCCAAACGGGTGCCAAACACGCCCAAATGATGGCCGAGGCTGTTGGTGCGGCGCTGAATGTGGCGGCTGATGAGGTGCTGGTTTGCAGCACCGGCGTTATCGGTGTGGAGATGCCCATTGAGGTTATCGAAAAGGGGATTGGCGAATGTGCAGCCAGGCTTTCGGCCGATGGTGCAGACGACGCGGCCACCGCAATCATGACCACCGACACCTGCCAAAAACAATGCACCGTTACTTATGAATATCAGG
This sequence comes from Bacillota bacterium, assembly GCA_017397935.1. Classification (GTDB taxonomy): domain Bacteria; phylum Bacillota; class Dehalobacteriia; order UBA4068; family UBA4997; genus Avidehalobacter. The sequence goes on from JAFQHN010000026.1 coordinate 3,246, forward strand.
GCAAACAGATCACGGTGGGCGGCATGGCCAAGGGCAGCGGTATGATCCACCCCAACATGGCCACCATGCTCTGCTTCATCACCACCGATTTGGCGATTGAGGCAGCGGCTTTGCAGCAGGCGGTGACCGATGCCGCCGATGCCACCTTTAATATGGTGACGGTAGACGGCGATACCAGCACCAATGATACCATGCTGACGCTGGCCAACGGTGCGGCCGGCAACGCAGCTGTTACTGCCGGCGGCGAGGGTTATGCCGAGTTTGTGCAGGCGCTGACTTATGTGGCCGGCAAATTGGCCAAGCTGATGGCTTATGACGGCGAGGGCGCAACCAAGCTGCTGGAATGTAAGGTAAGCGGCGCACCCACGCTGGCGGATGCCCGTCTGGCGGCCAAGGCGGTGGTTGGTTCCAGCCTGGTAAAGGCGGCATTTTACGGCGAGGACGCCAACTGGGGCCGCATTATCTGTGCGGCAGGGTACTCCGGTGCCCAATTTGATACCGCCAAGGTAAATTTGTGGCTGGAAAGTGCGGCCGGCAAGATTGCCCTGATGGCTGACGGCGCAGGTTTGGCTTTTGATGAGGAAACTGCCGCCACGATTTTGAAGGAGCGCGAGATCGCCATCCTGCTGGATTTGGGCAGCGGCGATGCCGAGGCGACCTCCTGGGGCTGTGACCTTAGCCATGAGTATGTAAACATCAATGCGGATTACCGCAGCTAAAATAAAAACTTAAATATTTTTTGCAATAAGGGAGATACGGGAAAAATGCGGAGTTTTTCGGCGATTGACAAGGCTTCAATTCTGGTGGAGGCCCTGCCCTATATTAAAAAATTCCACGGCAAAACGGTGGTTATTAAATACGGCGGCAACGCTATGATCAACGAGGAACTGAAAGAGGCTGTCTTGAAAGACATCGTGCTGATGCAGCTGGTGGGTATGCGGCCGGTGGTTGTCCACGGCGGCGGCCCCGACATCAATGATATGCTGGATAAAATGAAGATCGAATCGGAGTTTATCAACGGCCAGCGCGTGACGGATGCAGACGCTATGCAGGTGGTGGAGATGGTGCTGACGGGTAAGGTAAACAGCAGCATCGTAAAATATCTTAACCAGGACGGCGGCGAGGCGGTGGGCCTTTCCGGTGCGGACGCCAATCTGCTGGTGGCACACAAAAAACGCACTACGGTGACCGCAGAAGACGGCACCGAGCATGAGGTTGACCTTGGCATGGTGGGCGAGGTGGAAAGCGTTAATGTGGATCTGCTGAATTCTCTGCTGGACCAGGGCTATATCCCCGTAATTTCGCCGGTGGCCATCGGCGCCAGGGGAGAGAGCTATAATGTGAATGCCGATTTGGCTGCCGGTGCGGTGGCGGCGGCGCTGAAAGCCGAAAAGCTGGTGCTGCTGACCGATGTTGAGGGCCTGTACCGTGATTATAAGGACAAGACCTCGCTGATTTCCGTGCTGCCGGTGCGGCTGGTGGAGGGCCTGAAAGCCGAGGGCGTTATTGCCGGCGGTATGATCCCCAAAATCGATTGCTGTGTTCATGCCGTTAAACAGGGCGTGGGCAGCGTGCATATTCTGGACGGCCGGGTGCTGCATTGTATCCTGTTGGAGGTTTTCACCCGCGAGGGTATCGGCACCATGGTGGTTAATAAGTAAATTATAATAAGTAAATTAAAAATTTGATAAGACGAAAGGTCTGATAATATGAACAATGCGGAGATTAAGGCCAAAGGTGAAAAATACTGTATGAATGTCTTTAACCGCCTGCCCATTGCCATGGTGCGCGGTGAAGGCTCTTATGTTTTCGATGCCGACGGCAACAAATATCTGGATTTTGTGGGCGGTATTGCCGTAAACGCCTTGGGGCACGCTCATCCTGCGGTGGCGCAGGCCATTGCCCAACAGGCAGCCACTCTTATCCACGCTTCCAATTATTATTGGCTGGAACCGCAGGTGCGGCTGGCCGAATTGCTGGTGGAAAATTCCGATTTCGATAAGGTTTTCTTTGGCAACAGCGGTGCCGAGGCCAACGAGGGTGCGGTAAAGCTGGCACGCAAATATGCCATTATGCAGGGACATCCTGAGCGCAAAGAGGTCATCACCATGAAGAACTCTTTCCACGGGCGCACTCTGCTGACGCTGACCGCTACCGGTCAGGACAAAATGCACAAGGGTTTTGAGCCGCTGGCCCCCGGTTTTGTCTATGCCCAGTACAACAATCTGGCCGCGGTAGAGGCTGCGTTATCCGATGAAACCTGCGCCATTATGCTGGAACCCGTGCAGGGTGAGGGCGGCGTTTATCCGGCAGAGCCTGCTTTTCTGGCGGCGCTGCGTAAAATTTGCGATGAGCGTGATATTCTGCTGATTTTTGATGAGGTACAGACGGGTATCGGCCGCACGGGCAAGCTGTTTGCTTATCAGCACGGAGATGTTAAGCCCGATATTATTACGCTGGCCAAGGCGCTGGGCGGCGGCGCTCCCATCGGCGCTTTTATGGCCACCGATAAGGTGGCGGCGGCCTTTAACCCCGGTGATCACGGCTCCACTTTTGGCGGCAATCCGTTGGTTTGTGCGGCCGGCGTGGCGGTTATGGAGTATATGCTGGCTGAGGATCTGCCGGGCAAGGCGCTGGCCACCGGCGAATACTTAAAGGCCAAATTTGCCGGGATGATCGACAAATACCCCTTCCTGCTGGAAGTCCGCGGCCAAGGCTTGCTGCTGGGTTTGCAGCTGGCCATCCCCGGTGCGGATATTGTGAAGAAGTGTCTGGAAAAAGGTCTGCTTATCAACTGTACCGCCGGCACGGTGCTGCGTTTTATTCCGCCGCTTAACATCAGCCGGGCTGAGGCGGACGAATTTTTGACAATTTTGGAAAGTGTTTTCCGGGAGGTATAGATATGACTGAATTGATGACTTTGAAGAAGGATTACGCCGGGCGTGATTTCCTCTCGCTGCTGGATTATTCCACCGAGGATTTGCAGTATTTTTTGCAGGTGGCGGATTATTTGAAGGCTGAGCATAAGGCCGGCCGCCCCACCCCGTACTTGCAGGGCAAAACCATGGGCCTGATTTTTGAGAAAAGCTCTACCCGCACCAGAGTTTCCTTTGAGACCGGTATTTATTATCTGGGCGGCCAGGGATTGTTTTTGTCCTCCAATGATTTGCAGATTGGCCGCGGTGAGCCGATCAAGGATACTGCCCGTGTGCTTTCGCGCTTCCTTAACGGCATGATGATTCGCACATTCAGCCATGATATTGTGACCGAGCTGGCCGAATATGCCGATATTCCCGTTATCAACGGACTGACTGATTTGCTGCACCCCTGCCAGGTGCTGGCCGATTTGCAGACCATCCGAGAGCATAAGGGTGAACTGGCCGGCTTGAAGATGGTTTTTGTGGGTGACGGCAACAACATGGCTCATTCGATTATGAACGGCGGTGCCCGCATGGGTATGCACGTGGTTTGCGCCTGCCCCGAAGGCTACCTGCCCGACCCGGAAATTGTGGCCGCAGCCAAAGCCGCAGCCGAGCTTACCGGCGGCAGCGTTGAGGTTATGCAAGACCCGCTGATTGCCTGCCAAGATGCCGATGTTATCTACACCGACGTTTGGGCATCTATGGGCCAGGAGGGTGAAAAGGCCGAGCGTGAGGCCGTTTTTGCCGGTGTTTATCAGGTGAATGACGCCGTGATGAGCGTGGCCAAGCCCGACGCCATGGTGCTGCATTGTCTGCCTGCCCACCGTGGTGAGGAAATTACCGAGGAGGTTTTTGAGAGCCACCCCGAAATTTTTGATGAGGCCGAAAACCGCCTGTATGCTCAGATGGCAGTAATGGCTTTGCTGCTGCAAGACGCCGAATAAACGGCATTTTTCGCAAATAATCAACTTAATTTTACAAAATATTGCGCTCTCAGCTTGCAGAGTGGGCGCAAGTGGTGTAAAATTAAATGTTAAGGATATTATTAACGCTATAAAAATTTTTAAGAATATAACATAATGTAATTTTTAAGGAGAGATGTTAAAATGACTAAAAATCCCAAAGTAGTGCTGGCATATTCCGGCGGTTTGGACACTTCGATTATTATTCCGTGGCTGAAAGAAAATTACGGCTACGATGTTATTGCTATGAGCGCTGACGTTGGTCAGGGCGAGGAGTTGGCGCCGCTGAAAGAAAAGGCCATCAAAACCGGCGCCGTAAAGCTGTATATTGAGGACCTGCGTGATGAGTTTGTAACCGATTACATTTACCCCACCATGAAGGCCGGCGCTGTTTATGAGGGCAAATATCTGCTGGGTACTTCCTTTGCCCGTCCGCTGATTGCCCGCCGTCTGGTAGAAATTGCCCGCAAAGAGGGTGCGGTTGCTATTGCTCACGGCGCCACCGGCAAGGGTAATGACCAGGTTCGTTTTGAGGCCGCAGTAAAGGCTCTGGCCCCCGATTTGAAGATCATCGCTCCCTGGCGTGAGTGGGATATTCAGTCCCGTGAGCAGGCAGTTGACTATGCCGAGGCCCACAATGTTCCGCTGACCGTTACCAAAAAGACCAATTACTCCATGGACCGCAACCTGTGGCATCTGAGCCATGAGGGTATGGATCTGGAAGACCCTGCCAACGAGCCCAAGGATGAAATGCTGATGATCTGCACCCCGCCGGAGCAGGCTCCCGATACCCCCACTTACATCGAGATCGAGTTTGTTCAGGGTGTTCCTGTTAAGGTAGACGGCCAGGAGTTTGGCCCTGCCGCTTTGATTGATTACCTGAACGCCAAGGGCGCTGCCAACGGCGTGGGCATTGTGGATATGGTAGAAAACCGTCTGGTTGGCATGAAGTCCCGCGGTGTATATGAAACCCCCGGCGGCACCATTCTGTACTATGCACACCAGAAGCTGGAAGAGCTGTGCCTGGACCGTGTAACCTATCATTACAAGGAACAGATGGCCCTGCGTTATGCCGAGATGGTTTACGACGGCGTTTGGTTCTCTCCCCTGCGTGAGGCTATGGATGCTTTTGTTGACAGCACCCAGCGCACCGTTACCGGTACTGTCCGCCTGAAACTGTATAAGGGCAACATTACCGCTGCCGGCACCACCAGCCCCTATTCCCTGTATAGCCAGGACTTTGCTACCTTCGATGCCGATGATGTTTATGACCAGTCCGATGCCGGCGGTTTCATCAACATCTTTGCTCTGCCGATGCGTGTTCGTGCCACCATCTTCCCCGAAGAAACCGCAGCTAAACTGACCGGCGGCGAGCCGACTCCCGTAGCTGTTGACCCCAACTACGAGGACTGATTACAGACTGATTAAGCATAAAAGCTTTTTTGCCGCATAAATTTTTTAAGGAGGTGGGGAATGATGGCCGATAAGCAACCGTTGGATTTCCCCACTTGGTTGGCAGCCTTAAAAAAATGCAGGCGCTGCGGATTGTGTGAAACCCGTACTCAGGCTGTGGCCGGCGAGTACCGTGAGAATCCGATGATATTTATGCTGGGCGAGGCACCCGGCGGACGCGAGGACCAGGAGGGCCGTCCGTTTTGCGGGCAGGCCGGCGGTATCCTTGATGATTTTCTGCGGCTGGCCGAGTTAAAGCGAGAGGAAGTTTACATCAGCAATGTGGTAAAATGCCGCCCCACACGCCCTTCCAATCGGGGTATTTACGGTGATTATGCCAATCGCAAGCCCACCGCCGAGGAAATCAAAACCTGCTCCCCGTGGCTGGAACTGGAACTGCGCCTGCTGGCCCCCAAGCTGCTGGTAACGCTGGGCGGTGTGCCGCTTAGCTATGTTATGGGAGGCTCCGCCGCCGTCGGCCGTTATCACGGGCAGGTGTTTTATTGGCGCACTCATAATGTGTGGGTGTATCCGCTGTATCACCCGGCGGCCCTCATCTATGATGCCTCCAAAAAAGAGGCGTATGAGCAGGATGTGCGGCGTTTGGGCCAGATGTGCCGTGATTTGACGGAAAACCCGCAAAAATGGCAGGCCCTGCTGGATGATAAACAATAGCCCGCCTGATTTTTTTCAGTTAAAATTTTACAGGAGATTTTTCTGCATGAAAATTGCCGTTTACGCCGGAACCTTTGACCCCATCACTCTGGGGCACATTGATATTCTGGACCGTGCCTGCCGCCTTTTTGATAAGCTGATTTTGGCGGTGGCCGAGGATAACTACAAAAATACCTTCTTCGATGCCGAAGAACGCTGCGAGATTGCCCGCAAAGCCGTGGCGCACCTGCCCAATGTGGAGGTTAAGCCGTTCAGCGGTCTGCTGGTGGAATTTTGCCGCAATGAAGGCGCGGTGGCCATCATCCGTGGGCTTCGGGCGATGGCCGACTTTGAGAAGGAATTTCAACTGGCGCTGATGAACAAAAATGTGGCGCCGGAGATTGATTCGCTGTTTTTGATGACCGCGCCGGAGTATCAGTTCGTAAGCTCCAGCATCGTCAAAAATTTCAGCGAGCTGGGTTATGTGCCGGACGGCATCATCTCCCCTTGCGTGGCCGAGGCTCTGCAAGAGAAATTAAACGCCCAAAAAACCGGGTGTTCCGAAGATTAGTAGACAAAATTGTCCGAACAAAATTGTCCGACAGTATAAAAACCACCGAAAAGCGGTTGAAATACTGCCGGCATTTTTGCTATAATAAACAAAATATAACTTAAATTATTGGTTAAATTACTTAAATTACAGGAGGATAACATGGCTGGTTTGTTCAAAAAACTGTTTGGCGGAGAATCCGCCCCCGCACCGGCGCCTGCTGCTCCGGCTGCAAAGCCTCAGGCTCCGCAGAATGTGCCTGTGAAGAAGTTTAAGGTTGGCATTACCGATACCACCCTGCGTGATGCTCATCAAAGCTTGCTGGCAACCAGAATGAATATTGATGATATTTTGTCGGTGGCGTCTGATCTGGATAAGGTCGGCTTCCACAGCATGGAGGTTTGGGGCGGTGCAACCTTTGACAGTTGTATGCGCTTCCTTAACGAGGATCCGTGGGAACGCCTGCGCAAGATCCGCAAGGCTTGCCCCAACACCAAGCTGCAAATGCTGCTGCGCGGCCAGAACCTGCTGGGTTACCGTCATTATTCCGATGATGTTGTAGATTTGTTTGTTAAAAAGTGTATCGAAAACGGCATTGATATTATCCGTATCTTCGACGCGCTGAACGATGTGCGCAATGTGGAAAGCGCCGTTCGCGCCACCAAAAAGTACGGCGGCCATGCCCAGGTTGCGGTATCTTACACCAACAGCCCCGTACATAACGCCGCCCACTTTGTGGAGCTGGCCAAAAAGCTGAAAGCCATGGGCGCCGACAGTATCTGTATCAAGGATATGACCGGTTTGATTTACCCCTACGCCGCTTATGATTTGGTAAAGGCCATCAAGGATGAGGTTGGCCTGATGGTGCAGCTGCATTGTCATTACACCACCGGTATGGCTTCGATGAGCTACATGAAGGCTATTGAGGCCGGCTGTGATGTGGTTGACTGCTCGATGAGTCCGCTGGCCATGGGTACTGCCCAGCCGGCTGATGAGGTTATGGTTTCGGTATTGCAGGGCACTCCTTATGATACCGGTATTCAGCTGGATCAGCTGCTGGCCATCGCCCCCAAGGTTAAGGAGATCCGCACCCATTACGCCGAATATGACATCTCCAACCCCGGTGTAGACCCGACTGTACTGTCCAGTCAGATCCCCGGCGGTATGATGAGCAACTTCCTCTCTCAGTTGAAGGCCGCCAACGCCCTTGACCGCATTGATGAGGTTATGGCCGAGGTTCCCCGTGTGCGCAAGGATATGGGTTATCCGCCGCTGGTTACCCCCAGCAGCCAGATCGTCGGCTCTCAGGCCTTGATGAATGTTTTGGCCGGCGGCCGTTACAAGATGGTTACCAACGAGGTTAAGGGTTACTTCCAGGGCCAGTACGGTCAGCCGCCTGCCCCGATGGATGAGGCCATCAAAAAGCAGATTATCGGTGATTTGCCCAGCATTACCCACCGCCCTGCTGATGATTTGCCGCCTTATCTGGATGATGCCCGCAAGGAAATCGGTGATTTGGCCAAGACCGATGAGGATTTGCTGCTGTATATCATGTTCCCGCAGGTTGCCAAACCCTTCCTGGAACAGAAATACGCTAAATAGATAGCTAAATATCAAGCTGAAAGCGCCGGGGGTTCGCCTCCGGCCTTTTTTATGGGCAGGCGGTGGTGATAACAGTAATAATTTAACAAATTTTGGTTAAATTATTCGGTAAATTCAGCAGGAAAACGCAGTTTTTTGGTAAAAATAGTTGTATTTATAGTAGTTGTATTTTTATTTTGGTAAAAACCCGTTGTGATCAAGGTGGTGTGTTTTATGCGAATCAAACTTTCTAACCGCTTGCAGGCGGTGGCGCGGTATATCCCTGTCGGTTTAAGGGTGGCGGATATCGGCACCGACCACGGTTATTTGCCTGTTTATTTGGCGGTAAATGATATTTCGCCGCAGGTTATTGCTTCGGACAGAGGTAAAGGCCCTCTGGCCTCGGCCGAACAGCTGGTCGGTCTGCTCTCGCTGGAAAATCAGGTGAGTCTGCGTCTGGGTGACGGTCTTTCGGTGCTGGCCCCCGGAGAGGCAGAGGTCATCTGTATTGCCGGCATGGGCGGTATGGCCATCACCGATATTCTGACGGCAGGCATGGCGCAGGCCAAGGCGGCCAAGCGGTTGGTGTTGCAGCCGCAGCGTAATGTGGCGGCGGTGCGGCATTTTCTGGTAGATAACGGCTTTAAGCTGGTGGCCGAGGATTTGGCCGAGGACGACGGCTTCTATTATGAAATTATCGTGGCCGAGCCGGGAGAAATGCAGCTGACTGATTTGGATGCCGAGTTCGGGCCGCTGCTGCTGGCCAACGGCCACCCCCTGCTGAAAGATTTTCTGAGCCTCAGAGAGCGAGATTTGACCCGCCTGTTGGATGCGATGGCCGACAACAACAGCCCCGATTCCCGACGCCGCAAAGAACAGTTGGAGCAGGAAATTTCCCGTATCGCCAAGGTGATTGCCGAGCTTGAATAACTTCGCTTGATTAGATATGGATGAGGTAAAAATATGCTGAAAATTGCTGATATTTGCCATGCGTTGGAGGAGTTTGCGCCGAAATCTCTGGCCGCCCCATGGGACAACCCCGGTTTGCTGCTGGGGGATGCAGGGGCCGAGTGCGCCTCGGTAATGGTGGCGCTGGATTTGACGGACAGCGTACTTCGGCAGGCCGAGCAGGCCGGCTGCGGCTTGATTATCACGCACCACCCGTTTATTTTTGCGGCGCAGAAGCAGGTGCTGGCCGGCCGCTATGAGGGCGATATGATTTTGGCCCTGGCACAGAAGAAAATGGCTGCTGTGGCTTGTCACACCAACTGGGATAACGCCCTGGGCGGCATAAATTATACGCTGGCCGAGGCGCTGGGTTTGCAGAATATCACGCCCATCTGCACGCCGCAGGAGGATGAAATTTTGCTGCTATGCGGCGAATTTCCGTCTGCTTTGTCGGCGGCGGATTTGACCAAAACTGTCTGTGCGGCGCTGGGTTTGCCGGTTCTCCGCGCGGCAGGCTTGGATGACAACAAAACTTACCGTAAGCTGGCCGTTTGCGGCGGTGCGGGTATGGATTTCTGGCCCAAGGCAGCCGCAGCCGGTTGTGATGCTCTGCTTTCGGCCGACCCTAAACACCACGAGGGATTTCAGGCGGCACACGCCGATTTTGCCCTGCTGGACGGCACGCATTTTGCCACCGAGGTCATCGGTATCCGCCGCCTTGGCCGAATTTTGCAGCAAAAACTGCCGGATTTGACGGTGCATTTTGCCGATGAACAGGACGCCTGGCAGTTTCGGGATAAAGAGGGCCGCAAATATTAAAAAATAATCTCAAAAAATGTTATCAAAACCGCCTGCCGTGATAATTCGGGGCGGTTTTATTGTGTAAAAATAATTGCATATACGGCAGAAAAATGCTATAATAAAATGTCAATAGAATTAAACTGTTATTGTTGGCTTTTATTGACTTTTGCCAAAAAATAAGCCGAGTAAGCTAAACGGACGCGGAGAGAAATCCCAAAAGGCTCACTCTGAGGAAAGTCCGGGCTTCATAGGGCAGGGTGCCGGCTAACGGCCGGTGAAAGTGATTTTAAGGAAAGTGCCACAGAAACAAACCGCCTAAGCGCTTCGGCGCCGGCAAGGATGGAACGGTGCGGTAAGAGCGCACCAGCAGGCGGGAGACCGTCTGGCTAGGCAAACCCCACCCGAAGCAAGGCCAAAAAGGGAACGCATAAGGCTGCCCGTCTTGTTCCTGAAAAGGGCCGCAAGAGGCGGCTGGCAACAGCCGCACCAGATAGATGTCCGTTCACGACAGAACCCGGCTTACAGGCTTGCTGGGCTTATCGGTTTTGGCAAACCGAAATTGAAGGGAGAATGAATTTTATGGAAACTTTATTTGCCAAGCTCTGTGAATATTTGCAGATGAAAGAGGATATTTCGTTTGCCGAATTTTCTGCATATTATAGACAAGTGCTGGCCGAGTTTATGGCCAACTTCAAATCCTATGACCGCGATACCATGATCAAAGCGGCGGCAATCTCTACCGTGGTGGCTGCCAACGCCATTGACCGCGGCAAGCAGAAGGATGTTAACGCCAAAAAGTTTAAGAAGTACGCTGAAAAGCTCTCCTTCTGGGCCGAATCTATCGCGCTGCGTCTGGAAAGAGAATACGGTCTTTCCAAGAGCGATGTTGACCGAGAAATTGATAAATTGCTGGCCGATGTATAACGGTGGGCCCCTTTGGGGCTTGCCTTAATTGCAGCGGCCATTTTTAATTTTTTATTTTAATTTTATATTTTAATTTTTTATGCAGGCCGCTTTAATAACAAAAATTTTTTGGTAAAGGAATTGGCAATTTATGCGTTTGCGATATGTGGCCGGCAGTCGGGAAAAACTGCTGGCAGAACCGCAGCTTGTGCTTAATCCGGACACTGCGCCGGCCGGGCATTGGCGGGAATTTTTTGCGGCCAAGGGCAGCAAGGCCACCAGGCTTTGTCTGGAAATCGGCTGCGGCAGAGGGCGCTTTTGTAATGATTTAGCCAAAAGCTGCCCCGATATGAATATCATCGGCTTAGAGGTTGTGGATGGCGTGCTTTCTGCGGCGGTGGATAAATACCGTGAGAATGGGGCGGCTAATCTGGCCTTTCTCTGGCAGGATGCCCAAAAGCTGACCGAAAGCTTTGCCCCCGGTGAGCTTGACCGTATCTACCTTAACTTCTCTGACCCCTGGCCGAAGAAGCGGCACGCCAAGCGCCGTTTGACATACGATAAGTTTCTGGCGGTGTACGCGCAGATTTTGGCGCACCACGGCGAGATTTGGTTCAAAACCGATAACCGCCCCCTGTTTGATTTTTCGGCCGACAGATTGTTGGCCTGCGGTTGGCGTTTGCACGATGTTGACTATAATTATCCGCAGGAGGCTGCTGCCGAAGACCGCATGACGGAGTATGAAAACCGTTTTCGGCGTCTGGGTCAGCCCATCAACCGTTTGTGCGCGGCAAAACCGCAAAATAATTTTGATTATGAGGTGAAACCCATGCAATATATCAGCACCCGCGGCAATTATCAGCCGATAAGCAGTGCAGCAGCTATCCGCACCGGTATGGTGCCCGGCGGCGGCCTTTTTGTGCCGCAGGAACTGCCCAAATTTAACTTCACCTGGGATGAGTTGGCCGCTATGAGTTATCAAACGCTGGCCGAGCAGGTTTTGGGCCTGTTCCTCACGGATTATTCCCCTGAGCGTCTGGCGGAGATTGTTAAGGCGTCTTACGGCAGCAATTTTGCCGATGAAAAAATCGTACCCCTGCAAAAGCTGGCCGACGGTTTGCATATTCTGGAGCTTTGGCACGGCCCCACGGCGGCGTTTAAGGATATGGCGCTGCAAATTCTGCCCCGCCTGCTGACCGAGGCCGTAAAGCTGGAAGGCGGCGGCAGCGAGGTGGATATTCTGGTGGCAACCTCCGGCGATACCGGCAAGGCTGCGCTGGAAGGCTTCAAAAATGTGCCCGGCATCAAGGTTATCTGCTTTTATCCCGACGGCGGCGTAAGCCGTGCCCAGTATTTGCAGATGGCCACCACCGACGGCGAAAATACCAATGTGGTGGCGGTGCGCGGCAATTTTGATAACTGCCAGACAGGTGTTAAGCAAATTTTCGGTGATACTGCGGTGGCCGAGCGTATGGCTGCGGCCGGCAAGGAGTTTTCCTCGGCCAATTCCATCAACTGGGGCCGCCTGTGTCCGCAGATCATTTACTATTTTTGGAGTTATGCCGAGCTGCTGCGTCAGCAGAGCGTAAAGCCCGGCGAGGAATTTAATGTGGTGGTGCCCACCGGCAACTTCGGCAACATTCTGGCCGCTTATTATGCCCGGGAAATGGGCCTGCCGATCAAACATCTGGTTTGCGCCAGCAACAGCAACAAGGTGCTGGCCGATGTGCTGGAAACCGGCGTTTATGACCGCCGCCGTGAGTTTGTAAAAACCACCAGTCCCAGCATGGATATCCTCATCAGCAGCAACTTTGAGCGTTTTTACTTTGCCATGACGGGCAACGATGCCGAAAAACTCTCGGCCGCTTATGCTGCGCTGGATGCCGATGGTGTATTCACCGCCGATGAGGCCGCCAAAGAGCGTTGGCAGCAGCTGATGAGCGGCGGTTGGGCTGATGAAGAGCGGGTGGCTGCCACCATCAAAAAATATTTTACCGAGCAGCATTACGCGCTGGACCCGCACACCGCCGTGGCCGTCGCCGTATATGAGGATTACGCAGCCAAAACCGGCGATACCACCCCCGTGGTGGTAGCCTCCACCGCCAGCCCGTTTAAGTTCGGCCGTGCGGTATTGGCCGCCCTCGGTGAGGAAACTGCCGAGGATGCCGCTGAAAATGCGGTTTTACAGCAGCTGGCCGATGTTATCAAGCAGCCGGTACACCGCGCGCTGGCTGATGTTGAACAGAAACCGATTCTGCACAACACCGTGGTGGATGTGGCCGAAATGCCTGCCATCGTAGCGAAAATTCTGGAAATCTAATCAGGAATTTAAGGCGTATATAACGCTTGAATATAGGGAGGAAACCCAAATGAAGAAAGTTCTGATCGTTATGGGCAGCGATTCTGACCTGCCCGTTATGCAAAACGCCTGTAAGGTGCTGGATGAGCTGGGTGTGGCTTATGAGGTTCGTATTTCCTCGGCCCACCGTGCGCCCGCCAAAACTGCCGCTCTGGCCGCAGGTGCCGCAGACGCAGGCTTCGGTGTGATTATTGCCGGTGCAGGCGGCGCTGCCCATCTGGCCGGTGTTATCGCCGCGGAAACTCCGCTGCCGGTAATTGCCGTGCCCATTAAATCCGGTGCGCTGGTCGGCTTTGATGCGCTGCTGGCCATGGTGCAGATGCCTGCCGGTATCCCTGTCGCCACCGTAGCCATCGACGGCGCCCGTAATGCCGGTATTCTGGCTGCCCAGATTTTGGCTGTGGGCGAGCCTGCCCTGCTGGACAAGCTGGTGGAATTCAAGGCCGGTCTGCTGGCCGGTGTTGAGGCCAAGGATGCCAAATTGCAGCAGCTGGGCGTAGAAGCTTATCTGGCGCAGAAATAATTTTCAAGACTTTGTGGGAGATGGGGTGGAACGGTGATTGCTCGATATAGATTGCCGGAGATGGAGAAGATATGGTCGGATGATAACCACTTGCAGCAGATGTTGCAGGTAGAGCTTTACGCATGCGAGGCGATGAAGGACAGCGGCCGGCTTAGTGATAAAGAGTATAAAGAAATCGTAGAGCGTGCCAGCGTTGGTTTGCAGCGGGTGAATGAGATTGAAGAGGTAGTCAAGCACGATGTGGCCGCCTTTCTGGAAACCGTGGCCGAACAGGTGGGGCCGGATTTGGCCAAACATCTGCATTGGGGCATGACAGCCTCTGATATTGTGGATACGGCCATGGCGGTGCAGATGACGCAGGCGGTGGATTTGATTATCGGCAAGCTTTACCAGCTGCGTGATATTCTGGCTGAGCTGGCCAAAAAGCACAAATACACCCTGATGGTGGGCCGTACGCACGGTATCCACGCCGAACCGATGAGTTTTGGTATGAAGATGGTTGTCTGGGTGGCCGAGATTGACCGCACCATTGCCCGTATGCAGCAGGCACGGCAAGCGGTGGCGGTGGGCAAGGTCTCCGGTGTAACCGGCCTTTATGCCCATATCGAGCCTTTTGTCGAGGAGCACGTCTGCCGCCGTCTGGATTTGAAGCAGGCCACTGCCTCCTCTCAGATTTTGCAGCGGGATCGTCACGCCGAGCTGCTGATGACGCTGGCCATTCTGGGCTCCACGCTGGACAAATTCGCTGTTGACATCCGCACCTTAGAGCGCTCCGAGATCCGTGAGATCTACGAGCCCTTGGAGGCGGGCATGATCGGCGCATCGGCGCTGCCGCATAAGGTAAACCCCGTTAAGACCGAGCGTATCAGCGGTCTGGCACGGGTGCTTCGGGCCAATGCCCTGGCCGCACTGGAGGACGTTGCCCTCTGGGATGAGCGTGATTTAACTCATTCCTCCACCGAGCGTATTATCATTCAGGACAGCTGCCTGTTGGCTGATTTTATGTTGCAGCAGATGATTGATACCTTAAAGCGTATGCAGGTCAACCACGAGCAAATGGAGAATAATCTGGATATGACACGCGGCCTCATCTTCTCTCAGCGGGTGTTGATGAAGCTGATGGAGAGGGGAGTCCCCCGCAAACAGGCTTATCTTATGGTGCAGCGCAACGCCATGGATTCCTTCAATCAGCAGACAGACTTTGCTTATCAGCTGATGCAGGATGATGAGATCATGGCCTTTATCCTGCCCGAGGAGCTGGATGCGCTGTTCGATTATGAGTATTACCTGCGCCACATTGATTATGTTTATAAACGGGCCGGTATCTTTTGATGCCCCCTGTTAAAATAAAATTTTAGATAACAGAACTTTAACAACAGAACTTTAACAACAGAAAGGACGGTTTGAGAAATGGCAATTTCCTATAAAGACGCCGGTGTAGATATTGATGCCGGTAATCTGGCCGTAGAAAAAATGAAAGGTTTTGTGCAAAGCACTTACCGCCCCGAGGTTCTGACCGATTTGGGCAGCTTTGCCGGCCTGTTCCAGCTGGACATCAGCAAATATAAGGAACCCGTGCTGCTCTCCGGTACAGATGGTGTGGGCACCAAGCTGCGTGTTGCTCAGATTTTGGACAAGCATGACACCATCGGTATCGACGCCGTTGCCATGTGTGTAAACGATATTCTGGTGCAGGGCGCCGAGCCGCTGTTCTTCCTTGATTACATCGCGGTGGGCAAGCTCTTCCCCGACCGTGTGGCTGACATCGTAAAGGGTGTGGCCGAAGGCTGCAAACAGTCCAACTGCTCGCTTATCGGCGGCGAAACTGCCGAGATGCCCGGTTTTTATCCCGTGGATGAGTACGATATTGCCGGCTTTGCCGTGGGCGTGGCTGATAAAAGCAAGATTTTGACCGGTGAGAAAGTTGCTGCCGGTGATGTGCTGATCGGTCTGCCTTCCACCGGCCTGCACAGCAACGGCTTCTCTCTGGCCCGTCGTGTATTGTTGGAGGGCGAACTTAACGCCGACACCTATGTTGAGGAATTGGGCATGACGGTGGGCGAGGCTATGCTTGTCCCCACCCGCATTTATGTCAAAGATGTTCTGCCGCTGGTAGACCGGGTAGACATCAAGGGTATGTGCCATATCACCGGCGGCGGCCTGCTGGAAAACCTGCCCCGTGTTTATGCCAAAAACCTTACCGCGCAGATTGACAGCACCGCTTGGGAACGCCCTGCCATCTTCAAGCTGATTCAGCGCCTGGGCGAGATTGCCGATAACGAGATGTACCGCGTTTTCAATATGGGCATCGGTTATGTTATTATGGTTGACGCCGCCGATGTTGACAAAGTGCTGGCTGCCTGCCCCGACGGCAAGGTAATCGGTAAGATGATTGAACGCGCCGAGGGTATGGAAGGCGTAGTTATCGACTAAAAATCAAGTAACATTAAAATATAAATTTGAGAGTGGGGTTTTGTAATGCAGAAGTTGAAAATCGGCGTGTTGGCCAGCGGCAGCGGCTCCAATTTGCAGGCCATTATTGATGAGGCGGCGGCCGGTCTGCTGCCGGTAGAAATTGTAATGGTGCTTAGTGATAAGCCCGATGCCTATGCGCTGACACGTGCTGAACAGGCCGGCATTATGACGGCGGTGGTGCTGCCCAAGGATTATGCCACCCGGGAAGAATACGATGCCCGGGTGGTAAAGCTGCTCACTCTGGCCGGTGCCGAGGCGGTGGCTTTGGCCGGTTATCTGCGTATCGTTACCAAAACCCTGCTGGATGCCTTCCCCGGCCGTGTGCTTAACATTCACCCGGCGCTGCTGCCCGCCTTTCCCGGCCTGCACGGTCAGCGTCAGGCGTTTGAGTACGGCGTAAAGGTGGCCGGCTGTACGGTACATTTTGTGGATGAAGGCCTGGACAGCGGCCCCATTATCTTGCAGGCCCCCGTGCCCGTGCTGGATGACGACGATGAAGAAACCCTCACCGCCCGTATCTTGCAGCAGGAGCATATCATTTATCCCCTGGCACTTAAACTGCTGGCTGAGGGTAAACTGACGGTGGAAGGCCGCAAAGTCCGTATCTCTGACTGATACCTTGACCGAGGAGGTACATTTTATGGAAAAACAACAGTATGTCTGCCCCAAGTGCGGCTGCCGTTCCTTTGATACCGACCAGTTTCGGGCAACCGGCGGCGCATTGGCGCAGATGTTTGATGTGCAGAATAAGAAATTTATCACGGTAAGCTGCCATGATTGCGGCTATACCGAGCTTTACCGAGAGCAATCCGGCACCGGCATGAATGTGCTGGACTTTTTGCTGGGCGGCTAATAAAAATACAAAAAATCAAAACAATTCAAAACAATGTAAGCGAAAGGCAGGATAAATTATGGCTTCCAGAAGAGCTTTGATTAGTGTATCGGACAAAACCGGCGTGTTGGAGTTTGCCAAAGCGCTGGTAGAATTGGATTTTGAGATTGTTTCCACCGGCGGCACCTATAAGGCGATTGCCGATGCCGGTATCCCTGTTACTTATGTCAGCGAGGTCACCGGTTTCCCCGAGATTTTGGACGGCCGTGTAAAAACGCTGAACCCTTACATCCACGGCGGCATTTTGGCTATGCGTACGCCCGACCATCTGCGCCAGTTGGAGGAGCACAACATCACTCTGATTGATTTGGTGGCCGTAAACCTGTACCCCTTCCGCCAGACCATCGAAAAACCCGGCGTGGATTTGGCCGAGGCGATTGAGAATATCGACATCGGCGGCCCGTCTATGGTGCGCGCTGCCGCCAAAAATAACAAATATGTAACCATCGTTACCAATCCTGCCAAATATCCCGAGGTTATTGCCAAGATGACCGATGGCACGCTGGATGAGGCGTACCGCTTGGAGCTGGCGGCGGCTGCTTTCCGCCATACTGCCGAGTATGATACCTTCATCTCCACTTATTTGCAGAGCATTACCGGCACCGCCGAGAAGTTCCCTGATCAGTTCCTGCTGCTGGGTGAGAAGAAAATGCCCCTGCGTTACGGCGAAAACGCCCAGCAAAAGGCCTATTTCTATACCCGCTTCGGCGAGGATGAGGTAGGCGTGGGCAGCGCCGAGCAGTTGGGCGGTCAGGCACTTTCCTATAACAACACGCTGGACTTTGATGCCGCGCTGGAACTGGTGCGTGAGTTTGAGCAGCCCGCTGCCACCATCATCAAACACACCAACCCCTGCGGCATGGCCGTGGCCGATGACATCTGTACTGCCTATAAGCGTGCCTATGATGGCGATACTCTGGCTGCTTACGGCGGCATTGTGGCCCTGAACCGAGAGGTTGATGCCGCAACTGCCCGTGAAATCACCAAGCATTTCTTAGAGGGCGTAATTGCCCCCGGTTACACCCCCGAGGCGCTGGGGATTTTGAAGGTTAAACCCAATCTGCGCCTGCTCAAAGTCAGCAAGGACGGCAAACTGACCCCTGCCGCCCCCCGCATGACATTCTATCCCGTAAACGGCGGCCTGCTGGTACAGGAGACTGATATGCTGCGTCCCGCTGATGAGGAGTTTACCGTGGTCAGCAAGCGTCAGCCCACCGCCGAGGAGATCGACCAGATGCGCTTCGCCATGACGGTGGCCAAGCACGTTAAATCCAACGCTGTGGTTCTGGCCAACAATTATCAGGTGGTTGGTGTCGGTGCCGGCCAGATGAGCCGTATCGGTTCGATTGAAATGGCCTTTAATGTAGCCGAACATCGCAGCTTCGGTGCCGTTTTGGCGGCAGACGCTTTCTTTACCTTCCGTGATACTGTGGATGCCTGCGCCAAGCGTGGCGTTTCGGCAATCATCCAGCCGGGCGGCTCCATCTATGATGCCAACTCCATCGCTGCTGCGGATGAGGCCGGTATCGCCATGGTATTCACCGGTGTTCGTCATTTCCATTATTAAAAATTATTGCGCTGTATGAGGTGATAAGCATGAAGATTTTGGTAGTCGGCGGCGGCGGCCGGGAGCACGCTATTGTGTGGAAGCTGGCCCAAAGCCCCAAGGCAGAGCAGATTTACTGCGCACCGGGCAACGCCGGTATTGCGGATTTGGCTGATTGCGTGAATATTCCGGCCGAGGATGTTGATACCCTGCTGGAATTTGCTCAGGCCGAGCAGATTGATTTGACGGTGGTCGGCCCGGAGGCCCCCCTGGCCGCCGGTATCGTAGATAAATTTGAGCAGGCCGGTTTGAAGATTTTTGGCCCCAGCCAGCGTGCCGCGCTGATTGAGGGCAGCAAGGATCTGGCCAAGCAGATTATGTATAAATATAATGTCCCCACGGCTAAATATGCAACATTCAGTGATAAGGATGCCGCCCTTGCCTATGTTAAAGAGCAGGGTGCGCCCATCGTTATCAAGGCCGACGGTCTGGCTGCCGGCAAAGGCGTGGTAGTCGCCATGACTCTGGATGAGGCCGTAAGCGCCGTCGAGGATATGCTGTCCGGCAACGCCTTTGGTGACGCCGGCTCCAAGGTGGTCATCGAGGAGTTTTTGGACGGCGAGGAAGTCAGCGTGCTGGCTTTCAGCGACGGTCACACCGTGCTCCCCATGGTTTCGGCGCAGGACCACAAGCGTGCTTTCGATGGCGACCAAGGCCCCAACACCGGCGGTATGGGTGCGTATTCCCCTGCCCCCGTTTATACTGCCGAGATGGCCGATTTTGTGCAGCGAGAGGTTTTGCAGCGCACGGTTGACGGCATGGCCGCCGAGGGCCGCCTGTATAAAGGTGTGCTTTACGCTGGGCTTATGCTCACCAAGGGCGGTATTAAGGTGCTGGAATTCAACGCCCGCTTCGGAGACCCCGAAACCCAGGCTGTTTTGATGCGCCTGAAATCCGATTTGGTAGAGGTTATGCTGGCCGTTATCGAGAATCGTCTGGCCGAGGTTGAGCTGGAATGGTATGATGACCCTGCGGTTTGCGTAGTAGTGGCTTCCGGCGGTTATCCGGGCAAGTATGCCAAGGGCCAGCTTATCACCGGTTTGGATGAAGAGAGCGAGGATACCGTGGTTTTCCACGCCGGCACCGCTTTTGCAGGCCAGCAGATCGTGGCCAACGGCGGCCGTGTGCTGGGTGTTACCGCCCGCGGAGAAAATATCCGCACCGCTATCGACCGTGCTTATCAAATGGTGGATAAAATTCATTACGACAGCTGTTTCAGCCGCCGCGACATCGGTTACCGTGCCTTGCAGCATGAGGCTGAAAACAGATAAAAAATGTATAGATAATGTATATTTTGCAGAGAGGAGATGAAGAATAATGGACAGAAAAGTTCTGCATAAGCTAAGTTACGGCCTGTATGTGGTCACCACCACCTTCGAGGGCCGTATGAACGGTCAGATTGCCGATGCGGTGATGCAGGTAAACGCCGCTCCCAAGCAGACGGTGGCGCTTAGCCTGAACAATGACAACTTCACTACCGAGCTGGTTAAAAAATCCGGCAAAATCGCGCTCAGCATTCTCTCGCAGAATTATGATCCGCAGATCATCACCAATTTCGGTATGCAATCAGGCCGTAATGTTGATAAATTTGCCGTCTTCCCGCCCCAAATCAGCGCCAGCGGCCTGCCGTATTACACCGGCAGCGGCTTTTGCGGCTGGTTAGAGGGCACGGTCATCGAGCAGCAAACGGTTGGCTCTCACACCATTTTTGTGATTGAGGTGACCGAGGGCGCTCTGTGTGATGATTTGCAGCCGCTTATTTACGCCGATTATCTTAACCGCAAGCGTCAGCCGCAGACCACAGCAGAGCCCGTGCCTCAGACCGAGGTTAAGGCTGCCGAGCCTGCCGCCGGTGATGAGCCGACCTGGCGCTGCACAATTTGCGGCCACACGGTGCAAGGTGATTTGGATGAGAATTATCGCTGCCCCCTGTGCGGCGTAGGCAGAGAGCTGTTCGAGCGAATTTAACCCCATGGCCTATGTTTATATGCTGGAATGTGCCGACGGCAGCTTATACACCGGTTTTGCGCTGGATGTTGAGGCCCGCGTGGCCTGCCATAATGCCGGTTTGGGTGCCAAATACACCCGTTCACGTCTGCCGGTGCGCCTGGTTTGGCGGCAGCAGCTGCCCACGCCCCGTCTGGCCCGCCGTGCGGAAGCCTACATCAAACGCCTGACGCGGCAGCAAAAACAGCGGTTGGCGGCCGGGCAAATCAGCCTGATGCAGGCCTGCCCCCAGCTTTCGGCGGAGATGATGCAGGACAATAACCAATAAAAGAGAGGGCCAAAAATGTTTTTCGTATCACCCAACAAGCAGCGTGTGGATTATCTGGAAAACGCCTTCGAGGCAGACATTTTGCGGCAGGTGCTGGATGATCACAAGATTCCTGCGCTCATTCTGTCCAATGATTCCAACGCATACGGCGATCTGTTCCAGATCCGGCAGGGTTGGGGGGCGGTCTATGCCGAGGAGCAATATCATCAGCAAATTCGCCGTCTTTTGCAGGAAATCAGGCAGACGCCCTCATTTCCGGTTGACGATTAGGAGTGTTGCTTATGGATTTTAATGCGGAATTTGTGCATAAAATGATGCGCCTGGCGTTGGATGAGGGGGCGCGCGGCAGCAGCTGCGGCGATGGCGGACCCTTTGGTGCGGTTATCGTGGATGCCAAGGGCAACCTGCTGGCCGCGGCACATAACCGTGTGCTGGTAGACCATGATCCCACCGCCCATGCCGAGGTCACCGCTATCAGAGAGGCCTGCCGGCGGCTGGGTACGCATGATTTAAGCGGCTGTACGCTTTTTTCCTCCTGCGAACCTTGCCCGATGTGCCTTTCTGCCGTGATTTGGGCCAACATAAAGCTGCTGTATTTTGGCGGCACGCGGCATGATGCAGCCAAAATCGGTTTCCGCGACCAGGCTATTTACGATTATTTGGCCGGTGATGATACGCTGGGCTTGCAGGTGGTGGCGCTTTCTCCCGCTGACTGCCGGGCACTTTTTGCTGAATATCAGCAGAACCAAGGCCAAATGTATTAAACAAATTTTGGATATTAAATGTATAAAAATGCAAATTTAAGCAGTTGCTTGTAAAGGGGAGGTTTTTAAGATGTTGGTATTAACTGAGAAGAAAAACGGTGTGGGTTGGCTGTATCTTAACCGACCGGAGGCGCTGAACAGCCTGACTGCCGGGTTGGTCGAGGAGCTGTCGGCGGCCATCGGGCAGCTCGCGGCCGATGACGAGGTGCGTGTGCTGGTGTTCAGCGGCCAGGGCCGTGCTTTTTGCGCCGGCGGAGATTTGGCATCCTTGAAGGCGCTGACGGATGAACAGCAGGCGGCTGATTTTGTGGCCAGCTGCGGTGCGGCCGCCCAGGCTCTGTATGATTGCCCCAAACCGGTCATCGCCATGGTAAACGGCGTGGCTGCTGGTGCCGGCTTCAATCTGGCGCTGGCCTGTGATATTGTGCTGGCGGCCGAGGGCGTAAAGTTCATCCAGAGTTTCAGCAACATCGGTCTGGTACCCGATTGCGGCGGTCATTATTTCCTGCCCCGCGCTATCGGCAGCTGGCACGCCAAGCAGGCCATGTTCGAGGCTTCTCCCATCACGGCCGAGCAGGGCAAGGCATACGGTTTTGTCAACGCCATTTATCCGGCGGCTGATTTGGCGGCCGAGACCGCAAAGTACGCCGAGATGCTGGCCAAGCGTGCTCCCCTCTCCTTGCAGGGCTGCAAAAATCTGCTCAACCGGGGCGGCAGCTTCACTCTGGCCGAGATTTTGGCGGCCGAGGCCGAATTGCAGGGCAAGCTGGTTTGCAGCGCCGATTGCAAAGAAGGTCTGGCAGCGTTTGCCGAAAAGCGTGCTGCCAACTTCCGGGGCAAATAATCATTCCATCAACCAAAATTACATAAAAAACAGCAAAGCAGCGGTGCCAAACACATCGCTGCTTTTTTATATTCAGTTGCGGTGGCGATAAATCAGGCCGCCGTACGGGGTTGCAGAAAGCCGACACTTACCGCTTCTCTGGCCCACGCCGTTAAAATGCTGCTGATACGCGAGGTTTTGGTGGTGATGATATACCCACCTGCGTTGTCCGAGGATACACTCTGCACACCATCAAACTCCTGCAAGGTATCGTCCGTCCAATAAATCTGCCACAGTACATCATCGTCGGCAGGGTCCGCAAACTCCACCATGCCCTGCTGCTGCAAGGTGCTGATGTATTCCTCCAACACCCAGTCATTTTCACGCATGATCAGCGAGTGCGGCAGGCCCACATAGCGGTAATGCCACGGCTCATAGGCGATGGCCGTTTCCCTGGTCTTGTTCTCATCATACCGCAGAACAAAACCGTAATCCCAGCAGTTAGCCAGCAGCCACTTGCCCTGCACCGTGTTGCGGAAGTTGTTGGAGAGCGCCGCATTGGTGGATAAATCAATCGCCAGGCCGGTCTGATGCTCGCTGGTGCCGGGTTGGGCGGTGTAGAGCAGAGTGTTGCGGTAAGCGGTGTTGTAGCTCTGCCCGGCCTGCTGGCGGTGGTTCAGCTTAGATAAAAACAGTCGCTTCTGGTAAGCATAATCACGGTAGCCGGAGATAGAATAAACAGCCTGCCTGTGCTCGGCGCGGTAAGCGTCAATCATCTGCACATAAGCCTCGGCCGCCGGTGCTGCCAGCTTCATGCTGCCCTTTTTAGAGGGCGCACGGTCGGCAATATCCTGCAAATTGTCGGGCTGATACGCCGCGTCCAGCCGGTGGGCGGAGTTCACCAAAATCAGCAGGTGGTCATCGGCCGCAGTATCAAAACCGTAGGCAGGCGCACAGCAAAGCGTCAGCAGCAGCACCAACAGCGGCAGAATTGCCGGCCTTAATTTCTTGCAAAGCATATAAAAACTCCCATATAATCACGATTGCGACCTTAGACCGCAAATTTTATTCCAAATTTTGTCCTAAAATATCCGGTCGCATATTGTCGCTTATATTACAGTCGCATATATTATAGTAGAAAAAAAATGTCTTGTCAAACGGCCCGGCCAATTTGCCGCTTAAAATTAGCTTGTCAAATATAGGCGCATTTGTTAGAATAAGCATAACAGGGCTTAACAGGCATGGCCGGTGAGATAAGCCGGTGTGATAAGGTATTGTGATGAGGTATCGTGATGAGGTATTGCGATGAGGTATTGCGATGAGGTATTGTGATATGACAAAAACAAGTTCAGATAAAACAGCAGCATCGCTCTGCGGCGTAATTTTGGCGGCAGGTGCAGGCAGCCGCCTTGGTTACCCCAATGAGATTGGCGGCAAGCCGATGGTGCCGGTGGCAGGAGATCCGCTGGTGGCGCACAATCTGCGGCGTCTGGCGGCGGCAGGCGTAGATGAGGTGGCGCTGGTGGTCAACCCCGTCAACCGCCCGGTGATCGAGGCCTTTGTGGGCAGCGGCGCGGATTTTGGCGTGCAGGTGACTTATGTTATGCAGGAGGTGCCGCTGGGGATAGCCCATGCACTCTCTCTCTGCGCGGATTTTGCGGCGGGGCGGCACGTGCTGCTGCTGCTGGTGGATAACCTGTTCTCAGCGGATATTGGGGCGGCGGTGGCGCAATACCGTGAGCAGGGCGGCGACAAGGCCGAGATTTTCCTGCTGCCCGTACCCAACCCGCAGGATTACGGCGTGGCGGTGCTGCAAGATAACCGCTTGCAGGCGCTGGTGGAGAAGCCTAAGCCGCCGGTCAGCAATCTGGCGGTCATCGGGCTGTATCTGTATCCGCCAACGGCCTTTGATTATATCCCTTCGCTGGTTCCGTCCGCCCGCGGAGAGTTGGAGATCACCGACTTAAACAGCCTGTTCTTGCAGCAGGGGCTGCTTAATTATCAGCTGCTGGACGGTTGGTGGCTGGATGTCGGGACACCTGAACGCCTGGCCGAGGCGGAGCAAATGCTGAAAAATAGCCGAAAATAACAGAAAATAATCGAAAATAGCAGAAAATAATCTAAAAAAGCCTAAAAACCAGCCAAAACCCCTGTATGCCATGCATAATCGCCGTAATTTTGGGAAAACTCCTCAATATGCAGCGAAACATTCCAGATACAGGGGGCAGGCTATGCGAATTCCGGAGCATTTGGCGGTGATACCTGACGGCAACCGGCGTTGGGCCGAACATCACGGCATGAAGAAAGAGCAGGGGTATCAGTTTGGGTTGGCGCCGGGGGTGCAGCTGCTGCGGCAGGCCAAGGCCGGCGGCATCAAGGAGCTGACCTTTTACGGGTTTACCACCGATAACTGCAAGCGGCCGCGCGCCCAGCGTGAGAGCTTCTCGGCGGCGTGCGTGGAGGCGGTGCGCCTGCTGGCGGCGGAGGGTGCGGATTTGCTGGTGCTGGGCAACTATGAATCGGCGAATTTTCCACCGGAATTACTGCCTTATCAACAGCGGAGAAGGGTGGCCGGCGGCGGCATTAAGCTGAATTTTCTGGTGAATTACGGCTGGGAGTGGGACCTGGCCGGGCTGGCTGATGAGGGCGAAAACCCAAGCAGGGCGCGGATTTGCGGCTGTTTGCGGTCGGCGGATGTGTCGAGGATCGACCTGGTGGTGCGCTGGGGCGGTATGCGGAGGTTATCCGGTTTGCTGCCGGTGCAGGCGGTGTATGCGGATTTTTTTGTGGTGGAGGCGCTTTGGCCTGATTGGCAGCCGGAGCATTTGCAGGAGGCGCTGGGTTGGTATCAGCAGCAGGATGTGACTCTTGGCGGCTGAAAAAAACGCCGAGAGGGGCCTAAAAAACGGCCGGGGTGAGTAATTGTCAACCAAACGGTGATGCTTGCGTAAACAATCGGCCGGATTTGACCGGATTTGGCGTATCTGCGGCCGCAAAACAGGTGAAAATCCACCTCAAAATAGTATAAAAATGCTATAAAAACGGCCAAAAAGCGGTGGAAAAGTGGAAATTAGGGGCGCTGACGGGTTTTGAGCAGAAAATCAGCCTGCCAAATTGCATTTTTACCGTATTTTACCGTGAGCCGGACCATGCAAACAGGTCGGTTGGCGGTGAGGTCATGGGCGGAACGCAAAGCAGTTATCGACACTGACGAGGATAGCAGGCGAGAGTTGGGGTCATGGGCGGCGTAAGAGAAAAAATCGGTGGTTAAAATATAAAAAATGTAAAAAATTACAAAATTACTCTTGACCTTTGCCGCAGGATGGGGTATAATAGACAAGCGTTAAACACACGGGTGTTTGTAGCTCAGTTGGATAGAGCGGTCGCCTCCTAAGCGACAGGTCGCAGGTTCGATTCCTGTCAAGCACACCAGCCAGCCGCATCCGTGAATTTAACAGAAAATATTTTCACGGGTGCGATTATGGCATCCAGGCATAATGGGGTATGGCCAAGCGGTAAGGCACTGGTTTCTGGCACCAGCATTCCTAGGTTCGAATCCTAGTACCCCAGCCATATAAAGCCTTCCAAGTTTTTGGGAGGCTTTTCTTGTATTTATTCTGCGGTGATTAAGGGGGATGTGCGGTGGATTACCGTTTTTATATGCAGCGGGCGATTGAGCTGGCACGGCAGGCGGCGGCTGTGGGAGAGGTGCCGGTGGGGGCCCTGCTTGTGCGGCACACGGGCGGCGTGGATGAGGTGGTGGCTGAGGCTGCCAACCGCACCGAGGAGGTGGGGTCTCCGCTGGCGCACGCTGAGTTGCTGGCGCTTTTTGCGGCGCAGGAAAAGCTGGGCGAGCGGTATCTGACGGACTGCACGCTGGTGGTGACGATGGAGCCTTGCCCGATGTGTGCCGGTGCGCTGATTCTGGCACGGGTGGGGCAGGTGGTTTATGGCTGCCCGGACAGCCGCTGGGGGGCGTGCGGTTCGGTGTTTAATATCCCGGAGCATACGGCCAGCCCCTGTAAGCCGCAGCTGGTTGGCGGGATTTGCGAGGAGGAATGTCGGGCCGTTTTGCAGGAGTTCTTTCGGCAGCGGCGCTGAAAAATCCGCAAAAAAAATTATGATATGACCGCAAAATTGGACAAGAGCTATTGCTATTTTGCCGAAAAAAAGCTAAAATTATATAGATGTAGAGTGAATTGCTGTGAGATTTCACCGGATGATACGGTTTTTTGCTGCTGATTATTGATGTTGGCTTAAAAACCGCTTTTGATATGCAGATTTTGCAGTATTAAATGATTTGGAGGACAAAACAATGCCAACAAATACCCCGACTAAATATGTTTTTGTGACCGGCGGTGTGGTATCCGGCCTGGGCAAAGGTATTACGGCTGCGTCTATCGGCAGATTGCTGAAAGCCAGAGGCGTGCGCGTGACCATGCAGAAGCTGGACCCGTATTTGAATATCGACCCCGGCACCATGAGCCCCATCCAGCACGGTGAGGTTTTTGTGACCGATGACGGCGCCGAGACCGACCTGGATCTGGGCCACTATGAGCGTTTTATCGACGAAAGCCTGAACAGATATTCCAACCGTACCTCCGGCCGTATTTTTGACAGCGTGCTGAAAGAGGAGCGCGGCGGCTGCTATGAGGGCGGCACCGTGCAGATGATCCCGCACATTACCAACAAAATCAAGGAAACCATCCGCCTGAATGTGGAAACTGCCAACGCCGATGTGGCCATCATTGAGGTGGGCGGCACGGTGGGCGATATTGAATCTCTGCCGTTTATTGAAGCTATCCGTCAGTTTGCCAATGATGTGGGGCGTGAGAACAGCGTTTATGTTCATGTGGTGCTGGTGCCTTATCTGGCCAAGTCCTGCGAGATCAAGACCAAGCCGGCGCAGCACAGTATTCGTCAGCTGCTTAGCCAGGGTATCCAGGCCGATGTGGTGGTTTGCCGTACCGAAGTCCCGCTCTCGGACGATGCGCGCTTTAAGATTTCTCAGCAGTGCAACGTGCCGGTGAAGATGGTTATTGAGAATAAGGACCTGGACAGCCTCTATGCTATTCCGCTGGCTTTGGAGGAAGAAGGCCTGTGCAATATTGTGGTGGAGAAGCTGCATTTGGATTGCGGCGAGCCTGATTTGACTGATTGGCAGGCGATGGTTGAGGTGGCCAGAAACCCCAAGCATACCGTAAAAATCGCCTTGGTGGGCAAGTATGTGGCCCTGCACGATTCTTATTTGAGCGTGGTGGAGGCATTGAAGCACGGCGGTTTTGCGCATAATTCTGCGGTGGAGATCAAATGGGTGGATTCGGAGGACATTACCCCCGAAACTGTTGCGGAAATTTTGGGCGATGTTGACGGTGTGCTGGTGCCCGGCGGTTTTGGCACCCGTGGTGTAGAGGGCAAAATTCTGGCCGCCAAGTATGCCCGCGAGAACGGCAAGCCGTACTTTGGTATCTGCCTGGGTATGCAGATTGCACTGATTGAGTTCTGCCGCCATGTGTTGGGCTGGGAGGATGCGAATTCCGGCGAGTTTGATGCCGCGACCACGCATCCGGTTATCAACTATCTGCCCGGTCAGCACGACGAGATAGACATTGGCGGTACTCTGCGTTTGGGAGCATATCCCTGCGAGCTGGTGGAGGGCACTAAGGCGCACGAGATTTACGGTGCTGATTTGATCCAGGAGCGTCATCGTCACCGTTATGAGGTAAACAACGATTATCTGGCGGATTATGAGGCGGCCGGCCTGGTGCTGTGCGGCCATGCGCCGGATAAGAGCGTTATCGAGATGATTGAAATTCCGACTCATCCGTGGTTTGTGGCCTGCCAGTTCCATCCGGAGTTGAAGAGCCGCCCGAACAAGCCGCATCCGCTGTTTGCTTCGTTCATCGAGGCCAGCCTGGCGGGGCAGAGCAAATAATTTTGTTATGAATATTATCTTCACTCCCCCAAAAAGGGTGAACGGTAATGTTTGGTTGTATTGATAGATTGGAGGAAAGTGGAATGTGTGTATTGACTGACAAGCGTCCCGAAACTATGGAGCGTATTACCACCCCCGAATTGGCGGAGAAATTTATCGCTGAGCAGGTGGAGGCTATCCGCGCACAGGTGGGTGACAAAAAGGTGCTGCTGGCTCTCTCCGGCGGTGTGGATTCTTCCGTTGTGGCGGCTTTGCTGATCAAGGCTATCGGCAAGCAGCTGATTTGCGTGCACGTTAATCACGGCTTGATGCGTAAAGGCGAAAGCGAGCAGGTTATCGAGGTTTTTGGCAAGGAATTGGACGCCAACCTGATTTATATTGACGCTACCGACCGTTTCTTGGATCTGCTGGCCGGTGTATCGGAGCCGGAAAAGAAGCGCAAAATCATCGGCGGCGAATTTATTAAGGTATTTGATGAGGAATCTGCCAAATTGGAGGGTATTTCCTTCCTGGCGCAGGGCACCATTTACCCCGATATTTTGGAAAGTGACGGCGTAAAGGCGCACCACAATGTGGGCGGTCTGCCGGAGGATATGCAGATGGAACTGGTTGAGCCCGTCCGCCTGCTGTATAAGGATGAGGTTCGCGTGGTGGGCGAGGCTTTGGGTCTGCCTTGGGGCATGGTTTACCGTCAGCCGTTCCCGGGGCCCGGCTTGGGTGTACGCTGTCTGGGTGCCATCACCCGTGACCGTCTGCACGCTTTGCGCGAAGCCGACGCAATTTTGCGCGAGGAATTTGAGCAGGCCGGTTTGGTGGGCAAGGTTTGGCAGTACTTTATCGCTGTGCCTGACACCAAGAGCGTGGGTGTAAAGGATGGCAAGCGTTATGAGGGTTGGCCGGCTATTATTCGTGCCGTGAACACTACCGACGCTATGAGCGCCACCATTGAGGAGCTGCCCTATCCGCTGCTGCATCGCATTACTGACCGCATTACCCATGAGGTGGAAGGCATTAACCGTGTGTTGTATGACCTGACCCCGAAGCCGATCGGCACTATTGAGTGGGAATAAGATTTTGAGGGTATTAAAGCCTTTCATGGCAACAATTTCATAATGAGTTAACAAAAAGAGCTAACTGATTTTGGTTAAGTCAGTTAGCTCATAGTTCTCTTTTATGCTGAAATTGGTATTTTTTACTTGATCAGATCCAGAAATGCTTTGGCGGCATAAGAAAGCGGTGCATTTTTCAGGTAGGCACAGCCGATGCTTCTTGAAGGAAGCGGTGGGTTAAGGGGTAATTTTTTGATCAGGCCCTTTTTCAGTTCTTCTTCGGAAAATTGCTCGATAACGCATGAAACGCCGAGATGGATTGAAGCGAAGCGGATGAGCAGATCGTGGGCGGCAATTTCAATCTGCGGGTGCAAGGATATTTTTTTCTCCTTGAAAATTGCGTTGAGAAAGCGGCGTGATGATGAATTTTTTTCCAGCAGGATAAGCGGCAGATCTGCCACATCCTTCCAGGAATAAGAAGATTTTGTCTCAAAATCAGGGCCGCAGACGAAGATGTCGTTAATCTCAAAGCAGGGTTCTATCACCAGCTCATCATCTGTTAAGGGCATATTGACGAATGCTAGGTCAGCCTTGCCCTCTTTTACCAGGGAGAGCATTTGAGAGGAATAGGAGTTGGCCATTTCTATTCTTACATCGGGATAGGAGGCGTGAAATTCTTCGAGAGGTTTGAGCAGGAAATGGCTGGTTATGGAATCGCCCGCTGCGATTTTAAGTTCTCCGGATTCGAGATGACGGAGCCTTTCCAGCTGGCTTTCGCCTTGTTCTATGGAGTTGATGGCGCTTTCAACTTTTAAGAAGAGCAGCTGGCCCTCATTGGTTAGCGATACGCCTTGTCTGGTGCGGATAAAAAGTTTGACACCGAGTGCATCTTCCAGCTGATGTATGCATTGGGAGATGGCTGACTGAGAAATATATAAATGTTGGGCAGCATCTGAAAACGAACGGCAGCGTGCGGTTTCGTAAAAAACGCGGTAATAATCGAGTTTTGTTTTCATATAAGCTCTCCTTATTATGGTTGTAAGTATTATATGCTTTACTTATGTCTGCGTTTGTATTATAAATATTAGTAGAATAATATGTCAATAGTTGGAGGGAAAATTTATGAGCAGAGTTTTTGGAACAGTTTCAATGGGAATTCGTGCTCCAATTATCCGCCAGGGTGACAACCTGACAGAAATCGTAACCGGGTCTATCGTTGAGGCTATGAAGGTGGAAGGTCTTACTCCCAGAGACCGGGATGTGGTTTGCATGACCGAGGCCATTGTGGCCCGTGCGCAGGGCAATTATGCCAGCGTGGATGATATTGCCGCCGATGTGCGCAGCAAGTTTGGCGGTGAGACTGTCGGTGTTATCTTCCCGATTCTCAGCCGCAACCGCTTTGCAATTTGTCTGCGCGGTATTGCCAAGGGCTGCAAAAAAGTTGTGCTGATGCTGAGCTACCCCTCTGATGAAGTGGGGAATCATCTGGTGGATATGGACCTGCTGGATGAAAAAGGCATCAATCCTTATACCGATGTGCTGACCGAGGCTAAGTGGCGTGAGCTGTTTGGTGCGCCCAAGCATACCTTTACCGGTGTTGATTATGTGGAATATTACTCCGGCCTGATTCGTGAGTGCGGTGCGGAGGTTGAGGTTATCTTTGCCAACGATTGCCGTGCGGTTTTGCAGTACACCAAGAATGTGCTGAACTGTGATATTCACAGCCGTGTACGCACCAAGCGTCTGTTGAAGGCGGCCGGTGCGGAGAAGGTTTTTGGTCTGGACGAAATTATGACCGAATCTGTTAACGGCAGCGGCTGGAATGCCCGTTATGGTCTGCTTGGTTCCAATAAGGCAACTGAGGACACCGTAAAGCTGTTCCCCAGAGAGGAATGTCAGCAGATGGTGGAGGATATTCAGGCCAAACTGCTGGAAATTACCGGTAAGCATATTGAGGTTATGGTTTACGGTGACGGTGCGTTTAAGGACCCCATTGGCAAGATTTGGGAGCTGGCTGATCCTGTTGTTTCCCCGGCATATACACCGGGTTTGGAGGGTACCCCCAATGAGCTGAAACTGAAATATCTGGCTGACAATGATTTCTCCGGCTTGTCCGGCAAGGAATTGCAGGAGGCAATCAAGGGGAAAATCATGCAGAAGGACGGATCTTCTCTGGTGGGCGATATGTCCTCTCAGGGAACTACTCCCCGCCGTCTGACCGATTTGATCGGCTCTCTTTGCGATTTGACCTCCGGCTCCGGTGATAAGGGAACTCCGATCGTATATATTCAGGGCTATTTTGATAATTACACACATGAATAATTTTACAGAATGATTGAGGTGTCAATATGGAAAACTTGAAGTTGTTATATACCGGCAAAACCAAGAATGTTTACGCTCTGCCCAACGGCAACTGCCTGCTGCTGTTTAAGGATGACTGCACCGGCAAGGACGGCGTATTTGATCCCGGCGAGAACTCTGTCGGCCTGACTATTGAGGGTGTGGGCGATGTAAACCTGCGTATGTCCATTTATTACTTTGAGAAGATCAACGCTGCCGGCATCCGTACCCACTATGTTTCCGCTGATCTGGACAACACCACTATGGAGGTTCTGCCTGCCAAGGTATTTGGTAAAGGTCTGGAAGTTATCTGCCGCCGCAAGGCTGTTGGTTCTTTCTATCGCCGTTACAACCAGTATTGCACCGAGGGCCAGGATCTGCCCTATTATGTGGAGACTACCTTTAAGAACGATGCTCTGGGCGACCCGCTGGTTACCAAGGACGGTCTGGTTGATTTGGGCGTTATGACTGCCGAGCAGTATGACTCCTTGAAGGAGCAGACCCAGGCCATCACCAAAATTGTGGCCGAGGATATGGCTGCCAAGGGTTTGGAGCTGTACGACATCAAGTTTGAGTTTGGCTATGACGCCGACGGCAAGGTTATGCTGATCGACGAGGTGGCCTCCGGCAATATGCGCGTTTATAAGGACGGCCAGTATATTGACCCGATGACTTTGAACAAGCTGTTCTTTGTTTAATTTGTATAAAATGTGTCTGGCGCAGGGGTAAGGCAGCTTATCCCTGCACTATAAATTTCCGGAAAGGAATTGTTGGAGATGGGTGGATTTTTTGGTGCAGTATCCAGCACTAACTGCAAATATGATGTGTTTTTTGGCACGGACTACAATTCTCATTTGGCTACCAAAACCGGTGGTATGGTCTTTTATGACAAGGAGAAGGGGTATCATCGCCAGATCCATAGCATTGAAAGTACGCCGTTTCGCACCAAATTTGAAAGAGATTTGGAGACGATGGACGGCACGGTTGGCCTTGGCTGTATTTCCGATTCTGATCCGCAGCCGCTGTTGGTACGCAGCCACCTGGGCCTTTTTGCCGTGGCGACTGTCGGCAAGATCAACAATGAGGAGGAGCTGGTGGAGAAAACCTTTGCCAATACGGGCAACCATTTTATGGCCATGTCCTCCGGTAAGGTCAACTCTACCGAGCTGGTTGCCAACCTGATCAGCAAATGTGATAATGTTGTTGACGGTATCCGCTATGCCCAGGAGGTGATTGACGGCTCCTGCACCATCCTTATGATGAACTCCGATTCTATCATTGTGGCGCGTGATAAGCTGGGCCGCCTGCCGGTGGAGATCGGCAAGAAGGATACGGGTTTTTGTGCCTGCATAGAATCCTTTGCCTTCCAGAAATTGGGGTACAGCTGGCATTATAATATGGGCCCGGGTGAAATCATCAAAATGACTGCCGACGGCATTGAGCAGTTATCCAAGCCCGGCGATAAAATGAGGGTTTGCGCCTTTATGTGGACGTATTACGGCTATCCGAACTCCAAGTATGAGGGAGTGAATGTGGAGGTAATGCGCTGCAAAAACGGTGAGATTATGGCACGGGATGAGGCGGAACACGGCGGTATCCCCGATGTGGATTATGTTGCCGGTGTTCCGGATTCCGGTCTGCCGCACGCCATTGGCTATTCCAATGCCTCCGGTAAGCCTTTTGCCCGCCCGTTTATCAAATATACGCCTACCTGGGCACGCTCTTTTACCCCTTCTAATCAGGAAATGCGCAATCTGGTGGCGGAGATGAAGCAGATTCCGGTTCCGGAAATGATTGAGGGCAAGAAGCTGCTGTTGGTGGACGATTCTATCGTGCGTGGTACGCAGCTGCGTGAAACGGTGGATTTTCTGTATGAATCCGGCGCCAAAGAGGTTCATATGCGTTCTGCGTGCCCGCCGATTATGTATAACTGTAAGTATCTGAACTTCTCGCGCAGTAATTCGGAGATGGAGCTGCTGGCGCGGAGAATTATCCATGAGCAGGAAGGCGAGGAGGGCAAGGCTCATATTGCCGAATACGCCGATGCCAGAACGGAGAGAGGCCAATGCCTGCTGAAAACCATTTGTGAGCAGATGGGCCTTGACTCTCTGGGGTATCAAAGCCTGGACGGTATGCTGGAAGCGATTGGCTTGGACCGTGATAAGGTTTGCACCTATTGCTGGACGGGTGAAGAATAATATTTAAGAATAGCGTTTAATTTGTTGATAAGGGCAGCTGATTTGTTTATCGGCTGCCTTTTTTGTATTATATTGACCGGATAATATATGGAAGATACGGAAGGATACGGCAAAATACGGTAAAAAACAGCACGGAAATGTGGAGAAATATCTCTGCTATGTCCGTGCTTTTTTAGCGGCGGGCAGCACAATAACACCCTCTGTTCAGATTTTTTTGGAAATCATGGGGAGGGTGTGTTTTCGTATGCTCAAAAATCGGTCGGACCGTGGGTGGTGATAGAAAAGTATAACATAATACGAATTATGTCACAAAAAGCTGCGATAAACCCGACATGGCAAGATCATAATCGCGGCTGTGGTGGAGGTATATATAACCGGCAGAGATTTTTGGTAATCGGAATGAGAGTGATGCATAAGATTATGAGCAAGACCATAAAAAGAGTATGGGAACATATCACAGCTGTTTTGGTGGCAATTATTGTGGTGCTGGCGATTCTGCTGGCCGGCGTGCGGCTGGTGGGCTTGCAGCCTATGCAGGTGCTTTCCGGTTCTATGGAGCCTGTCTATCCCGTGGGCAGTTTGATATATGTGAAAGCGGTGGATTACACCAAGCTGGCGGCCGGCGATGTAATTACCTTTATGCTGGATGAGGACACCCTGGCCACACACCGCATCGTAGAGGTGGTGCCGGATGAGGAAGCCCCGGCCGTTTTGCGTTATCGTACCAAGGGTGATGCGAACGATGCCGAGGACGGCTCTCTGGTCCACTATAAAAATGTGGTGGGGACGCCGGTGTTCTCCATGCCGCAGTTGGGTTACTTGGCGAACTATATCCAAAATCCGCCCGGTACATATATTGCGGTTTCGGTTGGTGCGGTTTTGCTGCTGCTGGTGCTGCTGCCCGACCTGTTTGGCGGTAATGATGAGAAGGCGGCGAAGAAAAAGCGGGATGAGGCTGAGGAGCCCGGAAATTCTGAGTGAGGGTAAGGTTGTATAGCCTGCCATATAAAAATTTTAAGGAGGTTTGAGATGAAAACAAAAAATAAGGTGCTGCTGCTGATGATGTGTGCCGTTGTGCTGGTGGCCGGCTCGATATTCGGAACGCTGGCTTACCTGGCGGATAACGATGCGGTTACCAATACATTTACCGTCGGGCAGGTGCACATGAAGCTGGATGAGGCAAAGGTTGAGCCTGACGGAGCTTATGTGACCGACAAGAGCAACCGTGTCACCGAAAACGAGTATCATCTTATCCCCGGCCACACTTATATCAAGGACCCGACCGTGCATATCAGCGATGACAGCGAGGACTGCTATCTTTTCGTGAAGGTGGAGAACAGCATCGAGGATATTGAGACAGACGAAGAAGGCAGGACGATTGCAAGCCAGATGGAGCGTTTGAATTGGGCGGCGGTTGAGGGCGTGGATAATGTGTATGTGCTGGCTAAGGGTGGCGCTGATAAATATGCGGTTTCCGGGGGTGCTGATGTCGTGGTTTTCGAGAGCTTTACCATTGACGGCGAGACTGTTGATAACGATAAAATTGCGGAATATGACACCATGCAGCATGAAACGGTGATCAGGGTAACGGCCTATGCTGTGCAGGCGGCCGGTTTTGAAAATCAGACACCAAGTGAGATTTGGGGGGCTGCCTTTGGTGCTGATAACGGTGCTGATAACGGCGGCAAGTCCCTCAACTGATAAATATTTGATTTCATCAGATGCTGAGCCTTTGTGTTCCTCCATCTGCTGAAATATACGGCAATTCTGTAAATCTTTGAAGAAAGGAGGAACGCAAAATGAAGAAAAAAGTGATAGCTCTGGCACTTGGCTGTGCTGTGACGCTTGGTTGTGCCATCGGCGGTACCTTGGCCTGGCTGACTGATAGTACGAATGAGGTGCAGAATGTGTTTACCACCAGCGATATTACTGTTGCGTTGGCCGAAACAACCGGCGATGATTACAGGATGATCCCCGGCTGGACGATTGACAAGGACCCTGTGGTCACGGTAAAGGCAGGCTCGGAGGATTGCTGGGTGTTTATCGAGGTGGTGGAAAGCGGCGGTGAGGTGACTGTGGACGGCACGGCTTACAGCTTCGATGACTTTATCGCTTATCAAATCGACGAAAACAACTGGGAGCAGCTGCGGGACGGTGCGCAAAACCCGGTGCCCGGTGTCTATGTTGGCAAGGCCCCCTGCAAGGACATCAAAGTTGACCGTGCGATGAAGGTGCTGCTGAACAATCAGGTAACGGTTGATGAAGCTGTGACCAAGGAGATGATGAATGCCTTGACAGCTGACGATTATCCCACCCTGACCTTTAAGGCTTATGCTTCTCAGCTGATGAAGGACAACGAAACGGAGTTTGCGTCTTATGAGGCATGGCTTAATATCGCTGATCCCGGCGGTGCAGCCAATGCGTAATTTTAACCTTGTTTAACCAGTTCTGCTTATATAAAACATACTGCAAATTTTACAAAATGGAAGGGGTGCAAAACAATGAAAAAGAAATTTTTATCCCTTACTCTCGCTGTCGGTCTGCTGGCCACCGCTGCCATCGGCGGTACCCTGGCATATTTTACTGATACCGATGCCCAGACGAACACCTTTACCACCGGCAACGTAGCCATTGACCTATGGGAAGATTTTGGCGACAACGACGGCCTGGAAAAACTGCTGCCTGCTACCGGTTCTGCTCAGGATGGTACCTTGAAGAACGGCATTGAGAAGGAAGTTTATGTTAAGAACACCGGCTCGGAGGATGCTTATGTCCGTGTGCATATTGCCATCCCCCGGATTTTGGACGACGGTGCAGATACCTTTAATGCTGCCGCCAATGTTCTGCATTTTAACTATGCCGAGGAGTCTGTTGGCGAGGGCAAGTGGGATTGGTCTAAGGCGGCTGACGATAACAAGTATGTCGGCGATTGGAACTACTATACCACGCAGATTGGTGACATCTGGTATAACGTTTATGTGGTGACCCATGCCGGCAAGCTGTCCGAGGGATATGCAACGGTGGATGCTATCAGCCAGGTTTACTTGGATGCCCAGACTACCAATGAGGACATCACGGCTATCAAGCAGGTTTTGGGTGACGAATGGAAGATTGCTGTGGTGGCAGAAGGCACCCAGGCAGAAGGCTTTGATAATGCTTATGATGCGCTGAATACGGCTTTTGGTGTGCCCGGTGAGGATTATACTGTTGATTTCAGCAATCAGATTGCCGAAAACGAGACCTGGCTTGATACTGTGTCTTCTCAGAACAAGTGATTACATATCAGCACATAATTTGCGGCTCCCCCTGCCTTGCGCAGGGGCGGGCCACATGAGGGTATCCGGCTTAATATGGGTACTTTCATGTGGCTTGGTATCAGGCCATAAGCATACCTGCCGAAAGGAGCAAGGAAAAAGGAGCTGGGAAAAATGAAGAAGAAAATTTTGGTCCTCGCTGCGGCTGCACTCTCGCTTACTGCCGCAGTTTCCGGGACATTGGCATATTTCACCGATACCGGCACTGCCCACAACATCATCACCACCGGCGGCGTGGATATTGTGCTGGTGGAGACTACCGATAAACAGGATGAGCATGGCAATTTTCTGCCTTTTAAGGATGTTGACGGCGTGATGCCCGGTGCGGCTGTTTCCAAAATCGTTCAGGTAGAAAACATCGGCAAAACTGACGCCTGGATCCGCGTTAAGGTTGAACCGAAAATTACGGATAAGGCCGGCAGGGAGCTGCCCCTGACCTTTGGTGCGGAGAATACGCCTGTAATTACTTGGGATGTGGGTGAGGATTGGCTGCAAGACGGTGATTACTATTATTACAAGCACGTTATGCGGTATGATGTCGAAAAGGCGGCCAACAACCTGACCACGCCGCTGTTCAGAGAGGTTAAATTCAACCGGCTGATGGGTAATGAGTACCAAAACTGCCGGGTTGAAATCAAGGTTACTGCTCAGGCTGCCCAGTTCAAAAACAATGACCCCAGAGAGACGGATGAAGAACTGTCGGCCGGGTTGGCGGCCCAAATCAAAGGCTGGCCCGCAGATGATAAAGTTAAAGAGCAACCGGAGACCGAAGCTGACGAATGAGAAAGGAGATGTGTAAACCATGAAAAAAAGCAGATTTCGTAAAATTGTGGCGATAATCCTTTGCATCTCCATGATATTCTCGATGAATGGCTGGGCTTACGCTGATGAAGAAAGTATCGTTGTAAGTGATATTGCTGTTTCTGCCGATGAGGGTAATGGCACCGAAACGGAGGATGAAGCACCTGCTGACGGGGCTAATGGTGTTGAAACGAAGGATGAAGCACCTGCCGATGAGGGTAATGGTGCTGAATCGGAGGGTGGAACGCCTGCTGATGTGGATAATGGTGCTGAATCGGAGAGTGGAACGCCTGCTGATGTGGATAATGGCACCGAAACGGAGGATGAAGCACCTGCTGACGGGGCTAATGGTGTTGAAACGAAGGATGAAGCACCTGCTGACGGGGCTAATGGTGTTGAAACGAAGGATGAAGCACCTGCCGATGAGGGTAATGGTGCTGAAATGGAGGACGGAATGCCTGCCGATGAGAATATTGACGGCGGCAGTGCTGTCCTTGCTGAGGATGAGGCATTTACGCTGTGCCCTGAGTGCGGTATGGCCGGCATACACATGGTAAGCTGTCCTGGATACACTTGCCCTGAATGTGGCGGGGCAGAGAGCCATGCTGCCGATTGCCCGCAGAATATACCTGCCGAGCCGGAGACTTCGGCGGCAGAAGTACTTTTGGGTGCGGCCAGCGTTGAGGAAATGTATATTGGTGTTTTGGCGCTTATGAATACCGCCCCGGATGCTCTTATGGCGCTGACCGAGGAGGAAATAGCCGCCCTGCGTGCCCGCATCAATGAGCTTGACCCTGAGGGCGATGATGCCGATGCCATAGATTTGCTGGATACCCTGGCTTTTCTGCCCAACGGTGCGGAAGCTTCATTTTGTACTTGTGAGGCGGCCGAGGGTGAGGCGCATCGTTTTGGCTGTACGCTTTACGAGAAGCCGGAGATTCCCCGGTGTGATTGTCATTGGTGGACTAAATGGTTGGCCGATGATTTGCAGAAGCATGATGAGGACTGCGCTCTGCGCCTTTTCTGCGCCGAGGTTGTACGGGATATGTCGGTTGAGGAGCTGGCTAACGAACTTTGGAATGAACTGCCGTTGTTGGCCAAGAATTATCTTTGGGATAATCTGACCGCCGAGGAGCAGGCCGCTATGGCTGTATATGGCATTGGCGAGCCTGCTGATACGGCTGCTGCGGTGATAAATGCTGCCGATGTTTATGCTGATGAGGACTATACACAGATAGAAAAATACAGCAGGGAGGCTCCCTTGGATGTGGAGACCTGCGGCGAGACGATTTATGTTACTGCCTCTGCCGAAGCGCAGGAAGTTTATTTTGCCCGTGCCGATGGTGCTGAATTTTCCACCGCGGATGCTGATAGTGCTCAGGTAACACCTGAGGACAAAATGGGGCTGCTGCATACCGATTATTACCGAAAAGCAACACTAACCCTTGCCCCCGGTTTGCAGGCAGGTGATACTGTATGTTTTACTGCTGAATGGCTGGATATTCATTGGGGGGCTTGGCCCGAAACAGTTATCAAAACCATAACTGTTAAGATTATCGCTCCTAAAACGGAGGCTCCTGTGGTGCCTGAGGTACAGGTGCCGGAGTGTGATTGCGGCGAGGGTGCTCCTGAAAATATTGCTTATCATGTTGACAGCTGTCCTCGTAAGGCATATATCAAAACATTGTTTGACGGCAAGGCTGCTGAGGAAATTTACGCCTTGTGGGAAAACTATGATGAAGCTGTTCAGACCGATCTGCTGAATATGCTGCAAGTGTGGGATAACGCCAAATATGAGGAACTGAAAAAGCTAATTGCCCAAATAGATAATTCCAGCGGATTTGATATTGTATATGTCGAATATGCAGGTACTGCTGAGAACGGTATTGGGGCAAAAATTCTTGCTGCGGCAGGCTCTTTCCCTGATGGAACTACTGTATCTGTTGCTGATGCCGATGTATCCGATTCTGAGGTGGCATACGTTGTTGATGATGAAATTTTGGGAATTGTTGCTGTTGACATCAGCTTTGGCGGGACAGAACCCTTGAATGACGTTATGGTTTCTTTGGATATTCCCGCAGAAGAAGTACCGGCTGCCGCAAACAAAGTAATCATCGTCCATATGGGTAGCATTGGGCCTGAAATAGTTGCTGCCAAATATCTGAATAGTGCAGATTCTGGGGAAACGATTGCCTTTAAGACCAATAGTTTTTCCAGTTATGCGGCTGTATTTGTGAATGGCAAGTACAATGCTCAGAAAATGAGTAGTATTTTGCAGGACAATGATACATATAAAATCTCTACATTTAATGTAGACTTGTTTGACTATGATCCTGTCAAAATGAATAACGCTCTTAATGCGGCAACGACTGATGGAAACGGTTTTCACCTGACAGGCTACGGTATAGCCGGTATGGGATCCAATACCGGCATTAACAACTCGGCATCAGAGTATGCTAAACAGGGAATTTTGCAAAATAACTTATCAGATGGTTTTCCTGTAATTAACTTTTTGAATGGAACTGATGCCGGTGCCGCTACGGGTAAAATTCTGTTTGCTGATTCTTATTCTGTTGAGGGCAAAACTATATATAACGATATTCCGTTTGAGTTTGTTTATAATAAAAATACTGGCTATTACGAATACAAAAGTTCGGCAAACCATGCTCAGCTAAACGATGCTGAGAACAAAATTGAATTGTATGCAGATACTCTGTCCACCGAGAACAATTATGTCGCAACCCTGGATTTAAGCACAGCAAACGGAACAAGTGATTATAGTTCTCATAATGAAAGCGTGAGTGGCTTTGATGGTATTGTGTCTGATACAAATTCTAATAAAAGGCTTGATCCGTATGTTTTGTTTACTGTGGATAATGTGGCAGCAAATGATGTGGGACAGATTTACATTAAAGCAAAAGTTCCTGCAAATGTTGGTGCCAACCAGTTCCAATTATTCTTTACAACAGATAAGGCAACCAGATGGGATGAAGCAAAGTCTTTTGGTAATACGACATACAGCAAGGAGATTCCGTATACGGCCAATGGCGATTGGATTGAGTTTGTAATTGATACAAGCGAAAATAATAATTGGCAGGATACGATTACAGCGGTGCGTGTTGACCTTTTTGACAGTAACAAAGGTGATGTGGATACAACGGGCTCTTATTCTGTCGAAATTGATGAAATCCGATTCATTAAAAAGGATTACGATGCTTACGCAACACGTGGCGGTTTCTATCCCTTCTCTGAGATTCAGGATTCGTATCCCGGCAATAACACTGGATTTGAGTATAATGCTTGGGAAAGCCTGTTTACGGATGACAGTCTTACTATGGCACGTGCAAGCCGTTCTATTTTTAATCCTGCACCAGTTTCCGAGGCACTCAGATATGAAGAATTGGCCTATGGTATGGTTATGGAATTTGACTTCTATATGCCTGTGAATAGAGAGGAGAAAGATTTAACTTATTATTTTAATGGTGATGACGACCTATGGGTGTTCGTTGATAATCAGCTTGTACTGGATATTGGCGGCGGTCACGGTGCTATCACCGGTATTGTTGATTTTTCACAAGGGACAACAAGAGTAGAGAATGCTGTGACGGTTACCGGTTATAACAGTGGTGCAGACGGCACCCCGGCAGCGCAGGAAGAAACTATTGAAGAAGCATTGTTGAATCCCGGCAAGCATACTATGAAAATATTTTATCTGGAACGCGGTGGTTCGGTTTCTAATTGCTTTATGAAATTCAATCTGCCGCAAACACCGGAAGCTGCTGTAACAGTCAGTAAAGATGTAAGGATGAGCGATGGCAGCAAAACGGATTTGGCGGATAAGCCGTTTAAGTTCCAAATTACAACAGAATATAACGGTACCAAAATTGATGGTGAAATTTATCCTGATGGCAAAAATTTGACATATACTCTTATCGGCGATAATTTGGTTGACGATCAAAAAGAACCTGTCAGCTTTCTTACCCGCAGCACAGATGAAGATGGCTGTTTCTACTTATTAGATGGCCAATATGCAATGTTTGATATTCAGGAAAATTACAAAGTAACCATTGTTGAAATTGCTGATAGCGATGGAGATGAAAATGTTTTTGATGAATACGGCAATATTTATGCAGGCAAAAAGAAATTTGAATATGATGAAGCCCAAAGTGGTGTTTTAATTAACAATAAAGAACCTGAAAAAAAGGACGATTATACCAATTTAACTGTTGAAGATGGCTCGTTGATATATGCATTTACCAATGTCTATAAGGAACTCAACAAAGCCAACCTGACTATTATTAAAGAAGTTGATACCAAAAATCCGGAACAGGATTTTTATTTCCAACTTCAAGATACTGCTGCTAATACAGTTTGGGATATTATTATTCCTGCCAGCGATATTATTGTTGGTAAGAATTTCATTACTATTGCAGATTTACCTGTGGGAGAGTATAAAGTTACTGAAAAAACTGATTGGTCTTGGCGATATAAGTTTAAGGAAGTAACTGCTGAGCAGGATAATTCTGCTGCCCAAGAAGGCACGAGTATTACTTTTGATTTTGCCTATGTTGGAGAAACTGTTACCTTTACCAACGTCCGTGATACTGACATCTGGATAGACGGCAATACCCGGTGCCGGAACATCTTTAACAGCACAGACGGTTCCGGGCAGCAGACCCCTGAGCTGCCTGATAAAGCGTCGGTACCTGCTCAATTAGCTGTCCTCCGTGAGGAAGATAGCCCGACGCTGATTGCCATAGTCTGAGAAAGGAGGCCAAAGCCAATGAAAATGCAACATAAATCCATAATCCTGCTGGTCTCCATGGCCTTGGTGTTCGGTATCGGTATTGTCGGTACGCTGACCTATATGGCAGACAGTACCGGCGATGTCGCAAACATCTTTCAACCTGTCAGCGTTCCGCCTGAGGTTATTGAGGAGTTTGACGGCGATGTCAAAGAGAATGTTCAAATCCGCAACACGGGCAATATCGACGCTTATATCCGTGCGCAGATTGTTGCAAACTGGGTCAGTGTGGATGATGCCGATAATGTTATCGGCATTTACGGTGGCGCGGTGCCGGTGTTTGGTGAAGATTACAGCTATATTATTGGTGAAAAATGGACCGAAGGCTCTGACGGTTATTACTATTATAACAGCTCGGTTGCGGCCAATGACAGCACGGATAGTCTGTTGACCGAGGGCAAGGTTTTGAGCACGGCAACTGTTCCCAATGGTTGCAGGCTTTCCATCGAAATCCTTGCTCAGACTATTCAGGCCCGTCCGGATGAAGCTGTGGGGCAGGCTTGGAGCAGCGATAAGGTGATTGTAACAGGCCAGGACGGGACTCTTTCCGTCAACACAAGAAGCAATTAAGGGAGGATGGCGACGATGGTGACAAGGTTTACAATGAAGAAAATATTGCAGAGACTCACCACCCTTCTGCTGGCCGCCGCACTTTGTATCGGTATGGCGAGCACAGCTTTGGCCGATACCACTACCATCACTTACAAAGGGAAAGCCGCAGGCGGCTTGGGTTTCTTGATTCCGACATCCGACTATACCAATGAATACACGGAAAGTGATTTGTTTGATAACTTTAAGAATGTTATGCCCGGTGATGAATTGCAGCAAACGGTAATTGTAAATAATCAATCCAACAGCTCTGTTAAGCTGTTTATGCGGGCTCAGGTGGATGAGCCGACTTATGACAGAGATTTGGCTGACGCCGAGGGAAAGCAGAGTGAAACTGCTGCCACTATGGCCGATTTTCTCTCCCGGCTTTCTATGAAGGTTTACAACGGTGACCGGCTTATCTATGGAGATACCGAAGCCGAGGACAACTGGGTGTCTGCCGACCAGCTTGACGGTTTGAGAGAAAATAAATTGCTTGGTAATATAGCGGCAAACCAGAGTATTGAGCTTACTGTTTATTTGCGGGTGCCGGGCGAGCTGGATAATAGCTATGCCAACCGTGTCGGCGAGGTCGATTGGGTGTTCAGCATCGAGGAAACAGGTGGCGGTGATAACCCCGGTGGCGGTGGAGATGATGATACTGTGTCCCGTACTGTGTATAAGGTATGGCAGGATAGTGATGAGAGCAAACGGCCGGAAAGTATCACAGTTACCTTGGTCGGTACGGATAGGGAGACCGGCAGGGTGGTGGAAGAAAAAAACGCAACCCTTAATGCCGAAAACCAGTGGACCTGCTCCTGGACGGGGCTGGATAGTGTGTATCAATGGGACGTTAAGGAAATCAATGTTCCCGACGGCTATACTGCCGGCTATGAGCGCTCTCAATCCGGTCGTGTAATAACTATTATCAACAGTGACGGAGGCGGCGGGAACCCCGGCGGCAGCACACCCGGCGGTGATACTCCCGGTACCGACACCCCCGACGGCCCGGTATTTACCGCTGACCTGACGGTGATAAAAGCCTGGGATGACGATAACGCCACGAACCGCCCGAATACGGTTACCTTGCAGCTTTACAACGGAGCCGCCGCTGTTGATACCGTTACTCTCAGTGCGGCCGGCGGCTGGACTTATACCTGGGAGGATTTGGCAGCCGACGGCGAGTGGCGTGTCATCGAGGTGGATATTCCCGACGGCTATACGCCTGTTTACAGCATGGCTGATGGGGTGATCACCATTACCAACACCGAAAGCCTGATCGATGCCGGTCAAATGAATTGGCCTGTACCGGTGCTGGGCGGCCTGGGCGTGCTGGTGCTGGTATCGGGCATTGTGTTGATGCGCAGGAAGAATGACCATGCGGCAGAATAAAGCAGGGCTTGCCCTGATGATGTTG
This sequence comes from Bacillota bacterium, assembly GCA_017397935.1. GTDB lineage: Bacteria > Bacillota > Dehalobacteriia > UBA4068 > UBA4997 > Avidehalobacter. The sequence goes on from JAFQHN010000026.1 coordinate 48,181, forward strand.
GGAGCAGCGCTGATAGCCTCGGCGCTGCTCCTTTTTGGCTGGAACAGGGCGGAGGATGAGAATGCAGGGCAGCAGGCCGCAATAATGCTGCAAAGGGTGCAGGAAACCATACCGGAAAAGAAGATGGAGCCTGCCAAACTGACGGTAACAGAAATTGGCGGCTATGAATACATCGGCTATGTATCAATACCCAGGCTGGAAGTGGAGCTGCCGGTGATGGCCGGGTGGGATTATGACCGCCTGAAAATCGCGCCCTGCCGTCATTTTGGTTCGCCGGAATCGGATGACCTGGTGATTGCGGCGCATAATTACAAGAATCATTTTGGGCGTCTGGCCAGGCTGAAAGCGGAGGATGTGGTGCTTTTCAGCGATATGGAGGGCGGCAGCAGCACCTATGCTGTGCGCTCGGTAACACGGGTGGAGCCGACGGACATGGAAGCCGTGCAGAACAGCGGGTATGACCTGGTGCTTTACACCTGTGCTTTCAGCGGCGATCAGCGCATCATTGTGGGCTGCGAGCGATTGGCGGAGGACAAGACCGCACCGTCAGGCGGTGATGTTTAGCGGCGGTGTTTGTTATCTTATACAATCAGCTTTATATAATCAGTTTAGCAAAAGTTCCCAGCGTTCCTCAATAACACCGTCGCCCCATTCGGATTTATCATAGGATGCTGTTTTATAAAATCCGTGAGTTTCATAAACATGACGGGCAATAACCTGTGCTGTAATTGTCAGCAGGAACACTTTCTTATATCCTTTTTGTCGGCAAAAATCAAGCGCCATATCCATAAGACGGTTGCCGTATCCCCGCTGCCGCATTTCGGGTTCTAACATGAAGAAGCGAAGCTGTGCTGTTTGGAAATCGACCTTGGCAATAGCGATACTTCCGGCGGGGACACCGTTACATTCCAATATTTTCAGACAATCGGTCTGTGCATTGAAATTGTCCACAAAGCGATAGACAATTTCATCCACATAGGCTGAGAATGTACCGCTTAAATGGCGCTCGGCATAGTAAAGGGTTTTGTGGCGGGAAATAACGTATTCAATATCGCTCTGAGTGAATGGACGAATGGTTATCACATCATTCGCGTCACTCAGTTTATTTTTTATCAGCACCATTGACTGCCATACGATCTGTTGATCCTCCTGGCTTAGTTTGTTGAAAATGGAGCCGATATGATTGCTTTGAATATCACTGAGGCGGTTGATTTCTTTTCGTCCAAGCTCGGTCAGCCGAACATAACGAATACGGTTGTCGGTCTGAGAGGGTGTTTTCTCAATCAGCCCGTGTTTTTCAAACTTTGCTATCATTCGGCTCATATAGCTGCGGTCAATGCTTAGCTGCTGTATTAAAATATTGGCTGTGCATCGTTCCGTTTTGCTGATTTCAAGCAAAACATCTTTCTCGGTAAGTGTATATCCTGTTTTCAGAATAGCAGAGTCGATCTGCTTTAATAAGTTTTGATATACTTTGTTAAAGCCCTGTATATCGGCTATTTGGTCAGCAGAAAACATCTTTACCTCCTTAATCTTTGGCCTGGGGAGAGATTTCATTCCAGAGTGTAAATCCAAGAATTAACATACCGCCTGCTGCCTGCCACAATGTCATTGATTCGCTTAAAACGGTAACGGAAATTAAAACTGCAACCAGAGGGTCGATATAACTGAGGATGGCTGCTTTTTGTCCGGGCAATTCCTTTAAGGAGGAAAAATACATACAGTATGTAACACCTGTGTGGATAAGGCCGACAATCAGCAGGTTTGCCCAACCTATGCTGTTAAGGTTTCCTAAGGTTACACCGCTTGTCAGCATAACATAAGGCAGCAGGATTATAATGGCAGCCAGAAATTGCAGGAAGGTTCGGTGGATGCCTTCCACATTTTTGATGAATTTATTCAGCAGAATTACCGTCGCATAAAAGACCGCGGCACCCAGACCGAACAATATGCCGATAAAATCGCTTCCGCCGCCGACATCACCAATGCCGGTGATCATTACCAGACCGAGTGTTGACATCACAAAGCAAACGATTTGCTTGCCTGTTAGTTTCTCTTTGAAAAGAAAAGGGCAGACGGCGGTGACGATAACAGGCGCAAAATAATAACTTAATGTGGCGACAGAAACAGTTGTATATTTGTATGACTCAAAAAGAAGGATCCAGTTAATGCCCATTGATACGCCTGAGGCAATAAGCAGGGGGACTTCCTTTTTGATGTTTGCAAACGGAATATGCTGGCCGGTTAAAAGCAGGAATACCGCAATCAACAATGCCGCCAAAACAGCACGGTACAAAGCTAATTCTCCGGAAGATACAGGAATGTTTCTGACAAAGATACCCAATGTACCGAAGATGGTCATTGAAGCAATCAGCATCAAGCGTGGATTCATAACTGTTTTCATAATATATCCTCTCATTCTGCCAACGCTAAAATAGTTGACGCAGTCCATTATATCATTGTTTGTGGACACTGTCAACTATCAGCCGGGCCTGTCGGTCATTGATTATGTAAACACCTTGATTATATAGGACTGGATTGCATTGACGAAATAGCACGAAATATGTTAAAATAAAAGGGTTGCAGATAGATGTATGCAGTATGCAGTATAAAATTTTAAGTGTATTTGGAGGAATGTGCTGATGTTATTGAAGCAGGTTTTGGAATTGTTTGATTTGTTGGATACCCCGCAGGCTAATGGCGAGGTTATTAAAGAGTTGATGTTGGCACGCGGTGTGGATGAGGCTGCGGTGGAAACTGTTACCGGCCCCAAGGGCAGCACCGATTGCGTAAAGTTTTTGATTAAGGGCAGCAACGGCAAGTCATCCGGCGGCACGGCACCCACCTTGGGTATTATCGGCCGTTTGGGCGGCTTGGGTGCGCGTCCTGAGGTTATTGGTTTTGTATCGGACGGCGACGGTGCGCTGGCTGCGCTGGCTGCGGGCTTGAAGCTGGCCGAGATGCACAGCCGCGGCGATGTTTTGGCCGGTGACGTTATCGTGTCCACTCACATCTGCCCCAATGCCCCCACGCAGGACCACTTCCCGGTACCTTTTATGGATTCTCCTATTGATATGCAGCTGTGCAACCGCATGGATGTTGATGACCGCATGGACGCCATTCTCTCCATCGACACCACCAAGGGCAACCGCGTTATCAATCTTAACGGTATTGCAATCTCCAACACCATTAAAGAGGGTTATATTTTGGAGGTCAGCAACGATTTGATGGATGTGATGACCCGTGTTACCGGCAAGCTGCCTGCAATCTTTGCCTGCGCGCAGCAGGACATTACCCCTTACGGCAACGATTTGCACCATCTGAACAGTATTTTGCAGCCTGCCACTGCCACCAATTCTCCTGTTGTGGGTGTGGCCATTACCACCGAGCAGGCCGTGGCCGGTTGTGCCACCGGCGCCAGCCATCCGCAGGATGTTGAGGTTGCTGCACGCTTTGCGGTTGAGGTTGCCAAGGGTTATGGCGAGGGCAAAATCAGCTTCTATGATGAGAAGGAATATGCTCACCTGTTGAAGCTGTACGGTGCCATGAATCGCTTCCAGACCTTTGGTGACTGCGAATAAGGCGAGTGTCAGGTATCGGAAATGAATGAACAGAAGATTTTGGCGGCCATTACCGTTGGACAAGCGCCCCGTGTGGACATTACGGCGGATATTCTGCCGCTGCTGCCGCCAAATGTTATCCTGCGGGAGTACGGTGCGCTGGATGAACTGACCTTTGATGAGGTGACCGCTGCTTTTGCTCCCCAAGAGGGTGATGAGGTTTTGGTATCCCGGATGCGGGACGGGCGGCAGGTTAAATTTACCCAGCCGTACATTGTGCCGCTGGTGCAGCAGAAGATTACACAGGCCGAGCAGGAGGGTGCCGATGCGATTTTGCTGCTGTGTACGGGGGTATTCCCCAAATTTGAGCATAAAGTGCTGATGTTGGAGCCGCAGGGCCTGCTGCACGCCGTGGCCGGGAAATTGACCGGCGGCAAAAAGGTGGGCCTGCTGGTGCCCATGCCGGACCAGGTTGAACAGGCTTACCGCTTTTGGGGTGAGAGTGGCCTGGATGTGGTGGTGACCAGTGCATCACCGTATTTGGAGTTTGCCAAGGTGCGTGAGGCGGCAGAGTTTTTCTGTGATAAGGATGTGGCCTTTATCTGCACCGATTGCATGGGATATTCTGTGGCCATGAAGCAGGCCGTGCAGCAGGTGACCGGTTTGCCGGTGATTTTGCCGCGCACCCTGCTTATCCGTGTGGTTAATGAGCTTTTTGCGTAAGATTCGTTAAATTATTTGCTGAATTTTCAAGGAGTAAATCCATGAATAACGCTTTGTTTGATTTTATCCAAAATGGCCCCAGCTGTTATCATGTGGTGGCAGAAATTGCCGAAAAGCTGACGGCAGAAGGCTATACTGAGCTGGAAGAAGGCTGCCGTTGGCAGATCACAGCCGGCGGTAAATATTTTGTACGCCGCAATCTCTCCACCATTTTGGCTTTCCGCATACCGGAGGGCGAGGCGAAGGGTTATCAGATTGCCGCATCGCATTGTGATTCTCCGGCTTTTAAGTTGAAGGAAAATATGGATTTGGTGGTGGACGGCAGTTATACCCGCCTGAATGTGGAAAAATACGGCGGTATGCTGTGTGCCCCGTGGTTTGACCGTCCGCTTTCCGTCGCCGGCAAGGTGGTGGTTAAGGAGGGCGGCAAGCTGGTATCCAGGCTGGTGCATATTGACCGTGACCTGCTGATGATACCCAATCTGGCCATCCACATGAACCGTGAGGTGAATGACGGCTATAAGTACAGCATCCAGAGTGATATGCTGCCCCTGCTGGGCGATGAAAACGCCAAGGGGCAGATGCAGGAGCTGATCGCGGAGGCCGCCGGTGTGGATAAGGCGGATATTCTGGGGGCGGATATGTTTGTTTATTGCCGTCAGCGCGGTACGGTTTGGGGTGCGGCCGGCGAGTATGTATCGGCACCGCGACTGGACGATTTACAGTGCACCTTTGCCAATTTGCAGGGCTTTTTGCAGGGCAGCCACCAAAACGGTATTGCGGTTTATGCCGTGTTTGATAACGAGGAGGTGGGCAGCGGCACCAAGCAGGGTGCGGCTTCTACTGTGCTGGCCGATGTTTTGACCCGCATTAACGAGGCCCTGGGCGGCAATCGGGAGGATTATCTGGTGCGGCTGGCCAACAGCTTTATGGTATCGGCGGACAATGCCCATGCCACTCATCCTGCCCATTTGGCGGCGGCTGACCCGACACATCATCCGCACATGAACAAGGGTGTGGTGATAAAGCACAGCGGCAACCAGAAGTACTGCACCGATTCGGTTTCGGCGGCTATCTTCCGGGAGATTTGTGCCCGTGCTGATGTTCCCACCCAGGCTTTCTTTAATCACTCGGATATTTTGGGCGGCAGCACGCTGGGTAATTTATCCAACGCGCAGGTGTCTTTGAATATGGTGGATGTGGGTTTGGCGCAGCTGGCCATGCACTCTCCGTATGAAACCGCCGGCGCCATGGATACCGAGTATTTGGTGCGGGCGATGACCGAGTTTTATAACACGATGGTGCTGGCCGAGGGCGGCGGCAGTTATACGCTGCAAAGGGCGTAGAAAACCGCTTGCTGTCTGCAATAAAGGCAGTTGTAAGAAATATTTTACACTTGCAAAAAAACGCATATTATAGTATTTTATTTATAAATAGAGGGTTTTTTTGCGGTTGGAAAGGTTAAACAGACTTTGATGCAAAAAAATACAGAGATTAAAAGCTTAACTTACAGCCGTGCGCTGGAATTGCAGGATGAACTGGTGACTTATCGCCGTCATCTGCATCAAATTCCGGAGCTTGGCTTTGATTTGCCTCAGACCACCGCTTTTGTGCTGGAAAGACTGAGAGAGTTTGGGTATCAGCCGCAGATGGTGGGCAAAGCAGGCATTACCTGTACCGTGGGGCAGGGCGGCCCCACCATTATGCTGCGCGGAGATATGGATGCTCTGCCGATGCAGGAACAGACGGGGCTGGAATTTGCCTCGACCAACGGTTGTATGCACGCCTGCGGCCATGATTTTCATACCACGGCCATGCTGGGTGCGGCCAAGCTGTTGAAGGAGCGTGAGGCGGAGTTGAAGGGCACGGTAAAGCTGCTCTTCCAGCCGGCCGAGGAGTTTATGAACGGCGCCGAGGATGTTTTTAACCACGGTATCTTGCAGAACCCGTCGGTGGATGCGGCGCTGGCTTTGCACGTGGTGCACGCCCCGCTGGGTACGGCCGGTTATACCACGGGGTACGCTTGTGGGTCCAGCGATGTTTTTACGATTACTGTTTGCGGCAAAGGCGGCCACGGTGCTGCCCCGCATAGGAATATTGACCCGGTTAATGTGGCCTCGCATATTGTGCTGGCGCTGCAAACCATTAACAGCCGTGAGGTTAACCCCAATGAGCTTATCGTGCTGACGATTTGTTCTTTCCATGCAGGCTCGGCAGCCAATGTGATGCCGGCGGAGGCGGTGCTTAAAGGTACCATCCGTACCATGAATATGGAGGTTAAGGCCTTTGCGCGTCAGCGTTTGCAGGAGATTTGCCAAAATGTCTGCCGTGCCTTCCGTGCGGATTGCAGGGTGGAGTTCAGCGGCAACGGCATACCCCCGATGCTGAATAATGATGAGCTTTGTGCTGATGTGGCCGCTTATGTGGATGAGATGCTGGGCGAGGGTACCGCTTATCATATTGAACGCATGACCGGATCGGAGGATTTTTCGGTATTTTCTCATCATATCCCCTGTGCGCTGTTCTGGTTTGGTACCGGCAGCGATGAGGAAGGTTATTTTTACGGAGTACATGACCCCAGAGTTATCTTTAATGAGGCTGCACTGCCTATGATGGCGGCGGTGTATGCCGAGTGCGGTATGCGCTGGCTGAATGACCACTCTGTTAAAAAATAAAAAAAGAATAGAAATGGAGTTGTAAGAAAAATGAAAAAGAAGCTTCTCTCTCTGCTTCTGGTTGGCGCGATGTCGCTGTGTATGCTGGCAGGCTGCGGCGGCGACGACCAGAAGGACCCGGCAGCTAATGCCGGTGATGTGGCAGCAAGCAACGGCACTTTGACTGTGTCTTTGTCCTCCTCTGCTGCCAAACTGGACCCTATCCATTACAGCGGTACTTATGAAAGCCAGATCATTCAGCAGATCTGCGACCGTCTGGTAGAGTACAACGACACTATGGATGACTATGTGCCTTCTTTGGCCACCAGTTGGAGTGTTTCTCCCGACGGCGTAACCTATGTATTCCAGATCCGTCAGGGTGTACACTTCCAGAACACCCAGTATGCTCAGGGCCGTGAGATGACCGCTGAGGACGTTGCTTATTCCTTGAACCGTTCTGCTCAGTACTCCGATAACAACCGCTTGTCTATGCTGGACAAGGCCGAGGTTACCGGTGATTGGGAAGTTACCTGTACCTTGAAGGGCGCAAACGCTTCCTTCCTGACCGCGTTGACCGACGCCGGCAACTCTGTAATTGCTAAGGAAGAAGTTGAAGGCTGGGGCGACAACTTTGGTTACAATCTGTCCGGTACCGGCCCCTTCTACATGGAGAAATTTGAACTGGACGAGCAGGCTGTGCTGGTTGCCAACGATGAGTATTGGCTGGGCGAGCCCGCTTTGGATAAGCTGGTATTCAAATTCATCACCGATTCTAACCAGGCTGCCAATGCTTTGCTGACCGGTGCCGTAGATATTGCTACCTCCTTGTCCGGTGAAGCCATCAACACCGTAGATAAGGCTGAGAATGTTGAGCTGTTGAAGATTGAGGACTTGAAGATCAACTATGTTCGTTTCAACTCTCAGCAGGGTCCCACGGCTGATATCCGTGTTCGTCAGGCTTTGGCTGCTGCTGTTGATTTCGACGCAGTTCGCAAGGCTTTGTACCGTTATGATGAAGTTAAGGCCGGTTATCTGCCGCTGCCTTACGGTTCTTGGGGTTATGATGCTTCTTTGGAAGCTTTGGCACCCACTTATGATGTGGACAAGGCTAAACAGCTGCTGGCTGATGCCGGCTACGCTGACGGCTTTGAAATCACCATCAACGTATCCAACACCGAAGAGCGCAAAACTCTGGCTACCATGTTGCAGGGTTACTGGGCTGAAATCGGCGTAACCGCCAAGGTTGCCGTAAACGAGTGGGGTACTTTCTCTGACACCGTATGCTCCGGTCAATCCGACGTATACGCTATGAGCTGGAGCTGGTATCCGGACCCGTACTTCTTCCTGAACAAGCTGTTCTCCTCCGAGGAAACTACTGCCATCGGTAACGGTGCCGGCTATGTTAACGATTATGTTGACGAAATGCTGACCAAGGCCTTCGAGACCACCGATATTGCCGAGCGTGCCGATTACTACGGCAAGGCTATGGAGCAGGCCATGAAGGACTGCGTTGGTATTTACTACGCCAACCCCTACGGTATGTACGGCATCAATGGCCGCGTACAGGATTTTGTAGCCCGTGCTGACGGTCGTCTGCGCTTTATCGTATCCGAGGACGGCAATACCGTAAGCCGCAACGTATCTGTTGTGGACTAATTAAAGCAGTTGTGATTTAAGCTTTTAATCAGGCTGTTGATTATGATAGAACCAAGGGACGCATAATCCTGTGCGCCCCTTCGGTGCTATCTTTTTGGTGCTGCTGCGCGTCATATTAAGTATACCTGCCGAACCGGATGTTGGGCTGTGATACTTAATATGATGGGCCGTGTGCCCGTTATATAAAAGACTTGAAGAAAATGTGGTGATTATATGCTGAAAACTGTTTTGAAGAGAATTTTACAATGTATCCCGACTCTGTTCATTGTAATGACCTTCACTTTTATTCTTACCCGCATGATTCCCGGTAATCCGGCGGCTACCATTCTGGGCCCGCAGGCATCGGCGGCGGATATTGCGGCGATGGAGGTTAAGCTGGGTCTGGATTTGCCCAAGTGGCAGCAATATATCAATTATATTGTTGATGTGCTGCAACTGGATTTTGGTACGTCTTATATGTATAACCAGCCCGTACTGGATTTGATTGCCGAGCGTATCCCCAATACCCTGCAAATTTCGTTGGTGGCATTGGTGGTGGCGCTGATTTTGGGCGTGGGTGCCGGTATGTTCTCGGCGCTGCATCAGTATTCGGTGCTGGATTATGTGCTGATGATTTTGGCATTGGTCGGCGTGTCCATCCCGATTTTCTGGCTGGGCCTGATGCTGGTTAATGTGTTCTCGGTAGAGCTGGGCTGGCTGCCGCCGCTGGGTCGTGGTTCGCTGGAAAACGGCCTGTGGGATGTTGTATCGCACATGATTTTGCCCTGCGCCTGTCTGTGTACCATCCCCATGGCTACCTTTGCCCGCATTACCCGTTCCAGTATGCTGGAAGTTATCCATAACGATTCGATCAAGGCTCTGCGTGCCCGTGGTATCAGCGAGACCAGCGTTATCTGGAAGCACGCTCTGAAAAACGCCCTGCCGCCGATTGTGACGGTGTTGGGTTTGCAGATTGCCAGCTGCTTTACCGGTGCCATTCTGACCGAGACCATCTTCTCGTGGCCGGGCATGGGTACGATGATTGTAAACGCCATTACCAACCGTGACTATATGCTGATTCAGGGTGTGGTATTGTTCTTTGCGCTGGTATTTGTACTGGTAAACCTGCTGGTGGATATGATTTATATGTTGATCAATCCCCGTGTAAGCTATGAGGGAGGCGATAAAAAATGATGGAAAACAAAGAACCCGTTACTGCCGGCGGCGATGCGCTGGGAATGCAGTACAGCGAGGAGTTGCTGAAGCGTGAACGCAAAGCCAACAGCGCCTGGAACAAGCTGCGCCGCAATAAAACCGCCATGGTGGGTCTGTTTATCGTTTCTCTGATGATTTTTATTGCTGTGTTTGCGCCCCTGCTGACGCCTTTTGACCATGCCAAAATCAACCCGGCCGAGGCTTTTATGGCCCCCGGTGAGGGTGGGCATATCTTTGGTACTGACCATGTCGGCCGCGATTTGCTGACCCGTGTGTTCTACGGCGCGCGGGTGTCCTTGATTGTGGCTTTTGGCGGTACTGTGGTGGCCGGCTGCCTGGGTGTAATCCTTGGCTTGGTGGCCGGTTTCTTCGGCGGCGTGGTGGATAGCGTCATCATGCGTATTATGGACGGTATGCTGGCCTTCCCCTTCATTTTGCTGGCTATTATTTTGATGACGGTGCTGGGTGACGGCATCTTCAACGTGATATTGGCGATAGGTATTGGTAATGTGCCAAGCTTTGCCCGTGTTGTCCGCGGTGAGGTACATATCATTAAGAACGAGGAATATTGCAACGCCGCGCGGGTTATCGGTGTTTCTAATGTGCGGATGCTGTTTACGCATATTTTGCCCAACACCATTTCTCCGCTGATCGTTTATGCTACTTTGGGTATTGCCGGTGCCATTATCTCCGAGGCTGCGCTGAGCTTTTTGGGCCTTGGTATCAGCGAGCCGACCGCATCCTGGGGCAGTATTTTGCAGACCGGTAAAAACTGGATGGACGGCTCTCCGCATATCGCCACGCTCTCCGGCGCTTTTATTCTGGTGACGGTACTGGGCTTTAACCTGCTGGGTGACGGTATCCGCGATGTACTTGACCCCAAGATGAAGAAGTAAAGAAGGTATACCATGCAGAACAGAGAGTTTTATAAAGACAGGGTGTGCACCCGTGTGGATGAGGTTATGCCGCAGCTGATTGCGCTCTCCGATACCATCTGGCAGCACCCGGAATATAATTTTCAGGAGTTCCACGCCTGTGAGGCGATGAGTAATTGCCTGGAAGAGTTGGGCTTTGCGGTGGAAACCGGCGTCGGCGGTATTGAAACATCCGTGCGTGCGGTTTATGACAGCGGCAAGGTTGGGCCTAATCTGGGTATTTTTGGTGAGTTTGACGCTGTGCCCGGTATGGGCCATGCCTGCGGCCACAATCTGATGTGTGCCATGGCGGTGGGTGCGGGTGCCGGCTTAAAGGCTGTGGTGGACGAGCTTGGCGGTAAGGTTACGGTGCTGGGCTGCCCTGCCGAGGAAGGCGGCGGCGGTAAAATTATCATGTTGAAGAACGGCGCTTTTGCCGGTTTGGATATTGGTTTGCTGCTGCATTCGGCCAGCGATACGGTGGTTAATGATATTTCGTACTCTCGGACGGATGTGCGCGTGCATTTTTACGGCAAAAAAGCCCATGCTGCCACCTGGCCGGAGGAAGGAATAAGCGCGCTGACCCCGGTGTTGGAGCTCTTCCAGGTGGTAAATGCGCTGAAACCGGAGATCGGTGATAAGGGCAAGATGCTGGGCATTATCCGTGACGGCGGTGATGAGGCCATTTATGTGCCCGACCATTGTTCAGCCGAGTTTACCATTCGTTCTTTCAGCATGAAGTATAAGCTGGAATTGCTGGAAAGATTTTTGCATATCTGCGAGCATCTGGCGGCTATCACCAATACCCGCTTTGAATACGAAGAAATCGGCCTCTCTTATGAGGATATTCGCAACAATCCTGTGCTGGAAGATTTGCTGGAACGCAATTTTACCGATTTGGGTGAGGTTGTGAAGCCGCGTGAGCGAGCGTTGGGTATCGGCTGCACCGATATGGGCAACGTTACCCATGAGCTGCCGGCGCTGCAATCTTATGTGCTGGTGAAGGCGGCCACCCGCGGTCATACACCGGAGTTTGAGGAGGCAGTTGGCGGCCCGCTGGGGCACCGAGCCATCGGTGTGGGTGCCAAGGCTATGGCCCTGACCGGGCTGGATATTTTGATGGACCCCTCAAAGCTTGCTGAGGTTAAGCAGGCCTTTGCCGAGATGAAGCAGCGATATGAGGGTTAAGGAGGAACCATGAGCGAAAGTTTGCTGACAGTCAATGGACTGAAAACATATTTCTATACGGCCAGCGGCGTTTCCCGTGCGGTGGACGGCGTCAGCTTCACATTGGAGGCCGGCGAGGTTATGGGCATTGTGGGTGAGTCCGGTTCGGGCAAAAGTGTCACCTCCAACTCGATTATTCGTCTGCTGCCCCCTGCCGGCAAAATTGTCGCCGGCGAGGTTAAGTTTGAGGGCCGCGATATTCTGGCCATGAGTAAAAAGGAGCTGCAAGAGTTCCGCGGCAGCGATATTGCCACTATCTTCCAGGACCCCATGACATCGCTTGACCCGGTTTTCAAAATCGGCAAGCAGATGGTGGAGATGATTTGCGCTCACCAGAAAATCAGCAAGGAGGACGCCAAAAAACTGGCCATCTCCGCGTTGGAGAGAGTGGGTATCCCCGAGCCTGCCAAGCGCATGGAGTCTTATCCTTATGAGCTCTCGGGCGGTATGTGCCAGCGTGTTATTATTGCTATGGCCGTTTGCTGCAAGCCCAAGTTTATTCTGGCTGATGAGCCGACCACCGCGCTGGATGTTACCGTGCAGGCGCAGGTGCTGGATTTGTTGAAGGATTTGCAGCGAGAGATGAACACCTCTATTCTGCTGATCACCCATAACCTGGGCGTGGTTTGGGAGATGTGCGACAAGGTAATGGTAATGTATGCCGGCAACACCGTGGAAAGTGCCGACACCAAGGAGCTTTATGCCAACCCGCTGCATCCTTACACCTGGGGTTTGCTGGATTCTATCCCCAAGCTGTCCGATGAAAACAAGAGCGAGCTGCAAACCATCCCCGGTACGCCGCCGGATTTGCGTCTGACGGGCAAATGCTGCAACTTCTACAACCGCTGTCCGTATATGACCGAGGCTTGCTGTCAATCGGTTCCGCCGCTGGTGGAGGTTGAGCCGGGACATTTTGTGGCCTGCCACCGCCAAAACGGCGTTAATAAATTGGTGAGAAACGAAGCCAGAGGGGAGGTAAGCTGCCATGACTAATACGGATTCCAGACAACCCCTGATGCGGATTTCTCATCTGACCAAGGAATTTAAGCTGAAAAGCAAGCGTTTTGGCCAAAAGCCGCAGATTCTGCACGCCCTTAGTGATGTATCGCTGGATGTGTATGAGGGCGAAACGCTGGGTATTATCGGTGAGTCCGGCTGCGGTAAATCCACGCTGGGCCGTACCATTATTCAACTGCACAAGGCAACCTCCGGCACGGTGGAGTATCAGAGCAAAAACATCTTTGATTTGAAGGGTGCCGAGCTGAAAAACATTAAAAAGGATATTCAGATGGTTTTTCAGGATCCTTTTTCCTCTCTGGACCCCCGAAACACCTGCGAGGATATTATTGCTGAGCCGATCAAGGTGCATAACATCATCTCCGACCCTAAGAAACGGCAGGAGCGTGTGCTTAGCCTGATGCGGGAGGTCGGCCTGGATGTGCAGCACATGAACCGTTATCCGCATGAGTTCTCGGGCGGTCAGCGTCAGCGCATTAACGTGGCGCGTGCGCTGGCCCTTAACCCCAAAATCATCGTGTGTGATGAGCCGGTTTCGGCGCTGGACGTTTCTATTCAGGCGCAGGTGCTTAATCTGTTCAACCGCCTGCAAAAGCAGCATAACCTTACTTACATTTTTATCTCGCATGACTTGGGTGTTATCAAGCACATCAGCGACCGTATTGCCATTATGTATCTGGGCCGCGTGGTGGAGCTGTGTGAGGCCGGGCAGATTTATGCCAACCCCCTGCATCCGTATACCCGTGCTCTGCTTTCGGCGATCCCGCCCGAATCTCCGTTTGAGAAGAAGGAGCGCATTGTGCTGAAAGGTGAGATCCCCAGCCCCATTGGCGAGCAGATTGGCTGCCCTCTGGCCGGCCGCTGCCCCAACTGCATGGAGCGCTGTACCAGGGAAATCCCCACCCTGCGTGATGTTGGTGACGGACATCAGGTGGCCTGCTTCTTGCACCACAATGATTAAATTTTATAATTAAATAAACGCTTTGCCTCGCTGTTTTTTACAAAATCGGCGGGGCAATCGCCTGTAAAACAGCAGTTTAAGTTTGTGATATTAAGAATTTTGTGATATTGAAAAATTTGTGATTTGGAAAAGAGGAATGATGATATTGACCAATGTTACCCGTGCCGATGTGCATAAGCTGGCCCAGGAGCGCAGCGCAGAACTTATCAAGCTGGTATCCGACCTTATCCGCATCCCCAGCGAGAACCCCACCGGCAGTCAGCGTCAGGTGGTGGATTTTGCCGAGCAGTATCTGGCCGAAGCCGGTATCGCTTATGAGGAAGTGGGCGAGAACCCCGAATTCCCCTGCATTGTTGCCAAAATGGGCAGCGATGAGGGTTTCAGCGTTATTTTGAACGGCCATTTGGATGTAGTGCCCGCCGGTGATTTGGCACAATGGAATTATGACCCTTACTGCGGTACCGTGACCGATACCCAGATTCTGGGCCGCGGTACCTCTGATATGAAAGCCGGTGTGGCCGGTCTGCTGTTTGCCATGAAGGTGCTGAAAGATTCCGGTGCTAAGCTTAACGGCAATATTCGCCTGCATTTGGTGTCTGATGAGGAAAGCGGCGGCGAGTTTGGTTCCACCTGGCTGTGCAACCACGGCTACGCCGATAACGCTGATGCCTGCCTGATTGCCGAGCCGACTTCCAGTGATAATATCGAGATTGGCCAGAAGGGCGGTCTGCATATTGTGCTGCGTGCCCAGGGCCGTTCTGCTCATGGCAGCCTGGGCGGCTTTAAGGGCGATAACGCCATCATTAAATTATCGAAGATTTTGGATAAATTGCCGCAGCTCACCACCATTGAAGGTCATTTTCTGCCCAGCCAGCAGCACGCGCTGGAAAATTCCATCCGTGTGGCTGATAAAAAAATCGGTGAGCCCGGTGCCGGTGAGGTTATCCGCCATGTTTCGGCCAATGTGGGCATTATTCAGGGCGGCACCCGCCCCAACATGGTGCCGGACAGCTGTGAGGCCATTGTGGATGTGCGCCTGCCCATTGGTGTGGACCATGCCGAGATTGAGGCTATGCTGGCCAAAATTGTGGCCGAAAGCGGTGTGGAGGGCATTACCTATGATTTGCTGTGGAAGAGCGAGGGCAATTATACCGACGAGGATGCGGTTATTGTGCAGACGGTGAAGAAAAACGCCGAGGCCCTGTGGCAGCATGAGGTGGTGCCGGCTTATCAGTGGGCCTCCTCTGATGCGCGTGAATACCGCCGTGTGGGTATCCCCACCATTCAGTACGGTCCCTCCAACACCGAGGGTATTCACTCTTATAACGAGAACGTGGATATTGAGGATGTTTTGAAATCCGGCAGCATTTATGTGTTGTCGTTGTGCGATATGCTGGGCGTAAAATAACAGCGTTTAATTTGTTGATAAGGGCGGCCGGTTTGGTTATCGGCTGCCTTTTTTTATGGCGCTGTGCCGGCGGTTTGGTTGACATCCGGGCGGTTTCAAGGTATAATGACCGCAGCTTGAAGCATGATTATGCGATACGTGATTATGCGATAAAGGATGTTTTGAGGTATAGACAGTTGTAATATGAACAGTTATGATCTGTATGTGAAGACGCCGCCGTTAAAGCTGTTTTTGCTGGTGTCGGTGCCCGGCAGTATCAGTATGCTGGCCGGTTCTTTATGGGGGCTGTTTGACGGCATTTTTGTGGGGCAGCTGCTGGGGGAAACCGCTTTTGCCGCGCTGAATCTGGCTTTTCCGCTGGTGTTTATCAACTTCTCGCTGGCGGATCTGATCGGTGTCGGGTCATCGGTGCCCATTTCCATCGCCCTGGGGCGTAAGCAGAAGCAGGAGGCCGGCAATTATTTCTCCTGTGCGCTGCTGTTGATATGGCTCACCGGCATTTTTATGGGGATGATGCTTTATCTTTCGGCCCCGTACTTGATCAGCCTGATGGGGGCGGAGGGTGAGCTGGCCGACATGGCCACCAAATATTTGCAGTTATATGCTTTGTTTTCACCGTTGACCACAATTGTTTTTGCGTTGGATAATTTCTTGCGTATCAGCGGTAAAATTAAAACCAGTATGGCGCTGAACATTGTGATGTCGGTGCTGATTCTGGGGCTGGAATATTTTTGCCTGGCGGTGCTGAAAATGGATATTGGCGGTTCGGCAATCGCTGTTTCGGTCGGCATGATCATCTGCGCTTTTGTTGCGCTTTGGCAGTTCCGTGGGGGGCGGCTGCCGCTGTGTTTTGGCCGCCCGCAATTTACCCCGGAGCTGATAAAACAAATTGTGGCTAACGGCAGCCCTGTGTTTCTCAGTAATGTTTCCGGCAGGTTGGTGTCCATATTGATGAATGTGGTGCTGCTGTCGGTTGGCGGGCAGGCGGCGGTCAGCATTTACGGCATTTTGCTGTATGCCGGTGATATTTTGCAGCAGCTTATGTACGGCGCTTGCGATTCGGCCCAGCCGGCCATTGGTTATAACTGGGGCGCCGGCCAGCTTGGCCGTGTTAAAAGCCTGTTGGCCTGCTCTATGGCGGCAGGTGCGGTTATTTCTTTGGGGGGCATGGTGTTGATGCTGTTGGCGCCGGCGCAGGTGGTGCTGCTGTTTATCAAGCCGGAGGACATACACCTGCTGGAACCTGCGGTTTATGCGCTGCGCCTGTTCAGCTTTACCTTTCTTACCCGCTGGTTCAGCTTTGTGGTGCAGGGTCTGTTCGTTGCCTTGGAGAAACCCCTGCCGGCTGCTGTGCTCTCGGTGGGCAATGCCTGCGTATTGCCGGTGTTGCTGCTGGCGGTGCTGTGGCCGCTGGGGCTGGACGGGCTGTGGCTGAATATGCCCATAACCTCGGCGCTGGTGGCGGTGCTGGCGGCGGTTATGCTGTTTAGGCTTGGGGCCTCGTTATCCACCACCCAAAATTGAATGATAAACCGGTTGACGGGCAGATCTCAGCCGGTTTTTTTTGTTTGGGATGATAAAAAATTATCGAGTGAGAAACTAATCCTTGCTGTTGATTGTTAAATGGATTATAATAAAAATATTATACCAAATTTCAGATTATAATGTCCGCCAATATTACGGAGGTTAAAAAAAGATGATCGTTTCATGGATGACCACTAATAAATGCAACTTAAAATGCAAGCATTGTTATCAGGATGCCGGTGAGCAAAGGGATAATGAGCTGACCACTGCCGAGGCCAAAAAGCTGATTGATGAGATCAGCCGCGCCGGCTTTAAGATTATGATTTTCAGCGGTGGAGAGCCGCTGCTGCGCCCCGATATTTATGAGCTGGTGGCTTATGCCGCATCCAAGGGGCTGCGGCCGGTTTTTGGCACCAACGGTATGCTGATCACCCCGGAGGTGGCTGCAAAATTGAAGCAAAGCGGTGCTGCGGCCATGGGTATCAGTCTGGACAGCCTTGACCGTGAGAAGCATAACCAGTTCCGCGGTGATGAGCAGGCCTTTGATAAGACTGTTGAAGGCATGAAAAACTGCCGTGCGGCCGGTTTGCCGTTTCAAATCCACACCACCGTTATGGATTGGAACCGGGATGAGGTGGATGCGATTTTGGACTTTGCCGTGGAGATGGGGGCGATTGCCGAATACCTGTTCTTTCTGGTGCCGGTGGGGCGTGGTATCAGCATTGAAAATGACTCGGTGGAGAGCATGAAATATGAGGCTCTGCTGCACCAAATCATGGAGCGTCAGAAAACCCTGCCCATCCCCATCAAGCCGACCTGTGCGCCGCAGTTTACCCGTGTGGCCAAACAGGTGGGTGTGAACCTTGACCCTCGCTTTACCCGTGGCTGCCTGGCCGGCCTTACATATTGCATCATCAGCCCCAGCGGTATTGTGCGCCCCTGTGCTTATATGGTGGAGGAGGCGGGCGATATTCGCCAAACCCCGTTTGATGTTATCTGGCAGCAGAGTGAGGTCTTCCAAAAGCTCCGCACCCAGGCCTATAAGGGTACCTGCGCGTCCTGCGCCTATAAGGAGAGCTGCGGCGGCTGCCGTGCCCGTGCCGCTTATTATCACGGGGGCGATATTCTGGCCGAGGACAGCTATTGTGCGCTTTCTCAACGCCGTAACAAGATTAAAAAAGAGGTTGAATAATAAAAAGAGGTTGAATAATAATGAAAGTTAAGTCTTTTTGGGCGCGTCTGCCGCTGATGTTGATGGCCGGCCTGCTGTGCTGTGCTTTGTCTGCCTGTTCGGTGGACGATAACCGTGGTGAGCAGGGAGAGACTGGCGGTTATACCTTCACTGATTCTCTGGGGCGAGAGGTTACGGTGAATGAGCCGCAGCGCGTGGTGGCCTTAATGCAAAGCTTTGCCGAGGTCTGGCTGCTGGCCGGCGGAGAGAATTCTCTGGTGGGCGTGACGGATGATGCCGCGGCGGAATTGGCGTTATCACCCGATGTGGCGGTGGTGGGCACCTTTATGCAGCCGAATTTGGAGGCCGTTATGGCACTTTCGCCCGATTTGGTGCTGCTTTCTGCCGAGAGCAGCCGCACCGACAGCCACCTGGCGCTGCTGGAAACTTTGAATGCGGCGAATATCCCGGCGGCCTATTTTGGCGTTACCCACTTTGAGGATTATCTGCAAATGCTGGAAATCTGCACCGAAATTACCGGCAGCAGCGCAGCATATCAGCAGAACGGCCTGGATGTGCAGACGCAAATTGCGAAGATCATCGCTGAGGACAAGCGGCTGGATGCGCCCACGGTGCTGTTCTGCATTACCTATTCCGGCGGGGTGCGGGCACAGAATTCCGCCACTATGACGGGCAAAATGCTGCAAGACCTGGGCTGCCGCAATATTGTGGATGATTACCCTGCCCTGCTGCAAGATTTCAGCATGGAGAAAGTGGTGGAGGTTGACCCCGATTACATCTTCGTTATCCCCATGGGCAACACATCGGCGGCGGCAGAAAAGGCCCTGCAAGACACATTGACGGCCGACCCTGTCTGGGCGTCGCTTTCGGCGGTGCAGGGTGGGCGGTATTTCATTCTGCCGCAGGAGCTGTTCTTGTATAAACCCAACGAAAATTGGGGCGAAAGCTATGCTTATCTGGCCGATTTGCTGGCTGAAAAATAATAATGAAATAAAATTTGAATGAGTAATATCAGATGAAAAATAACTGTAAAAAACCGAATAACGGCGGGGTTTGGCTGCTGCTTATGCTGCCCGTGCTGATGATTTCGGTGGTGCTGGGTTTGCTGTTTGGCGGCACGGAATTTTCGCCTGCCGAGCTCTGGCAGGCAATCTCTGCCGGTGATGAGGAGAGTGCCGCTTACCGCATTTTTATGTTTATCCGCCTGCCGAGGGTGGTTGCGGCGGTGCTGGCCGGGGCGGCGCTGGCGGTAAGCGGTGTGCTGCTGCAAGCCATTCTGCATAATCCGCTGGCCGGCCCCAACATCATTGGTGTCAACAACGGTGCTGGGCTGCTGGTGCTGCTTTGTGCGGCGTTTTTCCCGGCGCAGCCTGCGCTGCTGCCGCTGGCGGCTTTTTTGGGGGCATTGGGCACGGCGCTGCTGGTGTTTGCGCTGGCGCTCAGGGTTTCGGCCTCGCAAATCGCGCTGGTGCTGACGGGTATTGCGCTTAGCAGCATTTTTGGCGCCGGCATTAACAGCATTTTAATTGCCGCGCCTGATGTTTACACCGGTGCTTCGGCGTTTTTGGTCGGCGGCCTCTCTGGCATCTCTGCCGGGGAGCTGGCGTGGCCGGCGGCTTATATTGCGGTGGGCCTGGTGCTGGCTTTTGCCCTGCACCGGGATTTGAACATTCTGGCGCTGGGTGATGCTGCGGCCCAAACGCTGGGCGTGCAGGTGGGGCGGGTGCGTTTGCTGGCCATTGTGGCGGCGGCAGTGCTGGCCGGTGCGGCCATCAGCTTTGCCGGTTTGATCAGCTTTGTCGGCCTGATCGTGCCCCATGCGGTGCGCTTTCTCATCGGGTCAGATCATTGCCTGCTGCTGCCGATGAGTGCTCTGGCCGGCGGCTCGTTTGTTATTCTGTGTGATTTGGCGGCGCGTACTTTGTTTGCGCCGTATGAGCTGCCCGTGGGCATTTTGATGTCATTTATCGGCGGGCCGTTTTTCATCTTTCTGATTTTGCGCTCCCGGAGGGTTGCCCATGACTGATATACCGAAAATGCTGGAATTTAAGGGCATCTCCTTTGCTTATCCCGGCCAGAAGCCGCTGTTTGATAATCTGAATGTCGGCTTTTCTGCCGGGCAGATAACGGCGGTGTTGGGGCCCAACGGCTGCGGCAAAAGCACCCTGCTGAAACTGGCCTGTCGATTGCTTGCGCCCAAGGGCGGGCAGATCATGCTGGGCGGCAGGGACATCAGCGGCTATAAGCGGCGGGATTTTGCCCAAAAAATCACCCTGCTGAGCCAGCGCTACACCCTGCCTGATATTACCGTGCAGGAGCTGGTTTCTTACGGGCGGTATCCTTACGGGCAGCACCGCGGCTTATCTGCGGCGGATAAGCAGGCGATCATGGCGGCGGTTGAGCAGACAGATTTGCAGGCCTTGCAGACCAAATATCTGCGTGAGCTTTCCGGTGGGCAGGCGCAGCGGGCGTTTATTGCCATGGCGCTGGCGCAGGATACCGATGTTTTGCTGTTGGATGAGCCGATAAATTCGCTGGATATTCATGTGGGTTTTGAGGTTATGGAGCTGCTGACCCGTTTGAAGGCCGGCGGCAAAACCGTCATTATGGTGCTGCATGATTTGGCGCTGGCCCTGCAATATGCCGATAATATTTTGCTGTTATCGGGCGGGCAGCCGGTGGCAGAGGGCACCCCTGCCGAGATTTTGGCGGGAGGAGAAATCTTGCAGGTGTTTGGGGTGCAGCCCCATGCGCTGGCGGTGGGGGATAAGCGGCTTTTTGCGTTCTCTAATGTGGCTGAATTGGCGGATAAGCTGTGATAGCTGCCCGATTTGGCGCATAAGCTATGACGGTGTAAATATTGCCAAAAGCTTATGTGTTGTGTTATAATGTAAAAAACTGCGCTTTTTGCCGAAATCTCGGCTGCAAAATTATTGAATATTTTGTTCAAATCAGAAAGGAGCAAGAGTTATGTCTGCTGTAAACAAAGTTTTGTTCTTGATTTTTGACGGTCTGGGTGACCGCCCCATTCCGGAATTTGGTTATAAAACCCCGTTGGAGGCTGCTGCCACCCCCAATTTTGACGCACTGGCGGCCAAATCCATGTGCGGTCTTTCCAATGCGCTGGGCCGTGGTATCCGCCCCGGCAGCGATGTTTCTCATCTGGCAATTTTTGGTTACCCGATGGACAAATATTATACCGGCCGCGGCCCCATTGAGGTTGCGGGTCTTGGTATCCGCCTGCAAGAGGGTGATGTGGCCTTCCGCGGCAATTTTGGCACCGTAGACGCCGACTGGAATATTCTGGACCGTCGTGCCGGCCGTATCCGGGTGGTGGATGAGTTTGCTGCTGCCATTGACGGCCTGAACATTGACGGCGTGGAGGTTATCGTTAAGCCGGGTACTGCGCACCGTGCCGGTGTGGTTTTCCGCGGCAAGGGCCTTTCCGCCAATATCTCGGACGCTGACCCGCATGAGGCAGGCTTGCCGGTGATGATGGTAAAACCCAACGATGATACGCCCGAGGCTGCTTTTACCGCCCAGGTCATCAATAAGTTTATGCAGCAATCCTATGAGATTTTGGAGAATCTGCCGGCCAATCATCAGCGCATTATGGAGGGCAATCTGCCGGCCAACTTTATGCTGCTGCGCGGCGCCGGTATGTACCCCACCATGCCCACCTTTGAGGAGAAATACGGTCTGCACGCCTGCTGTATTGCCGGCGGCGGTCTGTATAAGGGCATTGGTGCGTTCCTTGGCATGGATCTGGTAGAGGTTGAGGGCGCAACTGCTCTGCCGGACAGTGATGTTAAGGCCAAATTTGTGGCTGCCAAGCAGGCGCTGGCCGATTATGACTTTGTGTTTACCCATGTTAAAGCCACCGATTCTCTGGCGGAGGACGGCAACTTTATGGGCAAGAAGGAATTTATTGAGAAATGTGACGCTGCCGCTGCCGAGCTGCTGGACTTGCCGGAGGATGTAATGCTGGTGGTTACCGCTGACCATTCCACCGCCTGCGAGCTGATGGCACATTCCGCTGACCCTGTGCCGATCATGTTCTGCACCCCCCATGTGCGTGTGGATGAGGTGGCCGAGTTTGGTGAGCGCGCGTTTGCTGCCGGCGGTGCGGGCCGCATGGTGGGTGCCGATATTATGCCCGAGGTTATGAATATCATGGGCAAGCTGCATTTGATTGGTGCTTAAACTGCAAATATTGATACATAGATCTTGGTCCGGGGGCTTTTGGCCCCCGGTTTTTGTATTTGATTGCCGCCCCCGACAGATGTAATGTATACATGCCGCCTGCCTATTGACTTGGGGGCGCTGTAATGTTTTAATATAGATACAGTTTTTTTGTGATAAATTTTGTTGATTTGGATATTGTTTGTGATGAATAGGAGAATTTGCTGAGATGGCAGAAAAAAAACTTTTTTGTACCGAAGAAAAAATTTATGAGGCCGCCGCACAGTTTGGCACGCCTTTCCATTTATATGATGAGCAGGGAATCCGCCGCCAGGTGAGAGAGCTGGCCGAGGCTTTTGCCTGGGCACCCGGTTTCCGCGAGCATTATGCCGTGAAGGCCCTGCCCAACCCCTATATTCTGGAAATTATGAAGTCGGAGGGGCAGGGTGCGGATTGCAGCTCTTACGCCGAGCTGCTGCTGGCCGAGGCTGTTGGTATGCGCGGTGCGGAGATTTGCTTTACCTCCAACAACACACCGGCCGAGGAGTTCCAAAAGGCTTGCGATTTGGGTGCCACCATCAATCTGGATGACTTTACGCATATTGCGTTTTTGGAGAAAGCCTGCGGTCTGCCTGAGGTAATTTCCTTCCGTTATAATCCCGGTGCGGCGCGTGAGGGCGGTAATGCCATCATTGGTAAGCCGGAGGAGGCCAAGTACGGCATGACGCATGAGCAGCTGATGCAGGGTATCCGCGTTTGCCGTGATAAGGGGGTTAAGCGCTTCGGTCTGCACACCATGATCGTTTCTAACGAGCTGGCGGCTGATTATCTCATCGGCACGGCCACCATGATGTTTGAACTGGCGGTGGAAATTAAGCAAACTTTGGGTGTAGAGGTGGAGTTTATCAATCTGGGCGGCGGCTTGGGTCTGGCTTATCGGCCGGAGGAGGCTGATTTGGATGTGGCGGCCGTGGGCGAAGGTGTCCGCCGGGAGTATGAGCGTTTGCTGGTGCCGGCAGGTTTGGGCCGCATTACGCTGGCCATGGAAAGCGGCCGTCTGATGACCGGCCCCCACGGTTTGCTGGTGACGCGCGCTGTGCATACCAAGGACATTTACCGCCATTACATCGGTGTGGATGCCTGCATGGCTCATCTTATGCGGCCGGCGCTGTATGACGCTTATCATCATATTACGGTGCTGGGCAAGCAGAATGCCCCGGCTGACCATGTTTATGATGTTGTCGGCTCTCTGTGCGAGAATAACGATAAATTTGCGGTGCAGCGGGCGCTGCCGCAGATCGAGGTTGGTGATTTGCTGGCCATCCATGACAGCGGTGCGCACGGTTTGGCCATGGGCTTTAATTACAACGGCAAGCTGCGCTGCCAGGAGCTGCTGCTGCAAGCCGACGGCAGTATCAGGCAGATACGCCGTGCCGAAACGATTGCCGACCTTTTTGCCACGCTGGATTATCCCGACCTGCCCATGGAGTAAGCGGAGGAGTTTATGAACAAGCAGCAAACGCCGCTGGTGGACGCATTGGCGGCGTATATTGATAAAAACCGTCTGCGGCAGCATATGCCCGGCCACAAGGGAGAGGCCGCCGGCTGGCTGGCGCAGTTTGGTGCGCTTTCTGCCTGGGATGTTACTGAGGCCGACGGTCTGGATGATTTGCACGCCCCGGAGGGTGCTATTGCCGAGGCGGCGGCGCTGCTGGCACAGGCGGTGGGGGCGCGGCAGGCGCACCTGTTGGTAAACGGGGCCACGGTGGGCATACAGGCGGCAATTTTGGCGGCTTGTGCGCCGGGGGAAACTCTGCTGCTGCCCCGTAACGCTCACCGTGCGGCGTGGTCGGCGTTGGCGCTGGGGGATATTTCTCCGCTGTGGCTGCCGGTGGCGATGTCGGATGACGGCCTGCCGCTGGGTATCACACCGCTGCAGCTGGATGAAGCACTTACGGCTGATCCGCAGGTAAAAGCGGTGTTCCTGGTGTATCCTTCTTTTTACGGCGTTTGCGTGGATATGGCAGGTCTGCTGGCGGTCTGCCGCCGTCACGGTGTTATCAGCATTGTGGATGAGGCGCACGGCGCGCACTTCCCCTTCATCTCTCCGCAGAAATCGGCAGTGCGGCTGGGGGCGGATTTAGTTATCGACAGCTGGCATAAAAGCATGGGCAGCCTGGGCCAGACGGCGGTGCTGCTCAACAATACAGATTTGCAGCCTGAGCGCTGGCTGACCCTGCTGCAAACCAGCAGCCCTTCTTATCCGCTGCTGGCCTCTTTGGATGCGGCGAGGGCGGATTGGTGTGCTTATACCGAAGAACGGGCGCAGAAAATTGCGGCCGACCGTAAAAATCTGGCTGATACCTTGCGGCAGACTGCCAATTTGCGCCTGGTGGGTGCCGATGATTTACCGCAGTGCTATAATTATGATGAAACAAAGACCCTGCTATACAGCGTGTGTGGCCACAGCGGCTGGCAAATTGCCGATGTTCTGCGCGAGGTCGGTGTGGAGCCGGAGTTTGCCGATAACCGCCATGTGCTGTTCCTGCTGACTTACGCCGGCCCGGAGGATGAACGGCAACGGCTGGCGGCGGCACTTCTCGCGGCGGATAAGCTGTTGGATGAGCTTAAACCGCAGCAGGCGGTGCTTCCTTTGCAGCAAATGCCCCTGCCCGATGCCAAACTGCGGCCCTTTGCGGCGGCGCACGCCCCGGTGGAGTGGCTGCCCATGCAGCAGGCGGTGGGCCGGGTGGCGGCAGGGCTTATCACGCCGTATCCACCCGGTATCCCGTGGATAGGGCCGGGGGAAGTGGTATCGGCCGGGCTGGTGGTGCGGCTGGCAGAGCTGTTGGCGGCAGGCGGCCGTGTGCAGGGTTTGCGGGATAACCTGCTGCCCGTTATAATCGCATAAATTTTACAGATAAAATGGCAATTTGCAGCCTTGACGGGGCGGTTAAATTGCCATATTATTATATCAGCAGAAATTTTTTGGATATTGGAGACTTTTTGATGAATACAGGTTTGTTTATCACGCTGGAAGGCCCCGAGGGCGCCGGCAAAACCACCCAAACTGCACGGCTGGCGTCGTGGCTGGGGGATTTGGGGCTGGCGGTGCATACCACCCGTGAACCCGGTGCGGGCAAAATCGGGGCGCAGATAAGACAGGTGCTGCTGAACCCCGAAAATGTCGGCCTTAATCCGCTGACCGAGGCGCTGTTGATGGCGGCTGACCGTGCCCAGCACGTGGCTGATGAACTGCGGCCGGCTCTTTTGCAGGGGCAGATGGTGATTTGTGACCGCTACATTGATTCGCACATCGCGTATCAGGGTTATGGCCGCGGTCTTTCGGTGGCCTGGCTGCAAGATTTGAATAAAACCGCCACCGACGGTTTGCTGCCGGATTTAACGCTGCTGCTGCAATTACCGGTGCAGGTTGGCCTGGCGCGCACCAAAAAGCGTGGCGATGCTGACCGTATGGAGCAGGAGCAGTTGGCTTTTCATCAGCGGCTGCATGACGGTTATGCGGCGATTGCGGCGGCTGAGCCCCGGCGTGTCCGTGTGATCAACGCGGCGGCTGACGAGGACGCAGTACAGGAGCAAATTCGGGCAGCGGTGGGCGATGTGCTGCTGCGGAAAGGTTTGGTGGCCCAAGATGCTTTACGCTAAACTGGCCGAGATCGTGGCCTCCGGCCGCATAAGCCATGCGTGGCTGCTTACCGGCCGGCCCGAGCAAACGCTGGAACAGGCGGTGCAGCTGGCCAAGGCGCTGCTTTGCCATCAGCCGGGGGCAGACGGGCAGGCCTGCGGGCATTGTGCATCCTGCCGCAAGCTGGCAGCCGGCAACCACCCTGATGTGCAGCTTATTCTGCCGCGGGGGGCCAGCGTGAAGATCGACCAGACACGTTCCATGCAGTACACCGCCAATTTGGAGTCTTATGAGGGTGGACGGCGCGTGGTCATCATTCATCAGGCACACACCATGCCGCCGGCAGCGGCCAACAGCCTGTTAAAAATTTTGGAGGAGCCTAAGGACGGCTTGTTCTTCATCCTCACCGCACCGCTGGGCGACAGCCTGCTGGAAACCATTTTGTCACGCGTGGTGTGGCTGCGCCTGCCTGATGACCTGCCGGCCGAGGGTGATGATGTTTACTTTACTGCTCTGCTGCCGGAGCTGGCCAAAGAGCAGGAGCTGCGGGCGGCCATGCAGGAGAAATGCCGCCGTTTGCTGGATTTGCTGGCCGGCTCAGATAACGGCGCGGCGCTGTTGGTGCTGGCCAAAAGCTTCCGTGATGATAAACTATCGGGCAGTGTGAAGCACTCTATGGCCGTTTTCTTGGAGGAGTTGCTGGCGGCGCTGCGGCAGCAGGCGGCCGGGGCTATCTTGCAGGCAGGCGGCGAGAAGGCGGATTTGTCTTACGGCGGGCGGCTTATTTTCAGCGCACAGGGGGCGTTATCTGCGGCTTTGCTGGTGGAGGAGGCTATCCGTGACATCGACGCCAATGTTAACGGGGTGCTGACGCTTTCGGTACTCTTTCTGCGTATCTATGATTTGAAATTAAAATAAATTGGGCGGCTGTTCGGGCAAATATACCGGGCAGCCGTATTTTGTTTTTTATCGGGCAATTTTGGCGGATATGGCAGCATAAAGATGAGCAAAAATCGGCCGCTGGTCTTGCGCTTTTGACGATTTTGTGTTACGCTGTAAGATAAGGTGATTATAATGTGCATATATTGTGCCCAAACGCCGAAATTAAACTGTAACAGCAGATTTACAGTAAGTAATACAGTCAAAATTAAGAAACGAGGACAAGATCATCTATGACAGAAGTTGTGGGCATTCGCTTTGAGCGTGCCGGTAAGATATATTATTTTGAACTTTGCGGCGTAGAGGCCGCATACGGTGACCATGTGATCGTGGAGAGCAGTCGGGGCCTGGATTATGGCACCGTGGCCACCCCCAAACAGGACATTGATGCCGAGCAGCTGCCGCAGCCCGTGCGGCCGGTTATCCGCCTGGCGACAGAGGAGGACGAGCAGAGTTATCAGCAGAACCGCTTGAAGGAACCGGCGGCATTTGAGTTCTGCCAGCAGCAGATTTTGGCGGCCAACCTGCCGATGAAGCTGATCAAGGCGGTTTATACCTTCGACGGCAGCAAAATCGTCTTTTATTTCTCCTCCGATAACCGCGTTGACTTCCGTGAGCTGGTAAAGGTGCTGGCGGCGCATTTCCACACCCGCATTGAGCTGCGGCAGATTGGCGTTCGTGATGAGGCGCGGCTGGTGGGCGGTTATTCCACCTGCGGCCGGGAGCTTTGCTGCTCTGCTTTTCTGGACAATTTTCATCCGGTTTCCATCAAGATGGCCAAAAAACAGGGCCTGGCGCTTAACCCTGCCAAGATTTCGGGCGTTTGCAGCCGTTTGATGTGCTGCCTTTACTATGAGTATGATGAGGACGCCCCTGCGCCTGCCAAGGCTGAAAATGCGGCGCCCCAGCCGATGTGCGACAAAAATTGCAGCACCTGTACCGATAAGCTGTGCCGTGCGGGCAGGCCGGCTGACGATAACGAGTTGGATTTGGAGAGTGCCGAGCTGGCCGCTGCTGCCGATGTATCGACCGCTGCCGTGGTTGATATGGCGGTTGATATGGCAGATGAGATTCTGGGCGATGCAGTGGTAAATATGCCGTTTGCCGCCCAAGATGAGGCTTTTGCAGAGGATCTGCTGGCCTTGGAGGATGAGGAACCGATCGAACAGCAGACTGAACAGCCGATTGAACAGCAGCCTGAACAGCCTGATCCCCGCAAACCCCAGGGCAACCGTCCCAACCGTGGCCCCCGCCGCCGGAATACTCGTGCAGAGCAGGGAGAAAACAACGGCGACCGTCATAAGGAGCAGGGCAAGGACGGGCGCAATAATCACAAGGGCGGTCATAAGGACTCCAATAAAGAGGGCGGCAAGGAACGCTTTAACCGCGAAAATAAAAATCATAAAGAAAACCGGGACGGCAAAAATAACCGTAACTTTGACAAGGCCGAGAAAAATGCCGTAAATCCGGAGAAAAAACAGGACAAACGCCCTGATAAACAGCAGGATGGCGATAAAGATCTCCGTCCGGATAAAAAGCCGAATCGCCGCCCGAACCGCAGACCGGATAAGCGGGCACGGCAAAATGCAGAGCGTGGGGAGGGTGAGAAGAGTGTCATTGCGGAACGAAATTTGGGAGATTGAGGAGGCGCTGGGCGCCTTGCAGGACAAATTGCGGGAGCTGCGTATCAAGGTGGATTCTT
Source organism: Bacillota bacterium (assembly GCA_017397935.1). Lineage (GTDB taxonomy): Bacteria > Bacillota > Dehalobacteriia > UBA4068 > UBA4997 > Avidehalobacter. Next base: position 76,680 of record JAFQHN010000026.1, read on the forward strand.
TGGAGGTGCAAAATGCCCGCCTGCTGGAACGCCTGAGCGACGAAAATATCCGCAGCGAGGGTGTGGAGGAGCTGACCAAGCTTTATGATGAGGGCTACCACATCTGCTCTACTTATTTTGCCCAAAGCCGCAACGGCGAGGAATGTTTGTTCTGCCAGAGTTTTTTGAAGGGAAATATGTGATTTTGCCGTAATATGTGGCAATACGGGCAAATCATGCCAAAAATCATGAAATTTAACCGGGAGGGTGTCTGATGAGTACCGAAAAAACAGACGGTGACATTTTACTTGTCCACCCCGGCGAAGAAATCATCGACTTGCATTACCGGGGATTGAAGCTGCTTCAAAATCCCCGGTTTTTTGGTTATTCCGGCGATGCTTTTAAGTTGGCGGAGTATGCGGCGGCGGCCCAGCCTGCGGCCCAAAAGGTCTGTGAGCTGGGCAGCGGCAACGGCGGCCTGTTATTATCCTTGTGGGGGATGCTGCCCAAGGCCGATTATACGGGGCTGGAAATTTTGCCGGCCAATGTGGATTTGGCGCGGCGCAGCCTGCTGTTAAATGAGAAATTGCCGGGTTTAGCAGGCCATTTGCAGTTTGTGCAGGGGGATTGGCGAGAGATCGGCAGGATTTTGCCGGCAGAAAATTATGATTTGGTGGTGAGCAATCCGCCGTTTTGGCCGGAAAAGTCCGGTCGGCTTAGCCCTGTTTGGGAGCGGCGTGTGGCCCGCAGCGAGATGTTTGGCGGCCTGAGTGATGTGGTGGCTGCGGCGGATCATCTGCTGCAAGTGGGGGGCAAATTTTGCCTGCTGCTGCCGCTGGAAAGACGCTATGAGGCAGAATATGCCCTGCTTAATGCCGGTTTGCGAGTGATAGACACCGAGGTTTGGCGGCAGAGAATTTTGCTGACCGGACAAAAAATAAAAAGCAGAAAATAAAAAGCAGAAATTCGGATTGAATAGTGAAGATAAGGCGGTAATTGTCAACCAAAGGGGCATGGTGCAGGTTGACAATTAACGGTTTTTGGGTAATTTTGGTGTAGATAACAAAGGCGGTGGTCGAGAATAATGGATAAGATGGTGGAGAAAAAGCGTGGGCGGCTGACGCTGGTGGCCACGCCGATTGGCAACTTGGGTGATGTATCGGCACGGCAGACGGAGGTTTTGCAGCAGGCGGATTTGGTGGCGGCCGAGGATACACGGCACAGCGGCCTGCTGCTGGCGCATTTGGGCGTGAAGAAGCCGATGCTCAGTTATTATCAGCACAACGAGGAGAAGCGCGAGGGTGAGCTGCTGGCGCGGCTGGCCGAGGGGCAGGATATTGCGCTGGTGAGCGACGCCGGTACGCCCGGAATTTGTGACCCGGGGTCGGCAATTTTGCGGGCGGCGGTGGCCGAGGGCTTTGAGGTGGATGCCGTGCCGGGGCCGTGTGCGATGATTCAGGCGCTGGTGTTATCGGGGTTATCGACAGAGCGTTTTGCTTTTGAGGGATTTTTGCCGCGGGGCAAGGCGCAGGGTGAGTTTTTGCAGAAATTGAAGCTTGATGAGCGCACGCTGGTGTTTTATGAGGCGCCGCACCGTCTGCGGGAGAGTTTGCAGGTGATGCTGGCGGTTTTTGGGCCGCAGCGCCGCATGGCCGTGTGCCGTGAGCTTACCAAGAAGTTTCAGGAGGTGCAGCGGGGCACGGTGGGCGAGCTGGCCGAGCTGTGGCGTGAGCGTGAGCCGCGGGGCGAGTTTGTACTGGTGGTGGCGGGCGCCGAGCCGGCCGAGGTGCAGGGTGAGGCCGATATGGAGCAGGTTAAGGCGCATTTGCGGCGGCTGCTGGACGGCGGCATGAAGCACAAGGCGGCGGCCAGGGAACTGGCGGCGGTGTATAATCTGCCGGTGAGCGAGGTTTATGCCCTGGGGGTAGCGTTGAAGGATGAGTAATAAACTGGGGCGTGAGGTCTGGGGGCCGCTTATCGCCGTGGTGGCGGTTATGCTTTTGCTGCCGTGGCTGCTGGTGAATTTGGTGGATGCCGGGGCCGGTATGACGGTGACTTTGCTGCTGTTTTTTGTGGTGAATCCGCTGTTTTGCCTGTGGCTGGGCAGTTGGGCCGGTGCGGATGTTAAGCGACGCTGGTTTTGGCCGGCGCTGGCAGCGGCAGCCTTTGTGGCCGGCTGCTGGCTGGTTCTGGATATGGGAGAAACGAATTTTTTATATTATGCCGGCGGTTATTTGCTGATTGGCTGTGTGGAAATGCTGTTTAAGGCAGCCAATATTACATGGCGGCTGTAAGTTAGTGCGAACGTCAAAGTAGTGCGGTATAAAAAATGCAGAGAGTTGTGACGGAAAAGAGTGCAGGGTTTCTTTGCGAAAGTTAGTGCGAACGCCAAAGTAGTGCAGTATAAAAGGATTGAAATGGGTGGCAGATAATGCTATAATTACTCTAATATGGACAGGTATGCGGCCGGGGAGGTGGCAGGAGTGAAAGAACTGTGGGAAATCGGTTTTTTTCATGTGTTGGTCAACTTTGGGAACCCTTGGTTGAGTGTGATTTGCTGGGGCTGCATATTGTTTGGCTTTGTGGTGCAGACGCTGCTGCTTGGGAAGTGCAAAGGGCCCGGCAGGTGGTTGTTTGGCGGCGTGGTGCTGGCTGCGGCGGCGGCAGGCGAGGTCTTGTCGCACATCATAACCGGCTGGGATTTGATTGGCCTGCTGGTGATTTACGGTGCTTTTGTTTGCTGTTTGGTGGGTGTGCTGGCCGCGGTGGCGGCGGCGCGCATACGGCAGCGTTATAAATAAATTAAAATTGACTATTATTTGTTTTGGAGGGGTTTGTGATGACCGAACAAAAAACTTTTTATATTACTACGCCGATTTATTACCCCAGCGATAAGCTGCACATTGGCCATGCGTACACCACGGTGGCCTCTGATGCCATGACCCGCTATAAGAAGCAGCGCGGCTATGATGCTTATTTTTTGACCGGTACCGATGAGCACGGCCAGAAAATTCAGCAGCGGGCAGCCGAGGCCGGCCAGACACCCAAGGAGTTTGTGGATGGCATTGTGGCCGGCATTAAGAGCCTGTGGGAGCTGCTGGATATTCAGTATGATGATTTTATCCGCACCACCGATGAGCGCCATGAGCAGGTGGTTCAGCAGCTTTTCCAGAAGATTTATGACCAGGGCGATATTTATAAATCCGAATATTCCGGCTGGTATTGCACCCCCTGCGAAACTTTCTTCACCGAGCGGCAGCTGGCCGAGGGCCATGTTTGCCCCGATTGCGGCCGCCCCGTACAGTTGGCGCAGGAGGAAAGCTACTTCTTTAAGATGAGCAAATATGCCGACCGCTGGCTGGAATTTATCGACGCCAACCCTGATTTTATTCAGCCGGAGAGTCGCCGCAACGAGATGATCAGCTTTGTTAAGCAGGGTCTGGAAGATTTGTGCGTATCCCGTACTACCTTTGATTGGGGCATTAAGGTGCCGTTTGATACCAAGCACGTGGTTTATGTGTGGTTTGATGCGCTGGTAAACTACATCTCTGCCTTGGGTTATGGCAGCGATAACGACGAGAAGTTCCGCAAATACTGGCCGGCTGATGTGCATTTGATGGCCAAAGATATTATTCGCTTCCATTCTATTATCTGGCCGATTATTTTGATGGCTGCCGGTATCGAGCTGCCCAAGAAAGTGGTGGCACACGGCTGGCTGCTGATGCAGGACGGCAAGATGAGCAAGAGCAAGGGCAACGTGGTGGACCCGGTGGTACTGGCTGAGAAATACGGCGTTGACGCTATCCGCTTCTTCCTGCTGAGAGAGATGGCTTACGGTATGGACGCCAATTACAGTGAGGAAGCGCTGATCAACTGCATTAACATTGATTTGGCCAACGATTACGGCAATTTGCTCTCCCGTACCACGGCCATGGTGGATAAATTCCTGGGCGGTGTGATCGAGCCCGGCACCGAGGGTACCGAATTTGACGCCGATTTGCTGGCGCTGGCGGCTGCTACGCCTGAGAATATGGCCAAATATATGGATAAAATGGACGCTGCCAACGCGGTGGCCGAGGTTTGGAAGCTGGTGGCACGGGCCAACAAGTATGTTGATGAGACCGCACCCTGGGCGCTGAACAAGAACGGCGAGACCGAGAAATTAAAGACCGTAATGTATAATCTGGCAGAGGTGCTGCGTCAGGTGACCATTTTGATTTCTCCGGTGATGCCGCACGTGGCTGATAAGGTTTGGGCACAGTTGGGCTTAACCGCCGAAACTGCCGGCAGCGATTGGACGGCGCTGGGCTGGGGCGGCTTCCCGGCAGGCACCAAAATTCAGCGCGGCGAGCCTATCTTCCCCCGTATTGACGCCGAGGAGGCATTGAAGCAGAGCGCTGAGGCGGCTGCTGAGGCCGAGGTCGATGCTGAATCGGAGGCTGCGGTGGAATATCTGCCCATCAAGCCGGAAATCACCATTGAAGATTTTGAGAAAATTGACCTGCGCGTGTGCAAGGTGGTGGCCGCTGAGAAAATCAAGAAGGCGGACAAGCTGCTGAAACTGACCGTGGAGTTGTGCGGCGAGCAGCGCACCGTGGTAAGCGGTATCGCCATGAAGTATGCGCCCGAGGATCTGGTGGGCAAGCAGTTGATTATTGTGGCCAACCTGAAACCTGTTAAGCTGCGCGGTGTGGAATCGCACGGTATGATTTTGGCGGCATCGCTGGGCGAGGATATGCAGGTGGTGGAGGCCCCCTGTACCATTTTGCCGGGCGGCGAGGTAAGATAATTTGATGAAACAGGCAATCCGGCGGCGTAAAAGTGGCCGGATTGTTTTCTGTAAATTATGCGAGAGGAGTGCATAATTATGCTGGGAAGAGTAAAACTTTTTGATACGCATTGTCATATAAACGACCAAAAACTGGCGGCGGATCTGCCTAATGTGCTGGATCGGGCCGAAAAGGCCGGGTTGTGCGGCATGGCGGTCATCGGCTGCGATTGGCGGAGTTCGCTGTTTGCGGTGCATCTGGCCGAGAAGTATCCGCAGCTGGTGGCGGTGGTGGGTTTTCATCCGTCGGATTCTCATGGGCTGACGGAGGAGATTTTTGCGGATTTGGCAGAATTGGCTGCGCTGCCGCAGGTAAAAGCCGTGGGCGAAATCGGCCTGGATTATTATTGGGACGAGACGCCGCGTGATGTGCAGCGTAAGTGGTTTGTGGAGCAGATTCGGCTGGCCAAGCGACTGAAAAAGCCGATCGTTATCCATGACCGCGAGGCGCACGGTGATTTGTATAACATTGTGCGTGAGGAAAAAGCCGGTGAGTTTGGCGGCGTGATGCATTGTTTCAGCGGCAGCTGGGAGTTGGCCAAGGAGGCACTGCGCCAGAATTTTTACATCTCGGTGGCCGGGCCGGTTACTTATAAAAATTCCAGGCAGCTGCCGGAGGTGGTGAAAAACTGCCCGCTGGACCGCCTGCTTATTGAAACCGACAGCCCGTATCTGACGCCGGAGCCGTACCGCGGCAAAACCAATGAGCCTGCCAATGTTTTCTTTGTGGCTGAGAAGATTGCCCAGATACGGGGCATGAGCGTGGAGGAAATCGCTGAGATAACCACCGCCAATGCCAAGCGGTTTTACGGAATTTGACGGTAGATTCGACACAAACGGTAAATGAATAAATATGCGTGCCCTGCTTATCGTAACGGTAAGCGGCGGCGCGCATTTTTTATGTGCAGGGATGAAAAATTCTGGCAAAAAATGGGTATAAAACGCTTGCTGCTGCGTATAATTTAAGAGCAGGGTGGGGGCTGATAACCCTGAGCGCAGGCGGCAAATTTGACAAAACGCCGAAGATAAGTTAAAATAAAAGTGATACTATTGGCATGGTTCGGCCAAAAATGCCGTATAAGTGGGGCGTTTGGTGCGGGGCTGTGGCAGCTTTGGCGGCAAATTAGCCCAAATAATCGGCCGATGTGGGGAATGCCGCCAATACAAAAAATTGAAAGAGGACGTTGAAACATGATACAACAGGGAGTAGCTGATCGCAAAGGCAAAGTGGGCAAGCCGCTGGTGCCGCCGGTGCTGGTGGTGCTGTTGTTGCTTTGCGGCATTGGCGTGGCTGCCTATATTTTGACCGAGCAGGAAGTGCAGCTGGTGGATGACGGCGTGAGCCGCACCGTGCTGACCAGAGCCGCTACGGTGGGGGATCTGCTGGAACAGCAGGGCATTGTACTGGCCGAGCTGGATGTGGTGGACCCGGGAATTGAGGCCGGTGTGGATGAGGAAGTGCCGGTGGTTATCAAGCGGGCGTTTGATGTGGCGGTGACGGCGGATTTTGCGACGCAAAGTTATCCCACGCAGCCGCAGACGGTGGGCAGCTTTTTGGCGGCCAACGGCGTGAAGCTGGGCGAGAATGACTGGGTAAGCCCCTCGCTGGACACGGTGCTGGCCAAGGGCGATAATATTGTTATCAACCGCATAACTTACCGCACCACGCAGACCAAAGAGCCGGTTTCCTTTAAGACGGTGCGCAAAGAGGACAACACCCTGATTTACGGCAAGACCAAGGTGGTGAAGCCCGGTGTGAAGGGCGAGAAAACCATGACTAACCTGGTGACCTATAAGGACGGCGTGCCGATTGCCAAGCAGGAGCTGAGCCGCGCCGTGACCAAAGAGCCGGTGGCGCAGGTGGTGGCGGTGGGCACCAAGCGGGTTATCAGCCGGGGCGGCCAGACTTATGAGTACACCAAGGTGATGTCGGTAAAGGCGACGGCGTACACGCATACCGGCAACCGCACGGCCACGGGCACCAACCCCAAGGCCGGTTTTACGGTGGCGGTGGATCCGAATGTGATTCCGCTGGGTTCCAGGCTGTATGTTGACGGTTACGGCTATGCCAAGGCCGAGGATACCGGCGGAGCTATCAAGGGCAAGAAGATTGACCTGTTTTTTGACACCGAGAGAGAGTGCGTAAACTGGGGCGTGCAGAACGTGCGTGTTTATGTGCTGAAATAAGATGACTTAAATGCTGAAACCTCGCCCGGCCGATGATGTTGGGCGGGGTTTTGTTGTGCTTTGGCAGGCAAATGTGGATGTAAATGGGATGTAAATGGGATGTAAATGCAGATGTAAATGCAGATGTAAGTGGGGAGATATGGGCAAAAATATTGCTGATAGGGGGCATGAGTGGCATATAAACCAATAATTTGGGGTAAAATTTACTAAAAAAGGGAAAATTTATGGGATAAACCACTTTTTGTTGTGGTTTGCCGAAAAAACTTTTACTAAATATAGAAAAATTATTGAAAAAAATCAAAAAATATGATAAAATCGACACAGGATATAGTTGGAGGTGTGAAATGGGCAAGTACATTTCTCCAATTGTGACGAGTGTGTTGACAGGTGCTGTGGCCTGGGTTGTGGATAGTATTATTTTTGCTCTTGGTATGCCGAGTGTTTCAATCAGCGGTGCTTTGCTGACGGAGGTTTCTTTGCTGCGTCTGGCTTTGCGGCTGCTGATGCTTTTGTGTTGTCTGCTGGTGGGCGTTTATATCGGCTATAAGGGCAGCAAGGATGAGGGCGCGCTGGTTGGCTTCCGTGCCGATGAGCTTTTTGATGATGCCGAATATTTGCAGGCATCGGGTGACAGCAGTTTCAGCGGGGATGATACTTTGCGCGGTTTAAGCTATGTGGAAAGCGTCTGCAAGAACCCGCAGGTGGATTTGGCAAACCGCCCGATTTATTTCAGCGAGCAGATCAAAAAGGCATTTAATCAGCCGGTGCGCAGGAAATCGGTGCAGCCGGTAAAGGCCGAGAAGCAGATGCCGCAGGAGGATTGGCAGACCAGCCGTTATGCGGCCATTCAGCTTAATGATTCGCAGCTTTTGTGGCAGTATTGCGGCAAGCTGGGCAGCGCATTGAAGCTGGATGTGAAGGAACTGGCGGCTATGCGGACGCTGTGTTACGCTTATGACATTGGGCGTCATGTTGACGGCGCAACCTTTGATGACCATGCCCGCCGTGGTGCGGAGATTTGTGCGGATGTGCCGGAGCTGGCTCATGCAGCGCACCTGGTGGCGACTCATCACGAGAAGTGGGATGGCAGCGGTATTATGGGGCTTTCCGGCCTGGATATTCCGCTGGGCAGCCGGATTTTTGCGCTGGCGTGGGTGTATAATGCGTTTACCAAGCCTTACGGTGCGTGGCGGCTTTCTACCGAGGATGCGCTGGATATGCTGCAAATGTATGCCGGCACGGCGCTGGACCCTGAGCTGGTGGCGGTGTTTACCGGTCTGCTGCGTCAGCGGTCTTTGGCGGCCGAGGGTATGCTGGAAGGCGCGCGGGTGCGTCAGTTGGGTTAAAATTTTAGACTAATCCAAACCGAATAATGATTTTAACAGGCAGTTTGCTTTTGATTAAGCAGACTGCTTTTTTTGCGTAAAAAATTTGGTGTATGTCTACCTAACAAATAGTCATACACCAATTTATGTATTAACCTTGGGGAGAAACCCAACCTGATTGTTCCAATTCGTTTAGTATGTTCTCGGGTAAATCGGATAAATCACCTTTTCCTAACTTGAAGTGGGCATATACTTTGGCTTCTGCCGGAAAACTTGTAGCAACATCACCTATAAAAACCAGAAGTCTATCTCCGTCTTGCAAATCATCAAACCGGTTTTGGGGTGACATTATGATAGGAGTTCTGTTTACAACAACAAGGTGTTCTCCGTTTGCTGCGGAAAGATATAATCCTGTATGAGGGGCAATATGAAGAATTCCCGAGGCCGCAATGCCAACAAGAAGAATACATATTACAAAAGAAACTGCGAGTAATAATTTTCTTTTCATATATATACCTCCTTCATATATGCTTTTATTTATATAGACGAAAAAGTCGTCAAAATGTTCCAATTTCAATAATATTATACTACATTAAACAGGGGTTGTCACTATAACCTTGGTGTCAAAGGGAAGCTGGCTATGACCATGCAGATTGTGGTTTATCTAAGCCAAAATTTAGCGGATCTGCGAATATAGCGTGGTATAAAAGCATATATTGGGGTGATTGCGAGGGCGAGGGGCGTGGTGATATGTGCGGGATTGCCGGTGAAATAAATTTGCAGGAGAATTTTGGTGAGGGGCGGATGCCGATTTGGTGGGTGATGCAGGAGAGGCTGCGGCGGCGCGGGCCGGACCAGCAGGGTTTGTTCTGGGATGAGCATGCGGCGCTGGTGCATACCCGGTTGGCGGTGGTGGATGTGGCGCGCGGGCGGCAGCCGATGCATTTAAGCTGGCAGGGGCGGCATTTGGTGCTGGTTTATAACGGCGAGTTGTATAATGCGGAGGAATTGCGGGCCGAACTGCTGGCGCTGGGGCATGATTTTCGGGGGCACAGCGACACCGAGGTACTGCTGCACGCCTATGCCCAGTGGGGCGAGGACTGCGTGGCACGGCTGAACGGGATTTTTGCTTTTGCGGTGTGGGAGGCGGCGGCCGGGCGGCTGTTTTTGGCACGGGACCGCTTTGGTGTAAAGCCGCTGTTTTATGCGCTGCGGGGCGATGGGCTGATTTTTGGCTCGGAGTTGAAGGCGCTGCTGGCACACCCCGAGGTAAAGCCGCAGATTGACCGAGAGGGTTTGGCTGAGATATTTTACCTGGGGCCGGGGCGCACACCCGGCTGCGGAGTTTTTAAGGATGTGCGGGAGCTGCCGGCGGCGCACATGGCGGTTTTTGATGCGAAGGGTTGGCGCGAGCAGGAATATTGGCGGCTGCGAGACCGTGAGCATAAGGAGAACTTTGCCGAGACAGCGGAGAGAGTGCGGTATCTGGTGGAGGATGCGATTAAGCGGCAGCTGGTGAGCGATGTGCCGCTGGGCTGTTTTCTCTCGGGCGGCCTGGATTCCAGTTTGATTTCGGCGGTGGCTGACCGTTATTTTGCCGAGAGAGGGCAGAAGTTGCAGACATTCTCGGTGACATACAAGAACAATGAGCGCTATTTTAAGCAGAGCAAGTTTCAGCCGAACAGCGACGAGCAGTATATCCGGCGGATGAATGAGAGCCTGCACGCCGAAAACCACCTGATCGTGCTGGACAGCGAGGACCTGGCGCCGGCACTTTTTGAGGCGGTGGAGGCCAGAGATTTGCCGGGGATGGCCGATGTGGATGCCTCGCTGCTGCTGTTTTGTCGGGAAATCAAGCGAGAGGTGACGGTGGCTCTCTCCGGTGAGTGTGCGGATGAGATTTTCGGCGGCTACCCATGGTATCGTGATGCCGAGGTGCGGGCAAAATACGGCTTTCCCTGGGCGCAGAGCACAGCGTGGCGGAGTGATTTTCTGCGGCCGGAGTTATCCGGGGTGATCGACGGGGCGGCTTATATCGACGAGCGCTACCGCAAAACGCTGGCCGATTGTGATATTCTGCCCGGTGTGCGCGGTGAGAATCGGCGGGTGAAGGAAATGATGGCGCTGAACTTGCAATGGTTTATGCAGACGCTGCTGGACCGCAAGGACCGCATGAGTATGCACAGCGGTTTGGAGGTGCGCGTGCCGTTTTGTGATTGGCGGGTGGCCGAGTATTTGTATGGGGTGCCGTGGGAATTTAAGGATTGGCAGGGGCAGGAGAAGGGCCTGCTGAGAGAGGCGATGCGCGGCTGGCTGCCCGATGAGGTGCTGTGGCGCAGGAAAAGCCCATACCCCAAGACGCACAACCCGGTTTATCTGGCGGCAGTGAGCGATTTAATGCGGCAGGTGTTGGCAGATAACTCGGCGCCGCTGCTGCAATTCTGCCGGCGGGAGGCGTTGGAGGGGCTTTTGGCCAGCGATGTGCAGACGCCGTGGTATGGGCAGCTGATGTTGACGCCGCAGACGATTGCTTATTTTTTGCAGGTAAATTATTGGCTGCAAAAATATGGCGTGGAGTATGTGGATTAGCGGATAATGCCCCCGGAAAATCGGCTTGACCTGCGGCTTATGCTGCTGTATTATAATAGCAGATATGCGGTGCTAAGCTGCGGGGAGGTATGGTTATGGCGATGGCGTATTTATTATTTGGCATGGCAATCGGGGTGACAATAGGCAGGCAGTATTATAAGCACCAGATTGTGAGGAAACACAATCCCAAGGTGCTGGCCGAGGTGAAAGGCTGGCTGGCCGAGGCGGAGCAGGCGGATAAGGCAGATAAATAAAATACAGCAAATAAAAAAGGGAGTCTTTAAGACTCCCTTTCGGTGTTTTAGATAACTGATTTCGGCTGATCCTCCTGCCATTGGCAGGTGGCCAAATCTACACGGCCGTTGATGACGGCTATTCCCTCGGCTTCCAGCAGCTTTTGTTGGCCGCGGATACCGCCAAAGGGGTAGTTATCGGTGAGGGCGCCGGCGGCAGAAACCACCTTATAGCAGGGGTAATAGAAAGGGTCCGGGTTGGTGTGCAGCAGATTGCCGACCGCCCGTGCCAGATGTCTGTTACCCAAATGCGCGCCGATTTGCCCGTAAGTAACCACCTTGCCGTGGGGGATTTGGCGCAGATAAGCGAAAATTTGCTCTCTTAAAATGCTCATAGTTTAGAAATTATTTGCGGGTGATGACTTCTTTTACCTTGGCGGCCAGCGCATCGGCGTTCAGGCCGTATTCCGCCATCAATTCAGCCGGCTTGCCGGACTGACCGAAAACATCAGCCACACCGACACGCAGCATGGGGGTGGGGCAATTTTCAGCCAGCACCTCGGCCACAGCGCTGCCCAAACCGCCGTTGATGTTGTGCTCCTCGGCAGTAATTACGGCGCCGCACTTTTTGGCCATGCTGATAACCAGCTCGGTATCCAGCGGCTTAATGGTGGGCAGATTGACCACGGCGGCGTCAATACCCTCGGCGGCCAGCATTTCGGCGGCCTTAACAGCCTCCTGTACCATCAAACCGCAAGCGAAAATTACCGCGTCGGCACCGTCACGCAGAACGAAGCCCTTGCCGATTTGGAACTGGTAATCCTCGGGCATAACGCTTTCCACCGCCAAGCGGCCCAAACGGAGATATGCCGGCTTGTCATATTCAGCCAGCAGACGCACGGCCTGTGCGGTTTCATGGGCATCGGCGGGCACAACCACCGTCATGCCGGGCACCGAGCGCATCAGCGAAATATCCTCAATAGCCTGATGAGTTGCACCGTCCTCGCCCACGGTAATGCCGGCGTGGGTGGCGGCAACGGTTACGGGCAGCTGGGGATAAGCCACAGCGTTGCGTACCTGCTCGAAAGCGCGGCCCACCGCAAAGATGGCGAAGCTGCTGCAAAATACGTGCTTGCCAAGTGTAGCCAAACCGGCGGCCACGGCCACCATGTTCTGCTCGGCGATACCCATTTCTACAAAACGCTCGGGGCAAACCTTGGCAAAATCACCGGTTTTGGTGGATTTGGAAAGGTCGGCGTCCAGAACGACCAGATTTTTGTCGCTGACTGCCAGCTCGGCCAAAGTTTTGCCGTAGGCGTCACGAGTTGCGATTTTTTCTGCCATTTTATTCTTCCTCCCTTATCCTATCTCATATCCTGCAATTCCTGCAAAGCCTGTGCGGCCTCTTCGGGCTTGGGTGCATTGCCGTGCCAGCCAACCTGATTTTCCATGAAGGAAACGCCGCGGCCCTTAACGGTGTTGGCGATGATGGCGGTGGGGCGGCCTTTTTCAGCCTTGGCGGTGTCAATGGCGCGCCCGATACTCTCGATATTGTGGCCGTTTACCATCAGCACATTAAAGCCGAAGGCGTCCAGCTTTTTATCCAGCGGAGAGATAGACATAACCTCATCCACCTTGCCGTCAATTTGCAGGCAGTTGCGGTCGATGATAACGGTCAGGTTGTCCAGCTGATAATGGGCGGCAAACATCAAAGCCTCCCAAACCTCGCCCTCCTGGCACTCGCCGTCGCCCAGCAGAGCGTAAACATGGTTGGGCTTGCCGTCAATCTTCAAACCCTTGGCGATGCCGGCTGCCACGCTGATACCCTGCCCCAGAGAGCCGGTGCTGACATCCACACCGGGCACCTTGGTGCTTACGGGGTGGCCTTGCAGCGGGCTGTGCAGCTTACGCAGGGTTTCCAGCTGCTCCACCGGGAAGAAGCCGCGGAGCGCCAGCGCTGCGTACAGAGCCGGTGCAGCGTGGCCCTTGGAGAGTACAAAGTAATCGCGGCCGTCCCATTTGGGCTCATCCGGGCGCAGATTCATTTTGTCAAAGTAGAGAACAGTCATGATGTCGGCAGCAGAAAGCGAGCCGCCGGGGTGACCGCTGCCGGCTGCGGTAATCATTTTGATGATTTCCTGCCGCATTTGCCTTGCGGTGGCTTCCAGTTTCAGAGTATCCACAAAAATTACCCCCAAATCTTAAAATAACCTTAATATAACAACCTTAAATTATGTGCAATTTTATCCCTTAAATTCTTTCAGATAACCACTCATAAAGGGCAGCAAATCGCCGTCCATCACCGCGTCCACATTGCCGGATTCCACACCGGTGCGGTGGTCTTTAACCAAACGGTACGGCTGGAATACATAAGAGCGAATCTGGTTGCCCCAGCCGATCTCGGTCTGCTCACCTTTCAGCGCCGCCAGCTCTCTTTCACGCTCTTTAACCTTTTCTTCCAGCAGACGCGCTTTCAAGAGCTTCATCGCGCGGTCCTTGTTATTGAACTGAGAGCGTTCATCCTGGCATTGTACCACGATGCCGGTGGGCAGGTGGGTGATGCGTACGGCCGAGTCGGTTTTGTTAACGTGCTGGCCGCCGGCGCCGCCGCTGCGGTAGGTGTCGATTTTCAACTCATCGGGATTGATGGTGATTTCGTTATCCTCCTGTACCTGCGGCATAACATCCAGAGAGGCAAAAGAGGTGTGACGGCGTGCCGAGGCATCAAACGGAGAAATGCGCACCAGACGGTGAACGCCCTTTTCAGAGCGGAAGTGGCCGTAAGCGTGCGGGCCCTCAATGCTGAGTGTTACGCTCTTCAAGCCGGCCTCTTCGCCGTCCAGAAAATCCATAACCTCGCACTTAAAGCCGTTTTTCTCGCAGAAGCGGGTATACATACGGTACAGCATATCCGCCCAATCCTGCGCCTCGGTGCCGCCTGCACCGGCGTGCAGAGAGAGGATGCAGTTGTGGTCATCATACGGGCCGCTGAACAGTACCTCGATCTCCAATTTCTCCAAATCGGCAGAGAGAGCGTTAAAGTCATGCTCCACCTCTTTGGCCAGCGATTCATCACCCTCCTCGGTGCCCAGCTCCCACAGGGTATGGACATCCTCCAAGCGCTCGCTCAGCGAGTGATAATTGCTGATAACCGCTTTAAGCATGGTCAGCTTTTGCAGGGTGCCCTGCGCCGCTTCCTGGTCATCCCAGAAGCCGGGCTCGGCGGTCAAAGCTTCCAAACGGGCAGCCTCATCCTCTTTGCCTGTTATGTCCAGAGCTTTTTGAAGCTCTTGCAGTTTGTCCTGGGCCTTCTCAATGGGGCCTTTCCAATCTGCAAGCATGCTATCACCTCATCTTTCATCAAAATTATTTATACCTGACAAAGTTTGTGTTTGATTATTCGGCGTCGGTATCGGCGCCGCCTTTGCCGCAGCAGTTTTTATACTTCTTGCCGCTGCCGCAGGGGCAGGGGGCGTTGCGGCCGATTTTCTCCTCAACATGAACGGGAGTTTTCTTCGGCGCAGGCTCGGCCGGGACTTCCGGCTGGGCAGGTGCTGCGGGTGCAGCCTTGGCCGCAGGTACGGGTCTCGCGGCGGGCATAGGTCTGCCGGTCGGTACATGTCTGCCGGCGGGCATGGGTCTGGCCGCGGTGGCAGCAGTTGCGGCGGCATGGCTGGCCACCATGTTGCGGTTTTCCTTGGGTGCTTCCACCACCTCAACGCGCTGGATGAGGCGGGAAACGGCGATTTGAATGTCGGCGATCATGGCCTGGAACATATCAAAGCCCTCGTTTTTATAGGCCACAACCGGGCTTTGCTGAGCCAGCGCACGGAAGCCGATACCCTGACGCAGCTGGTCCATGGCTTCAATATGGGCCATCCATTTTTCATCAACGCACTTCAAGATGATCATGCGTTCCAGCTTTTGCAGAATATGCTCGCCCATTTTGGAGGCACGCGCATCCAGATGTGCCACGGCCTTCTCATAAAGGAAGGGTGCAACCTCGGCCTTGGGCAAAGCTGCCAGATCAGCCGGCTGCAAGTTGTGGTTGGGCAGCACCTCGGTAATATCACGCAGCAGGGCAGGCAGATTCCATTCCTCGGTATGCTCGCTGACGCTGCTGTAACGGTCCACGATATTCTCGGTGGCAGATTTCAGCATAAACAGTACCTGGTCGTGCAGATTCTGGCCCGAGAGTACATCCTGACGCTGCTTGTAGATAATGGCACGCTGCTGGTTCAGTACATTGTCATATTCCAGCACGGTTTTACGGATATCAAAGTTGCGGCCTTCCACCTTTCTCTGGGCGTTTTCCAGAGATTTGCTGACCATTTTAACCTCGATGGGCATGGTGTCATCCATACCGATTTTGTCCAGCATGGCTTTAAGGCTGTCGCCGCCGAACAGGCGCATCAAATCGTCATCAACCGAGATGTAGAACTGGCTGCGGCCAATGTCGCCCTGGCGGCCTGCACGGCCACGCAGCTGGTTATCAATACGGCGGCTCTCGTGGCGCTCGGTACCGATGATGGCCAAACCGCCGGCGGCCAATACCTGCTCACGCTCGGCTTTAACTGCGGCCTCGTACTGGCCCAGATAAGCCAACTCCTCCTCACGGGTCCAATGACGCTCGGGGTTCTTCATCTGCATCTGGCGCAGCATAAATTCGGGGTTGCCGCCCAGCATAATGTCAGTACCGCGGCCTGCCATGTTGGTGGCGATGGTAACAGCACCCAGGCGGCCGGCCTGTGCAATGATTTCGGCCTCTTTCATATGATATTTGGCGTTCAGCACATTGTGGGGGATGCCGCGCTTCTTCAACATCTGGCTCAGCATCTCGGATTTCTCAATGGAAATGGTGCCAACCAAAACCGGCTGGCCGGTGGCGTGGCGGGCGGCAATATCCTCAACCACGGCGTTGAATTTGCCGGCCTCGGTGCGGTAGATGATGTCGGGCAGGTCGTTACGCATCATCGGCTTGTTGGTGGGGATAACCACCACATCCAGGCCGTAAATGGTGCGGAATTCTTCCTCCTCGGTCTGGGCGGTACCGGTCATACCGGCCAGCTTGTCATACATACGGAAGTAATTTTGCAGGGTAATGCTGGCCAGCGTCTGGCTCTCATTACGCACAATAACATCTTCCTTGGCCTCAATCGCCTGGTGCAGACCGTCGCTGTAACGGCGGCCTTCCATCAAACGGCCGGTAAATTCATCAACAATGACGATTTGGTTATCCTTTACCACATAATCGCGGTCTTTTTTGAACAAATGCTCAGCCTTCAAAGCCTGCTGTACGCAGTGGTTAAGCTCGGTGTTGACGTTATCGTAAAGGTTCTCCACATTCAGCTGATGCTCCACCTTGGACAGACCGGCAGGGGTAAGCACAACGGCACGGGCCTTTTCATCCACCGTCAGGTCCTCATCCACACGCAGACGGGATACGATTTTGGCCACCTGATAATAACGGGTGGTGGGTTTATCTGCCTGGCCGCTGATGATGAGGGGAGTACGGGCTTCGTCAATCAAAATGCTGTCAACCTCATCGACAATGGCATAGTGAAGCGGACGCTGCACCTGAGTATCGGGGCGCACGGCCATATTGTCACGCAGGTAATCAAAGCCGAACTCATTGTTGGTGCCGAAGGTGATGTCGCACATATACTGCAATTTTTTGATTTGCGGGGGGATAGAGTGACCGATCAGACCGACGGTGAGGCCGAGGAAGCGGTACAGCTTGCCCATCCATTGGCTGTCACGCGCCGAGAGGTACTCGTTGACGGTAACAACGTGTACGCCCTTGCCGGCCAGCGCATTAAGATAAACGGGGCAGGTGGCCACCAGCGTTTTACCTTCGCCGGTTTTCATCTCGGCAATACGGCCGTCATGCAGGGCCATGCCGCCGATGAGCTGAACATCGAAGTGACGCATACCAAGTACACGCACCGAAGCTTCTCTTACCACGGCAAAGGCCTCCACCAGCAAATCATCCAGCGTGGCACCATTGGCCAGACGCTCTTTGAACTCGGCAGTTTTGGCTTTAAGCTGTTCATCGCTCAGCGCCTGCATCTGCGGTTCCAGCGCATTGATTTTGTTTACCTGCTGGGAGTATTTTTTGATTTCTTTGGCATTACTGTCAAAAAGATTTTTGAAAAAACTTGCCATTATGATCCTCCAAATAATTTATGACTAAACATAATAATAAACTGATTTAATAAAATTTTAATAGGGCAGCTCAATAAATTCGGGAGCAGCTTCGGCCAAATCGCACAGGCACCAGTTCATCTCGGTGACGGGGTTTTCGGCCTCCACAATCTGCTCGGCTTTTAATTTAAGGTAAGTGCCGCAGGCAGATGCCAGCAGTGTGCCGTCGGGCAGGTAGATCTCACCGGTGCCCTCAAACATACGGCTGCGGTTACGGGTTATGCGGCCCACCACCACCAGCTTCTGATTAAGAGGTACGGGTTTCTTGAACTTTACCGCCAGTTCGGTGGTCACACCCCAGCAGTCACGCTCGGTTATGCAGACCGCACGGCCGATAACCTCGTCCAGCAGGGCGCTGATGATACCGCCGTGAGTGCGTCCGGGGTAACTTTGGTGTTCATCCCGGCAGGTGACAAAAGCCGCCAGCTCATTATTTTCCAACTCCCAAAATTCCGTACCCAGCCCCATTGGGTTATCAAAGCCGCAGACCAGACAACGGTCTCCGCGGAACTGACGGCCGGTAACTTTGTATTGCATTTTGGCCTCCTTATCCAAATAACAACTGCAAAAATCACAAATCAGGTGTGTATAACAAACCAAGCTTCATATTAAATTATGAATATTAAGTGATTGTTAAAAAACACCATACCATTTAACAGTATACTACATCCGGCAGAAAAAAACAATGTTTGTTGGCGATGATATATCGGATTGTTTGCGGAAATTGCGGCGAATTTTGCGGATTGGGGGGCGGATAAAGAAAAACTTGCAAAAATACGGTGTCTATAATATAATTTAATCAGTATATCAAAATGGTCGCATAATGTGCTGGTCACCAATCCTGCGTGATTATGGTGTTGTTGTAAGGTGTTATTGTAAGGAAAGCTGATACCCGGCGGCCAAAAAATCTCGACAAGAGCGAGAGGAGGATTTTCTATGTGTGGCATAGTTGGTTATGCGGGGGGCAAGGAGGCCGCCCCGGTACTGCTGAAAGGTTTGGAGAAGCTGGAATACCGCGGTTATGATTCTGCCGGTATTGCCGTGCTGAATGACGGTAAGATTGAGATTGCCAAGGCGGCAGGCAAATTGCAGGTGCTGCGGGATTTGACGCATGAGGGCCAAACGGTGGCCGGCCTTGTCGGCATCGGCCATACCCGCTGGGCCACCCACGGCGAGCCTTCGGATGTAAACTCGCATCCGCATATCAGTAAATCCGGCCGCTTTGCAGTGGTGCATAACGGTATTATCGAGAATTATCAGCAGCTTAAAGCCATGCTGCAAAAAAAAGGCTTTACTTTCTTATCGCAGACCGATACCGAGGTTATTGCCCATCTGGTGGAGTTTTTCTATCAGGGCGATATGCTGGATACCATGATCAGGCTGACCAATGAGCTGGAAGGCTCTTATGCGCTGGGTATCATCTCGGCCGATGAGGACGGTAAATTCTACGCTATGCGTAAAGACAGCCCGCTGGTGGTTGGCTTGGGCGAGGGCGAAAATCTGGTGGCCTCGGATGTGCCGTCTTTGCTGGCACACACGCAGGAGGTTTATTATCTGAACGACCGCGAGGTTGTGGTGCTTTCGGCCGATAAGGTGGAGATTTTTGATACCAACCGTGAGCGTCTGGAAGTTACCGCTACCCATATTGATTGGGATGTGACGGCGGCGGAAAAAGGCGGCTATGAGCATTTTATGTTCAAGGAGATCATGGAACAGCCGCAAAGCTTGCAGAAAACCATCAGCCCCCGTTTGCAGGACGGCCGCATTGTGCTGGATGACTTCCACATCACCGCCGATATGCTGCGGAATGTGAGCAAGATTTATATTGTGGCCTGCGGTTCTTCTTATCATGTGGGCGTGGTGGGCAAATACATATTAGAGCAATCCACCCGTATCCCCGTTGAGGTTGATATTGCTTCG
This sequence comes from Bacillota bacterium, assembly GCA_017397935.1. Classification (GTDB taxonomy): domain Bacteria; phylum Bacillota; class Dehalobacteriia; order UBA4068; family UBA4997; genus Avidehalobacter. The sequence continues at coordinate 95,945 of JAFQHN010000026.1, forward strand.
GAGTTCCGCTACCGTGACCCGATCATTGATGAGCGCACGCTGATGATCGTGATTTCGCAGTCCGGTGAAACAGCCGATACCATTGCCGCCATGCGCGAGGGTAAAAAGCAGGGCGCCCGTGTGCTGGCCATCGTCAATGTGCTGGGCTCCACCATCGCTCGCGAGGCTGATGATGTGCTTTATACCTGGGCCGGCCCGGAAATTGCCGTGGCCACCACCAAGGCGTACAGCACGCAGCTTATCGTGGTGGATCTGCTGGCGCTTAAATTTGCCGAGCTGCTGGGCCGTATGGATGAGGCTGAACTGGCCGAATATTACCGGGCCTTGCAGGCGCTGCCGCAGCAGTTGGAGCAAACCCTGGCCGATAAGGAGAAAATCCAGTATTGGGCATCGCAGCTGTATAACAAGCACAGCATTTTCTTCATCGGCCGCAATCTGGATTATGCCGTGGCGCTGGAAGGCAGCCTGAAACTGAAAGAAATTTCTTACATCCACTCCGAGGCTTATGCCGGCGGTGAGTTAAAGCACGGCACCATCTCGCTTATCGAGGACGGCACGCTGGTGTTTACGCTGGCCACTTATCAGCCGCTGGTGGAAAAAATCCGCAGCAACGCCGAGGAAGTGCGCGCCCGCGGTGCTTATCTGGTATCGGTGGCGGTGGAGGGCGACGAGCAAATGCAGGAGGTTTCGGATGTGGTGTTCACCGTGCCCAGGACGTTGCCGCTGTTGCAGCCTTCGCTTACGGTTATTCCGCTGCAGCTTTTTGCTTATTATGTGGCCAGCCAGAAGGGTTGCAGCATTGACCAGCCCAAGAATCTGGCGAAATCCGTAACTGTGGAATAATCCCGCATAATCCGGATATAATTTGCTGATAATTTGTAATAATGTATTGGTTTTATAGTGATTTTATAGTGGCTTTATAGTTATAGAGAGGAGAATTTTTATGGCAAAACTGGAAATTACCGTTGATAACTTTGCAGCCGAGGTTGAACAGGCTGCCGGTACTGTGCTGTTGGATTTTTGGGCTCCCTGGTGCGGTTACTGCCGCATGATCGACCCTGTTTTGGAGGCCGTGGACGCTGATATGGAGGCCGCCGGCCGGGAGCTGACCGTTGGCAAAATCAATATTGATGAGCAGCCGGAGCTGGCTGAGCGCTTCGGTGTGGATACTATCCCCACGCTGATCGTTTACCGCGACGGCAAGATGCTGACCCAGACGGTTGGCTTTAAGAACAAGACTGCGGTGCTGGATCTGCTGAAATAAGTTTTATAATGTTGTTTTAAGGTATGGCTATGGTTAGGAAGAGAAAAACAGGTTTGCTGACCTCAATATTTCAGCTTTCTGTTGGTGTGCTGGCAGTATTGGCTTATTTTGTGGCCAAGAGTGCAGAATCCGGCTATAATTGGACGGTGAACCTGATATTGGGGTTCGCCCTGATTGCTATGGGCATAATCGGTGTCATCGGCTATTGCAGAGATAACCGCCGTGCTGCCGTGGCTGCCAATAAACCTGCCGCCAAGCCTGCCAATCGCCGCAACCATAAAAAACGCCGCTAACAACCGCAAAAAATAACCGCCTGATTTCTTCTTAAAATCGGGCGGATTTTTTATACCTAAATTACGGTAGATGTTTGCTGTCACTTGCGGCATTGATACTTACTGTTAAAGTGAAATTGTAACAGCAGTTATATTTTTATACCTAAATTACACCAGATGTTTGCTGTTGGTTGCGGTTGTGATATATTCGGTTAAATTCTGTTCAAAATCGGGCAGAGAGCAGCTGCAAATCAATGGTTATCTCGTTAAAATCTGCGGCCGTGGCGGTATGGTGGTGGGCCAGCGGGCTCATTTTCAGCAAATCGGCGGCTTGGGCGGCGGTGACGGGCAGCGTATAAGTCAGCCGTGTGGTGTTATAACCGGCCACGGCGGCGGCCAGCAGCTTTTCGGCGTCGCTGTCCTGCCCGGGGGAGAGGTTGTAGGCCTGCCGAACCTGCCGCAGATAATCCGCACCGGGGATAACTTTCAGCAGCAGACCGTGCGGCCTGAGCACCCTGGCAAACTCCTGATAATTGGCGGGGGAGAGGATGTTCAAAATCACATCGGCACCGTCCTCGCCAATGGGCAGGGCGGATAAATCACCCACCACGCATTTAAGGCCGGGGCAGGCTTTGGCGGCCATGATGACACCGTCCCTGGCCAAATCCAGCGCGATGATCTCAGCCTTGTCCTCGCCCAGATTCTGCAATAGCTCCATGGCAAAAAAACCCTCACCACAGCCGGCATCCAGCACCGATATGGGGCGGCCAAGCTGCTGCTGCAAATCGTGGCAGATGTCGGCAATCTGCTGCGTCAGCGGCGCATAAAAGCCGGCCTGAAAGATGCGGCGGCGGGTAGAGAAGAAATCGGCGTCATAAATGGCCAGCTGCTTTTGCTGCGGCGCCAGGTTGAGATAATTCTTGGTGGAAAGGTCGTAACAATGGCCGCCTGAGCAGCGGAAGCTGTTGTCCTGCAAGTTTAAGGCCGCGCGGCAAAGCGGGCAGATGAGGGGCGTTTGCAGGGCGGCAAAATTACGGCGCACGGTGCTGATTTTGGGACTCATAATGGTACTCCTTTGGCAGCGTTATGTATTAAATAAAGTTAAGCAGGCCCAATGCCCGGCGGCCCATACGCTTGCTGCAACGCACGGCCACGCTGCCCAGCTCTAACAGGCAGCAAAGCTTATCCACGCCCGATACCAGATAAGTTTCCTTAAAATGGCGGCGGCGTTCGGGGCACATGGGCCACATATGGTTAAGGATAATGTCCTCCTCACGCTCGGTAAGGCAGGTCAGGCGGCGGGCATTTTCCAGCGCCAGTTGGGGGTGGGCGTAGATATGTTCATTTTTGCCGCAGCCGGCGTCCTTAAAGTTGTAATAATACAAATCATGCAGCAAGCCGCTGCGCGCACAGGCGGTGGCATCAAAACCCAGTAGGCGTGCCAGCAGAAAAGCGTACCATGACACATTCAGCGCGTGCTGGCGGCGGTTCAGCTTGTGATGACGGTAATCGGCCAGCGCGGAAAACTCCGCCGAGAACAGCAAATCATCCACCACCGAGCGATATTCCAGTGCGGACAGGGCGGCGGCGGTGGCCAGATTTTTATTGGATGCGGTGGCTTGCAAGGTCAAATGAAGCTCTCCTTTACAATTAAATATCGGCTTTATGGCCGAACTCTCTTTCATTTTACAGTATATTATATGGGGCGGTAAAAAGCAAACAGAAAAATTTGCTAAAAAATTTAAACGGGCCGCCCGGTATCCGCCGCCAAAAGGTATAAACAGCAAAGAAAAACATAAAATGGAGCAGAAATGCTGATGTTTAACGGCGTTGGGAGGCGGAGATGATGACGAAAAAAGCACTTGATGAGATAAATAACGAGATAACTAACGAGATGACCGATGAGATGGCAGATGAGCAGCGGGAGTATTTATCGCCGGCCGAGGTTGCCAAGCTGGCCGAGGTAAGCTATGGCACGGTAAAGCGGGCGTTGGAGCTGGGAGAGCTGGCGGCGTATCGTATTGGCAGGCGGTTTTTTGTGGAGAAAACAACCGCCGAGGAGTTTGCGCTGCATAAAGGCAGCCGTGCCCGGGCTGAGGGCTATACGATTCGGCAGCTGATGAGCAAATTGTCACTCAGTTATGCCTACATAAGTGAGCTGGTGAAAAGCGGAGAGCTGAAAAGCCATAAGGTGGGGCGGCAGTACATCATCAGCGAGCAGGATTTTCAGGAGTTTATGCAGACCAAAAAGCTGGCCCCAAAATCAACAGATGATGCGGATGAGTAAAGCATAACCAACCAACGGCCGAAAACTGAATTGGTAAGGTATAAAAGATGCAGATGATGAGGCGAATAAGCGAAAATGCAATTTTATAATCAACTCACGGTCGAAAACTAAACTGCTAAGGTATAAAAAATGCAGGAGAAATATCCGGTGGCGGCGAAATTTATGGCAAAAACTGATTGCTGCGGTATGGCTGCCGTGGCCGGGGGAGGTTTTGTGTATGCTGCTGGATGCTTTTGAGAGGGAAAATTTGATTTTGGCGCCGGAGGCTGCCCATGCCGCCAACAGCCGTGGGCGAACCGTGCCGGAGCAGGAATCGCCGGTGCGTACCTGTTATCAGCGGGACCGTGACCGAATTCTGCATTGTAAAAGCTTCCGCCGCTTAAAGATGAAAACGCAGGTGTTTATCGCCCCCGACGGAGACCATTATCGCACACGGCTGACGCACACGCTGGAAGTTATGCAGATTGCACGGACGATTGCACGGGCGCTGTGCCTGAACGAGGATCTGACCGAAGCGATTGCGCTGGGGCATGATTTGGGGCATACGCCGTTTGGCCATGCCGGCGAGCGCGCGCTAGCCGAGATTTTTGGCCGTTTCCGTCATAATGAGCAGAGCCTGCGCGTGGTGGAGGTTTTGGAGAAGGACGGTCAGGGGCTTAATCTGACTGCCGAGGTAAAAGACGGCATCTTAAACCACAGCGGCAAGCTGAAAAATCTGACATTGGAGGGCGAGCTGGTGCAGCTGGCCGACCGCATGGCCTATGTAAACCACGATACCGACGATGCGCTGCGGGCAGGATTAATCAAGGCCGGCGAGCTGCCGCAGGGTGCGGTGGCAATTCTGGGCGGCACCAACAGCAAACGCATCAATGCGATGGTGCTGTCGGTGATTGAGGCGTCGCAGGATTTGCGCGGTATCCGTATGAATCAGCGCGAAAGCCAGGCCATGGATGAGCTGCGGTCCTTCCTGTTTGAGAAGGTTTACCGCACACCGCAGGCCGTACGCCAGGAAGAAATCTTGAAGGAGAAGCTGAATTACACATTTGACCATTTTATGGCCCACCCCGATATGGTGCCCGAGCTGCTGCGGCGGCAGGGAGATTTGCGCCGCGCGGTGTGTGATTATATTGCCGGTATGTCAGACTCTTATGCATTGAGGGTTTTTGCGGATTTGGGCATTTAGCAGGTGGTTTGCTGTGCGATTTGCTGTGTAATTTGCATTTGATGGTATATTTTGCCGGTAAATTTGCCAGAATATACCGATATGATTATATCAACTGTTACCTGGCTTGTGATGAGATACAAAGGTGTCAAAAAAATTACAAAATTTGCGATAAATTACGGGAAAAAACTATAAAAAAGGAAAAATGCGTTTTGCGGCGAAATATTTAGGGCGAAATAAAACCGGAGTTTGGCTAATCTAAACCAACAGTTTAAGTGAAACAGAATAAAGTTCGGTGCTGATAAGGCCGAAAGTTTGGGCGAAAGCAAAACGCTGGGTTAAGCAGACCGGAAGTTGGCTCGAAGGTAAGAGTGGATAGGTATAAAAAGGCCAAAACTCGGCGCGAAGCAAAACGCTGGGTTAAGCGGGCCAATAGTTGACTTGAAGGTAAGAGTGGGGCGGTATAAGGAAGGCCGGTAGTTGGCATGAAAGCCAACGCTGGGTTAAGCAGGCCAACAGTTTAAGCGAAGGCAAGAGTGGAGCGGTATAAAATAATGGGTAGAATGATTCCGGAAGAATTTGTGGCAGAGGTTACCGGCCGCTTGGATGTGGTGGATGTGGTTGGCTCTTATGTTTCGTTGAAGAAGCAGGGGCGCAACCTGATTGGCCTGTGCCCGTTTCACAGCGAGAAAACGCCCTCTTTCAGCGTATCACCCGAGAAGCAGATTTTTTATTGCTTTGGCTGCCATAAGGGCGGCAACGCGTTTAAGTTCTTGATGGAGATCGAGGGGTTGAGCTTCCCCGAGGCGGTGGAGAAAGCAGCCGCTATGGTGGGGTTGGAGATGCCCCGCGAGCAGGCCACACCCGAGGAAACGGCCGAGATGCAGCAGCGGAGGCGTTATTTTAAGCTGATGGCGGCGGCGGCCGAGCATTACCGGCAGAGCCTGTGGAGTGAGGACGGCAAGGCTGCCCGCAGTTATTTGGAGAACCGGGGCTTGCCGGCAGAACTGGCCCAGCGCTTTGGTCTGGGGCTGGCGGTCGGCTGGGACGGCGCAGTAAAGCCGCTGTTAAACCGGGGTTATACGCTGGCCGAGATCGAGGCCGGCGGTTTGGCCAGCCGCAGAGACAGCGGTGACGGTTTCTTTGATAAGTTTCATCATCGGCTGATTTTCCCGATCGTTGATTATCGGGGGCAGGTGGTGGCGTTTGGCGGCCGCATTTTGGGTGACGGCCAGCCGAAGTATCTGAACTCTCCCGAGACTAAATATTTTCATAAATCACAAAATCTGTACGGCCTGTTCCAGGCGGCAGCCAGTATTCGGCGGCAGGATGAGGCGGTGCTGATGGAGGGTTATATGGATGTGCTGACGGCCCATCGCTTTGGGGTGGATAACGCGGTGGCATCACTTGGCACGGCTTTTAATGCGGAGCACGCCCGGCTGTTAAAGCGCTATACCACACGGGTGCTGCTGGTCTATGACGGAGATGCGGCGGGCATGAACGCGGCGGATAAGGCGCTGGATATTCTGCATGATGCCGGGTTTGCGGTGCGCCTGCTGACGCTGCCCGATAATTTGGACCCCGATGATTTTCTGCGTAAATACGGCAAGGCCGGCTGGGATAAGCTGGCCGAGAACCGTGCGGAGGATTTTTGGCAGCATAAGCTGAACCGTGCGCTTAGGGAGCATGATGTGAGTGCGGTGGCCGGTAAGGTGGCCGTGGTAAATGCCCTGCGCCCGTACCTTAATAATTGTGAGGACGCGGTGGAGCTGGAAAGCGTAATTCTGCTGCTGGCACGGGCAGTAAGCGTGGCGCCCGAGACAATTTATGCCGAGCTGAGGCCCAAAACCAAGGTGGCGGCGCTGAATCATCGGCCGCAGAACAGCCGGCCGCAGCAGGCGGAAAACACCGTGGCAGTTAACCGTGCGCAGGCCAATCTGCTGTTTTTTATGCTTAGCGATAAGCAAATTTATGAGCAGGCGCTGTCGGAATTGGGAGAAAATTTTGTTGAAAGCCCCGCTTTGCAGGAATTATTGCATTTGGTACAGAATATTAAAGATAAATACGATTGGAAGCCCGCCGGTCTGTTCAGTTATTTGCAGGAGGGACAAGCTTATCAACTGCTGCTGCGGATGACACAGGCAGATGTAGAGCCGGAAAAAATGCCGGAGCTGGCGGCAGGCTGCATCAGGGCAATCAAGATTGAGCGTTTGCAGCAGCGGCTGGCAGAGTTAAGGGCCGGTTTGCAGCAGGCGGACATTAAAACCGCACCTGCCCTGCTCAGAGAAATCCCGGAGCTGGAACTGAAAATCCGCGAGCTGCGGGCCGAGTAATATAAAAAATAAAGTTTATGTGCAGATAAAATGTTGTTGATGTATAAAAGGTTAGAAAAGAGGTTTGTCCATTGACTGCGATGAAGAAAAACAAGTCGGCCGAAGAAGATATGCTGTATAATGATATGATTGAGGTCGACGAGATGATGGAATTTGTTGCTGATGCCGAGGAAGATATTGATCCCACCGATGAGGAATTGGCAGCGATTGACCAGGAAGCCGTTGACGAGGCTTTTGATGAGCCGCTGACCAAGGGCGAATTGGCGGTGGAATTGGAACAGCCTCCTGTTGGCGCAACCATGAGCAAAAAGGAGCTTAGCCGTAAGCTTTCTGATATTTTGAAGAACCGCACCGAAGTTACCATCGGTGGGGTGTTAGAGGCTTTCGGTAATTGCGAGCTCTCGGTGCAGGATATGGAGGATATCTATGATATTCTGGCGCAGCACGGCATTGAGCTGGTAAAAGATAATATTGAAGAAGACGGGCCCAATGAAGCCGACATCAAAAAGTTGGAGCAGGACGGTCTGCTGGATGATTTGGATTTCTCGGTACCGGACGGCATGGCCATTGATGACCCCGTGCGGATGTACTTGAAGGAGATCGGCCGTGTGCATTTGCTCTCTGCACAGGAGGAAGTGCGTCTGGCACAGCTGATGGAGGAGGGCGATGAGACCTCTAAGCGGCGTCTGATTGAATCCAACCTGCGTTTGGTGGTCAGCATTGCCAAGCGTTATGTGGGCCGCGGTATGCTGTTTTTGGATTTGATCCAAGAGGGTAATCTGGGCCTTATCAAAGCCGTGGAGAAGTTTGACTACCGCAAGGGCTATAAATTCTCCACCTACGCCACCTGGTGGATCAGACAGGCCATCACCCGCGCTATTGCCGACCAGGCACGCACCATCCGTATCCCCGTACACATGGTGGAAACGATCAACAAACTGAACCGCGTACAGCGTCAGCTTATCCAGGAGCTGGGGCGAGACCCTCTGCCGGAGGAGATCGCCAAGCGCATGGGCGTAAATGTGGAGCGTGTGCGTGAGATCTCCAAAATCTCGCAGGAGCCTGTTTCGCTGGAAACCCCGATCGGCGAGGAAGAGGACAGCCATCTGGGCGATTTTATCGAGGACGAGGATGCACTGGCACCGGCCGAGGCTGCGTCGTTCTTCCTGCTGAGAGAGCAGCTGGATGATGTGCTGGATACCCTTACCCCCCGTGAGAAAAAGGTTTTGCAGCTGCGTTTCGGCTTAAATGACGGCCGCGCCCGCACCTTGGAGGAGGTCGGTAATGTCTTTGGCGTCACCAGAGAGCGTATCCGCCAAATCGAGGCCAAGGCTTTGCGTAAACTGCGCCACCCCAGCCGCAGCAAAAAGCTCAAAGATTATCTCGATTAAAAATTTGTGCCTGATTAAAAAAATAAAACGGTTGCCTGCTGCGGGCAGCCGTTTTTTATGTGGGGGAAATTTTGGCGGCATATTGGCGGCCGCTTTTGGGCAAGCTATAACTGCATAATATAGCAAAAATTTTGATGAAAAATACCAAAGGAGATGCGGATATGAGCGATGTTAATAACGACACTGTATATTTGCTGCAAGAGTGCAACGCCGGTGTAAAAATGGGTGTAGATGCCATTGATGAGGTGCTGGGCGATGTGCAGAATCCCACACTGAGGCAGCTTTTGCAGATTGGCAAGGAGGCTCACCAGCGTATCGGCAGCGATGCACACCGTATGCTGAACGATTACGATGCCCCGGGTAAAGATCCCAATGCGATGGCAAGGGGGATGTCCTGGCTGAAAACCAACTGGAAGATGACTATGGATGACAGCGATGCCACCGTGGCCGATTTGATTACCGACGGCTGCAATATGGGCGTAAAATCGTTGAACCGGTATATTAACCAATACCCCGCGGCCAATGAGCAGGCCAGACAGCTCACCGATGAGCTGGTGCAGGTAGAACAGCAAATGGCGGTAAGTTTAAGTCGCTATTTATGAAAATTTATGCAAAAAAAAATCCCCCGGTTTTCTCTGCCGAGGGATTTTGGTTTTATGTAAAAATTTTTACATTAAGTAAAATAAAAAAGTCCGCCATCAAGCGATGACGAACTTTCGTTGGTGGGCCATTCAGGACTCGAACCTGAGACCGACCGGTTATGAGCCGGTGGCTCTAACCAACTGAGCTAATGGCCCAGAGTATAATTAAAGCAACTGCCGTAAAAAACAGTTGCTTTAATCGTGTGGCTCCCCGAGTTGGATTCGAACCAACAACCCCTCGGTTAACAGCCGAGTGCTCTACCGTTGAGCTATCGAGGATTATTTGCGTTGGCCTATTTTGTTAACAAGCAAGTATTATTATAGCCAAAGCCCTCGGTTTTGTCAACAGTTTTTTAATAAATTTTTTGGAAATTTTCACAAATTTTTTCGGCAATTTTCGTCAGCCTGTTTCGCCTTATAAAATTATCGAGCCGAGATGGAAGAAACCAAACACCATAGCCGCCAGCAGTACGCTCCAATCCAAAATGCGGCAGGTCTTGTCATAGTCGCTCAGCTCCGGGTGGCGGATAGCCCGCCCAATGGTTGGCTTCTCCACCAGCGTGCCAAAGTAATAAGCAGGGCCGCCCAGCTGTATGCCCAGCAAACCGGCCACCACACTCTCCGATTGTGCGCTGTTGGGGCTTTTGTGGGCATAACGGTCACGCAGCCAAACCTGCCAGCCGCCGCTCAGATTATAATTGAGCAAACCGCCGGCCAGCAGCATCAGCAGGGCGCCAAGCCGTGCAGGGATAAAATTGGCCGCATCATCCAAGCGCGCCGCACAGCAGCCAAAATCCAGATAACGCTCGTTTTTATAGCCCACCATCGAGTCCATAGTGTTCACCGATTTATACAGGTAAGCGCCCAGCACCGCGCCGGTGGTGCCGCCGATGAAATAGCCGCAGCACATATAGAAGAAGGGCGCCAGCACGCCGTCAACGGTATTTTCGGCGATGGTCTCCACGGTGGCTTTGATGATTTGCCGAGGTGTCAGCTCCTGGGTATCACGCCCCACCACATAAGAGAGCATCCGACGGGCCTTGGGCAGATTGCCGGCTTTCAGCGCCTCGATAACATAACCCGGCTCCACTTTCAGCGATTTCCAGGCCAGCGAGGTATAGAGCAGATAAACGCAGAACACCAGCTGAATTAACGGCCAGCGTGATAACAGCCACAGCAGCAGGGCGATTACGCCGCCCACCGTGCCCAGCACCGCCAGCGTAAAGATGACACCGGCTGTTTTTTTGTCCCTGGACGGGGCGGTGGTATTATCAGGGTAAAAAAGCTTCTCGTAAAATTTGATGAGCCTGCCCACCAGAATAATCGGGTGGGGGAAGCCTTTGGGGTCGCCGAGGAAATAGTCGGTGATCATGGCTAAGTAAATTGGCATGGCAAACAGACCTTTCCCAAAAAATTCTCAAAAACAAATCATTTCCTTAATAAATACAATATTGCCGCCATAAAACTGGCAGATTATGGCAAATTCCCGGCGTGATATTTTTAATCCGCCAGCACCTGTGATAACACTGCCAGCAAACGGTCATTTTCCTGCGGCATTTTCACGGCGCAGCGATAATATCCCTCGCATAAGCTCACATAATTGCTGCAATCACGCAGCAGCAGCTGATGCTCGCGGCAGGCCTCCGCCAGGCCGGGCCGGCTTTTGAAGAAAATATAGTTGGCCATCGAGCCGTAGGTTTGGCAGCCCAGCACGCTCAGTCCGGTCAGCAGCCGCGCCCTCTCCGCCGATACTAAGGCTCTGGCTTTCTCCACATACTCCTGCTCTTTCAGCGCCGCCACACCGGCAGCCTGCGCAGGCACGGAAACACTCCACGGCTGGCACACGGCGGACATCTGCGCCAGCAAACCGGCGCTTGCACAAAATCCGTAGCCCAGACGCAGCCCCGGCATGGCATAAATTTTGGTAAAAGCCTTCAATATAAAAAGGTGAGGGTTGGCGGCCAGCTCCGGCAGCAGCGTGTAATCCTGCGGTGCGTCCAAAAACTCATTAAAACATTCATCCACCACCATGCGGATGTTAAGGCTCCTGCATTTTTCCAGCACCGCCAACAGCAGTTCACGCGGCACAGCCAGACCGGTGGGGTTGTTGGGGTTGCAGATAAACAGCATATCCAGCCCGTCATGCAGGGCAGAGAGATATTTCTCGGTCAGGCAAAACCCGTCCTCCTCCGTAAGATAAAAATATTCGATCTCGCAGCCCACGGCGCGCAGGGCCTGTTCATATTCATGGAAACCCGGGGCGATAAGCAGCGCCCGCTTGGGCAGGGCCGCCAACGCCAGCTGGAAGATAATATCTGCCGCCCCGTTGCCGCAGACGATATTTTTGGCCGGCACCTGCCAGTAATCAGCCAGCGCCGCTTTAAGCTCCCGGCACATCGGGTCGGGGTAAACGGCAGATTCGGCAGCAGCCTTGGCCGCGGCCTGCACCACACTTGCCGGCAGACCCAACGGGTTAATGTTGGCCGAGAAATCCAGCATATTTTGATAAGTATAAATGTCGCCGCCGTGAATATGCATAATTGCCCTCCGATTATCTGAAAATTAAGCCGTAATACTTGCTGAAAATGCTTGCTAATTTGATAAGAAAATAATAAAATAACAGTATAGTTAATAATATAATGCAAACAGATGCAAAATTCAACCCCAAGCCGCTTATGCACCCCATTTGCGCTCCAAAAAGTGAAAAATTGGTGGAAAATTCTGCAATAACTTGGTAAAATGGCTTGCGCAAAGGCCTTGCCCATGTTATAATATAATGCGCTTTAATACATAGCCGAAAATTTTTTTGAGATATACAGCCCAAATGCGGAGGTGAAAAAATGACAACTGTGGTAACGATTTTGCAGATGCTGTGCGCTCTGGCGCTGATTTTGTGCGTTCTGATGCAGTCCAGCAAAAGCTCCGGTTTGTCCGGCTCCATCGCCGGCGGTGCCGAGACTTTCTTCGGCAATAAAAAGGGCCTGGACGCATTGTTTGCAAAGCTTTCTGTGGTGGCGTCCGCGCTGTTTTTGGTGCTTACGTTGCTTTTGTCCGCTTTTTAATCCATAAGGCGGCTATAAACAGACCAAATTTTTTAAGAATAAAATTTTTAAGAAAAGAAGATTAAAGTTTGCTAAGGAAAAGGTTAGGAGGATTTAAGAAGAATTATGGATTTCATCATGAATTCTGCTCCGATTATCGGTGCAGGCGCCGGCATTTTGGCGTTGTTGTTTGCGGTTGTGCTCTCCAAGCGCGTAACTGCTGTTCAGCCCGGTAATGAGCGTATGGTTGAGATTATGGAGTCTATCCATACTGGTGCAATGGCTTTCCTGGGCCGTCAGTATAAGACTCTGGCAATCTTTGTAGTAGGCATGGCTGCTGTTATCGTGGCCTGCGGTTACTTTGTAGGCGGTATGGAAAGCGGCCTTAACCCCAAAACCGCAATTCCCTTCCTGATGGGTGCTTTGTGTTCTGTTCTGGCCGGTAACATCGGTATGCGTATTGCCACCAAGGCCAATGCCAGAACTGCCAATGCTGCTATGGAAAGCGGCATGAACAAGGCCCTGAACGTTGCTTTCTCCGGCGGTGCCGTAATGGGTATGAGCGTAGTTGGTCTGGGCCTGCTTGGTCTGGGCGTAGCCATCACTCTGTTCCCCGGCCAGCCTGACATCGTAAACGGCTTCTCTCTGGGTGCATCTTCTGTTGCACTGTTCGGCCGTGTTGGCGGCGGTATCTATACCAAGGCTGCTGACGTAGGCGCTGACCTGGTTGGTAAAGTAGAGGCCGGTATCCCCGAGGACGACCCGCGTAACCCCGCAGTTATCGCCGACAACGTAGGCGACAACGTAGGTGACGTTGCCGGTATGGGTTCTGACTTGTTCGAGTCCTATGTTGGTTCTATCATTTCCGCTATCGCATTGGGCGCATCCCTGTCCATCGGTGCCAACGGCGAGGGCGTAATCGTTCCGCTGCTGCTGGCTGCCTGGGGCATTGTTGCCAGCATCATCGGTACCTTCTTTGTACGCACCGGTGAGGGCAAAAACGCTCAGAAGGCTCTGGACGCCGGTACTTATGTATCCACCATTTTGTCCATCGCAGGTACTTTCGTTATTTGTAAATATGTCCTGCCCGAGACTTTCCTGGACGGCCGTTACACCAACACCGGTGTATTCATCGCCAGCGTTGCAGGCTTGATTGCCGGTACCCTGATCGGTAAGATTACCGAGTATTACACCTCCGGTGACTATAAGCCGGTTAAAGAAATCGCTGCTTCCTGCGAAACCGGTACTGCTACCAACGTGATCTCCGGTATTGCCACCGGTATGACTTCCACCGCTATGCCCATCGTAGTTATCTGCTGCGGCATCGGTGCTGCTTATTACTTCGCCGGTTTGTACGGTATCGCCATCGCTGCTGTTGGTATGCTGTCCACCACCGGTATCGTAGTTGCTGTTGACGCTTACGGTCCCATCTCCGACAATGCCGGCGGTATCGCTGAAATGGCCGGTCTGGATCACAGCGTGCGTGAGATCACCGATAGCCTGGACGCTGTTGGTAACACCACCGCTGCCATCGGTAAGGGCTTTGCCATCGGCTCTGCTGCTCTTACTGCTCTGGCTCTGTTCTCTGCTTACACTCAGGCTGCCGGCGTAGAATCCATCGACATCATGAACCCCATGGTTGTTATCGGCCTGTTCATCGGCGGTATGCTGCCTTTCCTGTTCTCTGCCATGACCATGAGCGCAGTTGGCCGTTCCGCTTCTCACATGATTACTGAGGTTCGTCGTCAGTTCCGTGAAATCCCCGGTCTGATGGAAGGTACTGCCAAGCCCGACTATGCTCGCTGCGTAGATATCTCCACCACCGCTGCTCTGAATGAGATGATCATGCCTGCTGTACTGGCTGTTGCTGTTCCGCTGTTCGTTGGTCTGGTACTGGGTGCCGAGGCTCTGGGCGGTCTGCTGTCCGGTGCTCTGGTTACCGGTGTTCTGCTGGCCATCATGATGAGTAACGCCGGCGGTGCTTGGGATAACGCCAAGAAGTACATCGAGGGCGGCCATCACGGCGGCAAGGGCTCCGATGCTCACGCTGCTGCTGTAAACGGCGACACCGTAGGTGACCCCTTCAAGGATACCTCCGGCCCGTCCATCAACATCCTGATCAAGTTGATGACCATTATCTCCCTGGTATTTGTACCGCTGTTCCTGTAAACCGCGTACTACATATTGCCTATAAAAGGCGTGAGTTAACGCTCACGCCTTTTTGCTGTAATTCGGCGGCGATAACAACGGTAAGCAAAATTCCGCCGATATTCGTATGATGTTTGTATAATTTTCAGAAATTGCTTTAAGATTATTACAGAAGTGAGCTAAACCGATGGATTTTTTTACGCTGGCCAGCAGCTCGGCCGCTAACTGTGCCTTTGTCAAAGCCGGTGATACGGCAGTTTTGCTGGATGCCGGCCTGTCAGCCTTAAATATTGAAAAAACGCTCTCGGAGCAGGGTGAAAACGCCGCCAAGCTGGCCGCCATCCTGATTACGCATGAGCATACCGACCATATTGCGGGGGCGGCACGGCTGGCGCAGAAGTTCGGTGTGCCGGTTTATGCCTCGCCCAAAACCTGGGCGGCGCTGCCTTTTGCCGATGAACTGCCGCGCAGCTTGAAGCGCGATTTCAGCTATGATTTGCGTATCGGTGACATCACTTTTGATTTCTGCAAGACCTCGCACGACGCCACACAGCCCGTTGGTATGGTGCTGGAAGCGGAGGGTAAGCGGCTGGCTTATGTGACCGACACCGGCACCGTGACCCGCGGTATGCTGCACAGCCTGCACGATTTGGACGGCTTGGTGGTGGAGGCCAACCATGACCGCCAAATGCTGATGCAGGGCCCGTACGCGCCGTTTTTGAAGCGGCGGGTGCTGGGCGATAAGGGCCACCTGGCCAATGTGCAGACGGCACGGCTGGTGGCTTATCTGCTGGGGCAAAAGGTCTGCCCGGTAATGCTGGCACATTTAAGCGAGACCAACAATACCCCCGAAGTCGCTTATCAAACGGTACTGCCGGCGGTGGCAGGGTTTTGCGCCCACCCCGATAAACTGCTCAGCGTGGCGCCCGCACATGGCGTTTCAGTGCGCTGGTCGTTGTGATCTGCCGGCTGCTGCTGTTAATAAAGCGTTAATATTTAGCAAGTATAGTAATTGTATATACATAAAATTAAGGTGAGGTGTATAAAAATGGATAGTTATTGGAGAGATGAGGACAAACGTCGGCCGCGGCGCGGCGGCTTTCTGCTTACCTGCCTGTGTTGCGTGCTGTTAAGCTCGCTGGCGTCCTGGGCGGTTTGCTCATTCATGCTGGCTGGGGATAACCCGGCAACGGCGGTGCCCATGCAGCCGGCCGATAACGCAGTTAATGCGCAGACCGGAGAGACCGGTGAACCGACCGATACTCCGGCAGTGGATTATCAAAACCACAACGCCATCACGGTGGGCAAAGAGGTTTCGCCTGCGGTGGTGTTTATCAGCAACATTCAGAATGTGCGGACGTTTATGCACCCGTATGGCTGGGGCGGCGGTCAGGTGACCGAGGCGGTGGCCAGCACGGGCAGCGGTGTTATCTATTCGGCGGACGGTTACATCATTACCAACAACCATGTGGTGGCCGGTGCCGAGAAAATCAGCGTGACGCTGTATAACGGCGATTCTTACATCGCAGAGGTGGTGGGCACCGATGAGCGCACCGACCTGGCGGTGATTAAAATTCAGCCTGATGAGCAGCTGACGGTGGCCGAGTTTGGTGACTCTGATAAGCTGGTGGTGGGCGAGGTGGCTATTGCTATCGGCAACCCCGGTGGCGAGAATTTTGCCAACTCTCTGACGCAGGGCGTTATCAGCGGCCTTGACCGTTCGGTTTCGACATCGGACGGCACGGTGCTGACAGTGCTGCAAACGGATGCGGCCATTAACCCCGGCAACAGCGGCGGTGCGCTTTGCAACGCGGAGGGCCAGGTTATCGGCATCAACACCATCAAAATCAGCATGACGGGCTATGAGGGCATGGGTTTTGCCATCCCCAGCAACGATGTTTTGAATATTTGCGGCCAGCTGATGACCAACGGCAAGGTGACTCGCCCGGCGCTGGGTGTGGATATTTTGGCGGACGTTACCCCGCAGATCGCCTATTATAACGACCTCTCGGTGGATTACGGCGTGCTGGTGATGCCGACCAGAGGAAGTGCCGCTGAGCAGGCCGGTTTGCAGGCTTACGATATTGTGGTGGCTGTTGACGGGGTGGAGATAAGCACTTACTCTGAATTGCAGAGCATGATTTTTGCGCATGAGATTGGTGATGCCGTGGTGGTGACGGTGGTGCGCGGTGACGGGAAACTGGATTTGGAAGTGACCTTGCAGGAGTTGGCCGGCTGAAACCGTCGAAAATAAGCCATAAAACAGCGATTGTCAACCAAACGGCTATACTTGCGTAAACAATTACGGCGGTTTTCTGCTGCCCAAGCACCAAAAAATGCCGTAAAGTGCCGAAAAATGGCCGTAAACAGCCAAAATGTGTCCTGAAATGGCCGAAAACGGTTGTAGATATGGGCAGTTTGGGCAATTATGGCGACAAATTCAGCGCGGAGTGTGCGGCCAACCTTAAAAACAGGTGCGTTTGGTAAGGTGAAAAATTTTGGCCGAAATTGGGCAGGAAAACGGAAGTAACGAGGTACAAAATCACAACGGAATTTTGCAGGGAAACGAGATGTTGATTGGTACTTTATGTAAAATAGAAAGCCAAGATGAGCGAGGTATAAAATCACAACGGGTTTTTGCAAGGAAAACGGATGTTGGTTTGTATTTAATGTGAAATAGAAAGCTGATGTAACGAGGTACAAAATCACAACGGGATTTTGCAAGGAAAACGGATGTTGATTGGTATTTTATGCGGAATAGAAAGCTGATGTAAAGAGGTATAAAAAAATGCAATGCCGGATTTTATGTGTGGGCGGCATCAAGGAAAAGTACTTGACGGATGGTATAAATGAATATTTGAAGCGCCTGCGGCCGGTTTTCCCGGTGGAGGTTAAGGAGATTGCCGATTTGCCGGTGCCGCAGAATGCCTCGGCGGCCGAGATCAAGCAGATTGTGGCCAGAGAGGGTGAGAAGCTGCTCTCTTGTGTGGCGGACGATGCGCTGTTGGTGGCGCTGGCCATTAACGGCAAGGCGTTGTCATCGGAGCAGCTGGCGGATAAGCTGAACGAATGGATGTTCTCCGGCAAGCGGGAGCTGATTTTTGTGATTGGCGGCAGCTGTGGGTTATCTCCGGCGGTGTTAAAGCGGGCCGATTTTAAGTTATCTTTTGGGCCGGCCACTTACCCGCACCAGCTTATGCGGCTGATTTTAAGCGAACAAATCTACCGCGGCGTGAAAATTAACCGCCACGAGCCTTATCACAAATAAAAGTGGATTTAATAAAAGTGGATTTAATGAAATCAAAATAAAAATGCAGGATGTAAAAGGAGAATGTAACAATGAAGAAACTGCTGTCTTTGCTGCTGGCCGCTGTGCTGGCCTGCGCTCTGGTAGGCTGCGGCTCTGCCGACACCAACAACGATAATGCCGGTATCGCCGACGCCAAGGAACTGCTGACCACCGTATGGGCGGCCCACGCTGACGATGAGAAGTTTGCTACCTTTGGCGGCGACATGGATGAGGCCAATATGACTCAGGATGCACCGGGCAACTTTGGTATTGCCGATGCAGAAGTGCTGGACTCTATGCTGGGTTATCCTGCTGCCGAGGTAGACAAGATTGACGGTGCAGCCTCGCTCATCCACATGATGAATGCCAATACCTTTACTGTCGGCGCGTATCATGTGGTGAATGCCGATGATGTGGCTGCGGTGGCCGATGCGCTGAAAGAGAATATTGCCAACCGCCAGTGGATGTGCGGCTTCCCTGATAAAATGGTGATCGTGACGGTGGAGGATTATGTGGTGGCCATGTTTGGCGCGGCCGAGCTGGTGGATAACTTTAATGCCAAGCTGACCGGTGCCTATACCGCTGCCGAGGTGGTTTGCGACGAGGCGCTGCTGTAAACCGATCGATAACGGGAAATTGATTTAAGTGGTGTAAACGATGTTATTTTCCGGGATTCCGTTTCTGTTTTATTTTCTGCCCCTGGTGCTGGTGATTTATTTTGCCGTGCCCAGAGGCGGCAAGAACGCCGTGCTGCTCTTATCCAGCCTGTTTTTTTACGGTTGGGGCGAGCCGAAGTTTTTGTTTTTTATGCTGGCGGCCATTTTGCAGGGTTATCTGCTGGCAATTTTGATTGAAAAGGCGAAAAGAGAATATCCGGGCGGCAAGCGGTCAAAAGTGTTTTTGGCCGCTTCTGTTGCGTTAAGCCTGGGGCTGCTGGGATATTGCAAGTATGCGGATTTCTTCATCACCAACTTTAATGCGCTGACGGGGTTATCGCTGCCATTGTTGAAGATTGCCCTGCCAATCGGTATCAGCTTTTATACCTTCCAGATTATGAGCTATGTGGTGGATGTTTACCGCGGTGAGGTTAAGGCGCAGCGCAGTTTGATTGATTTTGGGGCGTATGTGGCGTTCTTCCCGCAGCTGATTGCCGGGCCGATCGTGCGCTATGCCGACATTGAGGCCGATTTGAAAGACCGCAGGCATACGGTGGAGGGTACGGCGGCCGGTGTGCGGCGGTTTGGTATCGGCCTGGGCAAGAAGGTGCTGTTGGCCAACCAACTGGCCGAGCTGGCGGCGCATTTTAATGCGGCGGAGGAAAAATCGCTGCTGTTTTACTGGCTGTATGCGGCGGCGACTATGCTGTATATTTACTTTGACTTCTCCGGTTACAGTGATATGGCGATTGGCCTGGGGCGGATTTTTTGCTTCCGGTTTCCGGAGAATTTTAATTATCCGTATATCTCCGGCAGCATCACCGAGTTCTGGCGGCGCTGGCACATGACGCTGGGCGGCTGGTTTCGGGATTATCTGTATATTCCGCTGGGCGGCAACCGCAAGGGGCAGGGGCGCCGGCTGTTTAATATCTTCATCGTGTGGGCGGCCACGGGGCTGTGGCACGGTGCGGCCTGGAATTTTGCGGCCTGGGGTCTGATGTTTGCGGTGCTGCTGATGTTGGAGAAGCTTTGGCTGCCGGATGTACTGCAAAATAAAATGTTTGGTCTGGGCGTGTTGCGCCATGTGTATGTGCTGGTGGCGGTGGCCGTCAGCTTTGTGCTGTTTGATGCGGCGGATATGGCGGCGGCTGCGGATATAATTATCGCCATGTTTGGCGGTGCGGGTGTGCCGGCGGTGGATGAGCTGAGCCTGTATTATCTGCAAAGTTATGGTCTGATTTTGCTGTTGGCGGTGGTGGGGGCAACGCCTGTGCCTGCCCGTATCGTGGCTGATTTGGGGCGGAAGAAAGCCATGGCACCCTTGATGGCGGTGGCTGAGCCGCTGTTTGTGCTGGGGCTGCTGGTGGTCTGCACGGCCTTTTTGATTGACGGCTCTTTTAATCCGTTTTTATATTTCCGCTTTTAAGGGGGTGGCTTGATGTCTGAGAATGTGTCTGAGAATAAGGTTGATGGATTGACCGAATTTAAGAGTTGGGCCACGCTTACTTTGGCGGCGGTGTTTGTGTTTGGCTTTGCAGTGGGCGGCCTGCTGCTGCCCGATAGTGAGGTATCGTCTGCTGAGCGGCGGCCGCTGGCCCAAATGCCGGAGTTATCCATAAAAACGGTGCTGAACGGGCAGTTTATGGGTGATTTTGATGCGTACTCGCTGGACCAGTTTCCGCTGCGTGATGACTTCCGCGGTATCAAGGCGGCCGTGGCGGCGGCGCTGGGGCGGCAGGATAACAACGGTATCTATGCGGCGGGCGAGCATCTGGCAGCGCTGGAATATCCTTATGATGCGGAATCGGTGCGGTATGCGGCCGGGCGTATGCAGTATGTGTACCGGCAGTATCTGGCGGCGGGCGGCGGCAAGGTGTATCTGAGCATTGTGCCGGATAAGGGGTATTTTCTGGCCGGGGAGAGTGGCCGGCCGGCCCTGGATTATCAGGCTTTGGCGGCGGATATGCAGGAAGGATTGCCCTTTGCCGAGTATATCGACATTTTTGGGGAGCTGACGGCGGCGGATTATTATTACACCGACGCGCATTGGCGGCAGGAGAATTTGCTGCCGGTGGCCGAAAAGCTGGCCGAGGGCCTGGGTGTGAAACTTTCGGCGGAATATGAGTGCAGAGAGGCCGAACAGCCTTTTTATGGGGTGTATGCCGGGCAATATGCGCTGCCGCACGGGGCCGACACGCTGCGCTGGCTGACCAATGAGCAGCTGGCGGCGATGACGGTTTACGATTATGAGAGCCAGGGGTATCTGCCGGTGTATGATGAGAGCAAGCTGGACGGCGATGACTCGTATGAGATGTATCTGGGCGGGCCGAAATCCTTGCTGGTGCTGGAAAACCCGGCGGCCGAGAGCGACCGTGAGCTGATAGTTTTCCGGGATTCTTTTGGCAGTAGTTTGGTGCCGCTGCTGGCCGAGGCTTACGCCAAAATCACGCTGGTGGATATTCGGTATGTATCGCCGGCGTTTTTGGGCAGCTTTATGCAGTTTGACGGGCAGGATGTGTTGTTTTTATACAGTACGGGCGTGCTGAACAACAGCATAACCATTAAATAAAAAAAGGATTTGCGGCCCGGTGCGAGAATAATGATGCGAGAAAAATAATAAAAAAGGAGGGCGTGGAGATGTCGGTGGATTTGATTAAGATTTTGCAGGATAATCTGCGCCCTTATTTGGGGCAGGACGCCGAAAACACGCTGCTGCTGGTGGCCTTCTCCGGCGGGCGTGATTCGGTGGCGCTGCTGGCGGCGCTGCACAAATTGAGTGCGGCAGGCGGCTTTAAGCTGGCGGCGGCGCATTTTGACCATGGTCTGCGCGGTGCGGAATCGGACGGAGACAGAGAATTTTGCCGCCGGTTTTGTGCCGAGAGAGGTATTGAGTTTGCGGCCAAGCTGTGCCGTGAGTTATCCCCCGATATGCCGAATTTGGAGGCGAGGGCCCGGCGGCTGCGCTATGGCTGGCTGCTGAACCTGCGGGAGGAATATCTGCGGCAGGGCTGCGCTGCGGTGTGGCTGCTGACGGCGCACCACCAAGAGGACCGGGCGGAGACGGTGCTGCTGCACCTGCTGCGCGGCAGCGGTACGGCAGGGCTGGCGGCGATGCGGCGGCAAAGCGGCTTTCTGCTAAGGCCTCTGTTATCCACGCCGAGGGGTGTTTTGGAGCAGTTTTTGGCGGCGGAGGGATTGAACTGGCGTGAGGATGGCAGCAACGCCTGCCGGGATTTTCTGCGGAACAGGGTGCGGCTGGATCTTTGGCCGCGGTTGACGGAAATTAACCCCAATTTGGCGCAGAATCTGGGGCAGACGGCCGAGATTGCGGCGGCTGAGGAGGATTTTTGGGCGGATTTGCTGCGGCAGAAGATGCAGGCGGCGGAGATAAAGGCCGGGCGGGCGGCTTACCCGTGGGCGGCGCTGCAAAATGAGCCGTTGGCGGTGAGGCGGCGGCTGGTGCGGGCGCTGTGGCTGGCGGCCAGGGATGAGCAGGTGTGCCCGCTTGTCTTTGGGCAGGTGGAGGCGGTGCTGGCGCTGGCGGCCGGCGGCAGTTTGCATTTAAGCGGCGGCGTGGCGGCCAAGAGGCGGCAGAAAATGCTGATTTTGGAGTGTATGACGGAGGAGGAAATGCAGCGGCGGCGGGCCAAAAGCCGCAGCGGCCAGGAGGTATAGCGGCGGCGGTTGGGATGGTGTAACTGTTGTGGATGTTGAATAAGAGGGAATTAACATACAGTTAAAAATAAATGATTATGATAAAAAACGCGGAATATTGACGAATAAAATATTGCTAATTTGTATAAGAAAAAATTGAAATATAGGGTTTAGTTGTGATATAATGATTTAATAGCTATGATTATTGCCAAATTTTGCCGTATGCACCGTGCCGGAATGAATTTTTTGGTGAGAGGTGAGAGAAATGCGGCTGAATATTTGTAGTTATAGTAGAAAAAAGGGAATTGCAGCCAGTTTTTGGGACCGGTTGATGATTTTTTTAGTGAGGAGTGAAATTTAGGTTTGCAAAAACAGTTAAAGAACATTACGATTTTTTTGTTGCTGGTGCTGATGGTGGTTTATCTTTACACCATGTCGGCGCAGGCACCGGTACAGACCAACCAGCTGAGCTATATGGGCGAGTTCCGCCCGATGGTGGTATCCGGCGAGGTTGAAAGCGTGCAGGTACAGCCGCAGGGTGACGGCACCACGATTTATACCGGTAAATTGAAGGACGGCACCGAGTATTACACCCAAGGCCCCACCGATGAGTCGATTTCGGCCTTTTTTGAGGAGAATAATTTGACGGATGTTGACTATA
This sequence comes from Bacillota bacterium, assembly GCA_017397935.1. Lineage (GTDB taxonomy): Bacteria > Bacillota > Dehalobacteriia > UBA4068 > UBA4997 > Avidehalobacter. The sequence continues at coordinate 118,744 of JAFQHN010000026.1, forward strand.
ACGGTGTGCCGGAGCCGAGCTTCTGGGCGCAGTTGGCAATATCTGTGCTGCCGATTTTGTTGATTGGCGGCATGATCATGTTTATGATGAATCAGGGCCAGGGCGGCGGCAAAATCATGCAGTTTGGCAAAAGCCGCGCCAAAATGCACCTGGATGAGCAGAAGAAGATCTCGTTTAAGGATGTGGCCGGTGTTGACGAGGTTAAGGAAGAACTGGCCGAGGTGGTTGATTTCCTGAAATCGCCCAAAAAGTACAGCCAGCTGGGCGCCAAGATCCCCAAGGGCGTGCTGCTGTACGGCCCTCCCGGTACCGGTAAAACTCTGCTGGCCAAGGCGGTGGCAGGTGAGGCGGGTGTTCCCTTCTTCACCATCAGTGGCTCGGACTTTGTGGAGATGTTTGTGGGTGTGGGTGCGTCCCGTGTGCGTGATTTGTTTGATACCGCCAAGAAGCACGCTCCCTGCATTATCTTTATCGACGAGATCGACGCCGTGGGCCGCTCCAGAGATGCCCGTTACGGCGGCAACACCGAGCAGGAACAGACATTGAATCAG
>JAFQHN010000027.1 GCA_017397935.1 Bacillota bacterium
CAATCGAGGAAGGTCTGCGTTTCGCTATCCGTGAAGGCGGCCGTACCGTTGGTTCCGGTGTAGTAACCAGCATCAACGAGTAATTTACTGCTCGTTAAATATTAGTTTAGTCTTATAAAAACTTATCGGAGGAATTTGGCCATGCCGAGGCTGAGTTTCTATTGGACAGCCGGTAGAGTTTTTAAGTGATTTAAGCTGTTTATCAAGAGAGAAGTTATGTTTCGCACTTCCCGAGGGTGCGGTGGCAGGCTTCTCTCTTTTGTTTTTGGTAAAATTACTGTAAAAATTGGCATTAAAAATCGCAGAGAAACCGAAAATATCACTAAAATTATTGCATTATACGCTAATAAATATTGTCAAACTGCATATATGCAAACAATACATCGGAATTATAAAAATAAAGCCAGAAATTATGTAAAAAGTTGTAAAAAAGACTTGCAATCATAAAGGTGTTGTGGTATCATATATGTTGGTTCGGCTTGTGAACCAAGCAAGATACAGTGAGGACGCGAGAGGTTGCCTCATGGAGATATGCCTGCTTCATGGGGGTTTTCTCGTCGAGCTAGTTCGTAAGCAATACGAGCGAAAAGGAGGTAAAAATCATGTCTCAACAAAAAATCCGTATCCGTCTGAAAGCATATGACCATAAGCTGCTGGATGTTTCTGCTGCTCAGATCGTGGATACCGCCAAGAGGACCGGCGCAAATGTTTCGGGGCCCATTCCGCTGCCTACCGAAAAAAGCATTTACACCATTCTGCGCTCTCCTCATGTCAACAAGGATTCTCGTGAGCAGTTTGAAATGCGCACTCACAAGCGTCTGATTGACATTCTGGAACCCACCCAGAAAACTGTTGATTCCTTGATGCATCTGGATTTGCCGGCTGGCATCGAGATCGACATCAAACTGTAATGGGTGAATGTGTCTTGCAAATGTGAAACACACGGAATCGTGGTCTTGATAAAACCGCGTCCGGCAAGGCATCGAGCAATGCGGCTATGGCATGGCCGTAACTCGATTTTGAAATTTTGGAGGTGTTAAAATGCCAAAAATGTTGATTGGTAAAAAGTTGGCCATGAGCCAGATTTTTACTGAGGATGGTAAATTGATTCCTGTTACCGTTATCCAGGCAGGCCCCTGCGTAGTATCGCAGGTTAAAACCACTGCTACCGATGGTTATGAAGCGGTACAAATCGGCTTCGGCGCTTTGAAGCACGGCACCAAGCCCCAGGTTGGCCATTTTGCCAAAACCGGCGTTACTCCGCTGCGCTACCTGAGAGAAATGCGCGTGGCAGACGCTGCCGATTATCAGCCCGGCCAGGAATTGAAGGTTGATATATTCGCTGCTGGCGAAAAGATTGACGTGGAAGGTACTTCTAAGGGTAAAGGTTTTGCCGGTACCATCAAAAGATGGAACCATCACCTGGGCCCGATGAGCCACGGCAGCAAAAACCATCGTCGTCCCTCTTCTGCGGGCGCCAAGGGTCCTGCTCGTACCTTTAAGGGCAAGCATTCCCCCGGCCAGATGGGTAACGCCAGAGTGACTGTTCAGAATTTGGAAATTGTACGCGTGGATGTTGAGAGAAACCTGCTGTTGGTTAAGGGCGCTGTGCCCGGCCCCAAGAAGGGTTTGGTTTATGTCAAGTCTGCCGTTAAATCTGCCCAGTAAGGCAAGAGAGGAGGGCAAAAAATGACTAGTGTTCAAGTATATAACATGGAAGGTAATGCAGTTGAAACTCTGGAACTGAATGAGACTGTGTTCGACCGTGAAATCAACGAAGGCCTGATGCATCAGGCAGTTGTACTGTATTTGGCAAGCCTGCGTCAGGGCACTCAGAAAGCCAAGACCAGAAGCGAAGTTTCCGGCGGCGGCAAGAAGCCTTGGCGTCAGAAGGGCACCGGCCATGCGCGTTGCGGTTCCACTCGCAGCCCGATCTGGCGTACCGGTGGTGTGGTTTTTGCACCGACCCCTCGCTCTTATGGCTTTAAGATGCCCAGAAAGCAGCGCCGCATCGCATTGGCATCGGCTCTGACTTCTAAGATGAGAGAAGGCAAACTGGTGGTTTTGGACAACCTTGATTTCGAGGCTCCCAAGACCAAAGCTATGCTGAATGTACTCGGTAAATTTGACGCCGCAAATGCTCTGGTAGTATTCGCCGGCGATAAGGACAACGTTGTTAAGTCCGCACGCAACATCGTAGGTGTTGAGGCTGTGAACGTAACCGGCGTTAACACTTATAAGGTTCTGAACCACAAAAACCTGATTGTTACTAAGGATGCTGTGGCTCGCTTGGAGGAGGTGCTGACTAATGCGTAATTACTGTGATGTTTTAGTCAAACCTATGATTTCTGAAAAAACTATCGGTATGATCGATGAGAACAAGTACACTTTTGTTGTTGCCATGGACGCCAACAAGATTGAAATTGCTCATGCGGTAGAAGAAGCTTTTAAGGTTAAGGTTGTTGATGTAACCACCAAGATCTGCAAAGGCAAAGTTAAGAGCATGGGCCGTTACAGCGGCAAGCGCCCCGACATCAAGAAGGCTGTTGTTACCCTGCGTGAGGGCGACAGCATCGAAATGTTCTCCGGTCTGTAAGAATAAGGGAGGTATTGTAAATGGCTATTAAGAATTATAAGCCCACTTCGCCTGGTCGGCGCGGTATGACGGTATCTGCCTTTGAAGAGATTACCACTTCTACCCCCGAACGCTCTCTGTTGCAGCCTTTGACCAAAACCGGCGGCCGCAACAACCAGGGCCGTATGACTACCCGGCACAAGGGCGGCGGTCATAAGAGAATGTACCGCGTTATTGACTTCAAGAGAAACAAAGACGGTATCCCGGCTAAGGTTGCTACCATCGAGTACGACCCGAACCGTACCGCTAACATCGCTCTGCTGAACTACGCAGACGGTGAAAAACGCTATATCATCGCTCCTCAGGGCCTGCACGTTGGCGATATCGTAATCTCCGGCGCTGATGTAGACATCAAAACCGGCAACGCATTGCCGCTGCGCAACATCCCTGTTGGTACCGTTGTTCACAACGTTGAGATGCGTCCCGGCTGCGGCGCTCAGATTGCCCGTTCCGCCGGTTCTTCCGTTCAGCTGATGGCTAAGCTGGACAAATATGCTACCCTGCGCTTGCCTTCCGGCGAAATGCGTCAGGTACCGATCGGCTGCAAAGCTACCATTGGTGTGGTTGGCAACGCAGACCAGGTAAACATCACTTTGGGCAAGGCCGGCCGCAACCGTTGGTTGGGTGTACGCCCTGCAAACCGCGGTGTTGTAATGAACCCCTGCGATCACCCGCACGGTGGTGGCGAAGGCCGTTCTCCGGTGGGCCGCAACCCGGTTACTCCTTGGGGCAAGCCTGCTTTGGGTGTCAAGACGAGAGACAAGAAGAAGCAGTCCAACAAGTTGATTGTTCGTCGTCGCACGAAGTAATTTTGTGGAAGGAGGATATGATTCATGGGCAGATCGTTGAAAAAAGGACCTTATTGTGAAGAAAGACTTCTGGCAAAAATCGAGGCCATGAACGAAAGTAACGACAAAAAGGTTATCAAAAGCTGGAGCCGCCGTTCCACAATTTTCCCTCAGATGGTAGGACACACCATCGCACTGCATGACGGCAAGAAACACGTGCCGGTATATGTTACTGAGGATATGGTTGGCCATAAGCTGGGCGAGTTCGTTCTGACTCGTCGTTACAGAGGCCACGGTTCTCTGGTTGAAAAAGGTTCGAAAGCAAGATAATAAGTAAGTATCACCGAGAGGGGGTAGTTTTTAATGGAGGCAAAAGCCATTGCCAAATATGTTCGTATGTCCCCCAGAAAGGCTCGTTTGGTAGCCAATCTGATTAAGGGCAAGGATATCCAGCAAGCAGAAGCCATTCTCCGTTTTACACCCAATAAGGCTAGTCAAGTTATTTTGAAGGTTTTGCTTTCCGCTGTTGCAAATGCGGAAAACAACCTTGGTTTGGATAAAGCTAATCTTATCGTGAAAGGTGCGATCGTTGATCAGGGTCCCTCGATCAAGCGTATCAAACCGAGAGCACAGGGTCGTGCGGACCGTATGGTACATCGCACCAGCCATGTTACCGTGGTTGTTGCGGAAAGAGAGGAGGCGTAAACAGTGGGCCAGAAAGTAAATCCTAAGGGGCTTCGCGTGGGCGTAATCAAAAACTGGGATTCCCGTTGGTACGCTGACAAGCAGTATTCCGATTACCTGTTGGAGGACTACAAGCTCCGCAAATTCCTGAAAGCAAAATTGTACGAGGTAGGCGTTTCCCGCTTTGAGATCGAAAGAGCCGCCAACCGCGTTAAAATCAATATCCACACCGCCAAGCCCGGCCTGGTTATCGGCCGCAACGGTGCTGATGTGGAAGCTCTGCGCCAGCAGCTGCGCCAGATGACCGGCAAAAACGTTTTGCTGAACATCGTAGAAGTTAAGCGTCCTGAGTTGGATGCTCAGCTGGTTGCCGAGAACATTGCATCTCAGCTGGAAAAGCGTATCGCTTTCCGCCGTGCAATGAAGCAGTCCGTGGGCCGCACCATGCGTATGGGTGCCGAGGGCATCAAGATTATGTGCTCCGGTCGTCTGGGCGGCGCTGAAATCGCTCGCAGCGAGTGGGTTTCTGAGGGCAAAGTTCCGCTGCACACTCTGCGTGCAGACATCGACTACGCAACTGCCGAAGCTAATACCACTTATGGCAAGATTGGTATTAAGGTTTGGATTTATAAGGGTGAAGTTCTGGGCGGCAGACCCCTGCCTACCGAAGAAAAGAAGGAAGAACAGCGTCCCAGCCGTCGTCCTTCTCGCCCGAGAAACAATAACAGAAGAAAAGGTACGGAGGAGGGCGCATAAATGTTATTGCCGAAGAGAGTTAAATATCGCCGTCAACACCGTGGCCGCATGAATGGCGAAGCACATAAGGGCAATTTTGTTGCTTATGGTCAGTATGGCTTGCAGGCTCTGGAAGCCAGCTGGATTACCAGCCGCCAGATTGAAGCAGCTCGTATTGCAATGACCCGTTATATTAAGCGTGGTGGCCAGGTTTGGATTAAGATTTTCCCGCATAAGCCTGTTACCAAAAAGCCTGCCGATACTCGTATGGGTTCCGGTAAGGGCGCACCGGAGTTCTGGGTTGCAGTTGTTAAACCCGGCAAGGTGATGTTCGAAATCGCCGGCGTTCCGGAAGAGACCGCACGCGAGGCAATGCGCTTGGCAATGCACAAGCTGCCTGTTAAGTGCAAGTTTGTAGTAAAAAATGAAGGGGAGGCTGAGGCATAATGAAAGCACAGGAAATCCGTGATTTGTCCATCGATGAATTGCAGAAAAAGGTTGCCGATTTGAAGGTTGAGCTGTTTAACCTGCGCTTCCGTGCTGCAACCGGTCAGTTGGAAAACCCTTCCAGCATTAAAGACGTTAAAAAAGATATGGCACGGGTAAAAACCATTATTCGTGAAAGAGAGCTGAAACAGGCTCAGGCATAAGGAAAGGAGGAGCATTGAAGTGACCAACATTGAACAGAAAAACCGCAAAACCCAGATTGGCGTTGTGGTTTCGGATAAAATGGAAAAGACCATCGTGGTAAAGGTTGAAACTCGCGTAGCTCATCCTCTCTATGGTAAAACCATGCTGGCCAGCAAAAAATATAAGGCTCATGATGAGAACAATGAAGCCCGTATCGGAGATAGAGTGCAGATTGTAGAAACCAGACCGCTGTCCAAGGACAAGAGATGGGCTCTGCAAGCAATCGTTGAGAAGGCTCCGATTATCTAATGCAGATTTAGTAAAGAAAGGGGGCGGCTTTTAATGATTCAAGCTGAAACCAGATTAAAAGTCGGTGACAATACCGGTGCCAAGGAACTGCTCTGCATCAAGGTTTTGGGCGGTTCTCGTCGTCGCTATGCAACTGTGGGCGATGTAATTATTTGTTCTGTTAAAGTTGCAACACCCGGCGGCGTGGTCAAGAAGGGCGATGTTGTGAAGGCCGTTGTTGTCCGCACCAAGAAAGCAATTAAGCGTCCGGATGGTTCTTACATTCGTTTCGATGAGAATACCGGCGTTATTATCAATGACCAGAACCAGCCCAGAGGTACTCGTATCTTTGGTCCTGTTGCCCGTGAGTTGAGAGAGAAGGACTTCATGAAGATCGTTTCTCTGGCTCCGGAAGTACTGTAAAGGCTGGGAGGTGGAATAAATGGCTAATAAGTTACACGTTAAAAAAGGTGATACGGTTGTAGTCATTGCCGGTAAAGATGCCGGTACTACTGGGAAAGTATTGGCAGCCAGCCCGACTAAGGGTAAGGTTGTTGTGGAAAACGTGGCCAAAATTAAGCGTCACACCAAACCCAGCAAGAACGACCCTCAGGGTGGTATCATCGAGAAGGAAGCTTTTATCGATGCTTCCAATGTTATGCCTTACTGCCCCAAGTGCAAAAAGGGCGTACGCATTGCCAATGTTGAAGGCAAAAACGGCAAAACTGTTCGCGCTTGCGTAAAGTGCGGCAACCAATTTGATAAGTAGTGGAGAAAGGAGGAACTTTCAAAATGGCAAACAGATTAAAAGAACGCTATGAAAGCGAAATCAGACCCTCTCTCCAGGAAAAGTTCGCTTATAAGAACGTAATGGAAATTCCCAAGCTGGAAAAAGTTGTTATCAATATGGGTCTGGGTGAAGCTGTGCAGAACCCCAAGGCTTTGGATGCAGCTGTATCTGACTTGGCTACCATCTCCGGCCAGAAGCCGGTTGTTACCCGCGCTAAGAAGTCCATCGCTTCCTTCAAGATTCGTGAGGGCATGGCTATCGGCTGCAAGGTTACCCTGCGCGGCCAGCGTATGTATGAATTTGTGGATAAACTGATTTCGGTTTCTTTGCCTCGCGTTCGTGACTTCAAGGGCGTTTCCGATAAGGCTTTCGACGGCCGCGGCAACTACACCTTGGGCTTGAAAGAACAGCTGATTTTCCCGGAAATCGATTATGAGAAAATCGACCGTCTGCGTGGTTTGGAAGTTTGTTTTGTGACCAGCGCCAAAACTGACGCTGAATGTAAGGAATTGCTTGCTCAGATGGGTATGCCTTACGCTAACAATTAGGAGGGAATTTTGTGGCTAAGAAATCTATGATTGCTAAGCAGCAACGGACACCCAAGTTCCAGGTAAGAGGCTACAACCGCTGCAAAATCTGCGGTCGTCCTCATGCTTATATGCGTAAATTCGGCATCTGCCGTATTTGTTTCCGTGAGCTGGCTTATAAAGGCGAAATCCCCGGCGTTACCAAATCCAGTTGGTAAACCCGGAGCTTTAAGGAAGGAGGTATATCCTAATGGTTGTTACTGACCCTATCGCTGATTTTTTGACTAGAATCAGAAATGCCAATATGGTATATATGGATAAGGTTGAAATTCCCGCATCTAAGACCAAAATGGGTCTGGCTGAAATCCTGAAAGATGAAGGCTTCATCAATGATGTGGAATATATCGAAGACGGCAAACAGGGCGTTATCAGAGTATATCTGAAATACGGCGCCGGCCGCGAAAGAATTATTAACGGATTGAAGAGAATCTCCAAGCCCGGTTTGAGAGTATATGTAGGCAAGGAAGACCTGCCCCGTGTTATGGGCGGCCTGGGCATTGCCATCATCTCCACCTCTCATGGCTTGATGGTGGATAGAAAAGCTCGTAAAGAAGGCCTTGGCGGCGAAGTTCTCTGCTACGTTTGGTAAGAGCTTAACCGACAATAGGAAAGAGGTGTTTAGAGAATGTCCAGAATTGGTAAACTGCCTATTGCAATCCCTGCTGGGGTTGAGGTAACCATCGATGGCCAGCTGGTAACCGTAAAAGGTCCCAAAGGCGAGATGGCTCGCGAGGTTCGCCCCGAGGTTAATGTAAAGGTAGAAGATGGTCAGCTGGTGGTAACTCGTGACAGCGATGTTGCTCAGATCCGTGCTTATCATGGCCTGACCAGAGCCCTGCTGGCCAATATGGTAACCGGTGTTACCACCGGCTTCACCAGAAAACTCACCATTATCGGTGTAGGTTATCGTGCCGCAGTGCAGAACAACGTACTGTCTTTGAACGTAGGCAAATCTCACCCGGTAGAAATGCCGGCTCCTGAGGGTGTAGAGGTTCAGTGCCCCACCCCCACTCAGATTGTTGTTACCGGTCCCGATAAAGAAGCATTGGGCGAGTATGCAGCAAAAATTCGCGCTCAGCGTCCCCCGGAACCCTACAAGGGCAAAGGTATTCGCTACGAGGACGAATATGTTATCAGAAAAGCCGGCAAAACCGGCGCCAAGAAATAATTTCTTATTATTACTTGATGTTTATGAGTCTTTGGCCGCTTGATTACCCAAGGCTGCGTACCTTGGGAGTATCAACGGCGATTGAAAGATTGTAAAGGAAGTGAAAACCTTGTTTAAGAAGGTAAATCGCAAGGAAAGACGCCAGAAGAAGCATTATCGCATTCGCCGCAACATCAGCGGTACTCCGGAGTTCCCGAGACTGGCTGTTTACCGCAGCGCAAATCATATGTATGCCCAGATTATTGACGACACTCAGGGTATCACCCTGGCTGCTGCTTCCACCCTGGACGCAGCTTTGAAGGAAAACTACGGCGGCAACATCGAAGCAGCTAAGGCTGTTGGCAAGCTGGTTGCCGAGCGCGCTCTGGAAAAGGGCATCAAGGGTGTTGTTTTTGACAGAGGCGGTCTCCTGTATCATGGTCGAGTTGCTGCTTTGGCCGAAGGTGCCAGAGAAGGCGGCTTGGAATTCTAAGAGGAGGAGGAAAGACAATGGCTAGATTTGAGGTTAAAGATACTGCACCTGAGATGATTGAAACCACCGTGCATATCAACCGCGTTGCCAAAACCGTTAAGGGTGGCCGCAGAGCTCGTTTCGCAGCTCTGATGGTTGTCGGTGACGGCAAAGGTAATGTAGGCTTTGGCATTGGTAAGGCTGCCGAGGTTCCCGAAGCTATCCGCAAGGGTATCGAAGCTGCCAAGAAAGATATGGTCTCTGTGCCGATTCTTAACACCACCGTACCGCACGAGATTGTTGGTGAATTTGCTTCCGGCAAAGTTCTGCTGAAACCCGCTGCACCCGGTACCGGTGTTATCGCCGGCGGCCCCGTGCGTGCCGTGTTGGAAGCAGCCGGTTATTCTAATATTTTGACCAAATCCTTGGGCTCCAACAACCCCATCAATATGGTTCGCGCCACCGTTGAGGGCTTGAAGAATATGAAAACTGCTGAGCAGGTTGCAAAACTGCGCGGCAAAACCGTAGAAGAAATTTTGGGCTAGGAGGGAATGACAATGTCTAAGGTTAAAATTACTCTTGTCAAAAGCCCGATTGGCTATAACAAGAAGCAAAGAGCAATCGCTGTCTCCTTGGGTTTGAAGAAAACCAACAGCAGCGTTGTTCAGGAAGATACTCCCGATATTATGGGCAAGGTTCACAAAATTGCTCATCTTGTTAAAGTAGAAGAAGCGTAAGCGTAATTAGGGAGGTGTAAGTATGCAACTGAATGAATTGCGTCCCAGTGCCGGCTCTCGCCAGAAGCGTGTTCGCCGCGGCAGAGGTATTGGTTCTACCTTGGGCAAAACTTCCGGCCGTGGTCATAAGGGCCAGAAGGCCAGAAGCGGCGGCGGCGTTCGTCTGGGTTTTGAAGGCGGCCAGATGCCCATTTACCGTCGTTTGCCTAAGCGTGGCTTCAACAATATTTTTGGTAAAGAATTTGTTCCGGTGGCTTTGGCCGATTTGGACTTGTTCGAAAACGGCACTGTTATTACCGAAGAGCTGCTGTACCAGACCGGTATCGTTAAGAAGAAGCTTGACGGTGTTAAAGTTTTGGCCAATGGCGAGCTGACCAAACAGCTGACTGTTATGGTTCCTTGCTCCAAGGCTGCTATCGAAAAAATCGAAGCGGTGGGCGGTAAAGTAGAGGTGAAATAATTTGTTGACTACTTTCGTTAATGCTTGGAAAATAGCCGAAGTAAGAAAGAAAATTATCTTCACTCTCTTGATGTTCGTCGTGTTTCGTTTCGCAGCGCACATTCCCGTGCCCGGTATCAGCAAAGAAGCTCTGGGTGAGCTGTTCAGCAACGATATTTGGACTCTGGTGGATACCTTCTCCGGTGGTTCGTTGAAGACCTTCACCGTGTGCGCTATGGGTATTATGCCCTATATTAACGCATCTATTATTATGAACCTGCTGACCATTGCCGTGCCTTATTTCGAGAATCTGGCGCGCGAGGGTCAGGAGGGGCGTAAAAAAATGGCGCAGATCACCAGATACGGCGCCATTGGTTTGGCTCTGGTTCAGGCCGTCGGCATGACTTTCTACATCCGCGGCGCGCTGGAAAACCCCGGTATTTTCAGTTATGTGGTGGTTGCCATCACCATGACTGCCGGCACCTGTTTCCTCATGTGGCTGGGCGAGCTGATTACTGAACACGGTATCGGCAACGGCATCTCGCTGATCATTTTTATCGGTATTTTGTCCTCTCTGCCCAGCGGTTTAAGCACCATTGTTACCTCGGTACAGGGTGGCCAGACCAACATCATCACTGTTATCCTGTTTGCAATCATCGCCGTTGCCATCATCGCCGGCGTAGTATTCATCCAGGAGGCACAGCGCAGAATTCCCGTGCAGTACACCAAGCGCATGATTGGTCGCCGTATGTATGGCGGTCATTCCACGCATATTCCGATCAAGGTTAATCAGACCGGTGTTATCCCGATCATCTTTGCAATGTCTCTGCTGATGCTGCCTTCGTTTATCGCAGGCTTGTTCTCCGATAGCAGCGCAGGTATGTTTATTGCTCAGCTGTTCTCTCCCGGTTCCTGGTTTTACCTGTTCATGTATGTGCTGCTGATTATTTTCTTCACTTATTTCTATACCGCAGTTACCTTCAACTGCCGTGATATTGCTGAGAATATGCAGAAAAATGGCGGTTTTATTCCGGGCTTGCGTCCCGGCAAACCCACTTCTGAGTATTTGGATGGTGTTTTGACCAGAATCACTTTGGCCGGTGCAGTTTTCCTGTCCGCCATCGCAGTTCTGCCTTTCCTGGCTGCCAAATTCTCCGGCCTCAACATTTACTTCGGCGGCACTTCGCTGCTGATCGTTGTCGGTGTTGCGCTGGATACTATGAAGCAGCTGGATGCTCAGATTATGGAACGCCAGTACTCCGGTTTTATGAAGTAAGCGATTTCAAGGAGGTATTATGATGAATATTGTTTTGATGGGACCTCCTGGTGCAGGTAAAGGTACTCAGGCCGAGGTTATGGCACGCAAATTGTTTGTGCCGCACATCTCCACCGGTGATATCTTCCGCGCCAACATCAAGGCCGGTACCGAGCTGGGGCAGCTTGCCAACCAGTACATCTCCAAGGGTGATTTGGTGCCGGACGAAGTTACCATGGGTATGATCAAAGACCGCCTGGCTGAGGAGGATTGTGCCAACGGCTTCATCCTGGATGGCCTGCCGCGCACTATCGTTCAGGCTGACGCTCTGGCTGCCGTGCTGGAAGAGCAGGGCAAAAAGCTGGACAAGGTTGTCAACATTGATGTGCCCATTGAGAAATTGATTGAACGCCTCAGCGGCCGTCGTGTTTGCCGCAACTGCTCGCAGACTTATCATTTGCAGAACAACCCGCCCACCGAGGCCGGTCGTTGTGATGAATGTGGCGGCGAGTTGTATCAGCGCGCTGACGACTCTGAGGAAACCATTAAAAACCGTCTGGATGTTTATCTTGCACAGTCTTCCCCGTTGATTGAATATTACGAAGCCAAAGGCCTGCTGCTTTCGATTGACGGCGACCAGTCGATTAACAATGTGCTGGCCGATGTTGGCCGTGGTTTAGGTCAAAATTGGTAAACTAAAATGATTACCATTAAAAATGCGGAAGAATTGCAGAAGATGCGTGAGGCCGGGCGAATCGTTGCAGAGGTTTTTGAACTGATGCGCGAGAAAATCGCTCCCGGCATCACCACAGCGGAGCTTAACATGGCAGCCGAGCGTTTGATTGCCAAGCGCCACGCCAAACCGCTGTTTAAGGGGTATAACGGATTTCCTGCTGCTCTGTGTGTTTCGGTAAACGATGAGGTTATTCACGGTATCCCCGGTCCTCGCAAGCTGAAAGAGGGCGATATTGTCAGCATTGATGTCGGTGCCCAGATTCACGGGTACTGCGGCGATGCTGCCCGCACCTTCCCTGTTGGCGAGGTTAAACCCGAGGTTGCCGAGCTGCTCAGAGTAACCGAAGCCAGTTTGTACGCCGGTATTGAGATGGCTGTGGCTGGAAATCGGCTGGGTGACATCGGTAACCGTATTCAAACGGTGGCCGAAGCACACGGCTTGGGCGTGGTGGTTGATTATGTGGGGCACGGCATCGGCCGCAACCTGCATGAGGCACCCGACGTTCCCAATTACGGCCGCCCCGGCAGAGGCCTTCGCCTGGTCAACGGCATGACGCTGGCCATCGAGCCGATGCTGAACATGGGCACGCCGGCGGTGCGTACTCTGGCTGACGGCTGGACGGTGGTAACGCTGGACGGCCTGCCCTCGGCTCATTTTGAGAACACGGTGGCAATTACACCGGACGGTCCGGTGCTTTTGACGGTGCTGTGAGGTAAAAAACCATGACAGAACTGTATAAACTCCAAGTCGGTCAGCTGGTTCGCTCCATCGCGGGCCGGGACCATGGCCGGTATTATCTGGTGTATCAAATTAACGGCCGGGAAGTTGCTCTGGTGGATGGCCGCAAACGCCTGCCCGAGAGCGCAAAAATCAAAAACCCGTGTCATCTGCAAGCAGTTAAGCTTGTATCAGTTGAGTTTCAAGATAAGGCTGCGCAAAAGAAGCTGACGCCCGAGGATATTCGGGCACAACTCTCGGCGCTGCTCAGAATGAATCCTGATGAGGAGGCCAAAACCAATGTCTAAGGTTGACGAAATCGAAGTTAGCGGCACGGTGATTGACCCATTGCCCAACGCAATGTTCAAAGTAGAGCTGGAAAACGGACACATCGTTCTGGCTCATGTTTCCGGCAAAATCAGGATGAATTATATTCGCATTTTGCCCGGTGACAAAGTTACCGTTGCACTTAGTCCGTATGATTTGCAGCGCGGACGCATTGTTTATCGGTATAAGTAATTTGTGGGGGGGCTCCCCCGAAGCATAGGAGGTAAAGCGATGAAGGTTCGTGCTTCTGCCAAGCCCATTTGCGAAAAATGCAAGGTAATCAAAAGACGCGGTACCGTTATGGTAATCTGCTCTAACCCCAAGCATAAGCAAAAGCAGGGTTAATTGGCATTATATAAAAGCTTTTTATTTATTTTTCTAAGTTTATGATATCAGCTATAATTTTGGAGGTGTAAGAATGGCTCGTATTGCTGGTGTAGACTTGCCCAGAGAGAAAAGAGTTGAAATCGGCCTGACTTATATCTTCGGCGTTGGTCTGCCGACCTCGCAGAAGGTATTGAAGGAAGCCGGCGTAAATCCTGATACCCGTGTTAAGGATTTGACTGATGATGAAGTTGGCCGCATCCGTGAGGTTCTGGACAGAACCACTCAGGTTGAGGGTGACTTGCGTCGTGAAATTGCTCTGAACATCAAGAGATTGACCGAAATCGGTTGCTACCGCGGTCAGCGTCATCGCCGCGGCCTGCCGGTTCGTGGTCAGAACACTAAGAACAACGCTCGTACTCGCAAAGGTCCTAAGCGTACCGTTAGCGGCAAGCGTAAGAAATAAGGAAAGGGGGTTAATCAAATGGCTCGCAGACAGATTCGTAAGAGAAAAGAAAAGAAGAATATTGAGTTTGGTGTAGCACATATTCAGTCTACTTTTAACAACACCATCATCACCATTACCGATAAGGCCGGTAATGCAATCTCCTGGTCCAGCGCAGGTGCTCAGGGCTTCAAAGGCTCCCGTAAGAGCACTCCCTTCGCTGCTCAGCAGGCTGCCGATGTAGCTGCCAAGGAGGCAATGATTCATGGCTTGCGTCAGGTAGAATGCCTGGTTAAGGGTCCCGGCTCCGGTAGAGAAGCTGCTATTCGTGCTTTGCAGGCTGCCGGCTTGGAAATCAGCATGATTAAGGATGTTACCCCCATTCCGCATAATGGGTGTCGTCCTCCCAAGAGAAGAAGAGTTTGATGAAGGAGGAATAAGCGCATTATGGCTAAAAATACTCAGCCCGTATTGAAGAGAGCCAGAACTCTTGGCATTGAACCTGGCTTCATGGGCGTTTACAAAAAATCCAAGAGAAAGCCGAAGCAGACCAGAAGAAAGCAGAGCAACTACTCTTTGCAGATGACTGAGAAGCAGAAGGTTAAGTTCGTTTACGGTATCCTGGAAAAACAGCTGCGTAACACCTTCGCTTTGGCCGAGAAGATGTCCGGTAATGTGGGCGAGAACCTGCTGGTTCTGCTGGAACAGCGTATGGACAACGTGGTTTACCGCCTGGGCCTGGCTTCCACCAGAAGAGAAGCTAAGCAGCTGGTATCCCATGCTCACTTCACCGTTAACGGCAAGAAGATGAACATTCCTTCCGCCCAGATCAAAGTGGGCGATGTGATTGCAGTTCGCGAGAAGAGCTTGCAGTCTCCCAAGTTCAAGGCTCTGGCCGAGGGCTTGAAGGGCAAGGCTGTTCCTGCTTGGCTGGAACTGGATGCTGCTAATATGGCCGGTAAGGTTGTGGCTCTGCCCACCCGCGGCGATGTTGATGCACCCATTACCGAACAGCTGATTGTTGAATTCTACTCCCGCTAAGCATAGTTTCTGGTATAGAATTGAATGGCTTTTGAAAAGGGGGCAATATATAAATGTTTGGTATTGAAAAACCGAAAATCCAATGTGCTTCGATGTCCGAGGACCATACTCATGGCACCTTTGTGGTGGAGCCGCTGGAAAAAGGTTACGGGATTACGCTTGGTAATTCTCTGAGAAGAGTGTTATTGTCTTCCTTGCCCGGCGCCGCAGTTTCTTCGGTGCAGATTGAGGGCGTACTGCATGAATTCACGACTATCCCCGGCGTTGTCGAGGATGTGTCGGACATTATTCTGAACCTGAAAGGCCTCTCGGTTAAGATGTACGGTTCTGAGGAGCAGGTTATTTATATCGAAGCCAACGGCCCTTGCGAGGTTACCGCTGCCGATATTCGCCTGAACTCTGATGTCGAGATCATGAATCCCGATCACCACATCGCCAGCCTGGATGTTGACGGCCGTCTGTTTATGACCATCACCGTCAACAAGGGCCGAGGCTATATCAGCGCCGACAAGAACAAAAAAGAAGGCCAGCCCATCGGTATTATTCCGGTTGACTCGCTGTTCTCGCCGGTGGTAAAGGTTAATTTTAAGGTGGAAAACACCCGTGTCGGTCAGCATACTGACTTTGACAAGCTGGTTTTGGACGTTTGGACTGACGGCACCATCACCCCTGATGAGGCTGTAAGCACCAGCGCCAGAATTTTAACCGATTATTTGCAGCTGTTTGTCTGCCTCTCGGACACCGTGCCGGATGAAATCGGCCTGATTGATGCCGAAGAGGATAACAAGGATAAGCTGCTGGAAATGACCATTGACGAGCTGGATTTGTCGGTTCGTTCTTCCAATTGTCTGCACCGTGCCGGCATCAACACCGTACAGGAGTTGATTCGTCGCTCGGAAGAGGATATGATGAAGGTTCGGAATTTGGGCCGCAAGTCGTTGGAAGAAGTTATCAACAAGCTGGCTGAGATGGACCTCTCGCTGAGAAGCAGCGACGAGTAAAACTCGGCTGTAAAATATTTGTGAAGGAGGAGCAAGAATGGCATACCGTAAGTTGGGCGTTAAAAGCGCACATCGCCGTGCAATGCTGAGAAACATGACTACTTCTTTGTTGAAGGAAGGTCAGATCGAAACGACTGTTACCCGCGCAAAAGAAGTTAGACGCACTGCTGAAAAAATGATCACTCTCGGCAAAAAGGGCGACCTGAACGCACGCCGTCAGGCTCTGGCTTATATTAAAGAGGAAGATGTTACCAGAAAGGTATTTGATGAGCTGGCTTCCAAGTACGCTGACCGTCAGGGCGGCTACACCCGTATCATCAAAACCGGTCGTCGTCAGGGTGACGGCGCTCCGCTGGCTATCATTGAACTGGTTTAATCCTTTAAGCCGGACGCATAAATCAAGATTACAACTCATGCTTTTATAAGCATTTCTGGGTTTTCTGGGAAAATAATTACAAATCGGGATTTCTCCTTGTGGTGAAGTCCCGATTTTTTTGTGCCCAAATGCCGATTTTATCGCAAATGTTTACACGAATATGCCCTTTTGGTTGACAATTACCCCCGTTCTGGTTTATAATACGCATATCTGTTGTGATTAGATGAGCGAGGTGTGCAGATGTTTAAGCTGGAAAATGTCAGCTATGCTTATGATACAGAAGATGCCTCCGGGCAGGGCGGAAGCCGTCGGCAGGCTCTCTGCGGCGTAAGCTTGCAAATAAAAAAGGGCGAATGGTGGGCAATTCTGGGCGCCAACGGCAGCGGCAAATCCACGCTGGCACGGCATCTTAACGGACTGCTGCTGCCCACGGCCGGCCGTGTTGAAGTTTGCGGGCGAGAGGTGCGTGACTATGCCAGGGTGCAGGATTTGCGGCGGTTGGTGGGCATTGTCTTTCAGAACCCGGACAATCAAATCGTGGGCAACAGCGTGGAGGAGGACGTGGCCTTTGGCTTGGAGAACCTGGGAACGGCACGCCCTGTAATGCGCAGGCGAATTGGCGAGGTGCTGCAAATGGTGGGCCTCTCCGGCCGGGAGACTGTTGACCCTGCCGCCCTGTCCGGTGGGCAGAAGCAGCGCTTGGCGATTGCCGGGGCCCTGGCCATGCAGCCGCAGGCGTTGATTTTGGATGAGGCAACGTCGATGCTGGACCCGGTGGGGCAGGCGGAGGTGCTGGATCTGCTGCAAAAGCTGCATGAGGACGGCCTGACGGTGGTGATGATCACCCACAACATGAGCGAGGTACTGCTGGCCGATAAGGTGGCGGTGATGTCTGAGGGGCGGCTGATGATGACGGGCACGCCGGCGGAGATTTTTGCCAAAAGTGATGAGCTGCAAAAGTGGCACATTGAGCTGCCGCTGATAACGCAGCTGGGCAATAAGCTGGGCGTTGCGGGGTGTACGGATTTGGACGGGCTGCTGCAAAAGCTGGAAGAAATGGCGGAGGATTGAGTTTTGATATTGAGGATGCAGGGTGTCGGCTGCAAATATGGCGATGATTTGACCGGCTCGGTTACGGCAGTGCAGGGTATCAACCTGAGCGTGGAGGCCGGAGAGACGCTGGCGCTGGTGGGGCACACCGGCAGCGGAAAATCCACGCTGGCCCAGCTTATGGCCGGTTTGCTGCCGGCTGATGAGGGCGAGATATGGCTGGGGGATTTGTGCCTGACGGGGAAGAAATTGCCCAAAGCGACGGAGGTATGCCGCCGGGTGGGCATGGTGTTTCAATACCCGGAGCACCAGCTTTTTGCTGAGACGGTGCGTGAGGAATTGGCTTATGGGCCGGAGAATTTGGGTTGGCCGGCCGACCGGATAGAGCGCGAGGTGGCGGCGATGGCGGCCAAAATGGGGCTGGCGGATTTGCTGGATGCCGGGCCGTATCAGTTATCGGGGGGAGAGCAGCGCAAGGTGGCGCTGGCCAGCGTGTTGATCATGCGGCCGCCGTTGTTGATATTGGACGAGCCTTTTGTGGGTTTGGATGCGAGCGCACGGCAGGAGTTTATGCGGCTGCTGCTGGCGTGGCAGCAGGAATTTTCGGCGGCAATCGTCTGCATAAGCCATGATATGGACTGTTTGGCGGAGTTTTGCCGGCGGCTGGTGGTGCTGTGCCGCGGCCAAATGCTGCTGGATGCGCCTATCCGTGAGGGATTTGACCGTGTGGAGCTGCTGCAAAAGAGTGGGATTTATGCGCCCCTGGGGCGGCAGGCGGTGCGGCGGTTAAAGGCGGCCGGCTGGGACATTGACACGGGTGCGCTGACGGTGGACGAGGCGGCGGCGGCGATAAAAGCGGCGCGCAAAGCGGGAAAGGCCGGTGATAATCATGGGCGGTAAGCGGGGCGGCATACGACTGGGTGCTTATTATCCCGTGCAGTCGCCGGTGCATGGGCTGGACCCACGGGCCAAGTTGCTGGGGATGCTGGCTTTTCTGACGGGTATCTTCTGGGTGGACGAGTTTTGGGTCTTTGGCCTGGTGTATGCGTTTGGTTTTGGGGTGCTGTGGCTGGCCAAAATACCGCCGACCAAGGCGCTGGCGGCGGTGCGCGGTTTGATTTTTCTGCTGGCGGTGACCTGTGCGATAAATATGCTGGTGACGCCGGGAGAGCAGGTGCTGTGGGAATGGGAGTTTTTGACGCTGACTATGGAGGGCATTGAGCGCAGTTTGCTGATGCTGCTGCGGCTGGTGGCGTTGATCAGCTTCTCCGGCCTGCTGACCTTTACCACCACGCCGATTGAGCTGGCGGACGGCATGGAGAGCTTGTTATTGCCGTTTAAGCGGTGGGGGCTGCCGGCGCATGAGTTTGCGATGATGATGACGATTGCCCTGCGGTTTGTGCCGATTTTGCTGGCCGAAGCGGACAAGCTGATGAAGGCGCAGCGCAGCCGCGGCGGTGATTTGGCATCGGGCAGCGTGATGAAAAGGATGAAAACGCTGGTGGCCATGGTGGTGCCGCTGCTGTTTAATGCGCTGAAACGGGCGGACGATTTGGCGATTGCCATGGAGGCGCGGGCTTATACCGGCGGCGAGGGGCGAGTGAGCCTGCGTGAGCTGAGATGGGCAGGCCGGGATACGCTGGCGCTGATTGTGGTGCTGGGATTTGTGGCGTTTATGGTGGTAAGCCGCTGGCTGTGACCTGCTAAGTTTGCGGTGTAAGTTATCGTAAACGGGCGTGGTGAGCTGCGCCTGAACTGCCGGGGACGGTGGTGGCTTATCGTGACGGCCGGTAGTGGAAAAACGGTGAACAATCGGTGGGAAAATCAGGATGACGAGGTGAGCGAGGTGCGTGTGAAGCTGACGGTGGCATATGACGGCACGGATTTTGTGGGTTGGCAGCGGCAGGCCAGGGGGCGCAGTGTGCAGGGCGACTTGGAGAAAAATTTGCGGCGGCTGACGGGGCAGGAGGTATCGGTGCAGGGGGCCGGGCGGACGGATGCCGGTGTGCATGGCTGCGGGCAGGTGGCCAGCTTTGAGGCGGATTTGCAGCTGCCGGTGGAGAAGCTGGCCTATGCGCTGAATAATTTGCTGCCGGTGGATGTGCGGGTTTTGGCGGCGGAGGAGGCCGGGGCGGACTTCCATGCCAGATTTACGCCCAGCCGCAAGGAGTACCGTTATTTTATGGTGCCGGGGGAGGCCGGAGGGCCTTTTGTGGGGCGGTATGGCTGGTTTTGTCCGCCGATTGCCGATATAAAGTTGATGCAGGAGGCGGCCGGGCTGTTGGTGGGCGAGCATAACTTCCGCAGTTTTTGCGGCAAGAGTGCGGTGGTGACGACCTATGTGCGGACGCTGTATGAGGCGGAGCTGCGGCCGGCCGAGGCTGATGAGGTGCCCGACCCCCTGTATCGTCTGGCGGCGGAGGGCAAGGTGCTGATGCTGCGGCTGGTGGGCAACGGATTTATCTACAAGATGGTGCGCCTGCTGACCGGTGGATTGGTGAAGGTGGGGCAGGGTAAGTTAGCGGTGGCGGAGTTTGCGCGCCTGCTGGCCGAGCCTGCCGAGCAGCCGCCGGCACCTGCTGCGCCCGCGCAGGGCCTGTATTTGTGGCGGCTTTGCTATGAGGCGAACGGTGCGCCGACGGTGGACAGAATGTGACAAAAAATTTGCGAATAAATGGTAAAAAACCGTTAAATTTGCAGTAAATAGCCTTGACAATTATGGCCGGAATATATATAATTTTAGGGTAACGATACTATCAGCCCCGTTAGTGTCATTATCAATTTTTTTATGCAAAGTTGCACAAGTTTTGAGGAGGAATTACGCAATGCGTACTTATATGGCAAAGGCGCAGGAAGTTGACCGCAAATGGTATGTACTGGACGCCACCAACAAGCCTTTGGGTCGTTTGGCTACTGAGGCAGCACGTCTGCTGAGAGGCAAGCACAAGCCCACTTTTACACCCCATGTTGACACCGGCGATTATGTTATCGTTATCAACGCTGACAAAGCTATGCTGACCGGCAAGAAGCTGGATCAGAAGGTTCTGTATCATCACTCCGGTTATCCGGGTGGTTTGAAGGAAACCGTTTACCGCGATTTGATGGCCAACAAGCCTGAACGCGCTATCGAGACTGCTGTTCGCGGTATGCTCCCGAAGAATCGTCTTGGCCGCAAGATGATCAAGAAAATGAAGGTTTATGCCGGCGCAGAACATCTGCATCAGGCACAGAAACCTGAAACCTGGAATTTCTAAGAGAGAGGAGCAAAATCAAAATGGCAGACAATAGATTTTATGGCACCGGCCGCAGAAAGAACGCCATCGCCCGTGTATGGCTGGCTCCCGGCAACGGTACTGTTACTGTAAATAAGCGCGAATTGAGCGAATATTTTGGCAAAAAGACCTTGGAGATGATCGTTCAGCAGCCTTTGGAGCTGACCGATACTCTGGCTAAGTTTGATGTTATCGCTACCGTTAAGGGCGGCGGCACCACCGGCCAGGCCGGCGCACTGCGTCATGGTATTGCCAAGGCTTTGGTTGAGTCCGACGAAAACCTGCGTCCTGCATTGAAGGCCGCAGGCTTTATGACCCGCGACCCCAGAATGAAGGAAAGAAGAAAGTACGGCTTGAAGAAGGCCCGCAAGGCCAGCCAGTTCTCCAAGCGCTAAGGCTTGCTTCATCCTCAAATTTATATCGAATCCAAAAGAGCTGTGGAAGTTTTTCGCGGCTCTTTTTTTGTGTTGTGATGAGATTGCGGAAAAATACCCCATCCACTTTGGCAGGCGGATGGGGCATATTTTTTTGGAAAATTTTTTACATAAAGAGGGAAACGGCGCAGTAAACCAGCAGCAGAGCCATGACGGTGTTGGTGATTTTGGCATATTGGGAGAAAAGCATTTTGAAAACGGAACCGAACAGGGCCCAGAGCAGCGTGAAGGTAAAGCCGATGAAGGCCAGCAGCAGGGCGAAGAAAACCAGTACGTCCCATTGGCCGTGGTAATGCGGCAGTATGTAGGCCTCCATGGACACGATGCAGTAAATGTAAATTTTGGGGTTGATGAACTGCAAAATCAGGCCGGAGATGAAGCTGCTGTGGCGAGCATCCTCCTCGATGACGGAGGAGCTTTTGAAGGTCTTCCAGGCGAGGTGGAGAATGTAGGCGGCGCCGATGAACAGCATGGGCGTTTTGATGACGGGGATGAGCGTGGACAGAGTGTTGCAGAAAAAGGTACACATCAGCATGACGAGGGAAAAGCCGACCCAAATGCCCAGATTGAAGGGGAGAGCTTTTTGAAAGCCCTGGCGGCCGGCATTGGACATGGACATAATATTATTGGGGCCGGGCGTGACTGCCGTGACGATGGCGTAAGAGAGAAATTGAATCCAACTAAACATATTGACCTCCTGCTGTGATTACGATATAATACGACTATAATCCAATATATTGGTGTTTTGTATATTATACTATTAGTCCGATATGTTGTCAATAGGAGGCAGTATGGATTTTCAGAAAACTGTGGCCAAAAATATCAAGGAGATCCGTGAGAGGAAGAAAATCACGCTGGATGCGGCGGCAAAGCTGACTGGGGTATCGCGCAGTATGCTGGCGCAGATTGAAAAAGGCGACGTAAACCCGACGATCTCGGTGCTATGGAAGATTGCCAACGGCTATAAAACGTCATTTACGTCTTTGGTTGATACGCATGACAGCAACCATTTGCTGATAAAAGCCGACGAGGTGACGCCTCTGGTGGAGGATGAGGGGCGCTATATCAACCGGCTGGCCTTTATGTTCCGGGAGGATACACAGTTTGAGACCTGTATGATCGAGATAAAGCCGGATGGATTTTTGCAGGCACAGCCCCACATGGGCGGCACGGAGGAGTATCTGACGGTTTTTGCCGGCGAGGTGGAAGTGATTGCCGGCAGCGAGAGCTTTCATATTTCTGCGGGGGATTCTCTGCGGTTTAAGGCGGATGTGGCGCACTCTTACCGGAACGTGGGCAGCGATACTGTGAATATGCACATGATCATTCATTACACAGATAAGTGATTGGCAGCGGAATAGCAAATAATTTTGAGGTATTTTGCGAAAAATGCAAAAAAATATTGTTTATTGGCGTGTAAATGTGCTAAAATAAAGAAGATTTTAAGGAACTGCAAGCCGCAGATGCAACTTGCCGGAAAGGAAGTATGGCAAATGGATAACATTGATTTGGTGATTCTGAAATTTTTGCAGGACAATGGGCGGGATACGGCCTCGAACATCAGCAAGAAAATTCATCTTTCGGTTTCGGCGGTGCTGGACCGTATTCATAAGCTGGAAGAAAGCGGTGTGGTGAAGAAATATACTGTGCTGCTGGATTCGCGCAAGCTTGGTTATGATGTGCTGGCGGTGATGGAGGTGCGATTGGAGCACCCACGCTTTTACGACTCTTTTGTGGAGGCGGTTATGGGCAACGACAGCATTGTGGATTGTTATTATCTGACCGGCGATTTTGATTTTAACCTGAAAATTTGCTGTAAGTCATCGGAGGATTTGGAGGCGCAGCACCGGTTTGTGAAGGAAATTCCGGGAGTTTCGGCTACGATTACGCATTATGTGCTGAAAGAGGTTAAGAATATCTATGAGGTGACTCCCGGCGTGGTGGATTGAGAGAATTAGGCATGAGCAGCGGCGTCCGCGGGCTTGTGCCTTTTTTATCGTAAACGGATTGGAGGTTTTGTGATGAAAACTTTGGGGTATTATAACGGCAAATTTGCCGAGATCGATGAGATGACCGTGCCGATGAATGACCGTGTGTGTTATTTTGGCGACGGTGTTTATGATGCGACGATGAGCCGGAATTATAAAATTTTTGCGCTGGATGAGCATATTGACCGGTTTTTTAACAGTGCCGGGTTGTTGAAGATCAAGATTCCGCACACCAAGGACGAGTTGAAGGCGCTGCTGAATGAGATGGTGCGCAAGATGGACAGCGGCAATTTGTTTGTGTATTGGCAGGTGACGCGCGGCACAGCCGACCGCAATCATGCCTTCCCCGAGGTGGGGGCGAATATGTGGATAACTCTGCGGCCGTGTGAGCTGGCGGACATTTATCACCCGATGAAGTTGATTTCGGCGGAGGACACGCGGTTTTTGCATTGTAATATTAAGACGCTGAATCTGCTGCCGAGTGTGATGGCGGCGCAGAAGGCTGCGGAGGCCGGTTGTGATGAGACGGTGCTGCACCGCGGCGGGCGAGTGACTGAGTGTGCGCACAGCAACGTGCATATTATTCAGGACGGGATGCTGAAAACGGCGCCGGCGGACAACCTGATTTTGCCGGGGATCGCGCGGGCGCATTTGATTGCCATGTGCAAGCGACTGGGGATTGCGGTGAATGAAACGCCGTATACTTTGGACGAGCTGCGGCAGGCTGAGGAGGTTATTGTGACCAGCAGCGGGCAGCTTTGCGGCGTGGCGGTGGAGCTGGACGGACAGCCGGTGGGCGGTAAGCGTCCGGAGTTGGTGGCTGCATTGCAGAAGGAGCTGTTGGCGGAGTTTATGGCGGCCACGGCGGAGTGAGAAAGTAAATAGCAAAACAGAGAACCATTCGAAGAAATTCGAGTGGTTTTTTTGTGTTTTTTTTGGGGGGCGGAAAATAGTGAAGAGTGGATAGTGGATAGTGGATAGTGCGGAAGATGGCGTGGAATGTCATACGGGGGGAGTGTTATAATCGCAGATTGAGGGAGTGGGTTGTGTTTTGGCGGTGTGGAAAATGGTTGTAGGGTATGGAAAATGTGCAGAGAGGATGTGAAAGTATGGCGTTGAGTGAGCGACAGCAACGGTTTTGCAGGGAGTATGTGGCGTGCTGGGACGAGCAGGAGGCGGCGCGGCGGGCCGGCTACAAGGAGAGGATGCTGGACTATTGGGGGCGCCGGAATCTGCGGGACGAAGCGGTGCAGCAGGAGATAAAGCGGCTTTGTGCGGC
Source organism: Bacillota bacterium (assembly GCA_017397935.1). Lineage (GTDB taxonomy): Bacteria > Bacillota > Dehalobacteriia > UBA4068 > UBA4997 > Avidehalobacter. Next base: position 24,178 of record JAFQHN010000027.1, read on the forward strand.
GGCGGTTTGCGGTTTTGGTGGCGAGGTAAACAGTCTGGCGGACGGCGAGGAGATTTTGATGTTTTTGACGGCGGTGATGCGCGGTGTGGTGCGTGACGGCAAGAATGCGACGGACGGCAGCGGTGGGAATTTGCCGAAGGTGAGCGAGCGAACTAAGGCGGCCGAGCTTTTGGGGCGGAATCAGCATTTGTTCAGCGAGAAGGGTGGCCGTGGTGATGAGCAGGAATTTGCGGTGCGGATTTTGGGGGCGGATGATTTGGCGGAGTAAGAGCGAGGGGCGGAAACGGGGAGTTGATATAGTGTGAGGGAGCGGGGGGCGGAAGTGGGTTTTGGGATAGTGAGAGGGAGCGAGGGGCGGGAAATAGTGAATAGTGAAGAGTGAAGAGATATAATTGGGGTGGTGATGATGAGGAATATGGTTAATAAAAAGAAGCGGACGGTGCGGGAGGTTTATCTGCCGGAGGTGGTGGGCAGTGGTTACCGTGATTTTTGGCACTTTACGGGGCGGTACCGGGTGGTTAAGGGTGGCCGAGGTTCGAAGAAATCGAAGACGGTGGCGCTTAATTTGATATGGCGGCTGTTGACGATGCCGGAGGCCAATGCCTTGGTGGTGAGGCGGACTTATCGGTCTTTGCGGAACTCTTGTTTTGTGGAGTTGAAGTGGGCGGCCGAGCGTTTGGGGGTATCGGCGGACTGGCATTTTAGGGAGGAGCCGTTGGAGATGACCTATAAGCCGACGGGGCAGAAAATATATTTTCGGGGGATGGATGACCCGCACAAGTTGACATCTATGGTGGCTGAAAGAGGGCATTTGTGTTTTGTGTGGGTGGAGGAAGCGTATGAAATCAGCCGTGAGGAGGATTTTGCGGTGTTGGACGAGAGTATCCGCGGTGAGGTGCCGGCGGGGCTTTTTAAGCAGATCACGCTGACTTTTAACCCTTGGAACGAGCGGCATTGGTTGAAGAAGCGTTTTTTTGACGGGCCGCCTGACCATGATGTTTTGGCGTTGACGGTGGATTATCGCTGCAACGAGTTTTTGGATGCAGCGGATCTGGCATTTTTTGAGCGTATGAAGGAAAACGACCCTGCGCGGTATCGAGTGGCCGGATTGGGCGAATGGGGTGTATCGGCCGGCCTGGTGTATAATAACTGGCGTGAGTGTGATTTTGACTTGCGGGAGCTGGCGGCGCAGGATAATCTGCGGGCGGTGTTTGGTCTGGATTTTGGTTATGTGCATGATGAAACGGCGCTGTTTTGCGGTTTGGTGGATGAGGCTGGGCGCAAGCTGTATGTTTTTGATGAATTGTACCGCAAGGGGCTGAGCAACGAGCAGATTTATGCAGAGATTTGCCGTATGGGCTATGCCAAGGAGAGGATTTTGGCGGATGCGGCCGAGCCTAAGAGTATTGACCGACTGCGTGATTTGGGTCTGACGCGGATTTGTGCGGCCAGGAAGGGGCGTGACAGCGTGCTGGCCGGGATTGATTATTTGCAGGGGTACGAGATTTTGGTGCGGCCTGCCTGTGTGAATTTTCTGCGGGAGATTGGCGGCTATTGCTGGCAGCAGGACCGTGACGGCCGGTATTTGAATTATCCGCGGGATGAGGCGAACCATCTGATGGACGCGATGCGCTACGGTATGGGTGATTTGCTGTACGGTTCGGTGTTCAGCTTTTAGGAATTTTTTGAGAGGGGGGAGAGCGAGGGGCGTAAAGTGGGAGTTGGGATAGGGAGGGAGAGCGTGGGGCGGAAAGGGGTGTTGTGGATAGTGAGGGAGAGCGAGGGGCGGAAAAGGGAAGTTGTGGATAGTGAGGGGGAGCGGGGGGCGGAAAAGGGAAGTTGGGGATAGTGAGAGGGAGCGAGGGGCGGAAAAGGGATGTTGGGGATAGTGTGAGAGAGCGTGGGGCGGAAGGGGAAGTTGGAGGATAGTGTGAGAGAGGGAGGGGCGGAAAAGGGAAGTTTGGGTGATAGGGATGGAGCGAGGGGGGGGGAAAGGGATGTTGGGATAGTGAGGGGGAGCGAGGGGGGGAAATAGTGAAAAGTGAATAGTGAGGTAGGCAAGAGGATGTCATTGAATGTCCGGTATGGGGAGTGGTAAGATGGCATTGTGAAGAAAAGGGTTGAATGACGGACTGATTGGAGTGAGTTATCAACCGAGGGTGACGGCGTGGGCCGTCTTTTTTTATGTGAAAAAACAGGGGGGAATGGATAATGCGAAGTTTTCGGGAGATTTGCGCGGGGCTGGGCCGTGGATTATGGCCGGCCGGTGAGCAGGGACCGATGAATGAGCCGAGTGATTTGCAGGTTTTGGAATGGGAATTGAAGCGGTGGCTTGGCTCGGCGGAGAGGGAAAGAATGTTGCAGGGGCAGGCGTATTTTGAGGGCAACCATGATATTTTGCGGCAGCAGCGTATGGTGATCGGCCGTGGAGGTGAGCCTGAACCGGTGCGGAATTTGCCGGACAACAGGCTGGTGAATAATCAGTATGGCAAGCTGGTGAACCAGAAAACCGATTATATGCTGGGGCAGCCGTTGACCTGGGAGGTGGACGGAGCCGCCTTTGATAAGGCTTTGAAACGAATTTTTGACCACCGATTTATGCGGCAGCTGAAAAGGCTGGGCAAGGATTGTTACAACCATGGGATTGCCTGGCTGTACCCGTATGTGGATCAAGATGGGAAATTGGCTTTCAGGAGCTTTCCGGGGTATGAGATTTTGCCGTTTTGGCTGGATGCCGAGCATAGCAAGCTGGAATGTGCGGTGCGGTTTTATATGGTGGAGAGCTGGGTTGATGGCAAAATGCGCCCGGAATACAAGGTTGAAATCTATGATTTGGCCGGGGTTCACAGCTTCCGCTGGGATAACGGCAGGCTGGTGCCGGAGGATGCCTGTCACCATGCTTATCTGCGGCATAATTTGCCCGACGGCAGTTTTGAGCGGGTAAACTGGACCAAGGTGCCGTTGATTCCGTTTAAGCTGAATGAACGGGAGCAGCCACTTATCATGCGGGTGAAGGGGTTGCAGGACGCGCTGAACCGCATGATGTCTTGTTTTGAGAATGTGATGGAGGAGGACACGCACAACACGGTATTGGTTATTAAGAATTATGACGGGACGGATTTGGACGAGTTTCGGCATAATTTGGCGGCGTACGGTGCGGTGAAGGTGAAAACGGTGGACGGCGCTGCGGGCGGTATTGATACTCTTTCTGTCAATGTGGATGCGGAAAATTATCAGGCGATTATTGAGCTGCTGAAAAGTGCGATTATTGAAAACGGCATGGGCTTTGATACGCGGCTGGATAAGGGGTATCGCGCGGTGAATGAGCTTTCTATCAAGGCGATGTATAGTGACATTTGTTTGGACGCCAACGATTTGGAATCGGAATGGCAGGCGGCTTTTGAGGAGCTGCTGTGGTTTGTGCAGGTGTATTTGTTAAACACCGGCCAGGGCAATTATCTGCACGAGGGTTGGCGCTTGATTTTTAACCGTGACATTATGGTGGATGAGAGTGAGGCGATCGCCAACTGTGTGAAATCGCAGGGAATCTTATCTGATGCGGCGATTGTGGCGCAGCACCCGTGGGTGAATGATGTGCGCGGTGAGCTGGCCCGATTGGAGAAGCAGAAATCGGCAGCGGCAAAACAGACGGGCGGAGAGTGATGTGCCATGCAGGTGCGGTTGATTATTAAATGCAGAGATGAATGGTTGGAGCCGCCTCTGCTGGATGAGCCGAGGCTGCTGCGGGCGGCCAATGCGGCGGCTGTTTTGGAGGCGGCCGTGGTGAAGAACGGCGCTTTGGATTTTGCCGAGGGGGCGGCGGTGCGTCTGCTGGCGGACGGCAAGGAAATATTCCGTGGGCGGGTTTTTGAGAAGCAGAGAACCCGGCCTGAGGTGATAAAAATTGTGGCGTATGATGAACTGCGTTATTGGCAGAACCGTGATTGCTGCATCTTTGAGGAGTTTATGCCGAGCGAGATGGTGCGGCGAATTGCGGCTATTCTTAATTTGCCGGTGGGCGAGGCAGCGGATTGCGGCATGATGCTGGCGGCGAGAGCGTATGACAACCGCAGGTATCTGGACATGATGAGCGATGTGCTGGACGAGGTGCTTAAAGCCAAGGGCAAACATTATTTTCTGCTGGCCGAGGGCGGTAAAATTTATCTGCGGGATTGTGAGGATATGCAGGTGGATCTGCTGCTGGATTTGACAACGATCGGTGGGTATGAGTATCGAACATCTATTGACCGGGGGTATGCCAACCGTGTGAAGGTGATTTATGAGGACAAGCGGAAAGCGCTGCGGCGGCAGTTTGTGGCCGAAAATCGGCAGGAGATCGAGCGTGTGGGTGTGCTGCAATATGTATCGAAGAGTGCGGCGGCGGACAAGCAGACGGCGGAGACAGCGCGGCAGCTGCTGCGGGAGCTGAACCGCCGCACCGACAGCCTGAGTGTGAGCGATGTGCCGGGGGATGTGCGGGTGCGTGGCGGCTCTCTGGTGTGGCTGCGGATGGATTTGGGCGACCGTGTGGTGGATTGCCGGGCGCTGGTGCAGAAAGCGGTGCACAGATTTGTGGGCGGCGAGTGTTTGATGGATTTGGAGCTGGCGGCTGAATGGTTGGTGTGAGATTTGGTTGAGCGAGGATGAGAGTACGGCGGAAGTTGGGAGAATGGCTGAGCGGAGTTGAGAGGACAGCGGATGTTGGGATAATTGGTTGAGCGAGAGTTGAGAGAACGGCGGATGTTGGGAGAATGGCTGAGCGAGGTTGAGAGGACAGCGGAAGCTGGGAGAATGGCTGAGAGAGGTTGAGAGAACGGCGGAAGCTGGGATAATTGGCTGAGCGAGGTTGAGAGAACGGCGGATGTTGGGAGAATTGGTTGAGTGAGAGTTGAGAGAACGGCGGATGTTGGGAGAATGGCTGAGCGAGGTTGAGAGGACAGCGGAAGCTGGGAGAATGGCTGAGAGAGGTTGAGAGAACGGCGGAAGCTGGGAGAATGGCTGAGCGGAGTTGAGAGAACGGCGGATGTTGTGAGATTGACTGAGTGAGGTTGAGAGAACGGCGGAAGCTGTAATCGTGAGAGAGAGTTGTAATAGTGGGGATTTATAAGAGATGTATCATTTTTTTATTGGGGATATGGAGCTGCCGTTGGCACCGGAGAAATATGCGCTGCGGCTGCCCAAGAAGAGTGAAGTTTTGACGCTGGCGGACGGCAGTGAGATGAGTTTGCCGCGGCCGTGCGGACTAAGGGAGATTAGTTTTGAGGTATTGCTGCCGTATTTTGCTGATGCGCCGCTGGTGAGGGACGGAGTGCAGGTGCGAAAGCCGATTTATTATATGAACCGGCTGGCGGAGTGGGCACAGAGTGCGGAACCCAGGCGATTGATTATTTATCGTACGCTGCCCAGTGGTGAGGAAATTTTTAATACTAATATGCTGGTGACGCTGGACGGGTATCAGGTGTTGGAGATGGCAGATTTGGGGTTTGATGTGCGAGTGGCCATAAATCTGCGCGAGTACGGACAGCGTGTGACCAAAAAGTTTGCAGGAAAGCTGTGATAGTAAAGTGAGGTGAGGTTGGTGCAGGGTGTGTGCGGGTTGGCCGAAACGATGTGGCAGCTGGTGCAGCGAGCCGAAGAACAGACTGAGGCGGTGAGTTTTATGTTTGGGGAGGTGGTGAGCAGCCAGCCGTTGCAGGTGCGGGTGGAGCAGCGATTGCTGCTGCCGCAGAGTGTTTTGGTGCTGACGGATGCGGTGATTGCCAAAGCGACCTTGCGTGATGCGGAGGATTGGGAGCCCGGTGACGAAAAGGTTTACAATGTGGTGCATAATTTGGCCGAGGGGGACCGTGTGCTGCTGGCCAAGATGCAGGGTGGTCAGCAGTTTGTGATTTTGAGCAAGTGTTATGCGGTGGAGGCGCTGAATGAGTGATTGATATTGAAAAGTTGGAGCTGGGGGCGGAATTGACCGCTGACCTGGATTTTTGGCTGAATGAGCCGGCGGCGGACGAAACCGGGTTGGCTGATTGGCTGGCGGTTTTGGTATCCGGAGAGGATGAAAACGCCGAGTTTGAGAAGTCAGCCGACCTGTTGAGAGTGTTATCTTCTGCGGCGGCATGGGACGAAAGCACGGCGGAGATTATTAAAGCCGATGTGGCCTATGTGGACGATGCTGTTGATGGTATTGAAGAAAAATTATCGGTGGCGAATTGGCCGGAAATTGCCCCGAAGGACGGTGCGCCGGGAATGGTTGTAAATTCGGACGGGGATTTTGGCGAAACATTGTGGGAGCCCGGCGGCGTGCTGAATGACGCACCCGATGCGGCAGATGCGGCAGCGAGCGACGGGCAAGCCTTGGCGGTAACTGAGGCGGCGGGCGCGGCGGCTGACATTTTGGCGGGATTTGGTGCAGGCCGTGTGACAGCGGACGAGGCTGAGGATGGGCGAAATGTCGGGGTGATGGCCGGCGGATGGTGGGCGGACGGTGAGGCTATGATTACGGCGGTTGGCGAGGCCCCCGGACGGATTGAGGATGAGCCCGGTGCTGCGTCTTGGGGCGAGAATGGGCCGGAAATGTGGCCGCTGATTGACCTGCCGGCAGCGGCAACGGGTGACATGGAGCGCCGGGCTGTTGACGGCGATGTGGAGCGCAAAACAGGATTGGCCGAGGCCTGGCATAACAATGATGCTGCGGAGGGCAGGCGTGATTTGGCTGACCTGGCGGCAAGGTTGGCCGGGCCGGTGGCCGATTTGGTGGCGGCCAGATTGAATGCTGAACTGCAAATAATGCTGCACAGCAGATGAGCGAGGTTGAGAGGACGGCGGAGGTTGGATAATAGCTGAGCGAGGTTGAGAGGAAGGCGTAAGTTGTGAGATAGGTTGAGCGAGGATGAGAGGACGGCGGAAGTTGCAGATTGGCTGAGCGAGGTTGAGAGAATTGCGGAAGTTGGGCGATTGGCAAAGCGGAGTTGTGAGAGACGGAAGCTGGGAGATAGGCTGAGCGAAGTTGAGAGGACAGAGGAAGTTGCAGATTGGCTGAGCGAGGTTGAGAGGACAGAGGAAGTTGGGCGATTGGCAAAGCGGAGTTGAGAGAACGGCGGAAGTTGCAGATTGGCTGAGCGAGGTTGAGAGGACGGCGGATGCTGAGGGATTGGCTGTACGGAGTTGAGAGAGACGGAAGTTGGGCGATTGGCAAAGCGGAGTTGAGAGAACGGCGGATGTTGGGAGATAGGCTGAGCGAGGATGAGAGGACGGCGGAAGTTGGGCGATTGGCAAAGCGAAGTTGAGAGGACGGCGGAAGTTGCAGATTGGCTGAGCGAGGTTGAGAGAACGGCAGATGTTGGGAGATTTGCAAAGCGAGGTTGAGGGAACGGCGGATGCTGTAATCGTGGATGGGATTTATGAGAACTGCAAAAGTTATAATCGTGGGGGAGAGTTGTAAGAGGAAGGAGTGAGTGGGTAATGGCCAATAAATTGGCGGCGTTTTTGGCGGAGAATTCTCGGCGGGAGAATGTGCGGGTGGCGGTATCGGCACGGTTTTTGGCGGAAAACGGCGAGGTGGAATTATGGGAATTGTGTCCGCTTTCGGCGAGGGATTTGCAGGAAATATTGGCGGCCGGTGCAGCGGAGGCCGGGTTTGCCGGACGAAATTTGCGCCAGAGGGAGTTGTTGCTGCGAATGTTGGTGAAATCGGTGGTGTATCCGGATTTATCGTCGGCGGAATTGCAGGATAGCTATGGTGTGATGGGCGAGGAGCAGTTGTTGTTGGCGATGCTTTCTCCGGGGGAATTTAAGGTTTTGGAGAAGGCTTTTGCGCGGTTGAATTTGGACAACGGCCTGAATGAGCGCGTGGTGGCGGCAAAAAACTGATTGAGACCGGCGGGCGCGAGGTGCAGGCTGCTTTGGCGGCGCTGCTGCGCTGGGGATGGCGGCCAAGTGATTTTGTGCGGCTGAGTGCGGGGGAGCTGGCCTTTGTGGTTGCCGGTCTGGAATGGGAGCAGGAGAAGCGAGAGCAGAGCAAAACGCAGCCGGAGCGCGGTAAGCAGGGGCGCAGGGTGCGTGGTTATAGATGATGAGTGTGATTTTGGCTGAGCGAGATTGAGAGGACAGCGGAAGTTGTAATCGTGAGCGAGCGATGAAAGTGCAGTAAGCGTTGGGTATTGGATTGGCGAGGGTGGTTTGGTGGGGAATGAGCCGGTGGAGATGCAATCGAATAATACCGCCTGAGTCGGCGGAATAAAAATAGACGGCGCCGGCAGAGAGGGTTGCGGTTGCTGACCGGCGCAGGAAAAAGGGAGGTTATATGCTGAAAGTTATGCGAAAGCTCTTTGGCGGGGTGGTCAATGAGCGAAATTATGCCGAGTTTCAGAAGGAATTGGGCAAAAAATTTGTCGCCAAGAGCGACTATAATGCCAAATTAGCTGATTTGAAGGCGGCGCAGGCGGAGTTGTCGGCTTTGCAAGGGGCGGCGGCTGAGAGTGAGGCGCTGCGTGGCCGCCTGGCTGCTTTGGAGGGTGAGTTGGCGGAGGTTAAGGCCGAATGTGCTGCCAAATTGCTGGCGGTGCGTGTTGACGCGGCGGTTGAGCGCTGTTTGCAGGCAGCCGGTGCCAAAAATGTGGCGGCGGTGCGTGGCTTGCTGGATTTATCGGCACCGGAGTTTGCGGGCGACGAGTTGATTGGCTTGCGTGAACAGGTGGAAGCGTTGCAGAAGGCGGAGGAATCGGCATTTTTGTTTGAAGAAGAGCGCTTGGGGGACGCGGCGGATTGGGTCGGTTTTGTGCCGGCGGCGGCCGGAGATTTGCTGGACACCAGCTTTGCAGGTGGTTTTCGTCTGCGCTTGGAGCAGGCATCGGCGGCGCGCAACAGCTTGGAGGCTGTGAAAATTAAGCAGGCGGCTGCGGCCCAGGGCGTATTTTTGCCGTAAGTTTTGGGGCGGCCGAAGGAGTGGTTTGGGCTGTGCCGGTGAGTAAAAGTGCGCAGTTGGGCGGAGGTTGGGTAAGAGCGAATTTGGCCGTGAGATGATGATTGGCTGAGCGAGGTTGAGAGAACAGCGGAGGTTGTGATAATGGCTGAGCGAGGTTGAGAGAACAGTGGAAGTTGGAGATAGACTGAGCGAGGTTGAGAGAACGGCGGATGTTGGGGATTGGCAGAGCGAGGTTGAGAGGACGGCGGATGTTGTGATAATGGCTGAGTGAAGTTAAGAGGACGGCAGATGTTGAGGATTTGCTGAGCGAAGTTGGGAGAACAGCGGATGTTGGGAGAATGGCTGAGCGAGAGTAGAGAGTACGGCAGATGTTGGAATTGGTTGAGCGAGGTTGAGAGAACAGCGGATGTTGGGATAATTTGCTGAGCGAGGTTGAGGAGACGGCGGATGTTGGGAGAATGGCTGAGCGAGAGTAGAGAGTACGGCAGATGTTGGAATTGGCTGAGCGAGGTTGAGAGAACGGCGGATGTTGGGAGAATTGGCTGAGCGAGGTTGAGAGGGCGGCGGATGTTGTAATCGTGAGTGAGAGAGTGAAAGAAAATTTTTGTATTAGAGGATGAGTTCTTAAATTTGGAGGAGGAATTATTATGACACAGGTAACTAATATTGGTACGGTTTGGAATTTGCCGAATTATGCGGGTGAGTTGTTCTCGGCGGACGCTTTGCAGACACCGCTGCTTTCGATGATTGGCGGACTTTCCGGTGGGCGTCAGACTACTAACTTTGAGTTTCCGACTGCGGTACTGTTTGATTATCCGGCGGCTGAACAGCCGGAGATTTCGGAGGAGGCGTCTATTACCGCACCGGCGGCGGTGATGGCGGCCCGAACCCAGGAGAGTAATGTGGTGCAAATTCATCAGGAGGTAATCAATCTGAGCTATGTCAAGCAGAGCAACACCGGCCGTTTGGCGGGTTTGAACAGCTTGGACGCGCAGACTACGCTGGCGGATGAGAGGGCTTTTCAGGTGCAGCACAAGCTGGTGAAGATTGCCCGTGATGTGGAGCATAGCTTTATCAACGGCAAGTATCAGAAGGCGACCGGCAGCAGCGTGCCCAACAAAACCCGTGGTCTGTTGGAGCTGTGCAGCAGCGGTACTACCCTGGATGCCAAGGGTGCGGCGCTTTCTAAGACTATGTTGCAGGATATTTTCCGTGAGATGGCCGGTGCGGGTGCGTATTTCAGCAACATGGTGATGTTTTTGCCGGCTTACCAGAAGCAGGCGCTTTCTGAGATCTATGCTTCTCAGTTTGTGGGCGGCGGTATTTTTGCCCCGGCCGAGCGTAATGTGGGCGGCCTGAATATCACCGAGATTGAAACTGATTTTTGCCGAGTGGGTGTGTGCTGGAACCGTTTTATGCCGTCTGACACCATTTTGATTGCCGATGTGGCCCATATTGCGCCGGTTTTCCAGGCGGTGCCCAATAAGGGTGTACTTTTTGAGGAGGAATTGGCCAAGACCGGTGCGGCTGATAAGATTCAGATTTACGGCCAGATTGGTTTGGCACACGGCCCTGCCTTCCTGCACGCTTCTATTACCGGTTTGGCGGACGGAACCAATGCATAAGCCGCTGCCTTGGATGTTTGACGGGGGTGCGGTGAATGAGTGAGATTTTGCAGGCCTTGCAGGAGCAGTTGATTAGTGAGTTGCAGGCGAGAGTGGCTCTTTTGGATATTGAAGTGGTGGCCGGTGAGGAATTTTGGCGGTATGCGCTGGTGCGGAGTGAGCAATTTTTGCTGAGTGCGGGTGGCTGTGATGAATTGCCGCAGTACGGTGGTGAATTGCCTTTGGACTGGCAGGAGGCTTTGCTGCAACAGGCCGAGGCGGAGATTTTGCGTTTGCTGGCGGCCAAAGCCGTCGGAGAATTGACCGCACAGGCTGTGACTATGGGTGATGTGGCGGTGAAGTATGCCGAGAGCAGTTTGCCGCCGCAGCGTCTGTTGCTGTATGCCGATGAATTGCAGCGACAGACGATAAGCTTTTTGGCGGGGATGCGAGGTGTTAAATGGTGAGTTTGGATACCTTGATGGCGCTGTATGACGGGCGTTGTACCGTTTGGGAGCGTGAGAATGTGACCGGTGATTTTGGCTGCCTGAGTGAGTGCCGAATGATTGCGGTGGCCGGCGATTTGCCTTGTCATCTGACGCTGAATGTGGCCGGTGCAGCCGAGACCGGTGACGGCCCGAGTGCGGTGGAGGCCGCAGGCAAGCTGTTTTTGGCGGCGGATTGTGTTATCAAGCCGGGCAGCCGCCTGGAGGTTATGCAGCGTGGGCACAGATATAGGCTGGAATGCAGCGGAGAGCCGAAGGTTTACGCGCTGCACCAGGAGATTGCGGTGGCCATGCTGGACGAATTGGCTTGATGAATTGGCGTAAAAAGGGCGTGTGATAGATGAAGGATTTTTTGCGGGCGTTGGCGGAGAAGCTGGCCGTGCTTTTTGACGAGGATTGCCGCCTGTATTATGGCAGAGTGTTGCAGGGTGCGAAACGGCCCTGTTTTTTTGTGCAGCCGCCGCGAGTGTGCCGCCAGACGCTGCCCGGTGGCCGGGTGAAGCGTGAATACGGTGTTACGCTGCGGTTTTATGACGGACAGGCTGACGAGCGAAATAACGGCTATGAGCAGCAGCAGGTGGGCGAGCGTCTTTTGCTGGGATTGCAGATGCTGCAAGGAGAAAAGCGCAGCTACCGCGGGCGAGAATTGAGTTATGAGCCGGGGGCGGAGTTTTTGCAGGTGCAGGGCGAGTATGAGTTTTATACTACGCCGGAGTTGGAGTGCGACGAGGAGCAGATGCCGGCCGGTGAATTGATGGAGATTTTTGGATTTTCGGCAACAGCAAGATAAGCGGTGTTGATGAGGAAAGCCGAGCGGGTTTGTGATTGGCACGGTTTTGATGAGGGTGGGTTGGCGGGTTTATATATTTGTGATTGTGATTAAGAGAAAATTTGGAGTGAAAAATTTTGGGAGAGGTGATGTAAATGTCTTTTGGTGGCGGAAGTTTTGTAACGCAGAATAAGGTTTTGCCGGGTATTTATGTGAATGTGGCGGCCGAGAACAAGGTGACATCTACGCTTTCTGACCGTGGTGTGGCGGCGATGGGCGTGGAGCTGGACTGGGGGCCGGACAATGAGCTGATATATCTGACCGAGAGTGAATTTAGGAAGAACTGCCGTAAATTGTTTGCCTGCGATTATACTGCGGATAAGATGAAGGGTCTGCGTGATTTGTTTAGACACGCGGATGCCTGTTATCTGTACCGCTTAAATTCGGGTGCTAAGGCGTCTAACAGCCTGTGTGAGGCGAGGTACAGCGGTGCTTTGGGCAATAAACTGCTGGTGGTGGTGAGTACGAGCGATGCCGGTTATTGGGTGCAGACTTATTTGAACCAGAAAGAGGTGGACGCCCAGTTGGTGGCTGATTCGAGCGAGTTGCAGGACAATGATTATGTGTGCTGGAAGAAGAGCGCAGCCTTGACAATGACCAGCGGATTGGCGTTGACCGGCGGCAGCAGCAAGGCGGTGGTTGCACTGGAAGATTACTATAACATGCTGCTTGCGCTGGAAAGTGTGCGTTTTAATATACTGGGGTGTGTCAGCACGGACTCAACGATTCAGCAGCTTTTTGTGCTGTTTACGCAGGGTCAGCGTACGGAAAGCGGTGCTAAGTTTCAGACGGTTTTGTATGACTGTGATGCCGATTATGAGGGTGTTATCTCGGTTACCAACCCTGTGCATGATGAGATGTTCCCCGAAAGTTCTTTGGTATATTGGGTGACAGGTGCCGAGGCCGGATGTGCGGTGAACAGTTCTTTGACCAATGTGCTGTATGACGGTGAATTTGAGATTGAGCCGGTGATGGGTGATATGGAGCTGCGTGAGGCTTTGGCGGAAGGTAAGCTGGTGCTGCATAAGATGGGTAATCAGCTGCGTGTGCTGGAAGATGTGAATACGCTGGTGAACTGTGCCGAGGGGCAGACCGAGGATATGAAATATAACCAGACCATGCGTGTGCTGGACCAGATCGTGCTGGATTTGTCGGCGCTGTTTTATGATAAGTATTTGGGTGTGGTGCTGAATGATAACGCCGGCCGTATGAGTCTGTGGAATGACATTGTTTCTTATTATCGTAAGCTGGAAGGACTTAGGGCGATTGAAGGCTTTGATGCTGCGGATATTACGGTAAGCCAGGGCGATAGCAAGAAGGCTGTGGTAGTAGGCTCTTATCTGACGGTTATCAATTCGATGTCTCAGTTATATTTGACGGTGACTTTTGAATAAGGAGGGTGATGTAAGGTGACAACAATTTCCAATAGCAGTATCAATAATACCATGAACGCCTGGGATGCTATCAGCTCGGCCATGGCGGAATGTTATGTGACGGTGGAAGGCAAGCGTTATAAGTTTATGCAGGCCATCAATTTGGAGGCCAAGGTGGAGAAAACCAAGATGCAGGTTCCGGTGCTGGGGCGTATGGGCCGCGGCAACAAGGGGGTTGGTTGGGCCGGAAGCGGCAAGGCGACCTTCCATTACAATACCTCTTTGTTCCGCGAGCTGTTGTATCGCTTTAAGGAGAAGGGCGAGGACTTGTATTTTGATATTCAGGTAAGCAACGATGACCCGGTATCTACGGTGGGCCGCCAGACAGTAATTTTGAAGGACTGCAATTTGGACGGCGGCGTTTTGGCCAAGTTCAGCGCGGAGGACGAATATTTGGAGGAAGATATCCGCTTTACCTTTGAGGATTTTGAAATCCCCGAAAAATTTAATCTGCTGAGTGGTATGTAAAGATGAGGGAGAATTTGGCAGAATATAAAACCGAAACTTATGCTTTGCGGGAAAATGGCGGCAATACGGTGCTGAATGGCCGCGTTGACGGCTTGGAGGCGCTGCGGCAGGCGGTAAATCTGCTGCTGCAAATTGAACAGGCGGAATATGCAATATTTTCATCGGGGTATGGGGTGGCGCTGGCGGATTTGCCGGGGCAGCCGATGAGTTATGTTATACCTGAGGTGGAGAGACGCCTGCGGGAAGCTTTGCTGCGGGATGAACGGATTTTGGCGGTGGAGAATTTCAGCTTCGCCGCCAATGGCCGCAGGCTGAGTGTTGGTTTTGTGATAAAAAGTATTTATGGCGAGTTGAGCCAGACAGCGGAGGTGACTGTTTGATGTTTGAGCAGATGACCTATGAGAAAATTATGGCGGATATGCTGGCTGAGGTGAACAGCGAGGTGGATAAGCGTGAAGGTTCGATTATCTGGGACGCGCTGGCACCGGCTGCCCTGGAACTGAGCAGGCTGTATGCGGCGCTGGATGAGGTGTTGAACGAGGGCTTTGCCGATACCGCCGGCCGGGAATATTTGATTTTGCGGGCCAATGAGCGGGGTTTGGTACCATTCCCGGCGACTTATGCGCTGGGTTTGGCTGAGGTTGACGGCGTGGCGGACACCGGGGCGCGTTTTGGCATTGGAGAGTTTTGCTGGGTGGTGGAGAAGATGCAGAGCGAGGGCAGATATCTGCTGCGCTGTGAGACGGCAGGCAGCGCCCCCAACAGCACGCTGGGGCGGTTGATTCCGCTGGAATATATGCCGGCGGTAAACAAAGCCGAGCTGGTGGATGTTATCGAGCCGGGAGAGGATGAGGAAACCACCGAAAGTCTGCGGGCCAGATATTTGAACGGGCTGAGTGAGCAGAGCTTTGGCGGCAACGCAGCGGATTATATTACCAAGGCGCAGGCGATACCCGGTGTGGCAGCGGCCAAGGTGTATGCGGCCTGGCAGGGTGGCGGCACGGTGAAGCTGACGGTGCAGAATGAGAAATTCGGCGTGCCTGATGAGGCATTGATTGAGCGCGTACAGAATTTGTTTGACCCGCCGGAGGATGCCGGACTGGGCCTGGGTTTGGCGCCGATTGGTCATGTGGTGACGGTGATGGGTGTAACTGCCTGTGCGGTAAATTTGGCGGCTGATGTGGCGGTGGCCGAGGGCTTGGATTGGGAGAGTCTGCGGCCGGCGGTGTTGGCTGCGGTGGATGAATATTTGACGGAGCTGGCCAGAGGCTGGGCGGACAACAAGCAGGTTATCGTGCGGGGCAGCCAGTTGGAGGCACGGATTTTGGCGGTGGAAGGTATTGTGGACTTGCAGAATTTGCGCTTAAACGGTGCGGCAGGAAATCTGCGGCTGGGTGAGGACGAAATACCCGTGCGAGGAAGCTTTGAGCGAGGTGAGCTGAATGTTTGAGCAGAGGCAAACCGAGCTTTTGGCGGCGCTGCCTCCGGTTTTGCAGCAGATTAAGGAGTTGTCTGCAATTTGTGACCTGGAACAGCCGCATTTTGCCGAGGCGTGGGTAAAAACGCAGCAGGTGCTTGATGAGCAGTATCCGCATATCTGTGGGGAATATGGCTTGCAGCGTTGGGAGAAAATGCTGGGCATAGTGCCGTCAGCGGAGGCTGATTTGGACGACCGACGCCGGGCGGTGCTGCTGATGTTGAATGAACAGCTGCCGTTTACGCTGGCGCGTCTGCGGGAATTGCTGGCGAGGGTGGCCCCGGAAGGCGGATATGAGGTGGAGCTGCTGCCGGAGGAATATCTGCTGCGGCTGCGCTTAGACCTGGCGGCCAAAGATTATCTGCGGGTGCTGCGGCAGGTGTTGGAGAGGACCTTGCCTGCCAATATGCTGTTGGAATTGGTGCTGCTGTTTAACAGTTATGGTGCGCTGGCGGCATATACCCACGGACAACTGGCGGCCCGACAGCACAAAAGTATCAGAGAAGAGGTGATGGAATAATGGATTATACGAAGAATTACAAATTACGCAAGCCTGCGGCCGAGGATTTTTATGATGTTGAGGATTTTAACCGGAATTCGGATGCGATTGATGACAAGATGCTGGTGGCTGACCAAGCCTTGGCGCTGGCGAATGAATTGCTGGCCAGAGTTGGCGCCCTGGAAAATCTGAGTAATCTGCTGCAAAGTAAGAGCAAAATTATGCTGACGGTTTATGCGCCCGAGGGTGCTGAGATTTCGGCGATTAACACCGAAAATCAGCAGGTAACGGGACCGATTACGGTGGGTACTGATATGGAGACTGCGGTGGAATTGGATAGCGTGGCGGATTGGCAGATTGTTTGCACCTACGGCGGTGAGGAATATGTCCGCGATTTGCAGGTGGAATCGGTGGGGCATACGGTGCTGGCTATGCCGGTGTCGCTTGCGGATGCACCGTGGGCCTATATCGACAAGGTTTCGGTGGCGGGCCTGGCTGAGACCTGTTGGTGGTTGGGGGATTCCAAGAAGATTACAGTGGACGGTGCGGAGTATGAAGTGGTAATTTTAGGATTTAATCACGATGATTTGGCTGATCCGATGGCATACGGGCACATGAAGGCGGGTATCAGCTTTGGTATGACATCTACGCTGGCCGAAACTTATCAGCTGCACCCCACCTATACCGAGAGTGAGCCCACCACATGGTTGACGCAGAAATTCAGATTGCAAACATTGCCTGCGCTGCTGACAACAATGCCGGCGGATTTACAGGCAGCGATTAAATCTGTTCGTAAGTGGGTAGCCTGCCCGGAGGAGGGTGTGAACGGGTATGATGCCGGTGTGGCGATTGCCGGCACGCTTCATAGTGTAGATAAGCTTTTCCTGTTCTCTGATTTGGAATTGTTTGGTGTTGCTCATGTATCCAACCCGTATTATGCGCACAGCCATTTGTATGAATATTACCGCTACCTCAGCATGGAAGCCATTATCAAGGACAAAGATTATTGGCTGCGTGACCACCAACCAAACAGTAGATACGGCTTTATTTGCGGCACCCGTGTGGTTTGTACCGCAGACGATGAAGACCATGATCCCGGTGAGGTATTGTCTACTCCACGTGATGATTATTACGGTGTGTGCTTTGGCTTTTGCGTTTAACAGGGGGGATGGCCGTGGAAATTGATTTTATTCTGCGCTTGCAGGAGACCGCCGACCGTTCTATTCGCAACGAGGGGCGGATCAAAAAATTGGAAGAGGCCAGCGAAACCCTGCAAAAGTTAGCTACATCGGTGGCGTTGATGGCCCAGCAAATGCAGGTGCTGAACGACAGCGTGGGCACTTTGAGTGATAAAGTCGGTAAGATTGAGGAGAAGCCTGCCAAACGCTGGGATGGCCTGGTGGACAAGGTTATCTGCCTGCTGGTGGGCGCGGTGATGGCATATTTGCTGGGAAGAATTGGGTTATAAGATGTGATAAAAGGAGAGATTGGTTTATGACAAATTTTTATAAAGATGTGAAAACTTATGGTGTGCAGACCTATGGTTATGCGGTAGGCGAGGTTAAAGCCGCACTGACCGAGGATATGCAGAGCAGATTTGATAAGGCCGCAGCTAACTTGGCGGATGTTAACAACCGTGCGCTGGTGCAGGCCTGCTATAATGTGTATATGCAGATGAAATCGGTGGCCTCCGGTGACCGCGAAATGCTGCTGGATGATGAAACCGTCAACATCACCAAGGTGCTGATTTTGCAGAAGCGTGCGTAACGGGGTGGGCTTATGAAGCTGACGGAAAGGCTGGCCAGGCTGATTGATGTAAAATCGCTGGTGACCATAAGCCTGGTGGCGGTGCTGTGCGTTATGACTCTTGGCGGCAGGCCGACGGGCGAAATTTTTAACAGCGCCGTGATGTTGGTGCTGGGATTTTTCTTTGGAAAAAACGCTAAGCAGGAAGATACTTTGGTTTCAAACAATTTGCCGATGAAGCAGGACGAAGATATGGTATAAAAATGGCGGCGGTGTGGCGTGTAAGGCGCTGATCCGCCGCTTATTTTGTATAAATGGGAAGAAATTTGGGGAGAAATTGGGGGGATAAATTTTGCGTTATCCTTTTGATAGGTTTAGATTGGGCACCAAATACGGCGCCAAGGGCCACTTGTGGAAGAGCGGCTGGCACAGCGGGCAGGACTTTCTCTCTGCCGGTTATGGCGGCGACGGTTTGGTGTATCCGCTGTACGCCGGTGTGGTGTATAAGGTGAGTCATGGCGGCAGTTACGGCAACTGTGTGTGGGTGCGCCACGCTGACGGGTATATAACGCTGTACGCGCACTTAAAGCTGATTTATGTGCGGAAAAATATGGCGGTGGAGGAAAATACCGTGCTGGGTGTGGAGGGTGCAACCGGCCATGTGACCGGCCGCCACCTGCATATTGAGGTGCATAAGGGGGAGTATAAGTACCCGGCGATGATTGACCCGCTGCAATTTATCAGCGATAAGCTGGAAAGCGAGGTGAATGATGAGGTGGAGAAAACTTTGCAGATTTGCTTAAACGGCGTCAGCAAAAAAGTTAAGGCCATTGAGAAGGGCGGCTATAATTATGTGCGCTTGCAGGATTTGCGTGATGAGAAACTGGCGGTCGGTTATGATGCCGAGGCCCGACAGCCGGTAATTTATGTGCGCGAATAAACCGCCGCAGTAATGAAAATAATAAGCTGAATGGCAACGGGCGGTTGTGGTGCGGCGCAGTTTGTGTTATAATTAAACAGTTAATGGAAAATATGCCGCCTTTGTCCTACATATTTTTAACAGCGGAGGAAAATCTGCCAAAAAGGTGGGGCAAGGATGACGGAAAACCAGACAGAAAAGCAGACGGAAAATATCGGCAGGCTGGCGGAGCAAATCAGCCGGGTGGCGCTGATTTTGGAGAGGGCGCGGCTGGCCGAATATGTGGAGCTGATGCAGCGGCCTATGCAGCTGCTGGCGAGGAACTTTCTGGGCGGTTTGCTGCGGGGCATGGGTTTTGCGCTGGGGTTTCTGCTGCTTTCGGCGTTGGCGCTTTACCTGCTTAATTTGCTGGTGGATTTGGGCATACCTGTGCTGGGTGATTTTATTGCCGAGCTGCTGACCTATGTGGAGAGTGTGCAGCAGGTGCGCTGAATAAAAAATTTGTGGGAATTTTAAGGGGAGAATAATGATTTATCTGCTGATAATTGTGCTGGGGCTGGTGGCCGACCAGTTTACCAAATGGCTGATCGTGCAAAATCTGCCGCTGGGCGGCGGTTTTGAGGTTATACCGTGGCTGCTGAATATTCATTATGTGCAGAACACCGGCGCTGCATGGAGTATGTTCAGCGAAAGCACGCTGGGTTTGGCGGTGTTCTCGGTATTTATGCTGGCGCTGCTGGGTTTTTGGTTTTACAAAACACCGGCAGATGAGGTTTGGCAGCGGATAGCGCTTGCGGTGATAATTTCCGGTGCGCTGGGCAATATGATAGACCGCTTTCGGCTGCGCTATGTGGTGGATTTTTTCCAGCTGCCGCATTGGCCGGTTTTCAATGTGGCGGATATTCTGCTGTGCTGCGGCGTGGGCGGCTTAATGCTGTTGCTGCTGCGGGATGAGTTTAAGCAGAAGAAACAGGCAGACAATAATAAGTAAGATTAGGCAGGGTTTACGATGACCGAAAATATTTTTAACATAAACATAAATGATGAACAGGATTTTGAGCAGGAATTTGAGCTGACGGTGGGCGAGGAGGCCGACGGCGGCCGTGTTGACCGCTTTCTGACCGAGCAGCTGACCGAGCAGTCCCGTTCTTATTGGCAAAAGCTGCTGAAAGACGGGCGGGTGCAGGTTAACGGCAAAAAAGTCAAGGCCAATTATCTGCTCTCTGCCGGTGATGAGGTGCTGGTGCTGCTGCCCGAACCTGAAAATTTAGCGGTGGAGGCCGAGGATATTCCGCTGGATGTTATCTTCGAGGACAGCGATGTTATTGTCATCAACAAGCCGCGCGGCATGGTGGTGCACCCTGCGGCCGGCAATTATCACGGCACGCTGGTAAACGCGCTACTGGCTCATTGTAAGGATTTATCGGGTATCAACGGCGTGCTGCGGCCGGGTATCGTACACCGCCTGGATAAGGACACCACCGGCCTGATCATCGCGGCCAAAAGTGACCGCGCACACCAGCGGCTGGCCGAAACCTGGCATACCGGCGGGGTAAACCGCTATTACAGCGCCCTGCTTTACGGCAATATGCCCGAACCCAAGGGTACCATTGAGGCACCCATCGGCCGCCACCCGAAGGATCGCAAGAAGATGGCCGTGCAGCCGGAAAGCGGCCGCCATGCCGTTACGCATTACCATGTGGAGGAGCGCTTTGGCAAATATACATTGGTGACCTGTAAGCTGGAAACCGGCCGCACACACCAAATCCGCGTCCACATGAAGTATCTGGGCTATCCTCTGGTGGGTGATGTGGTTTACGGGCCCAAATCCCGTGCCAATGTGGGTATGCTGCTGCATTCCGCACGGCTGGATTTTGAACACCCGATTACCGGTGAAAGAATTTTTCTGGAAGCGCCGCTGCCGGCTGATTTTGTGCAGTTTATGGACGAGGCACGGCAGAATTTTTTGCAGAAATAAGCTGATAAATAATTTTTAAGAGGAGGGAACGGCATGGATTTATTCAGCGGGCAAGCAGAGCAAAACCGGCGGAAGGCTGCACCCTTGGCCGCCCGTATGCGCCCCCGCACGCTGGCGGAATACGCAGGGCAGGAGCAGATTATCGGGCCGGGGCGGCTGCTGCGCCGTGCCATTGAGGCCGACCGTTTATCCTCGCTGATTTTTTACGGGCCGCCGGGTGTGGGCAAAACCTCGCTGGCCCGGGTTATTGCCAACACCACCAGCAGCGATTTTCGGCAGCTTTCGGCGGTGGGTGCAGGTATCAGCGACATCCGTGCGATTTTAAGCACCGCCAAAGAAAATCTTGGCTTGTATAATATGCGCACCGTGCTGTTCATTGATGAGATTCACCGCTTTAACAAGGCGCAGCAGGATGCGCTGCTGCCGGCGGTGGAGGACGGCACCATCATTTTGATCGGCGCAACTACCGAGAACCCTTATTTTGAGGTGAACGGTGCGCTGCTGTCCCGGTCGCGTATTTTTCGGCTGCTGCCCTTGCAGCAAAAACATATTAAGGCGCTGATGTTGCAGGCTCTCTCCGATAAGGAGCGTGGGCTCGGTAATCTGGCGGTGGATTTGCAGGAGGACGCCTTGCAGCATATTGCCGAGGCTGCCGGCGGTGACGCACGCACGGCTTACAATGCGCTGGAATTGGCGGTGCTGACGACTCCCCCGGCCGAGGACGGAGTGCGCCACATTACGCTGGATGTGGCGGCCGAGAGCGTGCAGCAAAAGGCCCTGCATTATGATAAAAAAGGTGACAATCATTATGATGTAATTTCCGCCTTTATCAAAAGTATGCGAGGCTCTGATCCTGACGCGGTGCTGCATTATCTGGCGCGTATGATCAAGGCCGGTGAGCAGCCTGAGTTTATTGCCCGCCGTATTATCATCTGCGCGGCCGAGGATGTTGGTCTGGCTGACCCCAAGGCACTGCAAGTAGCGGTGTCCTGCATGGATGCGGTGCATTTTGTCGGCTGGCCCGAGGCTCGTATTCCTCTGGCCATGGCGGCGCTGTATGTGGCCAATGCGCCCAAAAGCAACAGCGCATATATGGGCATTGATGCGGCGCTGGCCGAGGTTGAGAAGATGGGCGATTTCCGTGTGCCCTCTCATCTGCGTGATGCTCATTATCCCGGCGCCAAGGAGCTGGGGCACGGTCTGGGGTATAAATATGTGCATGATTTCGGCGGTTTTGTGGCGGAGCAGCAATATCTGCCGGATGAGCTGAAAGGCCGCAGGTATTATCACCGCAGCGGCAACGGCGATGAGCAGGAGCCTGTGTGGTATTATAAAAATAATAAATAAATTTTTATGTGGGGTTGCGGTATTATTGCCGCAGCCCTGTTTTTTTGTATATATATAAATTGAGCGTAATTTGTATACTTGCCGAAATCCCCTTGCCAAGACGCCGTCAAAGGCGTATAATATGCAAATACAGGCTTGATTTTACAAAAAACGGAGGCTGAATATTTATGAAATATATATTTATATTAGCAGATGGCATGGCTGACTGGCCACTGGAAGAACTGGGCGGCAAAACCCCCATGGCCGTGGCTGATAAGCCGCATATCAATGCGATGGCGGCAGGCGGCATTACCGGCCTTTGCCAAACGGTGCCGGCTGAATTTTCTCCCGGTTCTGATGTGGCCAATCTTTCGGTGCTGGGTTATCCGCCGTCCGAGTTTTATAAGGGGCGTTCGTCCTTGGAGGCGGTTTCGGCAGGTGTCCCCATGCGCCTGGGTGATGTAACGCTGCGTGCCAATTTGGTGCAGCTTTCCGATGAGGAGGATTTTCTCGATAAGCGGATGTTGGATTATTCCGGCGGCGAGATTGCCAGCGCAGACGCGGCCGAGCTGATTGCGGCGGTGGCGGCGGAGTTGGACGATGAAAACTGTGAGCTTTACCCCGGTATTTCCTTCCGCAACATTTTGCTGCTGCATAACGCGCAGGATGATACCACATATAGCCCCGCCCATGACATTTTGGGGCAGCGTGTCGGTGATAATCTGCCGCAGGGGCCGGCGGCCGAGCAAATGTTGGCTTATATGCAAAAGGCACATCAGATTTTGCAGCGACAGCCGTATAATGTGCAGCGTCTGGCCGAGGGTAAGATACCGGCCAATGCGCTGTGGCTGTGGGGGCCCGGCGTCAAACCGGTTTTGCCCTCCTTCCGGCAGCGTTACGGCTTAAAGGGCGGCGTGGTCAGCGGTGTGGATTTAATTCGCGGCATCGGTATGTCGGCGCAAATGGATATTCTGTATTTGTCATCGGCCACCGGCGGCGTGGTGACGGATTTTGCAGGCAAGGGAGAGCTGGCGGCGGCTTATTTGCAGGGCGGCGGCGATTTTGTTTTTGTCCATGTGGAAGCGCCCGATGAAAGCAGCCATCAAGGGCAGCTGGCTAAAAAAATCAGCGCGATTGAGCGCATTGATAAGGAGACTATTACACCGATTTTGGCGGCCATGCAGGCCATGGGCGAGGATTACCGTATGCTGGTGATGCCCGACCATCCAACGCCGCTGGCTATTCGCACGCACGCGCGTGATGCGGTGCCTTTTGTGCTGTTTGACAGCCGTCATCATCGCCTTGATGACGCCGTGGTGCATGATGAGGCCCGGGCCGCAGCGCAGGGTTTGCAGCTGGCCAACGGGCAGGAGCTGATGGCCAAATTTCTGGATTTGGATTTTTATTAAAGCATTGGGGATGAAACAGGAATTTAAGTGTTATGGCAACGGAAAAAAATCTAAAATTATTTAAGCGGGGTTTTAAGGACGGCATACCGATTGGTCTGGGCTATTTCTCGGTAGGGTTTACCTTTGGCTTGCAGGCGGTGGCTTTTGGCCTGCCTCTCTGGGCGCCGGTGTTAATATCAATGACTAATGTGACCTCGGCGGGGCAGTTTGCCGGTCTTTCCATCATCTGCGCGCTGGGCACGCTGGTGGAGATGGCTCTGGCACAGCTGATTATCAATATGCGTTATGCGCTGATGAGCCTGTCACTCTCGCAGAAATTTGACGATACCGTGCGCCTGCGGGACCGCTTTTTGATTGCGTTTGTCAATACGGACGAGGTCTTTGCGGTGGCGGCGGGGCGGCCGGGCACGGTGGGGCGGCTGTATATGTTCGGTCTGATAACCGCACCGTATTTCGGCTGGGCGCTGGGTACGCTGCTTGGTGCCGGTGTGGGCGATTTCCTGCCGCAGTCGTTGGCTTCGGCGCTGGGTATTGCCATTTACGGTATGTTTCTGGCCATCATTATCCCGCCGGCCAAGCAAAATCACGCCATTGTGGTGGCGATTGCGGTGGCGGTGGGTTTAAGCTGCCTGTTCAACTGGCTGCCCCTGCTGCAAAACATTGGCAGCGGCTTTGTGATCATCATCTGCACGGTGGTGGCGGCTGCGGTGGCGGCGCTGCTTTTCCCGGTGAAGGAGGTGGCTGCCGATGCCGACTAATGCGCAGATTTTGTTGTATGTGCTGGTGATGGCCGGCGTAACATACCTTATCCGCCTGTTGCCGCTGGTGTGCTTCCGCAAGAAGATTACCAATGTTTTTGTGCAGTCATTTTTGTATTATGTGCCGTATGCGGTGTTGGGTGCGATGACGGTGCCGGCCATTTTCTCATCCACCGGTTATTTGGCATCGGCGGTATGCGGTTTGCTGGCGGCAATTTTCTTTGCCTATAAGGAGAAAAGCCTGCTGTATGTGGCGGTGGCGGCCAGCGCGGTGGTTTTTGTGGCCGAGCGTGTAATTGAATTTTTTGTCTGAAATTTTTATTTGGCTGAAAAATTTGCCTGAAATTAAAAATTACCTTAAAATATAAGGCTTTGTGCAGATAAGGTTGCTCTGTTCTGCATAGAGCCTTTTTTTGCGTTTATATTCAGCCAGCCGTATCAAATACCAAAAATTTTAGGGGATTTTGCGGCGGCGTAAAAGACATAATAACAAACGGAACGGAGGTGTAAAAAAAATGAACAAAAATATCAACTGGATGTCTACGGCGCTGATGGCCGGTGCCGGTGCGCTGAGTATTGCCGGGCTGGCCGGCATGGCCGGGATGATGAGCCTGCAAAAATCCAACCGCAGCTGCCATTGTCACGATAACACGCGGCAGCAGGTCATGGGCAAATCCGGCGGCAGCAAAATGATGACCGGCATCACACATCGCATGACTGAAATGGGCGATGATTTTGCCGACGAATTTTGCATGATGGCACACAAAACAGGTAATGCCATGATTAGAACCGGCCGCATGATTAACCGCATGGTGCCGTAATCCGGCAGAAAAATCGGGGCTTGGCGGTGGATGATACCGGCCGCAGGCCCCTTACATATTTTACGCGGAAAGGAGGGTGCCCCATGCCAATGGTTCGCCGAAGAAAGCTGCTGCTGGGCGTTTCTGTGGTGCTGTGCCTGCTGGCGGCGGTATATCTGGGGCGGGTGCTGCTGCTGCCTTTGTCCGCGGCGGCGGTGCTGGCGTACATTTTACTGCCGGCGGTGCGTCTGCTGGAAGCCTGGCGCTGGCCGAGGGTGGCGGCGGTGCTGGTGCCCATGCTGGCTTTTTTTGCGCTGCTGGCGGCCATAATCTGCTGGGGCTGGCCGCTGCTCCGTCGTGATTTTTCGGCCATTGGCGGCTTGGGGCCGCAGGCCACGCTGCTGTTGTCCACTGTCAGCCATAATCTGCAAAGCACCTGGCCGCAAATGTTGACACAGACCGGTGCGGCCGGCCTGTTTTACGGCTGTTTTAACCGCCTCTCTGCGTGGCTGGCCGATTATGTGACACATGGCCTGCAAACCGCGGTGGAGCACCTGCCTGAGCTTTTCGGCAGTCTTTCGCTGCTGATATTTGCGCCTGTTTTTGCGTTTTATTTCTTAAAAGACCGTGATAAGTTTGCCGCCGCTGCTGTGCCATACCTGCCGCCTGCGCTTGGCCGTCTGCTGGCCGATTTGAACGGTCTGCTGCAAGCCTTTGTGCGGGGTTATTTTCTGGTGGCGCTGACGGTGGGAGTGCTGTTTGGCCTGCTGCTGAAACTTTTCGGCCTGGATTACAGCTTTACGTTGGGTTTGATTATGCTGCTGGCCGAGCTTATTCCTTATCTGGGGCCGTTTTTGGCATTTTTCCCCTGCCTGCTGTTGGGGCTGGTGCAGGGCGGTGCGGCGGCGGTCAAGGTGCTGGTCATCTGGCTGGCGGTGCAGCAGTTAGAGAATCTGGTCATCTCGCCGTATATTATGGCCGAGGCGGTGCGCCTGCATCCGCTTTATATTATGCTGGCCGTGCTGCTGGGCGGCTGGTGGTGGGGCGTTTTCGGCATGATTTTGGCGGTGCCGCTGGCCGCTGCGCTGCGGATAATCTGGCTGGCAGGTTGTCGCTGGTGGCAAAATTCGGCCGGGATAAAACAGGAGGACTGGTTAAAATAACAGTAAAAAAACAGGGGCGAGGTTTTAATTCCTCGTCCCTGCAAAATTTTGGGGCAAAATTTATTCGTTTTTAATTGCTTCCAGGGCAGAAAGCTTGGTGGCCCGCATCGCCGGATAAAAACCGGAAATCACGCCCACCAGCGTGGAGAAGCCAACGCTGCAAATCGCCAGCCAAATGGGGATGACGGAAATCGGTATGCCTTCGCCCATGCTGAACATCGCCAACATTCCGCTATCAGAGAGCATATTCATCAGCATGGATAGCCCGTAGCTGAAAACCAAACCCACAACGCCGCCCATCAGGCCGATAATGGCGGCTTCCAGCAAAAACAGCGTCATGATGTCGGAGAGTCGGCAGCCCAGCACCTTCATAATGCCGATCTCACGGGTACGCTCATAGGTGGACATCACCATGGTGTTGCTGATACCGATGGCCGCCACCAGGAATGCAACTGCGCCAATGCCGCCCAGCACTGCCTGAATCATGCCCATCTGTTCCTTCACATCCTCCAACATCTCGGTAGAGCTCCATGTGTTGTAACCCAGCGCCTCAATCTCCTTTTGCACCGCGGTCACATTTTTCATATCATCAACCTGCACATTGATGGAGTTGTACTTGTTCTTTTTCTCGTCCTTGTCCTCCTCGATGCCGGCGTCCTTGGCATATTTGGCGTAGATTTTTTCCAGCTCCTTCATATCCATAACCACCGAGTAGCTGTAATTGCCCTGATTGGTACGGTCCAGCACACCCACGCAGTTCACATTGTAGCCTTTGGGTTTGCTGCCGCCTCCGCCCCAGTAATAGCCGGTATCAAAAACCAGCTTGATTTTGCTTTCCGGTGCGGTGATGTCAAAGGGCAGCTCCTTCAAATTGCCCTCGTCATCGTAAGGGCTGTTGTTCTCGCCCCAACCCTTCTTGGGATTATAAAAGTTAAAAACCGAACGGTAACCGATAACATAACCGCTGCCCGCAAACATCTCAGGCGTCAGCTCCTGGCCGTTATCCAGCTCCAAATTATAATATTGCAGCTTGCTTACATCAATGCCGATAATGCCGGTGTCGTTTATCTCCCGGCCCTTTACCAGCGCACCGTAACGGCTGATGGTGGGCAGGGCCGCCTCAACGTGTTCCAGCGCATCCAGCTCTTTTATCAGCTCATCATCCAAATATTTCTGCTCATCGGCATCGCCGCCGTAGCTTTGGTGAACCTCGATCTGCGTCAGGCTGCTCCACGATTGGATCTGCTCGGTATAGCCGCGCTCCAATCCCTGACCAATAGAAATCATAATCACTACTGCCATAGTGCCGATTACCACACCGGCCACCGTGAGCAAGGTTCTGGCCTTGCGCCGCAGAAAATTGCCGCAGGCCATCTTCAAAATATCTAAGAAACTCATGCGTTTCGCCTGATGCAACGCTTAATCGTCAAGGTCGCTGCTTTCGGCAAACAGAGCTTCTTCCTCTGCCAGCTTTGCAGCCTTGGCTTTCTTGCGTTTGATGATAAAGGCTGTGGCAGCAGCCGCCAGCACCAGCACACCGCCCACCGGCAGCAGCCAACCGGGCAGGCCGGCAGATTCATCCTCCATCGGCATATCCATACCGGGGTCCATCATGCCGGGGTCCGGCTCAGGCATTTCCTCGGCGGTCAGCATAAAAGGCTTTTCGGTACGCAGCTGGTTGCCCGCAGCGTCCTCATAAGTAAACACCAGCTTACATTCGGTGGTGCCGGCGGTCAGGGGCGTCACCATTACTTCCAGGCTGTCCTGATTGCCGCTGTTAATGTTGCCGATGTATGTACCGGAGCCAATATCGGTCTGCACATCACCCTCAACGCTGGCCGTCAGATTATAAATGGTGCCCTTGCCCTGGTTGATGTATTCCAGACTCAGATAACAGCTCTCGCCGACCATGCCGAATTCCGGATAATTCTCGTTCTGGAAGGTCAGCTTGGTGGGCAGGAATACGGGGATGGTCAAATTCTCGGTGGCCGTATAGGCGTTAGCCTTGGCGTCCTCGTAATGAATTTCCAAAGTCAGCGGATAGCTGGTTTTTTCGGTGTCATATTTGGTGGTCAGCTCCAAACCGAGAGAAGCTGTGCCGCCGGGTTTGATTTCAGCCACATAAAAGCTGTTGGTGCCCTTGGCCGGCATCACGGTGCCCTCGGCAGAGGTCAGCGATACCTGCAAATTCTTCACGGTGCGGTCTGTGCTGGTGTTTTTCAGCTTAAAATCAAAACGGAAGGGTTCGCCCATATTAACGGTGGGCGGCAGGGTGCAGTCCGCCAAAATTACACGCGGGGTAGAAAGCTTGTTGCCGTCCTCATCCTCGTCAGAATCGGGAGAGCCTTTCACATCAACATAAACCGTCAAAATTTTCTCCTTGGCTTCGCCGTTTTCATTGTAGTTGATTTTCAATTCTACCGGGTGGTAGCCGTCGGCAATATTGTCCGATGCAATCAAATTAAAGGTCAGATGCTCGGCCGAGTACTTCTTAATATCCGTGAAGGAGGGCGAATAATAAGAGCCGCTCTGGAAGATTTTGTCCTCAGAGAGGTTGTTCAGGCTGATGCGTACATCGCGGGCGGTGGTTTCGCCGTTGTTTAACAGCGTCACATTCAAATCAAAGGGCTGGCCGTAAACGGCCTTGTCGCCGCTCACGCTGCTCTCGGTGATCTGCAAATCCACGGGCGTGCCGCTGTCCACCGTAATCTTTACGGGGTAATCCTTGGTAAACACCGAGCCCTGGCGGTTCTTAAACACCAAAGTTGCCGTCATATCATAAGTGCCGGATTTCAAATCGGCCGAGGGGGTAAACACATAATCCACGGTAGTCACATCCAGGCGGCTCATGGTGCCGATTTCCCTCGACATATAGTTGCCGCCGTCCTCACCGAAGATTTTGGTGTTGTCCTCGCTTACCGTCAGCACGGCATAACCGTAAAAAGCGTGATAATTGGTAATATTGTTAAAACTAAGTGTAATCGTTGATTCCTGCCCGGGGCGGATAACCGAGCTGGCTTTATACATGGTAAAAGTAGGGGAGTCCTCGCCGTAATAGCCGCCAAAGTCATCGGCCAGCGCCATGCCGGGCAATAAAAACACCAGCAGCAGCGGCAGAAGGATTTTGTGCAATAATGCTCTCATAACTAAATCTCCTTATCCAAAACTATACAAATATACATTTAATAAAAAATCAATAACAAAACCGGGCTGACAAATTGCAGAACTATAAACTATTACAAATTGTAATATATAAAATTTATTCGGCTGCCGCGGTTGATGCATCACGCCAGCTTTCCTCCACGATTTTGCCGTCGCGGATTTTGATGATATGGTCGCCGTAGGCCGCAATCTCGTCATCATGCGTTACAATAATCATGGTGGCGTTGCGCTTCTTCACAATGGCTGACATCATATCCATAACTTCATAGGTGGTGTGAGTGTCCAGGTTGCCGGTCGGCTCATCGGCAAAAACAATGGGAGGCCGTGCCACAAAAGCTCTGGCAATACCCACGCGCTGCTGTTGGCCGCCGCTCATCTGGGTGGGTTTGTGCTTGATGCGGTCCTTTAAGCCCACATAATGCAGCATTTTTATGGCCTGCTTCTTGCGGGTCTCGGGTGCGGCGCCCTTAAAAATCAGCGGCATCTCCACATTTTCCAGCGCTGTTAGGGCCGGCAGCAGATTATAAGATTGGAAGATAAAACCAAAATTATTCCGCCGAAAATCCGCCAGTTGGGTTTCGGTCATTTTGTCAATACGCTTGCCGAAAATCGTAATCTCGCCGGTGGTCGGCTTCTCCAAACCGGCCAGCATATTCAGCAGGGTAGATTTACCGCTGCCGCTTTGGCCAAACAGGCAGCAAATCTCGCCGCGGCGTATCTGCATATCCACACCGGCCAGCGCAATAACACGCTCCGTCCCCACGGTATAAACCTTGTGCAGGTTCTTCACGCTGATAACCACATCCTGCTGTTGGGCAATCAGGTTTTCGTTTGTTTTATCGCTCAATTAAGGCTCCTCCTTTCTTATAAAAATCGTCTTGCTGTTGTGGGTAAAACTGTCTGTTACAGACAATATTTACTCCCTCCGCATATTCGGCAATATTCTCACAAAAACCTCTATTTTTCGCGTATTTTTTAATGGATTATCAACTAAAATTTTTTGCGCCCATCCACCTGTTTAGCAGGATTTGGATATATATAAAAAGAATTTATAAATTAAATAGTGGTTTGTGTATAAAACAGTTGAATTATGCCGAAAAGAGGTGCAGAAAATGACTGATTTACGGATGAAACTTTTGGCTCTGCCGTTATTGCTGGCGGCGGTGCTGCTGGCCGGCTGCAGCGGTGATGAGCAGGTTGACAAGCTCTCGGCTCAAACTTATGCCTTGCCGCAATATGACGGCTTCCGTGCCGAGAAAATCGTTGGCTGGGTGCCCCTGCTGAATGACGACGGTACGGATGTTTCGGCTCCCCTGCTGGGGCATTATAACCGGCCGCAGGGCCCCGATGATACCCCAATGGCTAAAATGGTGGTTTATAACCCTGTCAACTCAGAGGCCGAGGATATTTACACCGCCCTGTGTGACATAGACCCGTTCATCAATATGCAGACGCGCGTTTTAGAGGGCGCGATGCTGATACAGCCGGCTATGAACAGCCAAACTGTGCTAGTTTATGACGGCGTTAGCGGCGAGATTATCGAGCTGCCCCTGCCGGACGAAAAACCCACCGGACTTTCCGGGGCATATAACTGGGCAGTTGCGCTGGACGGTTGGCGCTACTGGCTGTATGATGATGCCGACGGCTTGCAGCTTTTCTATGATGACAGTCACTTTAATGGCCCCGAAGATACTGCTGATGATACTGTGAAATTCCGTATCGAGCCGCAGAACATCCTGATGCCTGCGTCTGCCGGGCCGATTTGTGATTATGCTGTCAGCCGCAGCCTTAATCAACTGGCTCTGCTCAGCCGTTACGGCACCGTCATCGTGCATGATATGAACGCCGACGCAGATGACTCGGTTAGTGTTACCTTCAACGTTCAACCGCCCGAAGGCTGGGTTGATTACTTCTTTTTATACCGCCGACCAGGAGGCACTGGTGCTGACGGTATCGTGTGAGGACAGTACGGTATATCAGGTGGTGGATAAGCAAACCGGCAAGCTGCTTATTGAGTATGAGGGCAGCCAGTACAGTTACCTGCATGACGTTTACGGTGATTATCTGCTGCTGGCCGACGGCGACAAATTCGGCGGTAAGCTGCTGCTCTGGAATTATAAAACCGGTGAGCAGCAGGTTATCTATGATGTACCCACCGATTTCAGTGCCGTTCACGGGGCAGAGGCTTATATTGCCTCCGCCAAAATCACCGAGAAGCTTGACGACGGCTGTCAGGCGGCCATTCTGATCTGCACCAAGGGCGATTTTACACCTTATCTGGTATATACGGCCAAGCTGCCGTAATTATGCGTTGTAAAGCCGCTGCTTATTTATATCCGCAAAAACAGTTAAAAAATTGCAGGCTGATATTTGATTTTGCAAGCAGGCGGTTAGCCGTTATCGCCGTTATCGGTATGATATTAACTGTGTATGTGTGGAAGCAGTAATAGTAAGATTTAT
This sequence comes from Bacillota bacterium, assembly GCA_017397935.1. Classification (GTDB taxonomy): domain Bacteria; phylum Bacillota; class Dehalobacteriia; order UBA4068; family UBA4997; genus Avidehalobacter. The sequence goes on from JAFQHN010000027.1 coordinate 55,635, forward strand.
AAAAAGATGTTGCTTTTTACCTGATATTGGTGTTATTATAATATATATTAGTGTTTCTTAATGTTAAAAACAGAATATTTAATCAGTTTTCTGTAAACGGAAGTCCGGTGAGAATCCGGCACAGGCACGCTACTGTGATGTGCGTTGGCAGAGCAGGGTCTTTGATGACCGGCCATTGTCCTTTGGAGGGATGAGAAGGCGCTCGGCTGTAAAGCACAAGTCAGGAGACGTACAGAAGACGTAGATTTGTTCGCTGGGCGATGCTTCCTGTGCGTGCATGATACGGTTTCTGATTTTGTATCGATTTTGTATCAGTGATCTTTTGGATCGGCAGTCTGGTGTAACGCCCGGACTGCCGATTTTTTATTTTTTGCGAGGTTAAATGAATATGGTTTATGAGAAAAAAGATCCTTTTGAGAACAAAATGCGTCGGCTTGCCAGGGAATCCTTGGAGCTGCAAGAGCTGTGCTTTGCGGCGGATCATGCCGGTGCCAGCGATCAGGAACTGGTGGAGTATATTAAGATGTGGAAGGAATGGCTGGGGCATACGCCGCACGCAGCCGAGATGATCGGCGGTAAATATATTTTGACGCGCCTTGGCGGAGATTGGCGGCAGGTGCTGCGGCTGGGAGGCATGGCTTTGGCCGGGCCGCCGCCCAAGCCTGATAACCACAAGATATTTAAGCTGGAAGTGCAGCGCCAGAAACTGATTTTCCAGGGAAAGATCAGCCAGGACGAGCAGACGATAATGCAATTAGTGATGGAAGCACAAAATGAATAGGCTGTGAGGCCGGACCCACGGAAGAACCGACGTCCACAAACTCTGCGAGAAGAAATGCAGATGTTTGGTGGGCTTTTTTATTTGCGGTAGTAAGCTTCTTGTTTAGGGCAAGGGTTGCTATATATAAATCTGCGGTTAGGAAGGAGGAGAGCATTTTCAGGTTGTTTTAACGGATGAATTGGTATGAAAAATATTAAAAGAAAGGAAATTGACAATGAGTATCAAATCAAGAAGGATAATTGCTCTGTTGTTGTGCTTTGTGATGGTATTCACCGCTATGCCGGTATCGGCGTTTGCGGTAGAAGACCCGGTAGGGCAGGTAACGGAGCAGAATGAATCCGAGGCTGTGGTATCGCCTGATGACGTCAGTGCCGATATTGACGAGCAGACCACGACCGAGGATAATCCTACGGCTGACGTAGATAATGAACCTGCAGTAGAGGAGGAAACTCCTGCGGTAGAGGAGGAAATCCCTGCAATAGATGAGATTCCCGTGCTGGGTGGTGCTATCACTGAGCAGTATGGTATTATGCTGCTGAATGAAGTGATGCTGCTCGGCGATGCTACCGGTACTGTATATATTTCTATCAGCTATGATGGGAAGTATGTTAATGGTAATAACGAGAAACCGGTAGCCTATGTTCCGGTATCGTTGAGCGATTTGCAGGAGATCGATCTGGCGGATTATGGTCTGACAGGCTACGACTATAACGGTCAGCTCACTGCACTGCATCTCTACATTTATGCCCATGAGAATATTATGGGTAAGGAATGGAGTGAGGTTGATGTGCAGGGCAGTGCCGGCTCCATCTTCTTTGCAAACGGCCTGTTCGGCTTTAGTGATTGCAACCTGCAGTATTATTATAACGGCGAATATCCCGCTGATGAAAATGGCTGGGGTATTACCGCCGATCAGTTGGTGCTGAATAATGGCGATTTCTTCGATATTGCCGGCTATACCAGCTGGGCATTTTACGGTGACTCAGTTACGGGCTTCCACTATTTCCTGGATAATGAGGAAATTACCCATGAATATACCGCAACCGCAGGTGAGGCGCTGACCGTCACTCTGGGCCGCGGCGCAAGTTTTATGGGTGAAGGTTACACCATGACCAAGGTTGCGGATTATACCGTATCCTACGGCGCTGAGTTGGGTGCAGCCGATGGCACCGTCACCACCAATGCCGATGGTCAGGCGGAGATCACCTTTGACGAGGCCGGCATCTACTATCTCTGGGTAGACGGCGGCAAAGGTAATGAAAACCCCACTGACATCGTTTCCAGCCCCGCCTATGCCAAGGTAACTGTGGAGGCGGCAGAGGAACCTGCACCTGTCACCTACACTGTGACCCTGCCCGCAGAGGGTGTCGGTTACACTGTGGCAGCAACCGAAGATTCTGTTTCCCCCGTTACCGAGGGCGGCAGTTACAGCTTTACTGTGGATATTGCCGAGGGCTATGAAGCAGGCGAGAACTTCGCTGTCAAGGCTAACGATGTTGTTTTGAATGCTGTTGAGAGTGTTTACACCATCGCAAACATTACCGCTGAGCAGACCGTTACGGTAGAGGGTGTGGTGGAGAAGGTCAAAGAACCTACGCCTTTCAGCCAGAAAGTCACCGTGCCCTCCAACGGCAACAGTAGCTGGGGCTATGTTTCCG
>JAFQHN010000028.1 GCA_017397935.1 Bacillota bacterium
CATGCTTCCTGAACATTGAAAGGAGTATCGTTGTTCTTCCAATACTGAGAAGCATAAGCAGTAAAAGTCAAGGTAGGCATATTATCAGCGCTCAGCGAATTCATCATTTCCTTAGTAACTTCGGGTTTGGTCAGCACCTGATTGGGTCCCCAAGTGTACTTCACACCGTTAAAGGTGTACTCGCCTTCGCCGAGGATCTTGATGTTGCGGTCATTCTTGACATCGTTTGCATAGCAATAATAGACACCGGGCACCGAAGCATCCTTTTCGTCGGTCAGCTGCGTCCAGTTATGCTCGTCAATTTCATAAGCGATAAAGTCATTGAAGCTGTAAGCCGTGCCGTCCACAGTCACCTCACCGCCCTGCTCTTCCACCTTGATGAATACCCAGCAATCTTCGCTTCCTTTTTCAACTGTCAGCCAAGGGTCTTTCGGAATCGTCCAGCCGGGAATCATCTTGTAGTTTGTCACGCCGGTTGTTGTTTCCTCTTCCGTCAGCTTGTCGGTTGCGGCATCATATTTATGTTCCTGCAAAGTAATCTTAATATCGCTGGTGGTGAAAACATTTTTGACCTCGTTGGTTTTTGATGTCAGCCAGGCCATCGTACCGCCCAAAGAACAGCCAATAACCAAAGCAACAGCCAAAACCAGCGCAATCGTTTGTTTCTTCATATCATTTCCTCCTTTCCTTAATATTTTGCCAGGGGAATATTTCAACAGATGTCGGCACGCAAACGCTCAACATCCGGTGAAACCAAAAGGTTAATTCTGCTTGCCAACAAATGCAGCCCATGCCGCATCCGCATCATTAAACCCGGCAGCCTGAATGGCGTGGGCTTCGACGGAAATCACCATGTTCTCAAGGTAAGCGATCTCGTCGTTGGTCACTCCACCGGGAACGGTCAGAGTGGTGAACAGTGCGGGCAGCTCGGTAGCAGTTTCGCTCTTGGCCACGGTGGTCTTGTAGCGGAATTCATAAGTGCGGCTGATCGTGCCAGCCGTTTCATCCTTTGTGGTCACAGGGTCGCCCTTGTATGCCCAGTCACCGTGAATGTCCAGCCAAGGGGCAAACAGATTGTCCGTCTTGTACTTGGCAAACACATCATCAGCCGCTGCTTTGTAAGTAACCTTAGCCATCATACGCACATAAGCTTTCTCGCTGCCTGCCTCAACGGTAACTGTGGGGTCCTTGGTATAGCTGTGCCCCGGCAGCAGATGATATTTCTGAGAAGGCTCCTTGTCAGTAGGAGTCCAACGGTCAGCCTCATCCACTTTTTCAACAATTTTCCCATCTTTCAGCGGCTGACCGGCTTCATTTACATCAGCCTCATCCAAACTAATGTATACCTTGCCAACCGTGAATGTGTTGCTCACTGCCCCAGTATCCGTAAGGTAGGCCATGGTGCCAAACACCGACGCCGCCATCAAGGCCGCTGCGGACAATGCCACACCCAAAATTTTCCTCTTCTTTTTCATCGTTTACTCCCCCTTTGCTTCTGTCTGCGCTTCCTCCTGCGCTTCTGCCGCGGTGCCATCTTCCTTGCCCCGCCTGCCCTTTTTGGTTTTCTTGTTTTCTTCATCGCTGCCAAACAAATCCGGCAGCAAAATCAACAGCATCAGCACCGCCCCTGCGGAAATCGCCACATACATTCCGGGCGGATTTTGCACATAATTGGCCAGATAACCCAACTGCGGAATAGTAAATACCGGGCTGCCAATCACATTTTTATAATGTACCAAACCACCGTCAACAGCATTGTTGGCGTCACCCTTGGTACGATAACGCAGTACCTCCGGGTTCTCATCATCCGGCACAACCTCCACCACCCGATGAGTAGCCACAGTATTCTCATCCAGCATAAAGGTAATAACATCACCGTCCGCCAGATAAACTTGTCCACCACTCTCAAAGCTTGCCGCACCCTGCGGCACGGTTTCACCCTCGGCCAGCTTAGTACAGCCTTGCAGTTCGGTATAATCCACATTTTTTACATAAATCAAGCTGCCCACATGGTATGTAGGCTCCATCGAACCGGACAGCACCGAGAACACCTGAAAGCCCACCAGCCGCACACCGGCCAAAGCTATCGCCAAAATAACCACAATTACCACCAACAGCGTGGTAAAAAAATCCCAAATTTTCTTAAACTTATCCAGCATTTCTCCAACTTTTCCCTTTTTATTCTCCCTATCTCTTTACTTAGAATTGTCTGTTTTTCTCAACAAATGCCACGCCACTGCAAATGCAAAGCGCGTGCCTATTCATACCGCGGCCAGCTCGGGCCAAAACCGCACCGCAACCTCTGCCCCGTCCTTAATAACCTGGATTTTAATAGGGTTGGCCGCCGCCCAGCCATCATTTTCCGCCGCCATAGCCTGCCAGCGTTCATAATAATCCACAAAACCGTCAAAAAGCACTTCTTCCGCTCTCTGACGCACCTCGGCAGCCTCCTCAATATCGGCATAAGCCCCCAGATAATACTGTTTCTTCTGGAACACAATCTTGGCCACATATTTACCCCGGATGAGATAAACTCCCTTATAACCGGTGGTGTTATCGGTAGGAATTTTCTTGCTTTTCACCGCCTCCAAAGATGTGCCGTCAATATGCGTCAGAAAACCCGGCAGCTTTTTGTCATGCTCCTTCTTTCGGCAGCCGCAGCTGCGCAGGTTGCCATAAACCAGATGATTATACGCAACATCAATCTCGTTACCGCAATCACAGTGGCACCGCCAGATGACCGAGCCGTTAATATATCGGCTTTTCAGAGGATACAGGGCCACCAAACGATGAAAACGCTGCCCGGCAATATCCACTTTTTTGCCGCCACCTGTATTATTTGCCATTTTTCTGCCCTCCCCGGCACCTGCTGACAAAAGCATCATTTTGTCTATACGGTGCCATATCATAGTTGGCACAAAAACCGCACAAATAAAAAAAACTGCCTCAATAAAGGCAGTAATAGGCAGTTCAATCAATTTTAGGCATAGATAATCAAGGCAGTAACCGGATTTATCTTATTACTGTCTGTTTTTCTATGCCTTATTTTAGTAATTCAGATAATTTATCAGATACTTTAATCGTTGTTTATTTTGTTATTGGGTATGGACAACAATTATTTGTAGTGATATAATATGTATGTAAATACTTTTTATAGACAAAATGATGCTTTTGTCAACTTATCAAACCAAGCCGCGCCATAACCTTGGCGTGTTCCGCTCCGGTACTGATAAGATAAATGCGCGTCGTATCAATGCTGCTGTGCCCCAAAACGTCGGCCAGCCGCACCACATCCTTGCAGACCTGATAAAAAGTGCGGGCAAACAAATGCCGCAAATTATGCGGAAACACCTTTCCTGCCTCCACGCCACAGCTTTTACACAGCCGTTTCATCTCCGCCCAAATTTGTTTTCTGTTCAAACTTTTACCGCTTTTGGTGAGGAATATCT
>JAFQHN010000001.1 GCA_017397935.1 Bacillota bacterium
ATTCTGGTGCCGCAAATGCTGCCCATCCACTTTAAGCTGTTGCAGGGTATCTTCCGCCGGCAGGGCTACAACATTGAATTTTTGGAAAACACCAGCTACGCCGTAACCGAGCAGGGCCTGCAAAATGTGCATAATGACACCTGTTACCCCGCCCTGCTGGCCATCGGGCAGCTGCTGGATGCCATTAAAAGCGGCAAGTATGACCTTGACCATATTGCGCTGCTGCTGCCCCAAACCGGCGGCGGCTGCCGTGCCTCCAATTACATTTACCTGCTGCGCAAAGCGTTGGAGAAGAACAACCTGGGGCATATTCCCGTTATCGCCATGAAGCTGGACACCATGCAGGCAGGCGGCGGTTTTGTGCTCACCAAGCGTACTCTGCTGGCCGCTATCTTCGCCTGCTTTTACGGTGATATGATTTTATGGCTGAAAAACCAGACCAAGCCTTATGAGGTGGTGCAGGGGCATACCGATAAGGTGGTTGAGATTTTGACCAACCAGCTTGACCAGGCCTTTGCCAACGGCAGTTATCTTAAACTGACCAAGAATTATCACCGCATCTTGCAGGCCTTTAAGCAAATTAAGCTGACGGGAGAAAGCAAGCCCAAGGTGGGCATCGTCGGCGAGATTTACATGAAGTACGCCCCGCTGGGCAACAACGATTTGGAGAATTATCTTATCTCGCAGGGGGCACAGCCGGTGGTTACCGGTGTGCTGGACTTTATGTTTTACTCGCTGAACAACATTTTTGTGGATGCCAAGCTGTATAATGGCCCCGCTTTCAGCAACATCTTCAAGAAACAGCTTTTCAACCTGCTGGTTCACGGCCAAACCCTGATGGCCAACATTATCCGTCGTCACAGCAATTTCATGCCGCCCTCCACCTTCTTCCAGGTGCAGAAGGCTGCCAGACCCTGCATCAGCGAGGGTGTGAAAATGGGCGAAGGCTGGCTGCTGACCGGTGAAATGCTGGATTTGATTGAAAACGGCGTCAACAACATTGTGTCGGCCCAGCCCTTTGGCTGCCTGCCCAACCACATTGTGGCCAAGGGTATGATTCGCGCCATCAAGGACATTCATCCCGATGCCAACATTATCGCCATTGATTACGACCCCGGCGCATCGCGCACCAACCAAGAGAACCGCATTAAGCTGCTGCTGGCCAACGCCACCGCCGCCATGGAGGGCAACCAAAAACAGCAGACGGTGCTCAACCTGCAAAGCTTCTCCGCCGCAGAATCCAGGCGTGCGTAGTCATATAATCATACATAGCAAAAAAGAAACGGACAGCTCACCAAAAACTGTCCGTTTTATTTTATACCTATTATATACCTGTTTAATCATTTTTTAACATCAAAAGCGGTTTTCGCGCGCCTTGATAATCTCATGTGCCTCGACCATGCCGTTTCTCATCGCAAATTTAATCACAAAATACAGCACCGCAAACGGCACCACCAGAAAAATCGGGAAAATAAGCAAGTTTAATATTGTAAACGCCATCGCAATCACTACCTTATCTGCGGGCAGCCATAATCGCCGCCACAATCAGCAGCAGCACCAATACACCGCCGCCCACCAAAAACAACATCGTAAACGCCATCACCATCACTCCTCAAAATTCTCAAATCCTGCAACAGCCACGCCGCCGGCAGAATTATTATGTTTGTCATCTACGCTTATCTGCGGGTAATCATCACCACCGCCGCAATCAGCAGCAGCAACAACACGCCGCCGCCCACCACAAGCAGCATAACAAAATCACTAAAATTGAACTCCATCACCATTACTCCTTAAAATTTTCAGGCCTGCAAACGGTCTTTCAGCAATCGGGCCGCCGGGAAGAGCAAACCGCCCACCGCGTTGCCGGCAGTCATCAGCGCCAACCACAGCCAGGTGTGCAAACTCCACGCGCCGCCCATCGAGAAATAAAACATATTGGCCACGCAGTGCTCAAAGCCGGAGAGGATGAACACCACCACGCCGAAGAACAGGCCCAGATATTTGCCCAGCTCATGGCCGTTATTCTTGAAGCCGTCCACCGCAATATACATCAGCACATTACAGAAAATCGCCAGCACAAACACGCTAAGCGCGCCGTCGCCCAGCTTGACATCACACAGGCCGGCCGCCTTTTCGGTCAGCGCCGCGCCCACACGGGTCAGCCGCATCAGCGCCGCCACCAGCCAGGTGCCCACCAGGTTTCCCAGCCACACATTAAGCAAAAACAGCAGGTAGCCGGGCTTATTTTCCAGCGCATAACCCACCTTGCCGGTGAACAGATTGAAGCCGTTGACGCAAATGGTGAACAAACCCACCGTAAACAGCATCGCCCCCAGCACCTTGTTGTCCAGAGAAAGGAAAATCACGCCACCCAGACCGATGCACAAACCGGCCATCACCGCATAAATAAAATCTGCCAAAGCCTTTTTCATCATCACATCTCCTATGTCAAATCACAATATCACAACTTCTCAGGCCTGCTCGTTCTCGCGCCAATCCTTGCAAACATCGACCCACTTTACGGCCCCGCTCAGCTCCTCCAACTCAGCCATATTCAAACCGATGGCACTGTTGGAACTGCCCGCCGCCGGGTACACCAGCGCAAACCGCCGCAACGATTCATCCAGATACACCGACACGCCGGGATTTACAGCAAACGGACAAACGCCGCCCACCGCATGGCCGCAAAGCTCGGCCACCTGCTCGGCCGGCAGCATCTTCGGCTTAAAGCCAAATTCATCACGGAAGCGCCGATTATCAACCTTGGCATCACCCGCCGCCACCACCAGCAAACAGCCTTCTCCCTGCTGAAAAGCCAGCGTCTTGGCGATGTGCGCCGGTTTACAGTTCAGCGCCTGCGCTGCCAATTCCACCGTCGCGCTGGATACGGGAAATTCCAGCACTCTTTCCTGCATACCGTGGGCAGCAAAAAAATCCTTAACCTTTTCGATTGACATTACTACACACTCCTTGCGTCAATTTTCGAGCAAACAATACCTATATAATACACATCACAGCGGCATTTGTCCAGCATAAAAATACATTTTTCCACAAAAAATGAGCAGAGAAATAATCTCTGCTCATCTGTTAATTTTACGCTATATGCCAGCGCCTCAGCTCATCTGACTGACTTTGATACGAATGATTGCACGGCGCAAAGCCATTTCCGCACGCAGCACATCCAAGTCTGCCTCACGCTGTTTCAAGCGTTCTTCTGCTCTCTTCTGAGCAGCCATTGCACGGGCCACATCAATGTCACCGGATTTTTCGGCAGAATCAGCCAGGATAATAACCACATTTTCCTTAACCTCGGCAAAACCGCCATGAACAGCCAGGAAATGAGCCTTATCATCCTTGATGTATTTTACAATGCCGATATCCAAAGAGGTCATCAACGGTGCGTGATTTTTCAACACGCCCATAGAACCCATGCTGGCAGGCAGGTTAAGCGCCGCCACATTCTCCGACATCAAAAGGCCGGCGGGCGTCACAATGTCCAAACGAATCAAATTTTCAGCCATAGCTTACGCACGTCCCTCCATAGCCTTAGCCTTAGCTACTGCTTCCTCGATGGTACCAACCATCAAGAAGGCCTGCTCCGGCAGGTGGTCATATTCGCCGGCAACGATTGCCTTGAAGTCCTGAACAGCCTTGGCCAGCGGAACATAAACACCAGGAGTACCGGTGAACTGCTCTGCTACGTGGAAGGGCTGGCTCAGGAAACGCTGCAATCTTCTGGCGCGACCAACCAGAACCTTCTGCTCTTCGCTCAATTCGTCCATACCCAAGATGGCGATGATGTCCTGCAACTCTTTGTACTGCTGCAAAATGCGCTGTACTTCACGAGCAACATTGTAATGTTCTTCGCCAACGATCTTCGGGTCCAGAGAACGGGAAGTAGAGTCCAGCGGGTCAACTGCGGGATAAATACCCAACTCGGAAATCGCACGGTTCAATACGGTACGAGCGTCCAAGTGAGTAAAGGTATTGGCCGGAGCCGGGTCAGTCAAGTCGTCGGCGGGTACGTATACAGCCTGAACGGAGGTAATAGAACCGTTCTTGGTGGAGGTAATACGTTCCTGCAACTGGCCCATCTCGGTAGCCAGGGTGGGCTGGTAACCTACTGCGGAGGGCATACGACCCAGCAGTGCGGATACCTCAGAGCCGGCCTGAGTGAAACGGAAGATGTTGTCGATGAACAACAACACGTCCTGATGGTCTCTGTCACGGAAATGTTCTGCCATGGTCAAGCCGGTCAAAGCTACACGCAGACGAGCGCCCGGAGGCTCATTCATCTGGCCGAATACCAGAGCAGTCTTGCTGATTACGCCGGATTCGCTCATTTCACCGTAAAGGTCATTACCCTCACGAGAACGTTCGCCTACACCTGCAAATACAGAGTAGCCGCCGTGTTCCTGAGCGATGTTGCTGATCAGCTCCTGAATCAATACAGTTTTACCTACACCGGCGCCGCCGAACAAGCCGATCTTACCGCCTTTGGTGTAAGGAACCAGGAAGTCAATTACTTTGATGCCGGTTTCCAGAATCTCAGTCGAAGGGCTCAATTCAGAGAAAGCCGGTGCATTCTTATGAATGGGAGAAGTTTCGGTGTAATCACACTGGGGTTTGCCGTCAATGGGCTCACCGATTACATTGAACATTCTGCCCAGAGTGGGGGTGCCAACAGGCACGCTTACCGGGGCGCCGGTATCCACAGCGGTTACGCCGCGGCTCAGGCCGTCGGTGGAAGAAAGGGCAACGCAGCGGACTGCGTCATTGCCCAGATGCTGCATAACTTCAAGAGTCAGATGAATGTTGCCTTCATCAATCTTGATAGCGTTATAAATCGCAGGCAAGTTGTCCGGGGGGAATTCAATATCGACAACGGCGCCGATAATTTCTTTAATTTTTCCCTCTGCCATTATTTCAACCTCCTCAAAACAGGTTAGATTTTCATAATATTAACGCCGCGGGCTTATTCCAAAGCGGCAGCGCCACCGACAATTTCGTTAATTTCCGTCGTGATCTGGGCCTGACGTGCGCGGTTAAGCGACAAAGTCAGCTTATCGATCAGTTCGGAGGCGTTGTCGGTCGCCGAATCCATAGCAGTCATGCGAGCGCCATGCTCGCCGGCCTTGGATTCCAGAAGCAGACGGTAAATCGAAGAATCGACACATTTTGGCAAAATAACATCCAAAAGCTCTTTGCCGCCCGGTTCAAAAATATATTCAGTTTCAGCATGAACCTCTTTATTCTCGTCAGCCTCAGCCACCTGAATGGGCAGCACCTGTGCTGCCGAAGGGATCTGAGTCATAACCGACTGGAATTTGGAGTAAATCATGTGAACCTCGTCAACCTCACCATCAAGGTATTTCTTGATTACATAATCACTAAGTGCCTTACCTTGGCTGACATTGGGGGTATCACCGATATTGGTGAACACGTCCATAATTTCATATTGCGGACGGCTGCGGAAGTACTCGCGAGCCTTGTTGCCAATCAGCAAAACAGATGCATTGACACCCTCAGGCGTAGCCTGAATCTGCTGCTCGGCAAAACGCAATACGTTGGAATTGAAACCGCCGCAAAGACCACGGTCACCGGCGATAACAATGTAAAGAATGTTCTTAACCTCTTCACGAGGGGTCAAAAACGGAGTTTTATAATCTTCGCCGCCGGAAAGCAGGTGGTCCATAACCTCCTGAATCTTGTCCGAATAAGGGCGGATAGCCACCAGAGTGCCCTGCGTTTTGCGCAGTTTGGCAGCCGAAACCATCTTCATGGCCTTGGTAATCTTCTGGGTGCTGATAACGCTCTTAATACGGCGTCGGATATCACGCGTGCTAGCCAAAGCAATCTCACCACCTTTACGCTGTAATCGAGTTTAACAGTTGCTCTTAGGCAAAAATGTTCTTGTATTCAGCCAGAGCCTGTTCGATCATGGCCTGGTTGTTGTCGTCGAGCTTCTGTTTGGTAGCAATATCGGCCAGAACATCGGCGCGCTGGGTGCGGAGATAATCCACAAAGCCTTCACCGAATCTGGTAATATCCTTAACCTCGATATCTTTCAGGAAGCCGTTAACGCCAACATACAGAACGGCAACTTCTTCCTCTACTTTCAGCGGAGAGTACTGATCCTGCTTCAACAACTCCATCATGCGGGCGCCGTGTTCCAAAGCGTCACGGGTAGCCTTATCCATATCAGAGCCGAACTGCGAGAAGGCAGCCAACTCACGGTACTGAGCCAAGTCCAGACGCAGGGTACCGGCAACCTGCTTCATAGCTTTAACCTGTGCCGAACCACCTACACGGGATACGGACAGACCTACGTTAATTGCAGGGCGGAAGCCGCTGTTGAACAAGTCAGTTTCCAGGAAGATCTGACCGTCGGTAATGGAGATTACGTTGGTAGGAATGTATGCACCTACGTCACCGGCCTGGGTTTCGATAATCGGCAGAGCGGTCATCGAGCCGCCGCCCAAATCGTCGGACAGTTTTGCGGCACGTTCCAGCAAACGGGAGTGCAGATAGAATACGTCACCGGGATAAGCTTCACGCCCCGGAGGACGACGCAGCAGCAGGGACACTTCGCGGTAAGCAGCAGCCTGCTTGGACAAATCATCGTATACGATCAGTACGTGCTTGCCGTTGAACATAAATTCCTCGCCCATGGCAGCGCCGGCATAAGGAGCCAGGTACTGCATCGGAGCCGGCTCGGAAGCGGCGGCACTAACGATGATGGTATAATCCATTGCACCGGCTTCTTCCAGCTTTCTGTGAACAGATGCCACAGTAGAAGCCTTCTGGCCGATAGCAACATAAATACAAATCATATTCTGACCCTTCTGGTTCAGAATAGCGTCGATAGCAACGGCAGTCTTACCGGTCTGACGGTCACCGATAAACAACTCACGCTGACCACGGCCAATCGGCACCATAGCGTCGATGGACTTAATACCGGTCTGCATGGGTTCGAATACGGATTTACGGGAAATTACACCGGGAGCTCTGTTTTCCACCGGGCGGTACTTATCGGTCACGATCGGGCCTTTGCCGTCCAGAGGATTACCCAGAATGTCTACAACACGGCCGATCAAAGCCTCACCAACAGGAACCTCCATAATGCGGCCGGTACGTTTAACAGTATCGCCCTCACGGATGTCGTTGAAGCGGCCCAGAACTACACAACCGATGTTGTCTTCTTCCAGGTTCATTGCCAGACCCATTACGCCGTTTTCAAATTCCAGCAGCTCGTTAGCCATCGCATTGTTCAGGCCGTAAATACGGCAAATACCGTCACCTACGGTGATTACGGTGCCCACCTGAGCCACATCGACATCAGCTGTATAATTCTCAATCTGTTGTTTCAGAATGGAGCTGATTTCTTCTGGTCTGATGCTCAAAATATTCACCCCTCTATTGTTCTTAAAAAATTTATTGAAACGCGGGTGCGGATTATTCCACCGCCAGCGTTTGCTTCAAAGCATTCAGCTGATGTGCCAGGCTGGCGTCGAATACGGTGTCATCGATCTGCACCTTCAAGCCGCCAATCAGGCTCTTATCCACAGCTGTTTTCAGGCGAATCTTGCAGTTCAGCTTCTTCTCAAAGCTGGTTTTCAAGGATTCTGCCTCCGCCTCGCCCAGGGGCACGGCGGTATAAACCATAACCTGCTGAATACCCTCAGCGCGGTCACAGAGAACGTCATAAGCAGACATGATCTCGGGCAGGAAACGCTCGCGATTTTTGTCAATTATAACGAAGATGAAGTTTTTGACGTCAGTTGCCAAAGCGCCAAAAACCTGCTCAATAAGCTGTCTTTTGATCGAGGCCGGAACCAGCTTGCCGCAAAAGATGGTCTTAAAGTCGGCATTCTGCTCCAACTCATCTACAAACAGATGAAGCTGCTGGCCATACTCTTTAACCTGCTGTTTTTCAACACCCAGGTCATACAGAGCCTTGGCATAGCGTTCAGTCAAGCCGCCTTTAATCATTTTGAGCCGCCACCTCTGCAATATATTTGTCTACCAGTGCCATATGCTGCTGGTCAGACATATTCTCCGAGAGCAAACGACCGGCTACGGTTACAACCATATCGGCAACTTCGCCCTTAATCTCAGAGATAGCGTCAGCTTTTTCCTTGGCAATCTCAGCCTGAGCCCGTGTGATCATAGTTTCAGCAGAGGCTCTGGCCTGTTCCAAAATTTCGGCTTTTACCGACTCAGCACTTGCCTGAGCCTCATCAATAATAGCCTTGGCCTGCTTACGGGCATCAGCGATTTCCGCAGCCAGCTTAGCGCCCATCTCCTCGGCTTCCTTGCGGGCAACCGCAGCCTTTTCCAGGCTTTCGTCGATGGTTTGCTGACGGGAATCAATCATGCCGATAACAGGACCCCAACCAAATTTATATAAAACAACCATGAGCACTAAAAAGTTAATCATGATAAAGATAAATTCATTCAAATGAAATTCCATACAGGGAACATCCTCCTCTCCAATTTAGACCCGCCCCGAGGCACACACCTTGCGGCACACGCCTCGGGCGAGGCCTATTACGGTCATGCTCAGATTTTGCCTACGATCATGAAAGCAATCAGCAAACCGTAAATGGTCAATGCTTCCAACAAAGCCATTGCCAGAATCATAGCGGTCTGAATGTTACCCGCAGCCTCGGGCTGACGAGCGATGCTCTCCATAGCTGCCGCACCAACTTTGCCCTGCGCAGTTGCAGGAGCGATAGTAGCGATAGCGATGGTCAGAGCAGCTGCCAAAGCAATAATTGCCTGTTCCATAACCAAAACCCCCCTTTCCAAACTCAACCGTACAAATTTAAGCCGAGTTCAAAACTTTATTAAAAATAAGTAAAACGAGAAAACAAATTTCATCGGGCGCACAGGCTGCATTAACACGCCGCCCCTGTCACCCAAGTGTTTGGCCATCAATGACCGTGACCGGTAGCTGCTTCAATGTAAATTGCCGACAGCATGGTGAAAACCAGCGCCTGAATAAAGCCAAACAACAAGCTAAGGCCCATAATAATGATAGGCGCACCCAGAGGGATAAGCCCACTCACTTGATGCAGAACAGTTTCTTCACCGTAGATGTTACCATAAAGACGCAAAGAAAGCGACAACGGATGAATAACCTCTTCCAGCAGCAACAAAGGCAACAACGGAGCAACCGGCTTAACGAAATGCCCCAGATAATGTACGCCGTTATACTTGAAGCCGCCAATTTGGGTTGTAAAGAAAGTGATCATCGCCAAAGCAACCGTGGTAGAAAGCACACCTGTCGGCGGCTGGAAACCCGGCAGATGACCGGCATACGGCAGCAAACCACTGTAATTGGAAACAATGATAAACAAGAACAATGTGCCCAAAATCGGTGTAAAAGCTGTTGCGCGCTCTTTGCCCAAAATCGAAGCATAAAAATCACGCAGACTGCCCATGGCATATTCCAATGCCGATTGCAAACGCCCGGGATGGCTGACCTTCATGTTACGGGTACCGGCAATTACCACCGCAGATAACACCACCGTAATGGCTGCCGCTGTGGTCATCGTGCTGGTTACCTCAACCCCGGCAACTTCAAATAAAGCACCGCTATGCGACATAAACCTGCCTCCTTTCTTTGCAAACTTTTATAAATGTAAAATCAAAAAAATTTACATTAACACAGTAATAAATCGGGCACCCAAACAACCAATTCCCCCGACACCAGAAGGATAACCTATGCCTTCTTTCTGTTCAATGCAAAACGCACCATCAATACCTGAGACGCCAGCGCCAGCACCACACCCGCCGAGAGCATAATGATCTCCCATCGGTAGGGCAGATGTGCCCGCAGCAAAAATACCACAAACAGCATCAACACATTCAACAGGTATTTATACAAAAAATACTTCATTACAAAGCTACTTTTTATTTTGGCTGCTGCCACCTCATCACCGGTTTCGGCCAGCTCTCTGGCAGATTTGGCCTCAACCCTCTTGATGCCGAGGGCAAAAACCGCCAGCTCCACCAGCGCCCAAACAGCGCCGCAGCCCGCGCCAATTAACACAGAATAGAGAATTGCCATCATAAATCCTCATTATGTATAACAAACAATTACATTAAATAAACCAGACATTTACGGCGGGCCAAAACCGCCAATGCGGCGTATAAACCCACCATGCTTAATCTATTATACAAAAAGTCCTGTTAAAAGGCAAGAGTTAAATAAAACTTTACAAAAATTTTTTCATCATCCAACAAAAAGGCAACAAAAAAGCCTGCCAAAGCAGCGCCCGGCAGACTATTTTTTATTTTTTTCGGCCGCCAACTCACGCTGTACGGCCTCTTTTTGCAGACGGTCCTGCCGCATCACATCCCGGTACAGCATATAAAATGAGTACACCAGCACCAGCAAAATCATGCCCATGGCGAAGAAACCCTCGCCGCCAAAGTAGCGTTTATCCAACCAACTGCCCAGCCAGATACCCAAAAAGCCCACGCGCACCGCAAAGCTGATGCCAAAGCCCAGCAAAATCTGCCATGATGCACCATTGGCGGCCGCCAGCACCGCCCTTGCCCGGGGAGAAAGCGGCATATTCGGCAGAAAAATTTCCTCTGCGGTGTCCTGCGGCTCATCCTCCTCCTGCTCATCATCCACCTGCTGATATTTCAGCTCCGGCTCCGGTTCAGGCTCAGGCTCATCCTTCGCCTCGGCCAGCAAGCTGTTTATCCGCTGCAATCTCGCATCCAAATCGTCCAGCTCGCTTACCTTCTCGCGGATACGGTCAAAGGCAATTTCCTCGGCGGTACGCGGCTGCTCGGCCGCCTCCTCCGCAGAATTTAAGGGGGGCACCTCATCTGCCCCGTTGATATTCGGCAAATCGGCCGCCCCCTTTCTTCATTATAATAATTGCGCCAAATTTTTTACAGCACCTGCTTCAAAATATCACGGATTCTTTCCACCGCGTGCCCGTCGCCATAAGGGTTGGCAGCGTGCGCCATCCCGGCATAAGCCTCCTCATCGGTCAGCAAGCGTTTGATACCGCCGTAAACCGTGTCATATCGGTTGCCGATAAGCTGCGCAGTGCCGGCCGCCAAGGCCTCGGGGCGCTCGGTCACCTCTCTAAGCACCAGCACAGGCTTGCCCAGCGCCGGCGCCTCCTCCTGCATACCGCCCGAATCGGTGGCCACCAGATAAGAAAGGCTCATCAGCTTGCTGAACGGCCGATATTCCAGCGGCTCGATCAAATGCACATTCTCGCAATCACCCAGCAGCTCCTCAGCCAGCTCGCGCACCAGCGGATTTTTATGTACCGGGCAAACCACCTGCAATTCATCGGCAAACTCGGCCGCCAAATCACGCACCGCCGAGAAAATCTCACGCATGGGCTGGCCCCAGTTCTCGCGGCGATGACAAGTCAGCAGCAAAATCTTCTTGCTCCAATCCACCGGCGCGTCGATAAATTCCGCCAAATCACAACCGGCCTCCACCGTTTGCAGCAACGCATCAATAACCGTGTTGCCGGTCACAAAAATCTGCTTATCATCCACACCGGCGTGCAATAAATTCTGCCGTGCGGTCTCCGTCGGCGCAAAGTGAAAATCCGTCAGCACACCGGTCAGCCGGCGGTTGATTTCCTCCGGATAGGGTGCATATTTGTCACCCGTACGCAGGCCGGCCTCCACATGGCCCACAGGGATCTGCTCATAAAAAGCCGCCAGCGCACCGGCAAAGGTGGTGGTGGTGTCGCCGTGTACCAGCACAACATCAGGCTGCTCGCCGGCCATAATTGCCTGCAAGCCTTGCAGCGCCCGTGCCGTAATGTCAGAGAGCGTCTGGCCGTGCTTCATCATATTCAAATCATAGTCCGCGCTGATACCAAAGCACTCCATCACCTGGTCCAGCATCTCACGGTGCTGGGCGGTTACCGCCACCCGTGTATCAAAGCTGTCATCGGCAGCCAGCGCCTTCACCAGCGGCGCCATCTTAATCGCCTCGGGGCGGGTGCCAAAAACCAGCAGAATTTTCTTTTTCTCTCGCATAGTTATTACCTCAAAATTTCCCAAGGTTTAATCCTGTCCGTTTTCCTGCGGGTTATTCTGCTTTTCGCGGATAGATTCCATGCTTTCCAGCAGCATACCGGCCTCAGACGCCAGCGTACAAGCCAATTCATCGGGGTATGGGCCGTCAAACACCACCCGTTTGATACCGCTGGTCACCATCGCCTTAACGCAGGTGGTGCAGGGTTGGTTGGTCACATAAATTGTGGCGCCGTCCAGGCAGATACCGTGCTTGGCCGCCGAATTGCAAATGTTGGCCTCGGCGTGCTGGGCACGGCAAATCTCCTGCCGCTGGCCGCTGGGCACACCCAACTTCTCGCGCAGGCAGCCGCCGATCTCATCACAATGCGGCGCACCGGGCAGCGCACCGTTATAGCCGGTACCCAAAATCCGGTGGTCGGCACTTACGGCCACCGCCCCCACGCTGCGGCGCAGGCAGGTGGTACGGGTGGCCACCTGATGTGCCAGCCGCATAAAATACTCGTCCCAGGATTCTCGCATACTCCCAAGCCTCCTGTCTATAATCTTAAAATCTTATTTGCTCCGGGCTTGTCCCCCTGCGTCTTAGTCCAGCTCAGGGTACAGCGGATAAGCCGCGGTCAGCTCCTTAACGATAGCAGCAGCCTCGGCCAGCTTGGTGTCATCCTCACCGTAGCTCAGCGCCAAATCAATCGCCTTGGCCACCTGCTTCATGGCGGCAGTATCGAAACCGCGGGTAGTCATGGCAGCGCTGCCCAAACGGATACCGCTGGTCACAAACGGGCTTTCGGTATCAAAGGGAACTGCGTTCTTGTTACAGGTAATGCCGATTTCGTCCAGACGATTCTGGGCATATTTACCGGTAATGCCCTTGTTGGTCAGGTTCACCAGCATCAGATGGTTATCAGTACCGCCGGATACCAAATGGAAGCCGGCCTCCTGCAAGCCTTCGGCCAGAGCCTGGGCATTGGCCAGAATATTTTTGCCGTATTCCTTAAAGCTGGGCTGCAAAGCCTCACCCAGCGCCACCGCCTTGGCTGCCACAATATGCACCAGCGGGCCGCCCTGGCAGCCGGGGAAGATAGCCTTGTCAATGTCCTTGGCCAGCTCCTCACCGCAAAGGATCAAACCGCCGCGGGGGCCGCGCAGAGTTTTATGGGTGGTGGTAGTTACCACATCAGCATGGGGCACCGGGCTGGGATGCCAACCGCCGGCTACCAAACCGGCAATATGCGCCATATCCACCATAAACAGCGCGCCAACCTCCTTGGCAATATCAGCCAGCGCCGCAAAATCAATAATTCTGGGGTAGGCAGAAGCACCTGCCACCAACAGCTTCGGCTTTTCGGCCTTGGCAATCTCACGCACATGGTCATAATCAACCATCTCGGTGTCAGCCTCCACACCGTAAGCCACAAAGTTGTAATATTTGCCGGACATATTTACCGGGCTGCCATGAGTCAAATGGCCGCCATGTGCCAAATCCATACCCAGCACCTTATCACCGGGCTTCAACAGCGCAAAATAAGTTGCCAGGTTGGCCTGCGCACCGGAGTGCGGCTGAACATTGGCGTGTGCCGCACCAAACAGCTCCTTGGCACGGTTGATGGCCAGGGTCTCCACCACATCAACGTGCTCACAACCGCCGTAATACCGCTTGCCGGGGTAACCCTCGGCATATTTGTTGGTAAGAGCAGAGCCCTGCGCCTGCATAACAGCCAGAGAAGTAAAGTTCTCCGAAGCAATCAACTCAATTTTATCACGCTGACGGGCCAGCTCATTGTTCATCGCGGCAACCAGCTCAGGGTCCTGCTGGGCCAAAACATCCAAGTTATTCAACCTAATTTCCTCTTTTCTATAAAATTTTGTTTATTATTTGTTTATTATCTCTTTAAGTTAAACGGGCAATTCATAAACCAGGGGATAAGTCTGCTTAACAGTACGCCAATCCTTACCCCAATACGGGCAGTTCAGTGTAAAATACAGCTTGCCGGCTGCAAATTTATCAAAAGTCATTGATACGCAAGGGTCAACCGAGAGCAGATTGCCAAAAGCATCCCAATAAAAACCGTCCAGATACTCCTCATCCATGGTGCTGTTAGCCTGCATAAACGCCTTTACCTGCGCTTTCAGCGGCTCGGCCAGCACAGTTTTCAGGTCAGTCAGCTTCTTGGTCTTGGTATCATAAATATCAAAATCCGCACCGCTGCCAATCAGCAGAAAACGCCCGTCCGTCCAATAGCAAATATCAGACGACGCCTCACCGTGAATTTCCGACATCGAATACTCGGTCACCTCACCGGTTTTTTCGTTCACCGCCACCGCCTTGCCGTTCTCGGGCAGCCATACCGTATCATCCACCTGCACCGGCTCAGGCAAAGTCACCGGCAGAATCGTACTGGTATAGCAGGTTATGGCATCACCGCCGCCGGATGACATCCACGCCGAAACCTTATAACCAAAGGTCAGCGCGCCGCTGCCCATCCCATTGCCCTTAAACAGATAATTGCCGCCCTCGGTATGCTCCACCGTAAAATCATCAACAGCGTACCAGCTGGGGTTATACAGCGATTTCAAATCCAACACACCAATAACGCCGGTGCTGCCGCCGTAGGTATAAGTCAGCTCATTGGTGCTTAAATTCAGCTGATACACACCGCCATGCTCGTCGGCATAATCCAGCCGAATAGCCTCGATATACACACTGGCCTGATTATCCGCACCTTTGACATAAGCCACATTGTAGTTCATCAGCGCAGCCATCGCACGCACCGGCAGATACACACGCCCATCCTTTACAATGGGCAGCTGCTCAGCCAAACCCACGCTCTTTTGATACCAATTTTCGCCGTCCTCGGTATACATAACATGGGCAAAATTGTTCTCCACATCATCGGTCAGCGGCACTATGATCCTGGTGCCGTCGGTCTCGGTGGCAATCACCGCCCGGCCGTCCCAGTCAACCTCGGTGCCCAGCGCCTCAAACAGCGCCCGCACGGGCAGATAAGCCCTGCCGTTTATAACCAAAGACTCAGCCGGCTGCACAACACCCCCCACCACAATTTGCAGATTTTCCTGCCCGATTATATCATTGGGGGCCGCATAAGCCGCCTGCGGCAGCAGCACCGCCGCCGAAATCAGCGCACCGCACAATATTTTCTTCTTCATAATAAAACACCTCATAAACACAAGCATACATTAACACAAAGTCACCTCACGATTTCAGCACATCTCACAAATTTTGCCGCCAAAACACAGACCACAAAAATACACCAAATGGGGCTGGCAAAGCGCAGCCCCTGTCTGGTCAATTCATCATCAAATTATTCGTGCATATAAGGCAGTTTGCCGGTCTCGTACAGGTTGTCGCCCTGGGCGTCAATGGCCACAAAGCAGATGAAATCCTCAACTTCCAGCTTATGAATAGCCTCGGCACCCAAATCCTCATAAGTAATAACCTCGCAGCTCTTTACGGCCTTGGCAATAACTGCCGCAGCGCCGCCAATGGCTGCCAGATAAACGCCCTTATGTTCCAGCATAGCGTCCACAACCTCTTTGCTGCGGGGGCCTTTGCCGATCATCGCCTTCATACCCTCGGCCAGCATGGTGGGGGTATAAGGATCCATACGGTAAGAGGTGGTCGGGCCGCAAGAGCCAATCGGTTTGCCCGGTTTGGCCGGTGCGGGGCCAACATAGTAAATAGCCTGGCCTTTTACATCGATCGGCATGGGCTCGTTTCTGTCCAGACATTCCACCAGACGCTTGTGTGCTGCGTCACGGCCGGTGTAGATAACACCGCTCAGGCTGACAATATCGCCGGCCTTCAATTTCATTACATCTTCATCCGTCAAGGGAGTTTGCAGTTTAATTACTTCCGCCATTTGTATCTCCTCCTTAAAGTTCCACAGACTTATGTCTTTGGCTATGACAGTTCAGAGTTACGAAAACCGGCAAAGAGGCAATATGGCAGGGGAAGTATTCCACATTTACAGCCAGCGCAGTGTTTACGCCGCCCAGGCCCTGCGGCCCAATGCCCAGATTGTTTACTCTTTCCAGCAGTTCAATTTCCATTTTCTCATAGTTGGGGTTGGCATTGTGTACGCCAATCTCGCGGTTCAGCGCCTTCTTGGAGAGATAAGCGGCATAATCGGAGGTGCCGCCCACACCAACGCCCACAACCACGGGCGGGCAGGGTTTGCCGCCGGCCTGGCGTACGGTATCAACCACAAAGTCCATTACGCCGGCCAAGCCGTCTGCGGGGCGCAGCATCTTGCAGGCACAGCAATTCTCGGCGCCGCCGCCCTTGGGCAGCAGAGTAATTTTCAGGCCGTCACCCTCCACGATTTCATAATGAATAACTGCGGGGGTGTTGTCCTTGGTGTTTACGCGTTCAAAAATCGGCTCAGCCACCATGGATTTACGCAGATAGCCGTTGGTATAACCACGGCGTACACCCTCATTGATGGCGTCAACCAGGCCGCCGCCGGTAACCACCAGCTCCTGGCCCATTTCAATAATAAACAAAGCAGTACCGGTATCCTGGCAGAGAGCTACTTCTTCCTCGGCAGCAACCACATAGTTGTCGCAAACCTGTTCCAGAATATATTTGCCGGCGGGGGATTGTTCGTTGTCTTTACCTGCTGCCAGAGCCTTCTTCACGTCCTCGGGCAGATTATATGCGGCGTCCATACACAATTTTTCAATCGCATCGGTGATAACGCCTGCCTGCAATTCACGCATCGTGTTTTCCTCCTTATACAATAACTGTTCTTTATTTACTTGGGTTTTCGATTAGATTCTGGCTACGCCGGATTCCTTGGCAGCCTCGGCAACGGCAGCAGCCACCACAGCAGCCACGTTCTTATCCAATGCGCTGGGGATGATGTTCTCTACGCCCAGTTCTTCGTCCGGAATATAGGCGGCCAAAGCTTTGGCAGCAGCCAGCTTCATTTCCTCGTTGATGTCGCTGGCACGAACAGCCAATGCACCCTTAAACAGGCCGGGGAATACCAAAACATTGTTGATCTGGTTGGGATAATCGGAACGGCCGGTACCGATAACGGCAGCGCCGCCTTCCTTGGCTTCCTCGGGGAAGATTTCGGGGGTGGGGTTAGCCATAGCAAAGATGATAGCGTCCTTGGCCATGGTCTTAACCATATCCACCGATACCAGACCGGGACGGGATACGCCAACAAATACGTCAGCACCCACCATAGCCTCGGCCAAACCGCCCACACGCTTTTCGTGGTTGGTCATAGCAGCCAGTTCTTCATGGTTGGTGTTCAGCATGGTGTCAGCAACTTCGGTGTTCAAAATGCCGTTTTTGTCCACCAGGAACATTTCCTTAACGCCCATAGCCAAAATAATACGGGCGATGGCGCTGCCGGCAGCACCGCAGCCGTTGATAACCACGGTCAAATCGGCAAAGTTCTTCTTAACCACCTTGGCAGCGTTGATGATGGCGGCCAGTACGCAAACAGCGGTGCCGTGCTGGTCATCGTGGAAAATCGGAATATCGGTTTCTGCTTTCAGGCGCTTTTCAATCTCAAAGCAGCGGGGTGCAGCAATATCTTCCAGGTTTACGCCGCCAAAAACGGGTGCGATATTTTTAACGGTGCGGATAATTTCTTCATCATCCTGGGAATCAATGCAGATGGGGAATGCGTCAACATCGGCAAACTCCTTAAACAGAATACATTTGCCCTCCATAACCGGGATCGCAGCCTTGGCGCCAATGTTGCCCAGGCCCAAAACAGCGGTGCCGTCGGAAACAACAGCCACCAGATTGCCCTTAGAGGTGTATTTGTAAACATCATCGGGGTTTGCATCAATTTTGCGGCAAGGTTCTGCAACACCGGGGGTATAAGCAGTGCTCAAATCCTCTCTGGTCTTAACCTCTACCTTGCTGTTAACGGTGATTTTGCCCTGGTTCTTCTCGTGCAGCTCCAAAGCCATTTTGTTGTAATCTGCCATGTCCGTTCTTCCTTTCTCATGTGCGTCTTGCGCTGATTTTTGTTTTACCAAGATTTCATTTCAGTCGATCCTAATAATAAACGGTATCTTCGGCCACAAGGCCAAAATACTCCTTTACATACTATATAATAAACTATTTGCCGCTTAATTACAACAGCATTTTTACAGGTTTCACAATGTTTGCCAATTATTGGCCAATATCCAACAGCATTTGCCCACTTTCGCCTAAATTTGTTTCCTATTATCAAATTTGCGAGGCAATAACATACGCCGCTGAGCTGAGCAGGCGACGAACCCGAAGATAAGGTGCTCCCATCACTTTCAATCAACCATACCAAGGAAGTGTGCGAGTGCCTTAGATTTGGGCAAGTACGGCTGCGAGAGCGATTTAGGCGTACTAATCGTACGCTGCTGAGCCGAGCAGACAACGAACCCAAAGATAAGGTGCTCCCGTCACTTCCGCTCACAGCATCAGTTTGTCATCTTTGGCCAAAACCCTCGCCTTCAAGCGCAAATATTCGCCGTCCAACCAGCAGCCCGTCTGCGATTCCGGCAAATCGCCGCCAAATGCCCGACGAGAAAGCGAAAGTACCGGCGGCGCCTGCAAACGCTTGGCCACCGCCAAACCCTTAAACAAGCCCCACCAATGCTCCAAATCATCCATAAAGCTCTTGCGCGTGGGGAATAATACCGCCAACTGCTCGGTACCGCAGCCGATAATTTCCGCCAGCCGTCCGTCGTTATAATAAGTCAAAGTATCGGCAATATCCTGCCCCCACTCCACCCAGCTACGGAAGAGATAATCATGGTAAGCATAGCACAGCGGGTCACCCAGGCCGGCCTCAATGCTCTGATTGTCGGAAAGCTCCGCACTCGGCTGAATTTCCAGCGCGGCCAGCGGAATAAGCGCCCCGTTTTCATAAATATGCCGTGCCACCTCATACACCTGGCATTTCCACAAATCGCCCAGCGGTGCCAGATACCCCACCGCATCGCCGTACATAGTGCAATAACCAACGGTCAGCTCACTCTTGTTGCCGCTGCAGATAACCGCACCGCCAAAAGCAGCCGCCGCCGCCGAGAGCATTCCTGCACCGCGCTCTCTGGCCTGCACATTCTCCATAGCCTTATCATCAAGCGGCAAACCAACAGCCGCCAGCGCCGCCGCACGCTCATCCACCGCCTGCTGAATAGACAGCACCTCATAGCGGATACCCAAATTCTCAGCCAGCTTGGCGGCAATCTCCCTGGTCGCGTCACAGTTATACTTGCTGGGCAGATTGATACCCAACACGTTCTCCCGGCCAAGAGCCGCTACCGCCACACAGGCCGCCACACAGGAATCTATGCCGCCGGAGAGGCCAACTACCGCCTTGGTAATGCCCACATTGGCAGAATACTCCCGCACAGCGTGTACCAGGCCGTTATACAGCACCTCCACGCTGTCATTGGCCGCAACTTCCAGCGCCGCGCCGGGGTTTTCGGTATCCACCACCACCAGCTTCTCGGCAAACTGCCCGGCCGAGGCGATCATCTCACCGTTAGGGGCAAAAACCGCACTGCCGCCGTCATAAACATAAACCGGCTTGCCTGCATCCTGCACACCCACATGGTTTACATAAACCAGCGTCTGGCCATAGGTTTTGGCAAACTCGGCAAAGCCCTGATGAAACTGCGGCGTTTTATCATGCAGATAAAAAGATGTGCCCAGACGAATAACCAACGGCGCCTGCGGGTGCTGCTGCTGTTCGGTCAACAGGGCAAAATCCAGCTGCCCGCCCTTAACCTTGGCCGAGAAGCTGCCCATCGGTGAGGAAATCTGCCGCCCGGTTTGGGCCACATAAATGGCACTGGCCGGGTTGGCGTTGCCGTTTTGGTCACGCATCAGCCCAATGCTGCCGAAAACCACCACCATATCCCCCATCGAGTTGGTGGCCGAAATCAGCTTGCGGTTATAATTCTCACACTCCTGCAAGATACCGGGGCTGTTCCACGCCTGCCCCAAAAAGCTGCCGGTCATGGCCAGCTCCGGGAATACTACCAGCTCAGCGCCCTCAGCATGGGCACGGCGGCAATAATCCAGCATGGTTTTATAATTTTGGTCCGGCCGGCCCGCACGGACTTTAATTTGTGCTATCGCAATTTTCGTCATCAAACACAATCCTTTCCCTATCAAAATATAATTTACTTTTTAAGGTAGATTTTTACTCATACATTATTATTTTAGCACTATTACAGGGTAATTGTCCACCACCGTTTTTCATCCTGCCCTTTACCTTTTGGCCCGATTCAGACAATAAACAACCTCCCTTCGCTAAAATTACGGAGGGAGGTATATTAACAGATATTAACCACTCGATAAATTCTTATTTTTTCAGTTTACAGAAATCCACTGCTTTGCCCAAACAAATAATGTATCAGACATCGGAATAAAATCAACCGTACCGCCTTTTTTCAAACTTAAAAATGTATTGATAATGGCTTGTTCCTTAGGCGCTGCGGATGCGAGCAATTCTTCCTGCTGTTTGATATAGTTTCCTGTCTGCTTAAAGACAATGGCCTGTACAACAAAAGAAGCCGATTTATATAAAGCTCGCAAAATATCTTCGCTCTTTTCATGAAGCATATTGTGAACACATCCGTGGAATATGTTGCATACACCGATTTTAATTGCTCTGTTCACAGCACTTTCGTCAACAACATTTAGCACTTCATCAAGACTTCCCTTAATCGGTGTCGTGTCATGGCAAAACTGAAACAGGTCAGACGGTTCCCAATTCATAATATCATCTTTCCCAGAGAGAAAACCACAAATCAGTTCTCTGTGAGGCAAGGCATCCAACATTGAAGCATAAGACCGAACATCCAAGGGAGATAATTCGTCCAGTATCACAACAATATCAATATCACTCGTTGGGGTTGCTTCCCCACGGCCATAACTGCCCTGCAAGCCAACAAACCACACACGATTCCCAAATGTGGCATTTAACTTCTGCGAAAAGGCATCCATCCAGACAGAAATATCTATCATATAAATCACCTCGTCAATTCTTATTTATTTTTCAGTTTACTTTATCATATTTCGCTGCTTCATTCAACGCATAAAAATCAACATAGCGTGGCTCCATTCTGCACTTTTTGGCGATACATAAAAAGTGCCTCCGACAATAATTCGACGAAGGCACAGTTCATTTTTAGTTTTATGTAGATAAATCCCTGCCCAATCAAACTCACAGCAGGTTATCCGCAGATGGCACCGCAGATGTGCCGCTATTGTCACCTAACTTGCAGAAATGCAAGAGTGGTGCAGATTTGGGCGAGTATACCCAAACCCTAAGCGGTTCACCAATTCAAAAAAGTGTGCGAGTGCGTCAGATTTGGATAAGTACACCCAACCCCTAAGCGTTTCAAATGTGCGTCAGATGCAAGGAATAAATTGATTTTATCGAGCAAGCTGAACAAATAGTTCGCGTTGCGAGTAAAATCAATTTATGACACCGCAGATGGCGTGCAGTTGGAAGGCTTATTGTTTCTGCTTGGGGCCGGCAGCGAGAATATCTGCATCCACACCATGATACCCCTTAAAGTTCTCCACAAACAGAGCAGCCAGCTTCTTGGCGGTTTCATCATAAGCAGCTTTGTCCTCCCAGGTGTTGCGGGGGTTCAGCACCTCAGCCGGAACCTCAGGACAAGTGGTGGGGATGGAAAGACCGAAGATCTCATCGGTCTCGTACTCAACATCAGCCAAAGAGCCGTTCAGAATAGCGGTAACCATAGCACGGGTATATGCCAGCTTCATACGGGAGCCAACGCCGTAGGGGCCGCCGGTCCAACCGGTGTTCAGCATATAAACCTCGGTGCCGTATTCCTGCAAATTGGCGCGCAACAGGTCAGCATATTCGCCAACCGCACGGGGCAGGAAGGGAGCGCCAAAACCGGCCGAGAAAGTAGCCTGCGGCTCGGTAATGCCGCGCTCGGTGCCGGCCAGCTTGCTGGTGTAACCGGACAGATAATAGTAGCTGGCCTGGTTGCGGTCCAGACGGGAGATGGGAGGCAATACGCCGAAAGCGTCAGCGGTCAGGAAGATAATAGCCTTGGGATGACCGCCCTGGCCGGAAAGTACAGCGCCGGGGATGTAATCAACCGGGTAGCCGGTGCGGATATTCTCGGTAATGCTGTCGTCGTCATAATCGGCAACGCGGTCCTCGTTCATCACCACGTTCTCGATTACCGAGCCAAACTTGATGGCGTTCCAAATCTGGGGCTCGCCTTCTTCGCTCAGCTTAATAGCCTTGGCATAGCAGCCGCCCTCAAAGTTAAAGATACCCTCAGGAGACCAACCGTGCTCGTCGTCACCGATCAACTGACGGTTCGGGTCAGCGGAAAGGGTGGTTTTGCCGGTGCCGGACAAGCCAAAGAACAATGCGGTGCTGCCGTCCTCGCCAATGTTGGCAGAGCAGTGCATCGGGCAAACGCCGCGCTCGGGCATCATGTAATTCATGTAGCTGAAGCAGGATTTCTTCATCTCGCCGGCATAAGCAGCAGCGCCGATCAGAATTTCCTTGCTGGTAAAGTTCAGGATAATAAAGGCCTCAGAATTGGTCTTATCCAGCTCGGGGATGGCCTTGAAGCCGGGAGTGCAAACCAAAGTAACCTCAGGCTTAAAATCAACCAGCTCCTCAGCGGTGGGGCGGCGCAGCAGATGATGAATAAACAGATTCTGCCAGGCGTACTCGTTGATCACACGCACCGGAATGCGGTAGTTCGGGTCAGCGCCCACATAGCCTTCAAATACAAATACATCCTTGCCTTCCAGATAAGCCTTCTGGCGGGAGCGCAAAGCGGCAAAAGCCTCGGGGTCAAAGGGTTTGTTGATTTTGCCCCAATCCACGGTATCAGCGGTGGTCTCATCCTTAACCACAAAGCGGTCCTCAGGAGAACGGCCGGTATATTTGCCGGTTTCCACAGCCAGCGCACCGGTAGAGGACAAACAGCCCTCGCCACGGCTCAAAGCCAATTCCACCAGCTTAACGGCCGGCAGATTTTCATAAATTTCACCCAGATTGATATAACCGGCAGCTGCCAGAGTTTCTCTCATAGTCATAACATTTAGTCCTTTCCGCATTATCTCTTTTCTTATGATGTTTGAAATTTTCCATAATGCTGTCTGCGTATCCCGGCAGACAGGAACAACTTATCGGCAGACTTTCTTATTTGAAGAATCTGTTGATTTCGATTTCAGCGTTTTCCACGCTGTCAGAGCCGTGGATCAGGTTCTCGCTGGTGCAGAAGGCGTAATCGCCGCGGATGGTGCCGGGGGCTGCTTCTTCCCACTTGGTTGCGCCCATCAGAATACGCATACCCTGAACAACATCGGGACCTTCAACGATCATAGCCAGAACCGGGCCGGAAACCATATACTCAACAACTTCCGGGAAGAAAGGCTTATCAGCGATGTGTGCATAATGCTCCTTCAAAACTTCCTCAGTCAGCATAATAGTCTTGGCCTCGGCAATCTTGTAGCCCTTGCGCTCAATGCGGGAAATAATTTCACCTGCTACGCCTCTCTTCAAAGCATCGGGCTTCAACATAATATAAGTGCGTTCCATAATAAAAATTCCTCCTTAAAAATCTTAAAAATAATTATATTCTAAACAGTATCTGTTTATAAACCTTTTATACCTCGCTACTCCGGTAATGCCTGCCTACTTTTTTTCCATACATTCAGCAAATCTCACCAATCAGCGGCAGCTTTTTTATACCGCCCCACTTCGGCAATGCCTGCTTACTTTTTCTGTAAACCCGGCAGACTTTACCAATCAACGATAGCTTATTTTTTCACTTATCAGAACATCTCGCGGCGAACAATAGTGCTGTCACGCTCTGCTCCCACGGCCACCATCGAAACCGGCAGGCCAACCAGCTCCTCCAACCGCAGAATATACTTCTGGGCGTTCACCGGCAGGTCACGGAACATTCTGCACTCCGTGGTATCACACAGCCAGCCCGGCAAAGTCTCATAAACCGGCGTACATTCAGCCAACGCCTCCAAGGTAGAGGGCATTCTGGTGATAATCTCGCCGTTACAGCGATAAGCCGTGCAAATTTTGATCTCCGGCAGGGTGTCCAAAATATCCAGCTTGGTGATACACAAATCAGTCATGCCGTTCACCAGCGCGCTGTACCGCACCACCACGCTGTCAAACCAGCCCACACGGCGCGGACGCCCGGTGGTAACGCCAAATTCCCCGCCCAAAGAGCGTATTTTTTCGCCCATATCGTCAATCAGTTCGGTCGGGAAGGGCCCCTCTCCCACTCTGGTGCAATAAGCCTTGGCAATACCCAGCACGCGGTTAATGGCCGTGGGGCCAATGCCCACGCCGGTACAGCTGCCGGCAGCCACCGTATTGCTGGATGTCACATAAGGATAAGTACCGTGGTCCAAATCCAGCAGAGAACCCTGTGCGCCCTCAAACAACAGCTTCTTTCTGGCCTGCAACGCTTCGTTCACCAGATAAACAGTCTCGCCCACATAAGGCATTATCTGCTCACGGTAGGCGGCATATTCGGCAATCAGCTGCTCCTTGGCCTCGCCGCTTATCACTGGCAAACCGGCGCACTCAAAGATGATATTCTTCTCACGCAGGTTATATTCCAGCTTCTCCAAAAAAGGCTCCCAGGCCAGCAAATCCAGCAGACGAATCCCCTGACGCGCGGTTTTGTCCATATAAGCAGGGCCAATGCCGCGTTTGGTGGTGCCAATCTTCTTGTCACCCTTCAAGCTCTCCTGGTATTCGTCCATGATATAATGATAAGGCATAATAATGTGCGCCTTGTCCGAAATCACCAGATTTTTAACCGAAAGTCCCTGTGCCTTCAACATCTCAATCTCGTCCAGCACCACTTTCAAATCCAGCACCACGCCGTTACCGACCACACAGGCAGTATCCGGGTTAAGGATACCTGAGGGAATCAAGTGCAAAGCATACTTCTGTCCGTTGGCCACAATGGTGTGTCCTGCGTTAGAACCACCCTGGCAGCGCAAAACCATATCGGCCTGCCCAGCCAGATAATCGGTAATTTTACCCTTACCTTCATCTCCCCATTGAGCGCCGATAACAATAACAGATGTCATTCACACATCTCCTTCCACAAAATTGCGAAACCACCGGTTTATTTAACCCACCGTCAGCCAAAGTTTGTTCTGTTTTACAATTATCACAGGCCTGCGGACATATTTCCACACATTAAAAATTATACTATATCTTAAACTTAACTGTCAACAAAATCTGCCGCTTAAAAGCCAAAAAGCCAAATAAAAAAGCGTATCGGGCAGCCATCGGCCGCTTAATACGCTTCCTTTTATTTTTGATATGTTTTGGATACCCACATAACCCGGTCGGCAGAGCCATCAGACTTTCAAATGAAAAACCCCTGCCATAACAACAGGGGTTTTCGGCGTGGTGACACGTAGGGGATTCGAACCCCTGAATGCCAGCGTGAAAGGCTGGTGAGTTAAGCCCCTTCTCCAACGTGCCATACTGGTGATCCATCCGCGATTCGAACGCGGGACACCCTGATTAAAAGTCAGGTGCTCTGCCGGCTGAGCTAATGGATCAAATGGTGGACCATCGCGGACTCGAACCGCGGACATTCTGATTAAGAGTCAGCTACTCTACCAACTGAGTTAATGGTCCAAATCGCTCAACACAGCAAAATCATACTGCATTTATGGATTATACAGAAGTTGTCCTTAAATGTCAATACTTTTTTGCAATTTTTTTTGGATTTTTTGTTTTTTCTTGCACTTTATCCTCTTTCTTCCAATTATAATACATTTTTGCCTGCGCAGTTATTTTGGTCTTTTTCGCCGAAGTTTGCCTGTAATAATCGCAATTTGCGTTTCCCCACCGACACCGTTAGCGCAATTTTTTCCGCCCCTCTGTTCTATAATATACCAATAGTGTTGATAGTTTTCGGAGGTCTTTTTATGAAATTTCCCAGATTTGCCCCGCTGCTGCTGCTCCTTTTGCTGCTCCTTTTGCTGCCCCTGCTCCTCGCCGCCCCGGCCCGTGCCGAGGTTTTGGCCGAGGTCACCCCCGAAGTTCCGCCGGCAGATGAACAGGCGCTGCCGGCCAACTCCTGGCGGCTCACCCTGCTCACCGATGACGGTCAACCCCTCACCGAGTTTTCTCTGCCGCAGGATTACACCGGCGGCGGCATTACTTACACTTTAAGCGAGCCTTTTATTCCCCTGCGCCCCCTGGCAGAGAGTCTGGGCGTGCCGCTTGTCTGGCAAAAATTCGCCGATGCGGACTGCGCAGTCTGGGCCGCCGACGATAACGCCCGTCTGTTTATCGCCAACCGCCCCAATGTCCTCCATTTTACCGCTGACGATAACGGCTCATGGCAGCCCGCCCGGGAAATTCAGTATCAACAGCCGCTGCTGGTGGGCGGCACTTTTTGTGTCCCGTTAAGTTATCTTGCCTGCCTTGGTCTGGCTTACGATTACGAGGCTTCCAGCGGACAAATCACCGTTTATGCACCCCATCTTACCGCCGCCGATCCTTATGCCCTCTGGTCGGCCGCGCAGGCTCCGCTGGCTGATATTCTGCCGCCCCCTGCCCATCTGCTGGCCACCGCCACCACCCTGTTTGATCCCGCCGAAATCAACCGCTGCCAAAACATTCTGCTGGCTGCCGGCGCTCTGCACGGCCTGGTCATCGCCCCCGGCGAGGAGTTTTCCTTCAACACCTCCGTCGGCCCCCGCACCGCTGACCGCGGTTATCGCACGGCCATCGTTTTCATTGATGAAAAAGCTGTGCCCGGCATCGGCGGCGGCGTCTGTCAGGTCAGCACCACCGTCTATCAGGCCGCTTTGCAGGCCGGCCTTACCGTCACCGAGCGTCATCCGCACTCTCTGCCCGTCAATTATGCCCCCGCCCATCGGGATGCCACCGTGGCCTGGGGTGCGCTGGATCTCCGCTGGCGTAATGATTTTGACCACCCCGTACAGCTCGCCTGCCACATCAAAGACGGCAGCCTGACCGTAAAGATTTACCAAATCGCCGCCAATTCCAACACCAACCGCTTCCTTGGCAATCTCGTAGATTAACCGGCATCAGCACACACCGGCTTGCAGCAGCTTCAATTTGCGGCTCAAATGCCGCTGGCTATACCCCACCTCGTCGGCCACATTCTCCCAGGTCAACCCTTCAATATAATACAGGCGCAAAATACGGCGGTTCTCCGGCGAGTAGCTGTCAATGTCCTGCTCGATCTGTATGCGCAGTTCAATCAGCCGGTTCAATTTCTCGGCCAGCAGGCAGGATAACTCCCACAGCTTGGCGGCCGTCTCACCGGTCGCGTCGTTTGCCCCACCACCCTTGGCATACACGCCCACCGGCCAGCTTGATGGCACCCGCCCCTGCGCCAGGGCCTCTTTTTCCGCCTCCAAATCCGCAATCTCACGGCATAACTGGCGGTACTGCTTCATCTGCTCAAAATCCACCTGCCTGCTCTCTCTCAAATTCTCTGTCATATTCTCTTTTGCATTTTTGTTTGCCATCCAAACTCACCCTCACTTTTTCGGCTGTATTTTTTGCTTATTACGCAACAAATTTCTCTTGATGCGCCCATAAGTTACTTATCATGCACCTAATATATCACAGTTTATGTTACCAGTCAAGCAACTTTTTCCATAATTTTCCTTAATTTCGCAAAAATCTGTTGCATAATGTGCAATTTATGCTATAATCTAACTGTAACCCCCAATTTATGACATTTTATGACACATTTATTATTATGAGGTGATCATCATGACCTTAGGCAGCAATATTCGGGAGGCACGCCGCCGCCGCAAGCTTACGCTGGAAGATTTGGCACAGCAGGTCGGTCTCAGCCGCCAAACCCTCAGCCGCTATGAAAACGGCATTATCGCCAACATCCCGCACGATAACATTGTGCGTCTGGCCGAGGCGCTTAACACCACCCCTGCCAGCTTAATGGGGTGGAGTGATGAATTTTCCGCCTACACCCCCACCCAGCGTATCCCCATTTTGGGCCGCATCTCGGCCGGCCTGCCGCTTTACGCCGAGGAGCAGGTGGAAGGCAGCGTCCTCACCGAATTAAACGGCGGCAACGAGTATTTTGCCCTGCGGGTAAAGGGTGACAGCATGGACGCCGCCCACATCTTCGACGGCAACATTCTCATCGTCCGCAAGCAGGATATGGTGGAAAACGGCGAGATTGCCGTGGTAATGATTGATGACAACGACGCCACCGTCAAGCGCTTTTATTGCCACAACCAAACCGTCACCCTCATCCCCCAATCCACCAACCCTGCCCATCTCCCCCAAATTTACGATATGTCGCATACCTCGGTACGCGTTATCGGCAAAGTCATTAAAAATGAAATATCGTTTGAATAATTTTATACCTATCTACCATACTGCACTCGCCAACTTTCGGTTTAGATAACTAATTTTTATCATCACGCAGCTTTCTGCATTCTTTATACCTCCCTACCATACTACACCACTCATACTCTCAGTTTAGATAACTAATTTTTATCATCACGCAATTTTCTGCATTTTTATACCTACCTACTGTACCAAGAAATGCAAGAGTATTGCCATTATCTTTTCTAATCTCTGAGAAATGCAAGAGTGGTGCAGATGTGCTGCCTTTGTCTTTTCTCTACTTTTTGCAGGATAAAGTATTTTCATGCCGAATATCCATAAGCAGTAGGTTTATGCCGCTTTGTCGGCATCATTATGTTTGCTGATTTACAAATTTTTCACAAATTTTAAGGAGGACTTACCAATGGCACTTATCAACACCACCGAAATGTTCCGCAAAGCTTATGCCGAAGGCTACGCTGTCGGCGCTTTCAATGTAAACAATATGGAGATCATTCAGGGCATCACCGAGGCCGCCAAAGAGACCAACTCCCCGCTGATTTTGCAGGTCAGCGCCGGTGCCCGCAAGTATGCCAAGCACGCTTATCTTATCAAGCTGGTAGAAGCCGCCATGGAGGACACCGGTCTGGATATTGCCCTGCACCTGGACCACGGCGAGGATTTTGAGATCTGCAAGGCCTGCATTGACGGCGGTTTCTCCTCCGTGATGATCGACGGCTCCAAGCACAGCTTTGAGGATAACATCGAGCTTACCCGCCGGGTGGTAGAATACGCTCATCAGTTCGGCGTAACCGTAGAGGGTGAGCTGGGCCGTCTGGCCGGCGTAGAAGACGATGTTAATGTCAGCGCCGAGGATTCCTCTTACACCGACCCCGCCCAGGTAGAAGAATTTGTTACCCGCACCGGCGTAGATTCGCTGGCCATCGCCATCGGCACCAGCCACGGCGCTTACAAATTCAAGCCCGGCACCAAACCGCAGCTCCGCTTTGATATTCTGGCCGAGGTTGAACGCAGACTCCCCGGCTTCCCCATCGTACTGCACGGCGCATCTTCCGTTATGCAGGATTATGTAGCCAAGGTTAATCAGTTCGGCGGTTCCATGCCCGATGCCATCGGTGTGCCCGAGGATATGCTGGCACAGGCCGCCAAAATGGCCGTCTGCAAAATCAATATTGATTCCGACCTGCGTTTGGCCATGACCGCCGCCGTGCGTGAGCATCTGGTAAACAACCCGGATCACTTTGACCCCCGCCAGTACCTCACCCCCGGCCGCAACGCTATCAAGGAGGTTGTGGCACACAAGATGATCCACGTTCTTGGCTGTGCCGGTAAAAGATAATGCGTATTGCTCTTTTTGCTGAAACTTACCTGCCCAATGTCAGCGGCGTGGTCACCCATGTCCACGCCCTGCGGGTAGGGTTAGAGCGTCTGGGCCATCAGGTTCTGGTGGTCTGCGGCGATAACAGCTACGGCGGCCATCTGTTGCAGGACGGCGTACTCTATTGCCCCGGCTATGTGTCGCAGAAATTCTACGGCTACACCATCTCCACCCCGTGGAGTCGTCAGCGCTCCAAATACATCCGGGATTTCAACCCCGACATCATCCATCTGCATACCGAGTTCGGCATCGGTTTTTTTGGTATGCATTGGGCCTTAAAGCATGATGTGCCGCTGGTTTATACCCTGCACACCATGTACGATGATTATGTTTATTATATCGCGCCCCGGCCGTTCATTCCGGCTGCCCGCAGCCTCTCCCACCGTTACATCAGCAGATACATCACCAACTGCGATGCCATCACCGGCCCCTCGCTTAAATGTCAGGAGTATGTTGATGCGCTGGGCATAAAGCGGCAGGTGCGTGTCATCCCCAACCCCGTAGAGCTGGACAAGTTTACGCCGGAGAACATCAGGCCCGAGGATGTGGCCGCCGTGCGCCAAAAGCACAATCTGCCCGATGACTGCGATTACGCCCTGTTTGTGGGCCGTCTGGGCCGCGAGAAAAGCGCCGATGTGCTGATTGACTGCTGGGCCGAGGCCGTAGCCCCCGAGGACAAGCTGAAACTGCTGATTGTGGGTGACGGCCCCGTACGCGATGAGTTAATGCAGCAGGCCGAGCGCCTCGGCGTGACTGACCGTGTTATCTTCCCCGGCAAGGTCATGCACGATGATATGCCGCCTTATCTGGCGCTGGGTTCGCTTTACATCACCGCCTCCCTGTCCGATACCAACTCCATTTCGATGTTGGAGGGTATGGCGGCAGGTCTCCCCGTGCTGCAAAAATATGACCCCTTAAACGGCGACCAGGTCACCGAGGGTGTCAACGGCTTTGTCTTTGCCGATGCGGCCGAGTTAAAGCAGAAGATAAGCCAATATCGCGCCCTTTCCGCGCAGGATAAGCAGCGTCTGGCCGAATCCACCCGTCAATCCGTGGCCAAAAAAGGCTATGAGGCATTGGCCGAGAATTTGCTGGCTGTTTACGCCGAGGCCCAGGCACACAAAGACACACGCCAAGAGCCCGCTTATCTGCCGTTAAAGCTGCGCCGCCGCCTGAAAAACACCGTCGGCAAGATTTATAAACGCCCCCGGTAAGCGTCGCCCCAAATCACAACCCAAATGTGTGCTGAATACAAAGGCCGCGGCTATTGCATATCGCACATCAAAACATTATAATAATAGCAGGGCAGGTCAATACCGCCCTGCTTTATTTGTCTGAAAAAAATATATAAAAAAGAGGATGAACTATGGTTTTAATCAACGATAATTACACCAAACTGGCCGAGAGCTATCTGTTCTCCACCGTGGCCAAAAAGCGCGAGGAATACCGCGCCGCCCACCCCCAGGCAGAGATCATCAACATGGGCATCGGTGATGTTACCCAGCCCCTGTGCCCCGCCGTTATCGCCGCCATGCAGCAGGCTGTGACCGAGATGGGCGAGGCTGCCACCTTCCACGGCTATGGGCCGGAGCAAGGCTATGATTTTTTGAAAGACGCCATTTTGCAGCATGATTACCTCTCCCGCGGCGTCAACCTCACCGCCGATGAAATCTTCATCAGCGACGGCAGCAAAAGCGATACCGGCAACATCGGTGATATTCTGGGGCAGGCCAACATTGTAGCCATCCCCGACCCCGTCTACCCCGTTTATGTGGATACCAACATCATGGCCGGCCGCACCATCAAAATGCTGCCCACCGGCGAGGAAAACGGTTTCTGCGCCCTGCCGCCGGATTTCCATGCCGACATTGTTTATCTCTGCTCGCCCAACAACCCCACCGGCTCGGTGCTGAACCGTGAGCAGCTGACCGCCTGGGTGGAATATGCCCTGCGCGAGAATGCCCTGCTGCTGTTCGATGCGGCCTACAAGGCCTTCATCACGGATGACTCCCTGCCGCAGACCATTTATGAGATTCCCGGGGCCGAAAAATGCGCCATTGAGTTTTGCAGCTTCTCCAAGACGGCCGGGTTTACCGGCACTCGCTGCGCCTTTGCGGTGGTGCCCAAGGGTGTAATGGGCCATACCGCCGACGGCGAAAGCGTTTCCTTAAATGCGCTGTGGAACCGCCGCCATACAACCAAATTCAACGGCACACCCTATATCGTGCAGAAAGGTGCCGCCGCCATTTACTCCGAGGAGGGGCAAAAACAGGTACAGGCCACCATCAATATTTACCGCGAGAACGCCAAAATCATCAAGGATACCCTCTCTGAGCTGGGCTTTTTCTGCATCGGCGGCGAGAACTCCCCCTATGTCTGGCTGAAAGCACCCAACGGCATGGCCTCCTGGGACTTCTTCGACTTGCTGCTGACCGAGCTGAACATTGTGGGCACCCCCGGCAGCGGCTTTGGCCAAATGGGCGAGGGTTACTTCCGCCTGACCGCTTTTGGCAGCCGTGAAAACACCGTAAAGGCCATGGAGCGCTTCCGCAATTACTTCGGCAAATAAATTTTGCACTTAAAATTTGGCATAAAAATCAAACCCCTTCGCAGACTTTGCGGAGGGGTTATTTTTGGCTGTCTTTCAGCTGTTTTTGGTCTATTGTCAACCAAACGGGTATACTCCCGTAAACATTTGGCGGCAATTTTGAGCATTTTCGACGATATTTGCACCCGAAAAGCATATTTTCGGCCGGATTTTGGCATATTTTATCATATCCGCACCCAAAACAGCCAGAAATAAGCATAAACTGCCAACGGAGTGCAGCGCCGACCATTAAAAAAGGTCCTCCGGAAAAATGCCCGATTCTGCGCCCAAGACAGGTAATTTTTCGGCCTATTGTAACACATCTGCCACCAGAATTTGAGCAGCAAGACAAACTATCCAATTTGTCTTGCACCAACAAAACAACATGGGCAGTTTGTTTTTTATTGATTATCGTAAGCGGAACAAGAAGATGAAAGATGTGCCGCTGTTGAGTCACTAATAAAAGATGAGGTGCTATTGCGTTCTCGTCAAAAATTACAGAGGTTCAAGAGTGGTACAGATGCAAGGAGTCAGCCGACGAATCGCAGGAGGCGTACTGATGGTACGCCGACAAGTGAGAAGGCTGAGGACACCGCAGATGTGCCGCTATTGAGCCTCATATAACCAATCCACCATTTACCGGGACTACTTGGCCGGTAATAAATGACGCCTGCGGCGACGCCAAAAAACGCACCACCTCGGCCACCTCCTCCGGGGTGCCAATGCGGCCAAGCGGCGTTTCCTCGGCCAGCACCGCCAAATCCCCGGCCGTAAGCTTCGCATTCATCTCGGTGGAGATCACGCCGGGAGCCACGCAGTTGACGCGGATACCGCTGGGGCCAACTTCCTTGGCCAGCGCTTTGGTCAGGGCAATCAGCGCACCCTTGCTGGCCGAATATGCAACCTCGCAGCTGGCGCCCACCTGCCCCCACATGGAGGAAACATTGATAATGCAGCCGTTTTTTCGGTGCAGCATGGCCGGCAGCGCCGCCCGGCAGCAAAAAAACGCGCCGTCCACATTCACGCCCATAATGCGCCGCCACTCCTCGGTGGACATGGCATCAAAAAGGCCAAAATGCGCCACGCCGGCGTTGTTCACCAGCACATCGGGCACACCAAAAAGCTCATCAACACGGGCAAACATGGCCGCAACCTGCACCTCATCCGCCACATCAGCCGCAATCGCGCAGGCCGTGCCGCCCGCTGCCGCAATTTCATCGCAAACAGCCCGGGCCGCCGCCGCATCCTGCCGATAATTGATGACGACCTGATAGCCGTCGGCCGCCAGGGCACAAGCCACCGCCCGGCCGATTCCCCGACTGCCGCCGGTAATCAACGCGACCTGTTTCATATCCTCACCCCCGTCAGCGCTTGCTGCGCCTGTGTTTTTTGCCGAAAATCAAATCCTGCACCGGGTATTGGCGGTTAAGCCAGAACAGCAGCAGGCCCAGCACCACGCCCACCAGGCTGATTACCTGCGCCATACGCAGCGGCCCCAGCATCAGGCTGTCGGTGCGGAAGCCTTCAATCACGCAGCGCCCCAGCGAGTAAAAAATCATGTAGAAGGCGGCGATATCCCCGACCTTGCGGTGCTGCCAACAGCGCCACAGCAGCATCAGCAGGCCAAAACCCAGCACGTCCCAAAGGCTCTCATATAAAAAGGTGGGGTGGCGATAAGCGCCGTCGATGAACATGGCCCAGGGGAGGTCGGTCTCATAGCCGTAAGCCTCCTGATTGAAGAAATTGCCCCAGCGGCCGATGGCCTGCGCCAAAATCAGGCCGGGGCAGATGCAATCTGCCCAGCGGCGGAAGGATTGACGCTTATGACGGCTGACCAGCCAAAGCCCCAGCGCACCACCCAAAATGCTGCCGTGAACGGCCAGACCGCCGTGCCAAACGGCCACGATCTCTGACGGGTGGGCGGAGTAAAAGCCCCAGTTGAACAGCACATAATAAGCACGGGCGCAGACGATACCCAGCGGCACCACCACCAGTGCCAAATCCAGAATATCATCCGGCGGCAGATTTTGCGCCGCGGCCAGCTTGCGGCAGATTAAAATGGCGATAATAATACCGGAAACAATCAATATGCCGTACCAGCGCACGGTGATTGGCCCCAGCGAAAAAGCGATTGCAGACATTTTGGCCTCCGTAAAATTTAACAGATTATTTATAGCACATTATACCACATTAACGCCGCCGATACCACCACCCAAGGTAAAAATCTGTGAGGCTGCGGGGCGGAAGATGAGATGCTATTGTCGTTTTTATATTACTACCCCGCCCACCGCCCCTTTAATTTGTGGCCAAACCGTTGCTCACCACCTGCGGTGGCTCGCTGCCGGTTTGGCAGAGATGGAAGAAAAAGCGGCTTATCGTAAACCAAAGTGGAAGAAATACAAGAGTGGTACAGATTTCAACATATCGTACACCAAAGAAAGCAGAAATATCATCATTTAGCTACTAATAAAGGAGAGCGCAAGAGTGCCCCAGATTTCGGTGCGTACGGCAGCGCGGCGCGGAAGGCGTATTGGGCATACGCCGACCAAGCCAAGCTGACAACAAGCCGAAAGATGAGGTGCTATTGCGTTCTCCCCATGGATAATATTTGCCAAAACCGGGCAATATATTGCCATAAGCAGGTTTTGCGGATAATTGGCAGGAAGGGGTGCGATTTTTGCGTTTATTGGTTATAAGCAACAATTTTTGCCGCCTGTCGGCGTTGATTTTGGGGTTGGTTTTTGGCATAATATGCTGCGCCCACTGCGGGGTGTCAGAATCGGCACGGGCGGCAACGGGGGATATTCGCTGCTACACGGCACAGCCCGGTGACAACTTTGCCATTATTGCGCGGCGGGTGGGTTATGATGCCGAGCTGTTGGCGGCCATGAACAATTTGTCGGTGGGGTATTGCTGCCGCGGCGGTGAGATTTTGCGTCTGCCGGGGGATTACGCCGTTTCTATGGCGTCCCGAAGCCAATACAGCGCTGATTTGCGGCAAAGCACGGGCGGAGAAATCTGGCAGGCGCCGCTGCAAGGCACCATAACCTCGGCCTTTGCCAGCGGGCGGGGAGAAAACAGGCACCAC
This sequence comes from Bacillota bacterium, assembly GCA_017397935.1. GTDB lineage: Bacteria > Bacillota > Dehalobacteriia > UBA4068 > UBA4997 > Avidehalobacter. The sequence goes on from JAFQHN010000001.1 coordinate 35,478, forward strand.
GGCCTGGATATTGCCGCCAAAACAGGCAGCGCCATTCTGGCAGGGCACGGCGGCACAGTGACCGAAGCCGGCTGGAAGAATGACATCTACGGCTATGCGGTTGTGATTGACCACGGCAACGGCTGGCAGACGCTTTATGCGCATTGTAGTCGGGTGTTGGTATCAACCGGCCAGAGTGTGCAGCAGGGACAGAAGATTGCGCTGGTGGGCAGCACCGGCAACAGCACCGGCCCCCACCTGCATCTGGAAATCAGCAAGGACGGCGTGTATCTTAACCCCCGTGTGTACTTCGGTGATTTATCGGTGTGAAACGGGCAATCATACCACATAAAAAACAGCTTCAACCGCAAAAAAGTTGAAGCTGTTATTTTTTTTTGAAATTCGGTTTAGAAATCGGCTTTATCCTCGCTGATGAACTCGCAGTCCGGCTTCAAATCATCCCGCAGAGAGTTTTGCCACAGCGGAATACCGTAATGATAAGCGGCTTTGGCAATCATGTGCGAACCGATGGGAGCCGAAACCGAGATAAAAACCAGCGCCAGCAGGCTCATAATGCAGACGCCGACGCCCGACCAGCAAAAGTAAATAAACGCTGCCAGCATAAAGCAGATAATGCCCATGGTAGTGCCTTTGCCCAATGCGTGCATACGGCAGTAAACATCGGGGAAGCGCAGGATGCCGACCGCACCGCCCAACAGGAAGATGGCGCCAAAGAACACCAGCAGGGAAATTAAAATTTCAATAAACAATGCCATATCGCCGCCCCCTTACTTTTTGTGATGACGCTTGCGGTTTTTACGCTGATGCCGCGCGGTGGGGATATAGTTGGCCGCCGCCTTTTGCCGCGCCTCGGCCGCCTTCTTTTGCAGCTCCTCGGTCACCTTCGGGTCTTGCAGGTTTTGCAGGTCCTCGGCTTCCTCTCGGTTAAGCACAATGTTGCCGCTGGCCACAATATTACCGCCCTGAATATATTTGCTGAGGCCCACCATCCCGATGAAGCCCAGCACGGCGATAACCATGGCGCAGGACATATACAGGCTGGTGCCCTGACGGATAGAATAAATTACGATCAGGCTCATCACGGTGACACCGCAAGAGTCCATGGCGATTGCACGGTCGGCCATGGCAGGGCCTTTTATCACACGGTACAAAAAGCTCAGCAGATTAAACGAGCAAATGACCATGGCAATATCCAAAAAGACGGGCAAAATGCGCAGGTTTTGCAGAAAAGGATTGACCGTGGCCTCGCCAAACAAAGTTTGCAGCAGACTCATGGCTTATACACCTCCTGAATTTTCTTTTCAAAGGTGTCTTTGATGTCCGACACGATACTTTCTTCGTTGTCGATATTAAGACAATGCACATAGAAGAACTTATTGTCCGGAGAAACCTCAACGGTAAGTGTACCGGGGGTCAGCGTGATCATATTTGCCAAAGTGGTAATCCAAAACGGCCCCTCCACCTCAATCGGCACCTTGATAATGCCCGGCTTGATGTTAAGCCTGGGCGAGAACACCTTAACCAAAACCGTCAGGTTGGCAACCAGCAGCTCATACATAAAGATGAATACCAACTGCACCAGCGGCCAATAGTGGCGTATGTTCAAATCCAGCACTTTTAATGTGCGCTTGCCAAAAATGTGGATGATGATAACACCCAGTATCAAACCTTTGACAAACGCCGGCAGCGAAACATCACCGGTAAGGCCAACCCAGACCAGCGCCAATACTGTGCTTAAAAAAATCTCTACCAACATAACTCTGCCTCCTCGATTGGAAGACTATTATCAACAGCAGGGGCTGCCAGATTAACCGCGCACACCCGGCACAGCCATAACAGCCTGAATATACAGCTCTGGGTTCATCAGCTGGTTGGCCGCCCTCAGCAAAATCTCTGTCACCGGCTGGGCCGCCAGACCAATACCGACCGACAGCAGCAGCAGCGCAAAGCAGCCGGGCAGCAGCCGTCCATATTTAATGCTCTTGGCGGATTCCGGCAGGGGTTTTTCCTCGCCCCAGAATACATAGAAGAAAATCTTGCTCATCGAGAACAGGGTGAAGAAGCCGGTAATCAGGGCGGCCGCCAAAATCCAGTAATTGCCAACCTGAACCGCAGCCTGCATCACCATAAATTTGCTGAAAAAGCCGGAAAGCGGCGGCAGGCCGGCCAGCGACATGGCCATCGCCAAAAAGCCCCAGCCCAACCACGGATATTTGTTGAGCAGACCGCCCATCTTCCGCAAATCGCCGGTGCCGGTAATCTGCTCGGTTACGCCCTCAAACAGAAAGAGGCCGGTTTTAATGATCATCTGGTTTGCAATATAAAACACAGCGCCGGCCAGCGACCAAACGGTATACAGGCCCAGGCCCATAATCATATAACCTACCTGGCTGATTACATGAAAAGAAAGAATACCCTTAAAGTTCATGCGGGAGATGGCACCGAAAACGCCCAGCAGCATGGTAAACGCCGCCGCAATCAAAATGATGGTGTGAGTAAAGGCCACATTACCAACGAAAATCAAGGTGAAAACCCTGATCATGGCGTAAACGCCGACCTTGGTAAGTACGCCGCCGAACATCGCCGCAATCGGAGCCGGAGGCTCGGTATAAGTATGAGGCAGCCAGAAGTACAGCGGGAACACCGCACCCTTTAAGCCAAACACCACAAAGAAAATCATCGCACAGACGGTGATAAGGCTCTGGTCTTCCACCATACTTATTTTCTGAGCCAGATCCGCCATATTCAGCGTGCCCATCATGCCGTAAAGCATGGCCAGCGCGATCACGAAGATGGTGGAGGAGATCATGTTGAGGATTAAGTATTTGAAGGATTCTCTCAACTGCCCCAGAGAGTTGCCGATAACGCACAGCACATAGCTGGCCATCAGCATAATCTCAAACATTACATACAGGTTAAAAATATCACCGGTCACAAAGGAGCCGTTAATACCCATCATAATGCAGAACCAGACGGGGTAGAAGTAGTTTTCCTCGCGCGCCTTATCCATGGTCACAAAGGCAGTATACAAACAGGCCGCCGACACAATGGAAATCAATATCACCATAATGGAGGAGAAAATATCCACCGCCAGCACGATACCAAACGGTGCCTGCCAGCCGGAGGCCGTGAAAACCAGCACAGTCTCGCCGTCTGCAACCTCGCTGAAAATCTTTAATGCCACACCGAGAGAAGTAAGCGCCGATATGCCGGCAATAACCCTCTGGATTTGAATATTACGGCCATGCAGAAACATACAGACGATGGCCGTGAACATCGGAATGATGATTGGCAGTGTAATCAAATTAGTGCTCATCGAAACTACCTCTCATTTGCTCAGTATCATCTGTACCCAACTCCTGATAACAGCGGTAAGCCAGCACCAGACCAAAAGCCGTGGTGGCAAAGCCGATTACAATGGCCGTCAAAATCAACGCCTGGGGGATAGGATCCACATAGACCGGATTTTCCACACCCTCAACAATGATGGGCGGCGCACCGCGTTTCAGCTTGCCCACTGTCATCAGCATCAGCAGCGTGCCATGAGAGAGAAATGCCGAGCCGATGATGATTCTGAGCAGCTTGCGGCTTAACATCATATACACGCCGATGGCAAATAGAATACCGATTAAGATTGAAATTAAAAGTTCCATAACCAAGACCTCACAGTACCCAGTGCTTTGAACCCCAAAATTGCAGCAGGATCATTTATTCTCACCGATATTTAAGATAATCGTCATACAGGTGCCGATTACCACCAGAAAAACGCCAAAGTCAAAAACCGAGGCCGAGGTAAGCTCCCAGTTGCCGAAGAACGGAATATGAACATGACCGAAGGCGTGGGTCAAAAACGGCATACCAAACAGGGTGCCCGCCACACCGGTGCCAAGCGCACAGGTCAAACCCATCGGCAGCAAAATGCGGGGAGATACCCTCATCGCATCGGGGAAAGGCTTGCCGAAGCACAGGTACAGCAGCACCATACCTCCGGCAATCATCAGGCCGGCAATAAAGCCGCCGCCCGGAGCATTATGCCCCGCCACCAGAATATACAGACCGGCCAGCATGATGAAGCAAATTACCACCATGGAGGCAGTTTTTAATAAAATATTGTTGATACCGCCGCCTTTGGGCTCGTAATCATTTTCTACGGCCTCAATCACCTTACTGGTTTCAATGCGCTCCTCGCGCTTTTCCATCTCAGGGATAAGCTCGCCCAAGGGGTTTGAAGATTCTGTGTTTTTATTAACCATCATCAGCTCTCCTTCCCTACGGAATACATCCAAAATTCAGAATTAAGCACCTGACCACTTACAGCGGACTTACGGGGAAGCGCAGATCCTCGTTATCCTGGAAGTACGGGTCAGTTTCGATAACCACGGTATCATGGCCGGTATCGTTAAAATCAGCCACTGCCGCACCGGAGGGCTCCACGCCGTGACGGTCATACAGATGGTTTCGTCCCAGCTTAATCACAATATAAACGCCGATGGCCGCAAGGCTTAAAACCGTGATCTCGCCCATGGTATCGAAGCCACGGAAGTCTACCAGCGTTACGTTAACAATGTTGTTGCCGCCGCCCAGAGTCTTGGAATTTTCATTATAGAACCAGGCGATGGTATCGAAGTATTTGCAGCCCTGGCCCAGCATCGAAACGGTGAAGGCCACCAAACCAACCAGACAGCCGATAAGCGCGTTGACGGTGCGCCGGCCGTTGGGGGTGGGCGGATTATCGGGGATCATGCCGTAAGGCAGCTTGTAAAGCACCAGCAGATAAAGCACGGTACTGATAGTTTCCACCATCAGCTGAGTAAGTGCCAGGTCCGGTGCGCGCATAATAACAAAATAGAAAGAAACACAGAAGCCCACAACGCTGAGTGCCAGAATGGCCCAAATGCGCCGCTTGAAGGTGGCCACCGCCAGCGCCGCCAGCGCAGCTACCACAGCCAGCGTGATTTCCAGCATATCCACCGGGGCCAGATCAGAGAGGTCGATCATGCTCCAAACATTAAAGTAAATCATCGGGCCAAGGATGAACAGAAGCGCACCCAGGAAGGTACCGGCCACATAATCACTCAGGCGGCCGTTAACATGGCTGTCCATCATCTTGCCGACAAAACCGGGGAAGCCGTGCAGGAACTTCTGATAAGCGGCCTCTGCCCCATGGTTAAGCTGATAAGACAGGAACAGGTTTTTAACCCAATCATAAGCACGGTAAACCAGCAGGCCGCAGGCCACCACAATGCAGGTCATGATCAACGCGGGGGTTACACCGTGCCAGAAGGCAATATGGGCATCATAAGCCACCTGCGCCACCGACTGCACCGCACCCTTAACCAGCAGATTATAAGTCTGATTGGGCACAACAGCGATAATAATGTTTAAGCTGACCAGCGCCAGAGCCGGGATCAGCATACCCAGGCTGCCCTCTTTGGGGTACTTGGGTGTGGTGGTGGTAACCTTTTCTCCGCGGAAGATCTTGCAGAACAGGGCCACCGAATATACAAAGGTAAAGATGCTGGCCACCACCGCCACAAACGGAATGAGGTAAGCCAAATCACCCATAAAGGCCAAATTGGAGGAATGTGCCTCGGCTGCGGCCTCCATAAACATTTCTTTGCTGAGGAAACCGGAGAACGGCGGCAGGCCGGCCATGGAGAAACCGCCGATGCAGGCAACCAGCGCCGACAGCGGCATAACCTTGGCCAAACCGTGCAGCAGGCGCACATCACGGGTACCGGTTTGATGGTCAACCACGCCGGTCATCAGGAACAAGCTGCCCTTAAAGGCCGAATGGTTGAGCAAATGGAACAAACCGCCGGCAATGGCAGCCTCGGTGCCAAAGCCAAACAGCGCAATAATCAAACCCAGCTGGCTGATGGTGGAGTAAGCCAGAATACCCTTCATATCAAACTGACGAATGGCCATCAGAGAGCCAAACAGCAGCGAGGACAGACCAACCACCGTAATAATGCCGCCCCAAAGTGCGGTGCCGCCCAGAACAGGCGTCATACGGGCGATTAAGTAAATACCGGCCTTAACCATGGTGGCCGAGTGCAGATAACAGCTGATCGGGGTGGGTGCTTCCATAGCGGTGGGCAGCCAGATGTGGAACGGAACCTGTGCGCTCTTGGTAAAAGCACCGATAAGCAGCAGAATAACCATCGCCGGATACAGCGGGCTGGCCTGCAAAACATCAGCCGAGCGCAGCAAATCATCAATAGCAAAGCTGCCGGCCACATGACCGATTAAAAGGATGGCAGCCAGCATGGACAAACCGCCGGCCATGGTAAGCAGCAGCGCTTTTTGGGCTCCCAGACGGGGATTTTCCTTCTCATACCAGAAGCCGATAAGCAGGAACGAGGAAACCGAGGTAAGCTCCCAGAACATATACATACAAATCAGATTGGCGGATGTGCAGACACCCAGCATGGCCCCCATAAACAGCATAATGAAGGTATAGAAATTTCCCAAACGCTCATTATGGTGCAGATAAAAGATGGAGTAAATCATTACCGCCAGGCCGATGCCGCTGATAAGCAGCACAAACAGCATGGAAAGACCGTCCAGCCGCACGGCCAGATCAAGCCCCAGGTTAGAAACCCACGAATATCTGAAAGCCACCGTCTGACCGGCGTTTACCTTGGGCAGCAGCGACAAAAACGAGGCAAACAGCGCCAGCGGCACCAACACCGCCGCATAACCAACTTTATCTTTGAGGATTTTGCTGAGCAGCGGCATTAAAAAAGCAGCGGCAAAAGGAAGCAAAACCAAACCCAAAAGCATAAACCGCACCTCCTCTTAAATATCCTACGCAGCCGGCAAAACCGTAAGCTGTGTAAAAAATCTGCAAAAAATAACTTAAAAAAACCTTACACTATAAATTTATCATGCCTGTATAAATACTTTATTAACGGCTCCGTACAATATGGCATAATATGACCCTATTTATAGAATCTATTTAACATTACATAAATAATAGCACTTTGTGCAAGAAAATGCCATACCTTTGCAGCAAAATCTTCTTAATCATCACTTTATTTTGCCATAATATCATGTCTTTGCAGGTTTGCTTTTGCCGCCTGTGAAAAATCTGTGAAAAACCTGTCAAATTTAACAAAACCCCTTTACAATGCACCTTTGCTGTGCTATAATTGTTAGGCTATTGAAAAGATGGCGTTCCCTGTGATTGGGTTGAATATTTTGCCCAAGGGGGCGTTTGTTTTGAGAGTACGGTGCGGAAGTTGATACCCGCGCCGGCAAAAGCGAGAAACAACAGAAAGAGGTGAATTCGTATGAAGGAAGGTATCCATCCTAAGTATCAGGAAATCGAAGTAACTTGTGCTTGCGGCAATAAGTTTATGACCGGTTCCACCAACAGCGAAATCAAGGTGGAAGTTTGCTCTAAGTGCCATCCCTTTTACACCGGCAGCAAGCGTCTGATGGTTGAAGCAGGCGGCCGTGTTGACAAGTTTAAGAAAAAGTACGGCCTCAAATAATTCTACTGAATTTGGTCGGATGAAACCCTCGATATGGCATTCTCCTTTTTTTGAGGACTTACGGCAGATTCCTGCCGGGAATAAAATTCTGAGGATTGTGGGCGGTGATGCTACTTCGGTAGTTTCACCGCTTTTTCACTATAAAAAAGCTGTTAAAAAGGCTGTTATGCCGTATGGATTTTATGTTATAATTATAATAAGGAAGATTTTTGGCCGGATACTTGATATTGGCTCAATATTAGCCAGTTAAAGTGAGTGTATTATGTTGTAAATGCGGAGGCAAACTGCAAGGGTTTGCCGAAAGGAGATAAAGGTATAAATCCCAAAACTCCAAGTGTACAATAGTGTGGATATGAAAGCAAACTAAAAGGGTTTGCAGAAAGGAGATAAAGGTATAAAAGCCTAATACTCCAAGTGTGTAATGGTGTAGATATGAAAGCAAGCCGTAAAAGGTTTGCAGAAAGGAGATAAAGTATAAAAAATGCCGAAAAATAATCAACCGGAATATTTTGGCGGCCAGGCGCTGATTGAGGGCGTGATGATGCAGGGGACGCAGGGTTATGCCATGGCGTCGCGCACACCGGACGGCCGCATTGTCTATAAAACCGGCAAGCGTAAATCCATCAAAAGCCGCCACAAGCTGCTGACGCTGCCGCTGATCCGCGGCGTGGTATCCTTTGCCGAATCAATGTATGTGGGGTTTTCTTCCCTCACCTGGTCAGCCTTCCAGGCCGGCGAGGAAGAGGAGGACAAGCTGACCTGGCAGGATATGGTGCTGGCCATCGGTATGGCCTTGGTGCTGACGGCGGTTTTCTTTGTTATCCTGCCGGTATTTCTCGCCTCGTTCACGCTGGATTATCTGGGGCCGTTTGGCCGCAGTTTGATAGAGGGCCTGATCCGTGTGGCGCTGTTTTTGGGGTATGTGGTGGCCATCCGCCAAATCCCTGATGTGGCGCGGGTTTTTGAATACCACGGGGCCGAGCATAAAACCATCAACGCCTGGGAGGCCGGCCTGCCGCTGACGGTGGAGAATATCCAGAAGCAATCGCGCATCAACTGCCGCTGCGGCACCAGTTTTATTGTGATGAGCCTGATTATGATGGTGCTTATCTTCACTTTTGTGGGCAATACCAGCGTAATCGGCCGCATTATCACCAAGCTGGTGGCCATGCCGGTGGTTATGGGTGTGGCCTATGAGGTCTTCCGCCTGCCGCTGAAATACCCCGACAACCCGATTGTAAAAATACTGATTGCGCCCGGCTTGCAGCTGCAAAGGCTGACCACCAAAGAGCCGGATGCCAGGGAAATTGAGGTGGCCATGGCTGCGCTGTTGAAGGTGCCCGCCTTCCCCGGTGCCGCCGATAATGAGCTGCCGCCTAAGATGATTGATGAATTAACCTTGCAGGCCGAGCAGGCCGCCAAAAACAAGGCCAAAGATAATCTGAACAACAATGTTAATAATGAAAATACAATTTTGACCACGGAGGGAATTTAATGCTGGAAAAACTTGCCGCCCTGGCGGAAAAATATGACGCTTTGACCGAAGATATCTCCAACCCCGAAATTATTGCTGACCAGGCCAACTGGCAAAAGCTGATGAAGGCGCACGCCGATATGGAGCCTATCGTGCTGACTTACCGTGAATATAAGCAGGCGCTGGACGGCATTGAGGATGCCAAAGAGCTGCTGGAAATTGAGAAAGACGCCGAAATGCGTGAGCTGGCGCAGGCGGAATTGGATGAGTTGAAAGAGACCTCGGCGGATTTGGAGCAGCAGTTGAAGATTTTGCTGCTGCCCAAAGACCCCAACGATGAAAAGAACGTTATTTTGGAGATTCGCGCCGGTACCGGCGGCGAGGAGGCCGGCCTGTTTGCCGGTGATTTGCAGAAGATGTATAGCCGCTATGCCGACCGCATGGGTTGGCGGCAGGAGGTGCTGTCCAGCAGCTATACCGACCTTGGCGGCATCAAGGAAATCGTTATTCTGGTGGAGGGCCGCGGCGCATACAGCAAGCTGAAATTTGAAAGCGGCGTACACCGTGTGCAGCGTGTGCCCGAGACTGAATCCGGCGGCCGTATTCACACATCTGCCGCCACCGTGGCGGTGCTGCCCGAGGCCGAGGAGGTAGAGCTGGAATTTGCCCCCGGTGATATTCGTGTGGATCTGTTCTGTGCCAGCGGCCCCGGCGGCCAGTGCGTAAACACCACCCAGAGTGCGGTGAGACTTACGCACATCCCCACCGGCATTGTGGTTAGCTGCCAGGATGAGAAGAATCAGCACAAAAACCGTGAGCAGGCCGAGAAAGTTCTGCGCGCCCGTGTTTTGGAGAAGATGATGCAGGAGGCCCACGGCTCCGAGGCCGAGCAGCGCAAATCCATGGTGGGCAGCGGTGACAGATCGGAGCGTATCCGCACTTACAACTTCCCGCAGGGGCGTGTTACCGACCACCGCATTGGCCTTACCCTGCACAAGCTGGATACCATTTTGCAGGGCTTTATTGATGAGCTGATTGAGGCGCTTATCACCACCGACCAGGCCGAGAAGCTGAAAGCTGTGGATTAAAATGCGCCTGACCGATTTATTGACCGAGCTGAAAAGCGTGCTGCCTGCCGCCGAGCATGAAGTTCTGTGGCTGCTCTCGCATTATTGGGGGCAGAGCAAAAGCCAAATGCTGCTGCACCGCCAGCAGCAGGTGCCGGCCGAGGTAGAGGCTGAGGTACGCCGGGCCGCCGCACGCCGGGCAGAGGGTGAGCCGCTGCAATACATCACCGGTTTGCAGCCCTTCTGGGATTTCGAGCTGATAGTTTCACCGGCCGTGCTGATTCCCCGTTGGGACAGCGAGGTGGTGATCGAGCAGGCCCTGTCGCTGCTGCCGCAGGATGAACCGCAGCAGGTGGCCGATATTTGCACCGGCAGCGGTGCCTATGCGCTGGCCATTAAGCACAGCCGGCCATTGGCAGCAGTAACTGCCGCCGACATCAGCAAGGATGCGCTGGATATTGCCCGCCAAAATGCCGCCAAATATGATCTGGCGGTGGATTTTAAGCAGGGCGATTTGTTATCCGCGCTGCCGCAGAGTGCTGAATTTAATTTGATTGTCAGCAATCCGCCTTACATCCGCAGCGATGAGATTTTGCCGGCCGATGTCCGCCGGGAGCCTGCGCTGGCGCTGTTTGGCGGCGAGGACGGTCTGGATTTTTACCGCCGCCTGGCAGCCGAGGCCGCAGATTACCTGCTGCCCGGTGGGTTTTTGCTGCTGGAAATCGGCTGTGAGCAGGCCGAAGCCGTAAGTGAGCTGCTGCGTGAGGCCGGTTTTGTCAACATCTGCCACGGACAGGACCTGGCGGGCTTAAACCGCTGGGTGCAGGGGCAGAAAGCTAACTAAAATAGAAGGAGGTGCGCCGAAATCATGGGAGCCGAACATAAATATGATACCAAAATCGTCAGCTATTTTTGTGAGGAAAATCTGACGGAGATGTTTGCCGAGGCCGCGCGCCTGCTGAATAACGGTGAGCTGGTGGCCTTCCCGACCGAAACGGTGTACGGTCTGGGCGCCAACGCCTATGACGCCGATGCCTGTGCCAAAATTTATCAGGCCAAGGGCCGCCCCTCCGATAACCCGTTGATCGTGCATATTGCCGATGAGGCGCAGGCCGATGAGCTGGCCGAGGTTTCTGATCTGGCACGCCGCCTGATGGCCGAATTCTGGCCGGGACCGCTGACGCTGGTGCTGCCTGCCAAGCCGGTTTTGCCCTCTGTTGCCACCGGCGGCTTAAACACCGTGGGCCTGCGTATGCCTGCCCACCCTGCCGCGCTGGATTTACTGCGTGCCGCCAAAGTGCCCGTTGCCGCCCCCAGCGCCAATCTTAGCGGGCGCCCCAGCCCTACTGCCGCTTACCATGTCTATGAGGATATGCAGGGCAAAATTCCACTGATCATTGACGGCGGCGAGGCCGCAGCCGGTCTGGAATCCACCGTGCTGGATCTGGCATCGCCGGTACCGGCAATTTTGCGTCCCGGTGTGATAACATCAGCCGATTTGGCCGAGTTTATACCCGGCCTGGCCGAGGAAACACGCCTGCCGGAGGGTGGTATCGCCCGTGCACCCGGCATGAAGTACCGCCATTACGCCCCCAAAGCCAAGGTTATCCTCTGCCCGCCCGCTGCAATTTATGACACCTATGTGGCGGCATGGCAGCGTTTTGTGGATGAGGGCAACTTGCAGCCAAAAATTGCCGTGCTGGCCAGTATGCAGGGTATGCGCGGTTTGGCGCAGGCCGAGCATTGTTTCCTGCTGGGTGATGATTTGGAGCAGGTGGCGCAGAATCTGTTTGCCGCGCTGCGCTGGACGGATGAGATAAACGCCGATTTGGTGCTGGCCGAGGTCTTCCCCGAGCACGGTTTGGGGCTGGCGGTGATGAACCGCCTGAAAAAAGCCGCCGGTGCGGCCAATGACAAGCTGTAAGTAAATTATACACCGTACTTTATATAAACCGTACTTTACAAGGAGGTTTGATAATATGCTGAGAATTCTTTTTGTCTGCACGGGCAACACCTGCCGCAGCCCCATGGCCGAGGCGATGTTTCAGGCCAAAATGCCGCAGATGGAGGTTACTTCGGCCGGCGTGGGGGCCGTAAGCGGGCTTCCGCCCAGCATTGGCGCGGTGGATGCCATGAACAGCCGCGGACTTAACATTGACCACCACCGCAGCCGCAGCCTGTCCTCTTATCTGCTGGCAGATGCCGATTTGGTGCTGACGATGGGCCAAAGCCACAAGCAGGTAATTTTATCTGCGCTGCCGGAGCTTAGTGATAAGGTTTTCACTCTTAGCGAATATGTGGGCGAGCAGGGTGATATTGCCGACCCCTTTGGCGGTGATTTTGAGGAATACGCCGCCTGTGCCGACCAAATTGAGGCCCTGCTGGACAAATTGGCCGCCAAACTGGCTGATCAAACAGAATAACGCATAATAAATCCTTGGCAAAAAAGGATAATCAACAATTACAGCGAATATTTAACAGGCAGTTCCTGTTATGGGTACTGCGTATGGTAAATATCGCTGTTTTTTTGCGTTTTTGCCAAAGTTTTCTATTGCATTTTATGTTTTTTGGGTTAAATTATGGGAGGTCTTTTGGTTATGAAAATCGCATTGGGCTGCGACCACGCGGCGTATGAGTTGAAGGCAAAGGTTAAGGCGCACATTGAGGCCAAGGGTTATGAGGTGCGCGATTTCGGCACCTTTGATGAGGCATCGGTGGATTACCCCGATTATGCTTTTTTTGTGGGCAAGGCCGTGGTCAACGGCGAGTGCGAGCGCGGCATTTTGCTGTGCGGTACCGGTATCGGCATTGGTATCGCCGCCAACAAAATCCCCGGTGTGCGTGCCGCCCTGTGCCATGATTTGTTCTCGGCCGAGGCCTGCCGCCAGCACAACAACGCCAATATCCTTACGATGGGCGCCCGTGTGGTAGACCCGGAGCTTGCTCTGCAAATTGTGGATACCTGGCTGACCACCGAATTTGAGGGTGGCCGCCACCAGCGCCGCATTGATAAAATCACCAGCATCGAGGACACCATGGCCGTTGAGCGTGCCGAGGAGCTGGCCAACATTGTGAAGGCGCAGAGCAAATGAGCGAGCACGGCTATATCGAATCTACGCTGACCGAAAAGCAGCAGGCAGACCTTAGGGCGGAAATTAAGGCTCTGCTGGCTGAATTTTTGCAGACCGCCCACCCGGAGGCCGGTTCTCTGCTGGTGGTCGGCTGCTCTACCAGCGAGGTTTTGGGGCAGCATATCGGCCGCGCCGGCTGTGAACAGCTGGGGCAGATGATTGCCGAGGAGGTTTTGGCTGCTGCCGAGGCTTACCACATCCACGCCGCCGCCCAATGCTGTGAGCATCTTAACCGTGCCCTGGTGGTAGAAAAATCCGTCGCCGGGGAACATGGCCTGCAAATAGTCAGCGCGGTGCCCCAACCGCACGCCGGGGGCAGCTTTGCCGCCGCCTTTTATCCGCAGCTGCATCAGCCCGTGCTGGTGCAGGAGATTGCTGCCGATTTGGGCTTGGACATCGGCCTGACGCTGATTGGTATGCACTTAAAGCGCGTGGCCGTGCCGGTGCGCCTCTCGGCCAAAACATTGGGGCAGGCCACGGTTACGGCGGCTGTTACCCGTCCCCCGCTGATTGGCGGTGCGCGTGCCAAATATGAGTAATCGCGGCATGCTGAACCCCCGAATCTAAGATTTTTCTCTAAATAAACAATGATCAGTTGGCCAAAACCAACTGATTTTGTTTTGAAAACTAAAACCCGGCAAAATAAATTGACATCCTGCGCCCAACCTGCTAATATTGTCTTGGGTGAATGTGCCAATATGTGTTGGCAAATCATTAAATCAGCAACCGAAAAAGAGGTGATGTCATGTCCAATGTATCGCCGGACAATTTGCCCGAGGCCTGGACAGAGGCAGTATTAAGGTTTCATTGTCCGCGCTACGCCGAGTTTCCGCAGGTAGAGCTTTATATGGACCAGGTGTTGAAGGTGATCGAACACAGCCTGGCGCCCATTGACAAAGGCGGCAAGGAGAAGCTGATAACCTCCACCATGGTGAATAATTATGTAAAGCAGGGTGTGGTGCAGCCGCCGCAGAAGAAGCGCTATAACCGCAATCATCTGGCTTATCTGATGGTGGTTTGCGTGTTAAAGCAGGTGCTGCCCATTGCCGATATTTGCCGGGGTATCCGTCTGCAAATTGATACCTGCCCCATAGCACAGGCCTACGATTATTTCTGCGAGGCGCTGGAAAGTGCGCTGGTAGCGGTTTTTACCAAAAACAGCGCCGCTTTTATCGAGCAGCCGTCGGGGACTCTGCCCGAGGCACAGCTGGTGCGTGCGGCCACGCTGGCCTTTGCCAATAAGGTTTATCTGCAAACTTACCTGCAATATGTGGAAGAAGTTACCCAAGGTGCCGAAAATTAAACAGAATAAATAAATATAATATAAAGGAGTATTATCATGCAAGAGTTATCTTTGAAATACGGCTGCAACCCCAACCAGAAGCCGGCCCGTGTTTTTGCCAGGCAGGGCGAGCTGCCCTTTACTGTATTAAACGGCAACCCCGGTTACATCAATCTGCTGGACGCGTTTAACAGCTGGCAGCTGGTTAAAGAGTTGAAGGAGGCAACCGGCCTCCCGGCTGCGGCTTCTTTTAAGCACGTCAGCCCCGCAGGTGCCGCTGTGGCCGTGCCGCTTTCGCCCGTTTTGCAGCAGATTTATTTTGTGGAGGGTGTGGAGTTATCCCCCATCGCCACCGCTTACATCCGTGCCCGCGGTGCCGACAGAATGTCCTCTTACGGCGATTTTGTGGCGCTCTCTGATGAGTGCGATGCCCAGACGGCCAGCTTCTTGCTGCGCGAGGTCTCGGACGGCATTATTGCCCCCTCTTACTCGGCTGAGGCGCTGGAAATTTTGCGCAAGAAGCGCAACGGCAATTATCTGGTCATCCGGATCGACCCCGAATATCAGCCGGCAGATTTGGAAACCAAGGATGTTTTCGGCGTGACCTTTGAGCAACAGCGCAACAACATTAAAATTGATGAGAGCCTGCTGGACAGGCGCCCCACCAAAAATCAGGAGATCCCGGCCGACGCTGTGCGTGATTTGATCATCGCTCTGATCACGCTGAAATACACCCAGTCCAACTCGGTTTGCTATACCAAGGACGGTCAGGCCATCGGTATCGGCGCAGGCCAGCAATCCCGTATCCATTGTACCCGTTTGGCCGGCAACAAGGCTGATGTCTGGCTGCTGCGTCAGCATCCGAAGGTTCTGGCTCTGCCCTTCAAGGAGGGTATCCGCCGCCCCGACCGTGACAATACCATCGACGTTTACATCTCCAACGAGTACGAGGATGTTCTGGCCGACGGCGCCTGGCAGCAGTTCTTCACCGAGCAGCCCGAAGTGCTGACCGAAGCCGAGAAAAAGGCCTGGTTGGCTCAGGCCGAGGGCATTTGTCTGGGCTCTGACGCCTTCTTCCCCTTTGGCGACAACATTGAGCGTGCCCACAAAAGCGGCGTAGCTTATATTGCGCAGGCCGGCGGCTCGGTACGCGATGACAATGTTATTGAAACCTGCGATAAATACAACATCGCCATGGCCTTTACCGGTGTGCGCCTGTTCCACCATTGATTTCCCTTTGATTTTAATAAGCGTGTCCTGCCAAACTGTGCGGGGCACGCTTTTTTTGCGGATTTTGCGGATTTGGCCCGAATGATGGCCGCAAAAGTTGAAATATGTTGCAGAAATATGTTAAAATAAAGTTCGATGATATATTTTGCTGCAATTTTGTGTGATAGTTGCTTAGGTTGAATGGAGGACGCCCCGTGAGGAAATTGTTATCAAAAAAATTATTGAGAAGATTATTGCCCCTGCTGCTGTTGTTATTGCTGCTGGCCCTGCCCACCACCGCATTGGCAGACGCCACACCGGTGGATGAAGACGAAAATCTGGCCGTGGTTACGCCGGCCGATGATGAATTTATTGATGATGAAGTTATTGATGATGAAAATGTCGATGATGAAACCGTAACGCCGGTGCAGCCGGATGCAACTGTACCCGATAAGGCTGACAATAAGGCTGACGATGCGGCAGATAATACCGAAATCGCACCCCTGCCCGACACCATGGAGGTCTGGCTGTTTGATTATGACATCAACGCCAACCGCCGCACCGAGGTTATCCCCGTCAATTTATCGCTTGGCGGCCAACATCTGCCCAGCGATGTTCCTGCCATGGCCATCTCCGGCCGCACTCTCGTCCCCGTACGCCTGATCAGCGAGAATTTGCAGGCCCAAGTGGTGTGGGAGAAATCCACCAACACCGTAACCATCACGCAGGACGGTCAAACCATCGTACTGACCATCGGCAGTAATGTGGCGCTGATCAACGGCGTGGAGACCCCTGTGCCCGATAATGTCAGCGTGTCTCTGGTGACGCACGAGCAAATTGCCCGTACCATGGTGCCGGTGCGTTTTGTCAGCGAGAACCTGGGGGCAACTGTCAATTATCAGCAGGCAGAGCGTAATGTGGACATCATCCCCCCGGTGGTCGAGGAGCCGGAGGATGAAGAGCCTGCACCCGAGCCGCCCGGTATTGATGATGATGGCAGCCTGTACCGCCGCGTGGTAATTGATGCCGGCCACGGCGGCAAGGACCCCGGCACCAACGGCGGTGCGCTGATTGAAAAGGACATTACGCTGGCGGTGGCCCTGCTGGTGCAGGATCTGCTGCAAGACGCCGATTATGAGGTCATTATGTCCCGTACCGAGGACGAGTACCCCGAGCTGATGGAGCGTGCCAAGCTGACGCAGGAATATGATGCGCCCATTTTTGTAAGTATTCATTGTAATGCGGCTGAGAATATCGCCTCTGCCAACGGCATTGAAACCTACATCGCCCCTGCTGATGCTTCCGATGCGGATTTGGCCGCCTATTTGCAGGCCGCGCTTATCAACGCCACCGGTGCCAATGACCGCGGTGTCAAGGAATCCCGCCTGGTGGTGCTGACGCAAAACCCTGCCCCCGCCTGCCTGGTGGAGCTGGGCTTTATGACCAACCCTGCCGAATGTGCCAAGCTGGGTGATGAGGATTATCAGCAGCTTCTGGCCCAGGCCATAGCTGACGGCATTGATAACTACTTTGCTGACTATGCCGAAGGCCTGATTGCGCCCATTTCGGCCGCCGATACGGCAGAAAAAGATGCAGAAAAAGATGCAGAAGATGATTTGGAAGATGAATAATTTACGGCAGCATGGCGGAATTTCTCGCTGTGCTGCTTTTGTTATCACCAATTAAACAGTTTTAACCACCGCCGCTTCGGTGCATAATATAAACGCATAATATAAACGGTGTTAATTTTAGCTTAACTTGGCTGTGATATAATCAATTTAGCTTGGAAACCAAAGGAGGTTGAAGAATATGACGAATCAAATACCCAATCAAACAACCATGCAAACACCCTTAAACGCCGATGAGCTGCGCCTTATCGACGCCTATTGGCGTGCCTGCAATTATCTCTCTGTCGGCCAGCTTTACCTGCGAGATAACCCCCTGCTGAGGGAGCCGCTGCGCCCCGAGCACATCAAACCCAATGTGGTGGGGCATTGGGGCACCGCACCCGGCCAGAATTTTATCTACGCCCACTTAAACCGGGTGATCAAAAACCACGATTTGAATATGATTTACATTAGCGGCCCCGGTCACGGCGGCCAGGCTATGGTGGCCAACACCTGGATGGAAGGCTCTTACACCGAGGTTTACCCCAACATCACGCAGGATGAGGCGGGGCTGAAAAAACTGTGCAAGCAGTTCAGCTTTCCCGGCGGAATTTCCAGCCATGTTGCGCCCGAAACTCCCGGTTCCATCAACGAGGGCGGCGAGCTGGGATATTCGCTGGCCCACGCTTTTGGGGCGGTGCTGGATAACCCCGATTTGATTGCGGCCTGCGTGGTGGGCGACGGCGAAGCCGAGACAGGCGCCCTTGCCACCGCCTGGCAGGGCAATAAGCTGATAAATCCGCTGACCGACGGTGTGGTGCTGCCGATTCTGCACTTAAACGGCTTTAAGATTGCCAACCCCACCATCTTCGCCCGCATCTCCAAAGAGGAGCTGACTTCGTTCTTTATGGGCTGCGGCTGGCTGCCTTATTATGTGGAGGGCGATGACCCCGAATATATGCACCAGCAAATGGCCGCCGCACTCGATGCCGCACTCGCTGACATTAAAGAAATCAAAACCAACGCCGCCGCCGGCGATACCAACCGCCCCGTGTGGCCGATGATCGTGCTGCGTTCTCCCAAAGGGTGGACGGGACCCAAAGAAATCGGCGGCAAAACCGTGGAGGGCAGCTTCCGTTCTCATCAGGTACCGATTTTGGTGAGCAGCGATAACCCCGAAAATCTGCCGCTGCTGGAAGAATGGCTGCGAAGCTATCACCCGGAGGAGCTGTTTGATGAGCAGGGCCGCCCCCTGCCCGAATTGCTGGCTTTTGTACCGCAGGGCAACCGCCGCATGGGTGCCAACCCCGTGGCCAACGGCGGTCTGCTGCTGAGGGATCTGCGCCTGCCGGACTTCCGTGATTATGCGGTGGAATTTGAGCAGCACGGCAGCAAATTGGCGCAGGATATGCTGGTGCTGGGCGAATTTGTGCGGGATATTGTGCGTGACAACCAGGAGGAGCGCAACTTCCGCATCTTTGGGCCGGATGAAACGATGAGCAACCGTCTGGGAGCCGTATTCCAGCAGACCAACCGCCAGTTCTGCGCCGATGTTACGCCCGACGATGAATTTCTGGCCGCCGACGGCCGCGTGATCGACAGTATGCTCTCCGAGAATATGTGCGAGGGTATGCTGGAAGGCTATCTGCTGACCGGCCGCCACGGCTTCTTCAACAGCTACGAGGCCTTTATCCGCATTGTCGATTCCATGTTCAGCCAGCACGCCAAATGGCTTAAAGTCTGCCGTGATTTGCCATGGCGCCAGAAGATCGCCTCGCTGAACTTTGTGCTGTCCTCTCATGTCTGGCAGCAGGATCACAACGGCTTCACCCACCAGGACCCTGGTTTTCTGGATCACGTGGCCAACAAAAAGGCCGACATCGTGCGCATCTTCCTGCCGCCGGACGCCAACTGCCTGCTCTCCTGCTTCGACCATTGTATCCGCACCCGTGATAAGGTGAACGTGCTGGTGGCCTCCAAGCACCCACGCCCCCAATGGCTGACGATGGATGAGGCCGTCAAGCATTGTACGCAGGGCATCGGCATCTGGCAGTGGGCAAGCAACGATGAAGGCGCCGAGCCCGACATCATCATGGCCTGCTGCGGCGACACTCCCACTCTGGAAGTTCTGGCCGCGGTATCCATTCTGCGGCGCAACCTGCCGGAGTTGAAAATCCGCGTCATCAATGTGGTGGATCTGTTCAAATTGCAGCCCCGTGCCGAACATCCCCACGGCCTGGACGATACCGATTACGATTTGCTGTTCACCAAGGATAAGCCGATTCTGTTCGCTTATCACGGCTACCCCAGCCTGATCCGGGAGCTGACTTATCGGCGCCACAACCGCAACTTAACGGTGCGCGGCTATGTGGAGGAGGGTACCATCACCACCCCGTTTGATATGCGCGTGCAAAACTCGCTGGACCGTTTCCATCTGGTGCAGGATGCGGTGGCGCTGCTGCCGGGTTTGGGCAACCGCGGCGCTTATCTGGTGCAGAATATGAAGGATAAGCTGGTCGAGCACAAGCAGTACATCAGCGAGTACGGCAAAGACCTGCCCGAGATCCTTGAATGGACCTGGGAGAAAAGCATGACCGGACTTTAATAAAAAACACAAAAATAAGGCCTGCAATTCTTATTGCGGGCCTTATTATATTGTTGGTTATTGTTGCTTATGAAAGGTTAGTTGTTGATGAGCTTCTCCTCACCATTCCAGCTATACAGCTTGCGGATCTCCTCACCCACAGCCTCTGCCTGATGAGCAGCAGCCTTCTTGCGCATAGCGTTAAAGTGAACCTGGCCGCCGACCTCGGACATATCCAGCAGGAACTGGTTGGCGAAGGTACCGTCCTGAATATCAGCCAGAACCTTCTTCATAGCCTTCTTGGTGTCCTCGGTGATGATCTTGGGGCCGGTTACATAGTCGCCAAACTCAGCGGTGTTGGATACCGAGTAACGCATGCCGGCAAAACCGCTCTGGTAAATTAGGTCAACGATCAGCTTCATCTCATGGATACATTCAAAGTAAGCGTTGGCAGGGTCATAGCCGGCCTCCACCAAAGTCTCAAAACCGGCCTGCATCAGGGCACAGACACCGCCGCAGAGAACTGCCTGCTCGCCGAACAAGTCAGTTTCGGTCTCGGTCTTAAAGGTGGTTTCCAGCACACCTGCACGGGCGCCGCCGATACCCAGCGCATAAGCCAGAGCCAAATCCTGCGCCTGGCCGGTAGCATTCTGCTCCACAGCGATCAGACACGGAACACCCTTGCCTGCCTGATACTCGCTGCGCACGGTGTGGCCGGGGCCCTTGGGCGCAATCATGGTAACGTCAACATCAGCCGGGGGCTTGATGAGGCCGAAGTTGATGTTGAAGCCATGAGCAAACATCAGCATATTGCCGGGGGCCAGGTTGGGCTCAATATTTTCTTTATACATCTTGGCCTGCAATTCATCGTTAATCAAAATCATAATAATATCAGCCAGCTTGGCAGCCTCAGCCGAGGTATAAACCTCAAAGCCCTCAGCCTCAGCCTTGGCCCAGGATTTGCTGCCCTCATACAAACCGATGATAACGTTGCAGCCGGAGTCCTTCAAATTCTTAGCATGAGCATGACCCTGAGAACCGTAACCGATAATGGCAATCTTTTTGTCCTTCAACAGCGCCAGCTGACAATCTTCCTGATAGTAAATTTTACCCATAATACCTAACCTCCTAAAAAATCTTAGATAACCGCTGCCTTTACTCAGCAGACATTTGTTTGTTTAATTCTTATATCATACAACTATTGAGCCCAAAAAACAAGAGAGAAACAGCAAATTTTTACGCTTTTTTTGCATAATACTGCATACAATCAGATTTTGGCAACAATCCAGCCAATCAGCATATTACACAGAGAAATCACAATGCTGGACAAAATCGCCGCCCCAAAACCGCTTACCGTGCAGCCGGGGATAAGCCACACCGCCAGCCACAGCATAAAACCGTTCAGCACCAGCGCAAACAGGCCCATCGTCAGCACCGTCAGCGGCAGCGCAGCCACTTGCAGCACCGGCTTAATGCTGATATTCAACACCGTAAACAGCGCCGCCGCCACCAGCAGCGAAAGCAAGCTCTGAAAATGCAGGCCGCCCACCAGCCGCTCTGCCACCAGCATGGCCAGCGCATTGGTCAGCGCCACCGTCAACAACTGCTGCCGGTTATTCCGCGGGTTCACATAATTGCCCTTGTTATCAATATATCCTCCGCCCATATTCCCACTTCCTTTTTTTATACCTATCTACTTTTATCGTATTCTCAAACTTTTTCCTATATTCAACTCTACTTATTACTCAACTTACTGCATTTTTTTATACCTATCTACCTTTATCGTATTCTCAAACTTTTTCCTATATCCAACTCTCACTTATTACTCAACTGACTTCAATTTTTTTTTACACCTATCCGCTCTCACCGTTCTCTCAAACTTTCTCTGCCCATATCTTCCGTCTTGTGCGCCTTATTCGGTGGTTTTTACACAACATCTGGTGGTGATAATCCACTTTATCCACAAGGTTATTCACTTTCTCCACCGTTTCTGCCGATTATTCGGCCAACCGGCGGCAGTTATCACCAACCGACATTTTTTTTCACCAAAATACCGACTTTTCTGCCAAATTTCGCCAGTTATTCCACAAATTTTCCTTATTGTCCCTAACCGTTAAAACTTTCCGCCGCTATGCAGACATTTTGCGCCCAATTTGACGCAAATTTCCACAATTTTCCCTTATTTTCCCCAACTGTTAATAAATAATCTAAAATCATCTGTTAAAATCAACCAAAAATCTTAATAAAAATGCAGATTACTTGATCTGTGCATTGTTTTTTTGCGCATAATTGGCTAAAATAAGTTTAGCATTAAAAAGCCCAAATTGCAACCTGCCCCGCTTGGCCCCGGCAATAAAATTTGGTCGGAAAATTTGGGTAGCCAAACCAAAAATAAACTTTGTATTTAACCAAGGGAGGATAAATATATTATGAAAGACCCCAGAATCTCTGAACTGGCCCGCAATCTGGTGCAATATTCCACTCGCATCCAACCGGGAGAAAAAGTGCTTATCGAGGTCAACGGAGAGGCCAAAGAGCTGACGGTTGCCCTTATCGACGAGGTTTACGCCGCCGGCGGCCTGCCCTTTGTCACCATCAAGCAGGAGGAGATCAAAGAGGCCCTGCTGAAAAACTGCACCCAACAGCAAATGGAAATGTGCGCCCGCTATGAAGCCGCCCGTATGCAGGATATGGACGCTTACATCGGCATCCGTGCCGGAGAAAACAGCTTTGCCATGGCCGATTTGCCGCAGGATAAAGTAACCCTGTTTAACAAATTCTGGCAGCAGCCGGTCCACATGGACATCCGCGTGCCCCATACCAAATGGGTAATCCTGCGTTATCCCAACCACAGCATGGCCCAGCTGGCCAAAATGCCCACCCACCGTTTTGAGGATTTCTATTTCTCGGTCTGCAATCTGGATTACGCCAAAATGAGCCGAGAGATGGATAAGCTGGTGGATTTGATGAACCGCACCGACCGCGTAGAGATCAAGGGCAACGGCTGCGATCTCTCTTTCAGCATCAAGGACATCCCGGCCATTAAATGCGCCGGCGACTGCAATATCCCCGACGGTGAGGTTTACACCGCCCCCGTCCGGGATTCGGTAAACGGCGAGATCACCTACAACGCCCCCTCTCTCTATCAGGGCACCACTTTCCAGCAGATCCACCTGCGCTTTGAAAACGGCAAAATCGTAGAGGCCACCGCCGGCAAGGATACCGAAAAGCTCAACAAAATCCTCGATACCGACGAAGGCGCGCGTTATATCGGTGAGTTTGCGCTGGGCGTCAACCCCAATGTTACCACCCCCATCTGCGACATCCTTTTTGATGAGAAGATCCGCGGCAGCTTCCATTTTACCCCCGGCGATTGCTATGAGGACGCCGAAAACGGCAACCGCAGCAGCATTCATTGGGATTTGGTGCATATCCAAACCGAAGAAATGGGCGGCGGAGAAATTTACTTCGACGGCCGGCTTATCCGCAAAAACGGCCTTTTCGTCGTGGATGAGCTGTTGGGCCTGAACCCCGAAAACTTGTTATAAGAAAACCTGTTATAATAAATATTATAAGAAACCTTATTATAATCCGTCATATATATTAAACATTCAACAAGATTTTTTTTAAGTAGGTGAATATATGCACAACACTTTTACCTTAAATTGGCATTGGGGCCAAAAATCCGGCACCACCCAGGCCAAACCGGGCCAGCCTCTTAAAGAGCTGCTGCCCCCCCAGAGTGATGATCAGCCGAAAATTGTGGCAGCCATCTGCGGCAACCTGTTAAAAGACTTAAATTATCCCCTGTTTGCCGCCGATGACATCACCTGGCTGGACGCTTCAACCCCCATGGGCAGTCGGGTGCTGCAAAACTCGCTGGCTTTTCTGCTGGCCGTGGCCGCCCGGCAGGAGTTCCCACAATATCAGCTGCACATTTTCCATTCTCTGCGCAACGGCCGCTTCTGCAAACTGCTGCCCACCGCCGATTTTCCCCCCCTCACCCCGGCCGATATTGCTAAACTGGCGGCAGCCATGCACCATTTGGCAGCGGCTGATTTACCCATCCGCAAAAGCGTGGTCACCAAGCAGCACGCCGTAGATTTCTTCCGCACCCAGGGCAACGAGCCCAAAGCACAAAACCTCAGCCAGCTGCCCGATAAGCAGGTAACGCTGCACAGTCTGGGAGACACCACGCTGCATATGTTCAGCAAACTGGTGCCCACCACCGGTTATCTCAACGGCTTCTGCCTCCATCCCTTTGAAGACGGCTTTATTCTGGCGGCCACCAACACCTGCCGGCAGGATGAAGCAGCTCTCTCGGCGCTGGTTTACCCCAAAACGCTTAACGCCACGCTGGAAAATTACAATAAATGGATGAGCCTGCACAGCATCAATTATTGCTGTGACTTAAACCGCTATGTGCAAACCGATGATTTTGACAATCTGGTGATTATGGCCGAGGCCCGCCAAACCCGCAGCTTGCAGCAGATCGCCGATGAGATCACCGCCGCCTTTCCGCGTGTTAAGCTGGTGTTGATTGCCGGCCCCAGCTCATCGGGCAAAACCTCCTTCTGCAACCGTCTGGCCATAGAGCTCCGCAGCCAGGGCTTAAAGCCCATCACCCTCTCCATGGACAATTATTTCATCAATAATGATGAGCTGCCCCCCGGCGAGGACGGCCAGCCCGATTTCGAGGCGGTGGAGGCGGTAGATATTCCGCTGTTCAACCGCCAGTTACAGCAAATGATCAACGGCGAGGCCGTAGAAATGCCGGTGTTTGATTTCATCACCGGCCGCCGCAGCCAGCGCACCATACCCGTGCAGCTTGGGCCGCAGCATATCCTGCTGGTAGAGGGCATCCATGGCATCAATGAAACCCTCACCGCCCAAATCCCGGCCGAGAATAAGCTGAAAATTTACATCTCCTGCATGACGGCGCTTAATTTAGACGCCCTCACCCCCATCTCCACCAGCGATAACCGTGAGATCCGCCGTTTGGTGCGCGATGTCCGCTTCCGTGGTATCTCCGCCGAAAAAACTCTGTTAAATTGGCAAAAAGTGCGTGCCGGAGAAGAAAAAAACATCTTCCCTTATCAGGACTCGGCCGATTTTTACTTCAACACCTCGCTGATTTATGAGTTCTCGCTGCTCTCCCCGCTGATTACGCCTTATCTGCTGCAAATCCCGCAATCCAGCCCCGCTTACCCCGAGGCCCGTCGGCTGCTGCGGCTGGTCAGCTGCTTCACCCCGGAAGAAACCAAAACCGTGCCCGCTTATTCTCTGCTGCAAGAGTTTTTGGGCGGCAGCGTGTTTGAGTTATAACCACCCCCCAAAGCCGCCGATGCTACTCGGCGGTTTTTAATTTGCCAAATAAAGGCAGGCAAAACCGCCCCATTGTGCCCCAAATTTACTCATAATCAGCGCAAAATCCTCCCATACTAAAACCAGACCTGAAAAGGCGCAATTTACAACAAGCAAACCCATAAAACTTAGTAAACGGAGGATCAAAAGATGAGAAAAGCAAGCAATAAAATCAGTAAGCTGAGGAAATTTTTCGGCGTAATGCTGGCCTGCCTGCTGATAGCCGCCTCTCTGGCCGGCTGTTCAGACAACAACGGCAGCGGCACAGGCACAGGTACTGGCACAGGCACCAACACCGGCATGGGCATGGGCAACACCGCCCCCGGCACCAGCAACAACGGCACGGGTTATAACCCCAACGCCACCAACACCGGCAACTCCATGCTGTCTGATAGCTATGACACCAACAACGGCCTGGGCGATAACAACGGCACCGGCGCAGCCGGCTACGGCTCCGGTTACAGCATCGGCACCGGCGTCAGAAACAGCGATTACCAAAACAGCGGCGTTATCGGCGCCGGCCGCACCGGCAATATCTCCGCCGATATGTAACGCTCCATTTCCTCACACAAAAAACGGTAACGACATTTTACCTTGTCGCTACCGTTTTTTTTATACATAAGCTACTATACAGCCTCAATCTTACTTTTCATAAAAAAGCCATAATCAGTTTTTCCTCTAATCTCGGCTTTTTTATACCTTAGTTTCTTTGGTGCCTGAATTGCACTTTTTCAGCGAAAACTACAATCAGTTTTTTCCTCTAATCTCAGCTTTATTTTATACCTTAGTTACTATAAAGCCTTAATTATGCTTTTCATAAAACCGCAATCAGCTTTTTCCTCTAACTTAGGCCTTTTTTATACCTTGGTTACTATGGTGCCTTAATTGTACTTTTTACCAAAACCGCAATCAGTTTTTTTACCAAATCTGCTCTTGTACCCTTGCTTACAGGTCACCGATAAAGCTTACCGGCAGCACGCTCAAAGAGATTTCGCCGGTACGGATGATCTCGATAATGCCGTATTTCTTCATCAGCATACAGAAGGAATCGATCTTCTTGCTGTCATTGGTCACCTCAATAACCATCGCCTCAGCGTTAAAGTCGATAATGCGACCCATAAACACATCCACAATGCTCATAATTTCCTGCCGATACTCATCCGAGGTCTTAATTTTCACCAGCGCCAGCTCCCTGCTCATCGACGCCGATTTCGACAAATGCACCACGCGGTACACCTGCACCAGCTTCTCTATCTGAGCCATTATCTGCTCCAACTGCCAATCCTCCTCGATAGAAACCACCAGAGAAATGCGGGTAATGCCCTCCTTCTCGGTTTTCGAGGCAGCGATAGATTCAATATTATACCCCCGGCGAGAAATCAAACCCGAAACGTGCGTCAGTACGCCGGGGCTGTCCTCTACCAAAACAGCCAGTTGTTTTCTCTTCATCAATAATCACTCCCCCCAAAAACCATTTCCGAAAGTGACTTGCCGGGCGCAACCATCGGCATAACATTTTCTTCCTCGTCCACCAACACTTCCACCAGCACCGGGCCGGGGGTATTTCTGGCCTGCTCCAAGGCAGCCCTCACATCCTCCGCCTTCTCCACGGTAATGCCCGTGCAGCCCATAGCCTCGGCCAGCTTGGCAAAACTTATCTTGAACTCGTGCTTGGATGCCGACATACGGTTGTTAAAGAACATTCTCTGCCATTGACGCACCATGCCCAGGCCCCGGTTGTTCAAAATCAACATCTTCACCGGCAGATTTTCCTCGGTCAGCGTGGCCATTTCCTGGCAGTTCATCATAATACTGCCGTCGCTGGATACCAACCAAACCTCTTTATCCCCGGCCAAAACCGCCGCACCCAGCGCCGCCGGCAAACCGTAACCCATAGTACCCAGGCCGCCGCTGGTCAAAAAAGTTCTGGGGTGCTTAAAATCCAGATACTGGGCAGACCACATCTGGTGCTGGCCAACGTCGGTGGCGATAACCGCCTCGCCTCTGGTCAAATCGTTCAGCTCCTCCAACACATACTCCGGCTTGATAACCTCGGCAGATTTTTCATAGCTCATCGGATGCTCCTGCTTCCATTTGGCACAATTGGCCAGCCAATCGCTCAAATTACCGGTCTCGGCCTGCATCAACAGCGGCAAAGACCACTTCAAATCACCGGCCAGCCGATAATCAATGCGTACATTTTTATTAAACTCGGCCGGGTCAATATCCAAATGCACCACTCTGGCGCCGGCCGCAAAGGTGTTCAGCGTGCCCGTCACACGGTCATCAAAGCGCACACCCACACCAATCAGCAAATCGGCGTGCTGTACCGCCATGTTGGCCGCATAAGTGCCGTGCATACCCAGCATACCCAAATGCAGTTCATCATCGGTAGGGTACGCAGTCAGGCCCATCAAACTGGCCACCACGGGGATTTTCGTCTTGGCCACCAGCTCTCTCAGCAAATCAGACGCGCCGGAGCTTACCACACCGCCGCCCACAAACAGCACCGGGCTGTGGCTGCGGTTGATGACGTCCAAAATAGCCTGCAAATCGGCCGTGCCGCCCTCAGTTTTCGGCTGATAACTCCAATGCAGGTGGTCCAGATTTTCGGGGTAATCCCATTCCGCCTCATCCAAAAATACGTCCTTGGGGATATCCACCACCACGGGGCCGGGGCGGCCGCTACGGGCAATATAAAAAGCTTTTTTAAGCGTCAATGCCAAATCATTAACGTCCTGCACCAA
The DNA here is from genome assembly GCA_017397935.1 of Bacillota bacterium. GTDB lineage: Bacteria > Bacillota > Dehalobacteriia > UBA4068 > UBA4997 > Avidehalobacter. Next base: position 63,442 of record JAFQHN010000001.1, read on the forward strand.
AAAATTATGCTTGGTAATGGGCGTGGTAATACCCACCACATCCGCCTCCTGGAAGCTGTCCTTACCAATGGCCGCGCGCACCACCTGGCAGGTAATGCACACCATAGGGATGGAGTCCATATTGGCGGTGGCAATACCGGTGATCAGATTGGTGGCTCCCGGGCCGGAGGTGGAAATGCAAACACCCACCTTACCGGTAAATCGGGCATAACCGTCGGCTGCGTGTACTGCACCCTGCTCATGGCGGGTCAGCACGTGGCGCAGACCGCTGTCATACAGGGCGTCATAAAGCGGCAGCGCACCGCCGCCCGGATAGCCGAAAACAGTTTCAATACCCTCGGCTCTGATAGCTTCAACAACAATATTCGCACCCTTTAATCGCATAATTCAGCCTCCTTAACAGCCAGCCAAATTGCACATTCCAGGCGGATTCGGCTGATTTTGCAGCCCAGTTCATAAGGCTGCATAATATCGTGGTGGAACAAATCGGCATTGGCATGGCAGCCGCCGCTGCAAAAGAACCGCGCCCAGCAGTTCATGCAGCTTTCCTTGTTATACACATGGGCGTTGCGGAATTTATCCACCAATTCCTTACTCTTTGGCCAAACACCTTCCGCCACCGTACCCAGCTTGTACTCCTCACGCCCCACAAACTGGTGGCAAGGATAAAATTCGCCCTCAGGTGTTACCACCATATACTCATAACCGGCGCCGCAGCCCGTCAATCTCTTGGGCAGGCACGGCCCCTGCTTCAAATTCAGCTTAAAATGGAAGAAGTCAAAAGGTCTGCCCTCCTCACGCCGCGCCTCAAAAAGCTCGGCCAGCTTCCAATATTCCTCTTTCAGCTGGGGCAGGTCCTCCTCATGCAGCTTGCGCGGGCCATAAAGCTCCACCGCCGGCTCCATGGATAAACGCGGAAAGCCCATATCCAGCCAATGCTTGATGTCCTCGCTGAAATCCTTGTTATAGCCGGTATATGTACCGCGCACAATGGCGTTCTGGCGGGTGTTCTGCGCCAAAAACATCTTGATGTTCTCGGTCACCTGCTCATAGCTGCCGCTGCCATCGGGGAAAACTCTCTGGCGGTCATGCACCTCTTTGCGCCCGTCATGGCTAAGCACCACACTCACGGCATTTTCCTCGGCCCAGGCCGCAATCTCCGGCGTCAGGCCCACACAGTTGGTGGTAAAGGTAAAGCGCAGCGTCTTGCCAAATTCCTTTTCTCTCTCCCGTCCATAAGCCACCAGCCGCTGTACCACATCAATATTCAGCAGAGGCTCACCGCCAAAAAAGTCAACCTCCAAAAATTTGCGGATACCGCTGTGCGTCAGCAGATAATCCAGGGCCGCCGCACCCGTTTCAAAGCTCATCATGCTGCGTTTGCCGCCAAAGCTGCCGGTGGATGCAAAACAATAACGGCAGCGAAGATCACAGTCGTGGCAAATATTCAAACACAGCGATTTCAACACCGGCGCCGGCGGAATATACTTGCCCAAATAGGCGTCATCGGTAAACAGCACCTGCTCCTCTTTCAGCGCCATCAATTCCTCGGCAATCTCCTGCTCATCCGCAGATAACTCCTCGCCGGCCTGCAATTTGTTCAGACACTTCACGGTGTCCTCATCGATCCGCATCACCGAGCCGCTGTTAATATCCAGCAGCAGCCAACCGTCAGGCACAGCAAACCAATGAATTTTGGCCAGTTCCGATACATCAAAATTTTCCCAAACCATAAACTTACCTCAATATATCCCAAAATTTTTTATTTTTTAAGCACCTTTTTCTTAGATGCTATCCTTAAACTTTCTCGTAAATTTCTCTTAGATTTTCCCATAGATAAACCAAACAGGGGCACTATCAATCCACGAACTGCCGATTTCACTCAACATTCGGCAAAATCACCCCAATTTGCTCTTAGATAAACCAAACGGGGGCACTATCAACTAACCAACCGTCAATTTTACTCAACATTTGATAACCCCAACAAATTTCATCTCAAATAAATCAAACGGGGGCATAAAGAATGCCCCCGCTGATTCTGCAAAAATTTATTTTTCGCAGGCCTGATTGCCAACCGTGCAAGAGGTTTTGCAAGCAGACTGACAGGAGCTTTGGCAGCTGCCGCAGCCGCCGTTTTTAGCGGTTTCCTGTAACTTACCCTTAACCACAACCTGAATGTGCTTAGCCATCAATCTCTCCCCCTCCTCACCGCGCTTAGCGCACGGCAAATTTTTTAGGTTTACAATAGGGTAATTATAGCACACTTTCCTCGCATCTTCAAGCAAATTATCGGCATTTTTGCATTTATTCATATACAAGCCCGCACCCATCCGCCCCCCGCCGCATAACCTGTACTATAAACCAAAACAAAAGGGGGCTTAAACATGGCCTGCTGTAATAATAACTGTAATAACTGCTGCAATAACTGCTGTCGGTGCTGCAATAACAATGACACCGCAGCCGCCAACACCAATAACAACAACTGCTGCTGTAACAATAACAACTGCTGCTGCCGTCGCCGCCGCAATAACTGCGATTTCAGCAATCTCGGCATCTTTGGCAACACCTGGTCGCTGGGCGGTCTGGGCCGTCGCAACAATAACTGCGGCTGCAATAACTGCAATAACTGCGGCTGTGATAATTGCAATAACTGCAACAACTGCGGTTGATTTTGTACCTATCTACTCTCGTTTACCATAAAAATTTCACCTTTGATTAAAATTACCCGTTCCTCTCTAATCTTTCACCTTATTTTGTACCCATCCACTCTTGTTTACCATAATTTTCTTTTCTTCCCGTTTTATTTAATCACTATAAAAATCTCAGCTTTTGTCATAGGATAGCAACACGGCTTGCGGCGAGTAAGCAAATTTTCCTTTCACCACCAAAAGTCGTTAACCATAAAATATATCAAAATGAAAAAGGAGGTCATCGCTTATGCTTTCCAACTCTATCTTCGGCAACTGCTGCAACACCTGTGGTAATTGGGGTAACAACTGCGGCAATTCCTGCGGCGGCAACTGGGGCAGCAACTGTGGCTGCGGCTGCGGAAACGGCGTTCTCGGCACCAACACCGGCACCAATCTCGGCAACTCGGCATTTTGCTTCGTCGGCGAATGGGTAAACATTGTGGTTACGCTGACCATTTTGCAGAGCATTCTGGGCCTGGTTTGCAACTGGAACTGCGGCTGCAACAACTGCAACTGATTTATCCCCAAAAAATTTACGCCACAAATCCAGCTTGGGGTGGCCGGTTTGCGCCGGCCGCCTTTTGCTGTAAATCCGCCCGTTTGTCCCAATATCCCAAATAAAGGAGGAATTTTTATGACCAAGCAAGAGCTTATCTCCCACCTGCTAAGTTTAAGCCGCAGCCTGAAAAATCTGGCGGATATGCTGCAAAACCTGCCCGATGCCGACATAACCGACGCCTGGCAGCCACCCACCGAAATCTCCGCCGAAATAATTATTGATGAGATCAAAGAGCCCGAAATCAACATCACAAAAGATGAGGAAAATCTTACAGCCGATACCCAGGCCGACCAAAAACATGAGCAGCCTAATGAGCAGCCTAATGAGCAGCCTAATGATAAGCCGCAAGCCTCATCGCAGCCTTCCCCTCAGCCGCCCTTTAATCCGCTGGCTCAGCTTTTCGGCGGCTTAAAGCTCCCAAATATGCCCAATATAAACACACCCGCCCCCAATCCGCTTAATCTGCTGAATATGCTGGGCGGCAATCCCCTCGGCAATCTCGGCGGCCTGATGAACCCGGCAGGCCTGGCCGGCCTTGGCAGCAAATCCGGCTTAAATCTGCCCACCACGCTGACCGAGCTGCACGATAACCCCCAAATATTAAACATGGTCAATCAGGTGGCCGCCAATCCGCAATCCCTTTCGATGTTATCCCAGCTTACCGGCCAAAATCCCCAACAGCTGCAAACCATGCTGCAAGCCTTAAACCCCGCACCGACAGCCGCCACAGAAACCGTAAATAATGCAGTAGCCGAAACCGCCGCTCCATCTTCCTTAAATGACATTTCCGGTCTTATATCCGGTTTGGGCAATCTGCTCGGCGGCAATCTTAATCAGCAGCCGGCCGTAAATCCATCCAACCCCGTAAATAATCTGCCCACCAATGCTGCTGTTATTTCCAATAATACCGCCATGCAGGCCATGCCCGTCACCCCTGCCACCGCCCATCTGGATAATCTGCTCGCTCAATGGCATTGGCAGCCTTATGCCCGCGTCTGGAAGATGTAAATAAAGATGTAAATAAAGATGTAAATAAAAATAAAAATAAAAATATAAATAGAATAAAAAAGCAGGCCTGCCCTCGCAAACCTGCTTAATATCCACTTTTAATTAAACACGCCGCACCTTCCCCGCACTTACCGAGAAACTGTAATAATCGTTAGGCTGCAAAACCGGCAAATCGTCGCCCACATCGGTGGATGTAATAAAAATCTGCGCCTTATTCAACATCAACCGCAGCAGTGCTCTGCGCCTGTTGGCATCCAATTCCGAGAACACATCGTCCAGCAGCAGCAGCGGATAATAACCGGCCACCTGCTGCACCAGCTCGATCTCCGATAATTTCAGCGCCAGCGCCGCCGTTCTCTGCTGCCCCTGAGAGCCGTAATGCCGCCCGTCCACTCCGTTAATAAATATGCGGAAGTCATCACGGTGCGGTCCCACCAGCGTCAGCCGCCGCCTTTTTTCCTCCTCACGCCCCGCCGCATAAGCCGTCAGCAGCGCCTCGGCATAGTCCTGCTCGCCCGCATCCTCCGGTAATTCCGCAAACGGAGAGCTGTATTCCAGCCGCAGCTCCTCCTGTCCGCCCGTCAGCCTGCCATGAATTTCCCGGCTAATCTCATTCAGGTGCGCCAACATCTGCCGCCGCATTTTAATAATCACCGCGCCGTTTCGGGCCAGCTGCTCATCCCACACCGCCAACTCGGCATCTGCCGCCTCTGCCCCCGCCTTAAAATCCAGCTGCTTTAAGAAATTATTGCGCTGCATCAGGGCCTTCTTATAATTGCTCAAATACAGGTGATATCCACGGTACAGCTGGATCATCTCGCGGTCCAAAAAATGCCGCCGCACCTCTGGCCCCTTCTTCACCAGCTCCAAATCCTCCGGCTGAAAAACCACCGTATGCAAAAACCCGGCAATCTCGCTGATTTTCTTGCAAGGCACCTCGTCCTTCTTCCAAAACCGCTGCCGCCGCTGATACCCGACAGACAGCGTGTGACTGCCGCCCTTATCGCACAGCTCCGCCTTCAAAAAGAAGAAATCCTCATCCCACCGCTTAATTTTCTCCTCATTTTGCTCACGGAAGGATGACCCCAGGCTCAGATAAGCGATGGCCTCCAACAAATTGGTCTTGCCCTGCGCATTATCCCCGCAAATAATATTCAGCTTCGGGTGAAAATGCAAACTGCATTCGTGATAATTACGAAAATTCCGCAGCAATATGCTGTTCAAGCGCAGCACCTCGGCCACCTCCCTTTTTTATACCCAACTACTCTCTGCAATAAATTACTTTATTTTTTCTCTCAACATATCGGTATTTCCAAATATAAACTATATTTTTTATACCCAACTACTATCTTCTATAAAAAAACTTCTACTTTCTCTTTTACTCCATCATATTTTCACTATAAAAATCTCTGCCCTTTTCCCACGGCTCCTAAAAATTTTGTATAAAACCTTATATAAATAGGCGTACAAAACTCTGCACGCCTATTTTAATTTCTATTAAATTATTAAAATTCCTCTGCCATCACCAGATAATGCATTTCCTCATCCACTTCATCATCCGCAGCCAGGGTTACCAAATCACCGGCCTGCAATTTCTGGCCGGCCACCGTACAAACCTGCCCGTTCAACAGCACCAAGCCCTCACGCACCAGCTCCTTGGCCTCGCCGCCGGTCAGCACCAGCCCGGCCCACTTCAAAAACTGGGTCAAAGTGATCGGAAAACTGTTCACCGCAATCTTATTCACATTTTCGGGCATATCTGCCATAAAATTTTCCTTATTCATATCAAATTCCTCGCTTACGGGTTCACCAGACGCAGCGGCAAAATAATATAAATAAAGCTTTCGTTATCCTCCTCGGTCATAGTGCCGGGGGTCAGATTACCGGAGAGCTGCATATAAATATTCTCGCTGCTGCTTACCTTCAAAAAGTCCAGAATATACTTCAAATTATAACCCACCAGCAGCTCCTCACCGCTTACCGTCGCCGCAATAACCTCACGGATGTTGCCAATATCGCTGGTGTTGGCGGTCATTATTATCTGCTCCGGCTTAAATTCCAGACGCACAGTGTTGTTGGCGTCCTTGCTCAGCAGGCTGGCACGCTTCAAAGAGCTGTTAAACAAACTCTTATTCACAAAAATCCGGTGCTTAAACTGCTCCTCCTTCGGGATGATCGGATGATAGTCCGGGAACTGCCCCGAAATCAACCGGGAGATAATGATCGTCGAACCCAGGCGGAAGCAAATATTATTTCTGCTGATGTTGATCTGCACTTCCTCCTCGGCATCAGCCAGCGCAGCCACATCCAGCATGGTCTTGGCCGGCACAATAACCTTCATCGCCGCGGTGTTGTCCGTCTGCCACACCGCCTTGGATAAGGTCAGACGGTGGAAGTCGGTCGCCACAAAGTTAATGTTCGCCCCGTCAATATCCATCATAATACCGGTCAAAATCGGCTGAATTTCATCATTGGCGCAGGCAATGGCTGTCTGCTTCACAATTCTGGCAAACATATCACCTTTCAGGCTGCCGGCCAGCTCGCCCTGCAAATCCGGCAGATGCGGAAACTGGTCGCTCTCAAAGCCGCGTACATTGATAGAAGAAATACCGTAGTTGATATTCACATCATAATCGTTGATCAGGCTGATATTGATATTATTATCCGGCAGCTGGCGCACAATATCAATAAACCGTTTGCCGTCGGCAATCACCAACCGCCCGGGGCTTACCACATCGGCCGGCACATCGCACTGCACCGCAATATCCAGGTCAGTCGCCCGCATGGTAATATGGTTATCCTCGGCAATAATCAAAATACCGGCCAAAATAGGCATGGTATTCTTGGTAGAAATCGCCTTGCCGATAATCTGCACCCCAAATAATAAATCTTCTCTCTGGCAATTAAAGTTCATGATGCTCTCCTTAAAGCTTAAAAAACATTCAGTTTCGGTATTACAGCATATTTTGCTTCCTAACAGCATAAAATCAATATAGCATTAGGCAAAAAACAGCCAAAAAGATTTTGCTTAAAAAAATTTTTTGGCGTTATCATCAGTCATATTCTCAAATTTATGCACATATATTATTACACATATATTATTATTATAATAATTTAGTAGCAGTATTATTAGGCCATGTTTATATTGTGGAAAACTATCCCCAAGTCAGGTTTTATCGGGCTTCCTCCCCCTGGATAACAATGTGGATACTCACAATCCCCAATATTCCACAATTAACATTTTCAAACATCCTCGCCGGCATCCAACATTTTTCCAACAACCGTAATAACAACTTTTTCAACAATTCTGGAAAATTCTGTGGAAAACTATTACAGGCGGCACTACCATTTTAGTCATTATACTATATTTCAACAATTATCACAAGAGCATTTTTCTATTTCTTCCGGACATTTGTGGACAAGTTCTTTATACCTATCTACTTTCCTCTTTCGTTCCAACTTTATCCACTATCTCCATTTATTCCTTCTACCATCCATTCCTGCATATTTGATACCTTTACTACATTTATTTTTCGTCCCAACTTTATCCACTGTTTCATAAATTTTTTGTTTTTCCACCCATCTCTGCATTTTTTTATACCTAACTTATTTTATCTTTCGCCCAAACTGTTTCTCTATATTTCCACATTTCTTTTCTATCATAATATCCACATCTTTTATACCTACCTACTTTCCTCCTTCTCTCCTCCTTTCCTCACTATAATTTATTAACTATTCACTTTTCACCATTCACCATTCACTCTTAACTCTTAAAATATAAAAATCGCCTGCCCTTACCTTCGGCAGACGATTTTTCTCATCTAAATTCAATTATTCTACTTTTCCTGACTCTCCAACGGCTTCAAAAACCCCTCAAAATCTTACCCTGTGATCATCTCGGTCAGATCCTTGATATTCTTCTGCAAATTGATGTCCGTTTTCAAATCAGCGGTGATTTTCTTGGTGCCGTGCAATACGGTAGTATGGTCGCGCTTGCCAAAATTATCGCCAATCTCGTTCAAACTCATATTCAGCAGGGTCTGGCACAAATACATGGCGATGTGCCGCGGCTTGGTAATGCTCTGGTCGCGCCGCGGAGAAGCCAAATCGCTGCTCTGCAAGCCAAAGTAAGACGCTACCGAGTCCTTGATCAATGCCGGCGTCAGCGCCTGCTTTTTCTTGTTGGGCAGCAGATCCTCCATCACCGTTTCGGTCAGCGCCAGATTGATGATCGGCGAACCGTTGACCATAGCATAATACTTCACGCGGTTCAGCGCACCCTCCAGCTCACGGATGTTCGACGGAATGTTGGTGGCGATGTACGCGATGGAATCCTCGGTAATTTTCAAATTTTCCATCTCGGCCTTATATTGCAGAATAGCAATACGGGTTTCCAAATCAGGCTGCTGCACATCGGTGATCAAGCCGCCCTCAAACCGTGACCGCAAACGCTCCTCCAAAGTCGCGATCTCCTTGGGATGGCGGTCAGAGCTGATAACAATTTGCTTGCCTTGCTCATACAACGCATTAAAGGTATGGAAGAATTCCTCCTGCGTGGTTTCCTTGCCGGCCAAAAACTGAATATCGTCGATCAGCAAAATATCCGCATTACGGTATCTCAGCTTAAATTTTTCAATATTACCCTGCCGTACCGCGCTGATAAATTCGTTGGTAAAAGTCTCGGTAGAGATATACAAAATATTGGCGTTGGGATTATTCTGTGTCACCCGGTGGCCAATAGCGTGCATCAAATGGGTCTTGCCCAGGCCGCTTCCGCCGTAGATAAACAGCGGGTTATAGTTTTTAGCCGGCCGGTCAGCCACCGCCAACGCCGCCGCATGGGCAAAACGGTTGCTGGTGCCCACCACAAAGCTCTCAAAATTATACCGCGGATTAAACCGGTTGGCATTGGGGTTGGCCGGCTTGATGTAAGGAGAGGTGCGGTATTCGGCCGGCGCCTCCTGCGGCTTCCTTTCGGCAGCCTCCATGTTGTCACCTATGTAATAGATAATATCCAGCTTTTCCTGGGCAATCTTGGTCACAATTTCATGCAAAATCTGCCCGTAATGGCTTTCCATCCATTCCGCCTGCTCATTACTGTATACCTTCAAATATAATGAAGACTGTTTTTTATCCACCGCCAACACATTCATAAACCAGTGGTCAACCGCATTCTGGCTCAAATGATTGCGCAGTTCGGTTATAATTTGGGGCCAAAGCTCATAATTCATAAAAAATCACCTAAAATATCAACAAAAATTGGGGAATATTCCCGTAAAATAAGGTCGAAATCTTTCGAATCCCTAATGTATTGTCTATGATAACAAAATTTATCCACTTTGACAAGCCATTTTTGTGGAAAAGTTAGGACATTTACGGACATCTTTTTTTGGCAGGTATCTTGACAAATATCATATTTTTTATTATGATATAATTTACCTGTTGTATGACTATGTTCAGATAGTCGTAGCGAACAGAGGCATCTTTAATCATCAAAGAGCGATTAAAAAAGAATGGAGGTATTGATGATGAAAAGAACTTATCAGCCGAAAAACCGTGTTCATAAGAGAGTACATGGCTTTCTGGCCCGCATGAGCAGCAAAAACGGCCGCAAGGTTTTGGCTCGCCGTCGCGCTAAGGGCCGCAAGGTTTTGTCTGCCTAATATATAGAGGCAAAATCTTATCCGGTTTTGTCACATTTTTCTTCAAAGCGCTACCCTTTGGGGCAGGGTTTGTTTCCTGTACCCCAAAGGTAGTCAGCTTCGAGATTTCGGCAAAGCCCCACAGCCCGTGCCAAGTGCAGTATTTATTGCCGCAAATTTACGGTTTATTCAGTAAAATATTTTTGATAAAGAAGAGTATTATATGTTAAAGCAGGGCAATCGTTTGAAAAGAAGGCAGGATTTTCGTCGGGTTTATCAACGGGGAAAATCGCTTAAAAACCATGCTTTTGTCATGTGCTGGCGGCCGGCGCAAAAACAAAATTTGCGTATCGGCTTCTCGGTATCCAAAAAAATCGGTAAAGCGGTAGAACGCAACCGGGTTCGCCGCAGGCTGCGTGAGGCTTGCAGGTTAGAGCTCGCTGCTTTTGCGCCCGGCTATGATTATGTCTTTATTGCCCGGACAGGCGCCAAAGAGGAAACTGTGGAGAGCTTTCGCGCCCGTCTGTTAAAGATTTTGCAAACTGCCAACTTAACCCCCCGCTGATCTCAGTTCTTGTTTGCGAATTTTGTACGGGGTACTGCTTATGCGTAAAGTTTTCATATTACTTATCCGCTTTTATCAAGTGGCAATCTCACCTTACCTCGGCCCAAATTGCCGTTATACTCCCACTTGCTCGGCTTACGCCATCCAGGCTATCGAGAAATACGGTGCCTTAAAGGGCGGCTGGATGGCCTTCAAGCGTATTTTGCGCTGCCACCCCTTCCATAAAGGTGGCTATGACCCGGTAAAATAAAAATTTTCGCCGGTTATTTTTTTATCCGGCACCCAGCTTATAAAAGGAAGCTAAAAATTTAATGTTTGATAGTTTTGTAACCAACTGCCTGGAAGGTATTTTCCGGGTAACAATGAATCTGGGTTTCCCCAGTTACGCCATCGCGATAATGGTTATCGCCGTGGTGATCAGAATGGTCCTGCTGCCGCTTAACATGAACCAACTGCGTTCGTCCATCGCCATGCAGCAGATTCAGCCTCAGCTCAAAGAGATTCAGGCAAAATACGCCAATAATCCTGAGCTGATGAATCAAAAAACCATGCAGCTTTATCAGGATTACGAGATTAACCCCATGGCAGGCTGCCTGCCGCTGTTAATTCAGTTCCCCATCTTGATTGGCCTCTATAACGGCCTCAGCTCTTTCGTTCCGCAGTACAGCGAGTATTACAAGTTCCTGTGGATTCCGGATTTAAGTCAGGTTGATACCACTTACATTATGGTATTGTTGGTCGGTGCCAGCACGGCGCTCCAAAGCGTGATCGTTACCGGAAAACCCACCCAGGCAATGCAGTGGTATATGGTAATCGCCATGCCCCTGATGATGGGTTGGATGGCTGCCAAATTCCCGGCCTTCCTGTGCATTTACTGGCTGTCCATCACCGTTGTCGGCATCTTCCAGCAGCTGCTTATCACCAAGCCTGTCAAGAAGAAAATGGAAAAGCGTCAGGCTGAACTTGCCGAGGAACGCCGCCAGAAATTAGAGGAGCGTAATGCGGCCAATGCCGTGGCCAAAGCCAACCGCGCTGCCAGAAGAGCTGAAAAAAACAACAAATCCATCGAAGAAATTGAAGCCGCCGGCGAACAAAAACAGCGAGAACATAAGAAAAATCGCCGCCGCAGCAGATAAGAAAATTATTACGCTCTGTTTTGGGAAAATTTTCTATAATAATTTTCTTATATTATACCGGTTATTATTGCGGCCGTTATTTTTTAACGGTTAGAGGAGGCAATAAAAATGATTGTTTTAGAGAAATCTGCGAAAACTGTGGACGCAGCCGTAGAGCTGGCGCTGAAAGAACTCGGCGTAGCCAAGGCTGATGTCGAGGTTGAGGTTCTGGACCCCGGTTCCAAGGGTGTTCTTGGCCTGTTCGGCGGCAAAGATGCCGTAGTTCGCGTTAGTTATAATGATAACAACCCTGGCCGTGACGCCATCAACTTCTTGCAGCCCATTTTCGCCAAGCTGAAAGTTAACCCCACCTACACCATCGAGGAAAAAGAAGGTATGGTTTGGATCACCTTCAAAGGCAAGGGTCTGGGCGCCATCATCGGCCGCCGCGGCGAGACTCTGGACGCTCTCCAATATCTCACCAACCTCTCGGTCAATCGCCAGTTCGAGGAGAAAAGTCGCATCGTGCTGGATGTTGAGGGTTACCGTGCCGAGCGTGAAAAAACGCTGGCCAATCTGGCCAAAAAAATGGCTGATAAAGCCCGCCGCAGCGAGCGTGATGTGATTTTGGAGCCGATGAGCCCCCATGAACGCCGCGTTATCCATATCGCTTTGCAGGATATGGAGGACATCAAAACCGTCAGCGTCGGCGAGGAGCCTTATCGCAAAATCATTATCAAGCGTGTGCACAAAGAAAAATCCGGTTATGATGCCGAATAATCTTGTGATATGACTTAATTTCAGGCTGCTTGCGGAGGTGAGCAGCCTGTTTTTGTACCCGTTTTTTTTTCTGCTGATAAGGGAGGTATTTTTATGTTGGGGCAAACAATCGCAGCAGTCGCCACTCCGCCCGGCAGCGGCGGCGTCGGCATCATTCGCATCAGCGGCCCGGATGCTTACACGGTGCTGCAAAAAGTGTTCCGGCCGCGCAGGATGCCGCAGGACGGCCGTTTTGCGCCGCGGTATATGTATCTGGGCACGGTGCAGGATGCCGCCGGCAATCTGCTGGATGAGGTGCTGGCCGTTTATATGCCTGCCCCCCACTCCTACACCGGCGAGGATGTGGCCGAGATCCAATGCCACGGCGGTTATCTGGTCTGCCGTGAGATTTTGGCCGAGGTGCTGGCCGCAGGTGCCGCCCCGGCCGGCCCCGGTGAATTCACCGCCCGCGCCTTCATCAACGGCAAAATGTCGCTGGACCAGGCCGAGGCCGTTATCGACATCATCGAAGCCAAAAGCGTGGACGCGCTGAAAATTTCCGAGCGCCAGCTTTCCGGCAGTTTGCAGCAGCAGATTGCCGGGCTGGCCGATAATCTGCTGGATATGCTGGCCGAGTTGGAGCTGATGATTGATTACCCCGAAGAAACCGAGGCCGAAGATGTGGCTCAGGCAGACAGGTTCGGTGGCAGATTACACAGCGTGCAGGCCAGTCTGAACACCCTGCTGCAACAGGCCAGGGAGGGGCGGTATTATCGTGACGGCGTGCTGACGGCCATTGTCGGGCCGGCCAACGCAGGTAAATCCACCCTGTTAAACGCCCTGCTGGAAACCGACCGCTCCATCGTCACCCCCATAGCCGGCACCACCCGTGATACCGTGGAGGAATACTATGTGCTGCGCGGCCTGCCCTTAAAGCTGGTGGACACCGCCGGCATCCGTCCTACCGATGATCTGGTTGAGCAGGCCGGCATTGAGCGCAGCCGCAAAATTCTGGCCGATGCCGATCTTATCCTGCTGATGCTGGACGCCACCTCCCCCCTCGACGATTTTTGGCGCCGTCTGATTTCCGACAACCTGGGTCGCCCCCTGCTCCTGCTGTTGAACAAGAGTGATCTGGCCGCTGATAAAATGGCTGATCTGGCCGCTGAGCTGGGCGTTTTGGCCCCCGGCGTGCCGCAGCTCATCCTCTCTGCCAAGCTGGGAGACGGCTTGGAGGGCTTAAAGGATGAGGTCTCTGCCCTGCTGTTATCCCAAAGCACCGGTGAACCTCTCTCCGGCCTCATCAATGAGCGCCAACGCGCTGCCCTGTTGACCGCCAATCAGGCTCTGCAAGATGCCGCCGCCCGCAACGATTTGTTCTTCGATGCGGATCTGCTCAGCGTGGATTTGCAAACCGCCTGGCAGGCACTGGCCGAAATCAGCGGTCAGGCAGCCGCCGATGACATCATCGAGCGTGTTTTCTCCCGTTTTTGTCTGGGCAAATAAGCTCACACCCAACATAATATGTAAGATTTTGATAGAATGCAGGGTTTCGGCCCTGCATTTTTCCTGTTTGGCGGATATTTGCCGATTATTTGACACCGCCGCAGTTGCAACGGCCGTTTATCGGTGTTATAATAATATATTATAGTAATTTTGGGCAGCAAATATTGCATTCAAAATGTTTCACGTGGAACATTTTGGGGTGATTTGTCGGTTCCTACGCTTTATGTGAGATATTCTGCATAGTCGTAATGTATAAAAAGTTTCACGTGGGACATTTTGGGGTAATTTGTTGCTTGATATGGAGGAAAATGCTTTGACAGGTTTGTCTGCAAAAAATAATCTGGATTTATTTGTGGCCGGTGATTATGATGTGGTGGTTATCGGTGCGGGCCATGCCGGCTGCGAGGCTGCTTTGGCAGCGGCGCGGCTGGGTGTTTCCACGCTGTTGGTCACGCTTTCGATGGACAGCGTGGCGATGGCTCCCTGCAACCCCTCGATTGGTGGGCCGGCCAAGGGTGTTATCGTCCGCGAGATTGATGCGCTGGGCGGCGCCATGGCCAAAATTGCCGACAAGACGCAGATTCAGATTCGGCTGCTGAACACCAGCAAGGGCGCAGCGGTGCAGGCCTTGCGTGCCCAAATTGATAAAAAGGGTTATCAGCAGGCCATGCTGGCATATTTGCAGGCCCAGCCAAATCTGGACATCAAGCAGGGCGAGGCCACCGACATCCTCACCGAGGACGGTGCGGTAAGCGGTGTGCGGCTGCGCACCGGCGCCATTTATACCTGCCGCCGTTTGGTCATTACCAGCGGCACATATCTTAAAGGCAGCGTGATCATGGGCAGCTGCGCTTATCCCTCCGGCCCGGCCGGCTATCCCCCGGCCTCTTATTTATCGGAGAGTTTGGCGGAATTGGGCATTGAGCTGGGGCGTTTCAAAACCGGCACCCCGGCCCGTGTGGATAAAAACTCGCTGGATTTCAGCAAGATGAGCGAGCAAAAGGGCGATGACACCGGCCTCCACTTCTCGTTTGAGGAGCCGCCGGAGGAGCGCCCCAACATCAGCTGCTGGCTGACCTACACCAATGAGGACACGCACCGGCAGATTTTGGATAACATGGACCGCTGCCCGCTGTATTCGGGCCTGATTAAGGGCGTGGGGCCGCGTTATTGCCCGTCGATTGAGGACAAGCTGCGGCGCTTCCCCAATAATCCGCACCATCAGTTGTTTTTGGAGCCGGAGGGCTTGGATACCAACGAGTATTATGTGCAGGGAATGTCCACCAGCCTGCCCGAGGATGTGCAATATGCCTTTATGCGCACTATCCCCGGTCTGGAAAATGTCAAAATCATCCGCCCGGCCTACGCCATTGAGTATGATTTTGTCTACCCCACCCAGCTTAAACGCACTTTTGAGCTGAAAACCGTGCCCGGGCTCTACACCGCAGGGCAAATCAACGGCACCTCCGGCTATGAGGAGGCCGCCGGTCAGGGTTTGTATGCCGGGGCCAATGCGGCGCTCAGCTTGTTGGGGCGTGAGCCGCTGCTGTTGGAGCGCTCGGAGTCGTATCTGGGTGTGCTGATTGATGATTTGGTGACCAAGGGCGTGACCGAGCCGTACCGAATGTTTACATCCCTGGCGGAGTACCGCTTGCTGCTGCGCAACGATAATGCCGACCAGCGGCTGCTGCCCAAGGCTCACCGTTTGGGGTTGGCCGATGATAAGGCCATGCAGCGGCTGCAAGATAAATTGGCAGCGGTGGAGGTGGAAAAGGCCTTCTTGCAGGGGGCGACCATTCATGCGGATACCGCCGGGTTGGCTGAACTGCTGGCTGAGCGTAAATCCACCCCGTTTAATGGCGGCATAAGGGCGTGGGAGCTGCTGCGCCGCCCCGGCATTGAGTATGCGGACATTTGCGGCCTGCTTGATCGTGAACCGCAGCCGGCGGAGATTGCCGAACAGCTGGACATCGAGGCCAAATATTCCGGTTATATTGCAAAGCAGCAGGCGCAGGTGCAGAAAATGAAGCAGTTGGAGGGTAAACGCTTGCCCGAGGATGCCGATTATCTGCACATTGAAGGGTTGAGTTTGGAATCCCGCCAGAAATTGGCCGAAGTGCGCCCGGATAATCTGGGGCAGGCCAGCCGCATTACCGGTGTTTCGCCGGCGGATATTGCGGTATTGCTGATTTGGCTGCGGCAAAAGCAGGAACAGCCGCCGCAGGAGTAGAATATCTAAGCTGAACAAGAGTGTTTCACGTGAAACATTTTGAGATAAGGTAAATGGAGAGAAAATATGTTTGATTTTTTTAAGAAGAATAAGGTAGAGGACACCAAAACCCCTGTTAAACTCACTTATGGTGAGGACCGCGGCGGCGAGCAGACCGAGGATCTGACGCTGGACGGCGTGCAGATCGACCGCAACCTGTTTGCCCACACGGTGGAGCGTTATGCCCCTCGCACCGGTGTGGATATCAGCGAGGAAATGCTGGAAATGCTGACCGATTATTACGAGATGGTGGTGCGCAGCAACGCCAACGTGAACCTGACGGCCATTACCGAGGCCAAGGATTTTGCCATCAAGCACATTATTGACAGCCTGATGCTGCACCAGTTTTTGGAGCCGAACCATAAAAAGAAGCTGATGGACGTGGGCACTGGTGCGGGCCTGCCGACTATTCCGCTGGCGATTACTCATCCGAATCATAAATTTGCGGTGATTGAATCGCAGAACAAGCGTTACGAGTTTGTGAAATTTGCCTGTACCAATTTGAATGTCTGCAACATTGGTATCAACCGCTACCGTGCCGAGGAGGCCGGCCACCGCGCATTGTACCGCGAGAAGTTTGAGTTTGCCACCGCGCGTGCTGTGGCGCCGCTGAATGTGCTGTGTGAATATTGCCTGCCGATGGTGATGATGGGCGGATATTTCCTGGCGATGAAGGGGGCGAACTTCCGGGAGGAAATTGACGCCGCCGATAATGCGATGTTCCAGCTGGGCGGCCGCTTGGAGGAAGTGCGCGAGTATGAGCTGCCCACCGGTGAACAGCGCGCGATTGTTGTTATCAAAAAGGTGGTGCCGTGCCGACGCAATTTGCCGCGCAGCGCCGCAGCCATTAAGAAAAATCCTTTTTAACAGGGAATTTTAGACAAAATCGACAGGTCTGTGGGATTGAAAAGAGAAGTTAGGGGCAAGGTATTGCGGCGCCCCGTTTTAACAGGCCTTTTGGTGCGGGATTGACCGGTTATATGTGATTAGCGAGGATAAATTATGGGGCAAAACAATGCGGTTTCTGATTTGCAAAGAACTGTAATATGAAATCGGCAGGCTTGCGTAGTTTACGAGGGAAAAGATATGGGACAAATTATTGCAATATCCCGTTTTAGCAGGTCTTTTGGTGAGAGATTGACCGGTTGTATGCGATTAGCGAGGAAGTAGTTATGGGACAAATAATTGCGGTGGCCAACCAGAAAGGCGGCGTGGCCAAGACTACGACTGTCATCAACCTGGCGGATGCGCTGGTGCGGGCCGGCAAGAAGGTATTGGTGGTTGATTTGGACCCGCAGGGCAACGCCACCAGCGGATTGGGCATTAACCGCCGGGAGTTGGAGAACACCATTTATCATTTGCTGATTGATGAGGAAAAAGCGGAAGATATAATCTTGCAGACGCAGTTTGGTGAGCTTTATGTGCTGCCGGGCGATATAAATCTGGCCGGCGCTGAGCTGGAACTGGTGCTGTTGGAGAACCGCGAGTACCGCTTGCAGCAGGGGCTGCAATATGTGCGGCCGGTTTTTGATTACATATTGATCGACTGTCCGCCCTCGCTGGGGCTGCTGACGCTGAATGCGCTGACCGCCGCCGACAGCATAATTATACCTGTGCAGGCCGAGTATTATGCCTTGGAGGGCTTGCAGCAACTGTTCTCTACCTTTATGAAGGTGCGGAATTCTCTGAACCCTGATTTGGCGATTTTGGGCGTGCTGCTGACGATGTATGACAGCCGGGTGAATTTGGCGGCGCAGGTGGTGGAGCAGGTGAAGGATCACTTCGGCACGCTGGTGTTTGAGGTGGTTATCCCCCGTAATGTGAGGTTATCTGAGGCGCCGAGCCACGGTATGCCGATAAGCTATTATGATGCGAGGAGCAAGGGTGCGGCCACATATAAACTGCTGGGTGAGAGTGTTATGGAACGCTGTGGATTATGAGTTTGTGTATAAATATGCAGATTGCAAAAGGGGTGTAATTTATGGCTAAGAAGGGTTTGGGCAGCGGATTGGATGCGCTGTTTGGCGGTAACGCCCCCACGCCGCGGCAGGTGCAGGAGCACGCTGCCGGTGACAAGGTGCTGCATTTGTCGTTGGATGCGGTAAGTGCCAATCCGTCGCAGCCGCGCCGCAGTTTTGAGCAGGGCAAGCTGAACGAGTTGGCCGACAGTATTAAGGAGCAGGGCGTTTTGCAGCCGATTTTGGTGCGCCCGGTGGACGGTGCGGCCGGGAAATATGAGATCGTGGCCGGCGAGCGGCGGTATCGGGCGGCTAAGCAGGCCGGTTTGAAAACTATCCCCGCGATCGTTAAGGAATTGGACGACAAGGTGACGCTGGAAATTGCGCTTATTGAGAATATTCAGCGGCAGGAGCTGAACCCCTTGGAGGAGGCGGCATCTTACCGCGATTTGCTGGATAATTATGGCTATACTCAGGCATCGTTGGCCACGCGTCTGGGAAAATCACGGGTGTATGTGGCCAATACTCTGCGCTTGCTGGGCCTGCCGAAGGAAATTCAGGCGATGATCACCAAGGGCGGCTTGACTGCCGGGCATGGCAAGGCACTGTTGATGGTGGAGGATGCCGCTGACCGCTTGCTGCTGGCCGAATATGCCAGGGAGCAGGGGTTATCGGTGCGGCAGACTGAGGAGCTGGCCAAGAACCCCAAGGCGCTGCACAAGCCGGCCGCCAAAGCCGAGCCGAAGGCCGAGCGCCAGCCTAAGCTGCCGAGTGCCGATGATTTGCTGTTGGCAGCGGTGGAGGAGAGGCTGCGTGACCGTCTGCACACCAAGGTGAATGTGCAGAATTTGGGTGATTTGCATGGCCGCATTACGCTGGAATATTACGGCGAGGAAGAATTGGAGCGGCTGCTGGAATTGCTGCTGCCCGATGTGCAGTTCTGATAAGAGAATTTGGGAGAAGATTTGAGTATAAATGTGAAGATTGTGTATAATTATGCAAGGAGAGGTGATGCCAATGCCGAAATTTGCCGGATTGATTTTTGATTTGGACGGGACATTATCTGACAGTGTGCCGATGATTATGAAAAGTGCGGAATCGGTGCATGGGAAGCTGGAACTGCCATGGAATGCGGAGGAGTTTGCCGGATTTATCGGGCGGCCGCTGTATGAAACTGCCGCTTTTTATGCCGCGGGGCGTGAGCAGGAGTATTTGGAGCTTTTCCGTGAGTTTAATACGCTGTATATCCCGAAGATGATCAAGCCTTTTCCCGGTATCCCCACGCTGCTGGCGAAGTTGCAGGACAAGGGGGTGCCGCTGGCGATTGTGACTTCTCGGCTGCAATGGAGTACGGAGTGGTCATTGGAGCTGCTGGGCATCAAGGGGTATTTTACCGCGGTGCTGGGCGTGGAGGCAAGCGTTAAGCACAAGCCCAACCCTGAGCCGGCGCTGTTGGCGCTGGAAAAGCTGGGAGTGGCGGCCGAGAAGGCGGCGTTTATCGGTGACGCGGCGGTGGATATTGAGTGCGGACGCGCGGCAGGTATGCAGACCATTGGTGTTGGCTGGGGCGTGGCCGGCGGCGAGTTGAAGGCCTTGGCCCGACCGGATTATTTTGCCGGGGACGTGAATGAGCTGGCACGGCTGCTGCTGCTGGACTGACAGACCGGGCGAAGATAAGGAAGCGGAACTACAATGACTATTGGTGAAGCGGCATATTTTGGATTGCAGTTGCTTACTGTGTTGTCCTGGGTATTGC
Source organism: Bacillota bacterium (assembly GCA_017397935.1). Taxonomy (GTDB): domain Bacteria; phylum Bacillota; class Dehalobacteriia; order UBA4068; family UBA4997; genus Avidehalobacter. The sequence continues at coordinate 83,269 of JAFQHN010000001.1, forward strand.
TGTTGTTGCTATTTTTTCACTGTTAAGATAGCCGTTAAAGCGGCTTTGCGGGAATATGACCGGGAAAAAAACGCAGCAAGGAAAGATGCTGTGGCGGCGGACGAAAAGAAAGAATAATTGGGTAGAAAATAAGTAAGGAAAAGGAGGCAAAACTATGGGCGGAACCGGAACATTTTTGCTTTTTCAGTTTTTGTTTGTTATACTGGCCTGGGGACTCCTGTTTGTTGCAATCTTTTTTACCATTAAAACTGCCGTTAAAGCGGCCTTGCGGGAATATGACCGGGAAAAGAATGCGGAGAAGTGAGATGTCGTGGTGGTGAGTGAGATAAGGCTGGCTGTTGGCTGGTAAAAAGAATGCAGTAAATGAAATTGCGGCGGCTGTTCAACAGAGTAAGTTGATTGTTGGGCGTAAAGCGAGAGTAGTTTGGTACAAAAAATGCAGCGAGGTAAAATATCGCTGCGGTGGGTGAGAAAAGGCTGATTGTTGGGCATAACACAAAAATAGATTAGGTAAAAAAATGCAGTGGGGTAAAATATCGCTGCGGTGGATGAGATTAGGGTTAATTGTTGATTGTATATAAAACATAATAAGGTATAAAATATTTAGGAGGAATTATCATGTTAGATTCGAAATTTGTGGCTGCCAATCCGGAATTGGTGGTGGAGAAGCTGAGAAAACGCAATATTGAGGTGGATTTGACCGCATTTTTGCAGGCCGAGGCTGACCGCAAGCAGGGTTTGGCCGAGGTGGAGCTGATGAAGGCCGAGAAAAATGCTGTATCCAAGGAGATTGGCGTTTTGAAGAAGAACGGCCAGGATGCCACCGAGATTATGGAGAAGATGCGTGCGCTGGGTGATAAGATCACCGAGCTGGACAACAAGGTGCGTGAGGCGGAGGAAACTATCCGCACGGCTTTGCTGGCTATTCCGAATATCCCGAATGAGACGGTGCCTTTTGGTAACTCGGATGCGGACAACCCGGTGCAGCGCCAGTGGGGTGAGATTCCGCAGATCGAAAACCCGAAGCCGCATTGGGAAGTGGCTACTGATTTGGGTATTTTGGATTTTGAACGGGCTGCCAAAATCTCCGGCGCGCGTTTTACCGTTTACCGTGGTTTGGGTGCCAGATTGGAGCGCGCGGTGTATAACTTCTTCCTGGATACGCATACCTCCAAGACTTATGTGGAGATCTTCCCGCCTTATATGGTGAACAGCAAGGCGATGACCGGTACCGGCCAGCTGCCCAAGTTTGCCGAGGATATGTTCCATGTGGAGGGTACGGATTATTATTTGATCCCCACGGCGGAGGTGCCGGTGACCAACCTGTATGCCGATGAGATTTTGGACGGCGAGAAGCTGCCTATCCATCATTGTGCATATTCGGCCTGCTTCCGTGCCGAGGCCGGTTCTGCCGGGCGTGATACCCGTGGTATTATTCGTCAGCACCAGTTTAATAAGGTGGAATTGGTTAAGTTCTGCCGCCCGGAGGATAGCTATGATGAGTTGGAGGCGCTGACGCATGACGCCGAGGTGCTGCTGCAAATGCTGGGCCTGCCTTATCAGGTGGTTACCCTGTGCGGCGGTGATTTGGGTTTCAGCTCGGCCAAGACTTATGATATTGAGGTTTATATGGCCGGTGCCGGCATCTACCGTGAGATTTCCTCTTGCTCTAACTTTGAGGATTATCAGGCTCGCCGTGCCAATATCCGCTTCCGCCGTGATGCCAAGAGCAAGCCGGAGTACGTGCATACTCTGAACGGCAGCGGTTTGGCGGTTGGCCGTACTGTTGCTGCTATTTTGGAGAATTGCCAGCAGCCTGACGGCAGCGTAAAGGTGCCTGAGGTTTTGGTAAAATATATGGGCGGCGTGGAATATATTACCAAGCAGGACTAAGAGTTATCAAAACACGGCTATAAATTTTGGCTGAAAAAATGTGGTTAAAAAAATGTGGCTGAAAAATGTGATAGGAGAGAAAAATGACAATAAAAAGTAGATTATGTAAGGATTTGGGGTTAAAATACCCGATTTTTCAGGGCGGCATGGCGCATATTTCTACCGGGCGCATGGCTGCGGCCAGCAGTAATGCCGGTGGTTTGGGTCTGATTTGCAGCAGCGGATTGTCTGCCGCGCAGGTGGCCGAGGAGGTGGCGCTGTGCAAGCAGCTGACCGATAAGCCTTTTGGCGTGAATTTGATGCTGCAAAGCCCGGAGATCGACGATATTGTGCAGGTGGTGCTGGACAACAAGGTGCCGGTGGTGACCACGGGCGCTGGCGACCCCAGCCGTTTTATGCCGGCCCTGCTGGCTGCGGGAGTGAAGGTTATACCCGTTATCCCCCACGTGCGGGCGGCGCAGAAGGCCGAAAAGCTGGGTGCTTATGCCGTGGTGGCCGAGGGTACCGAATCGGGCGGGCATATTGGTGAGATGACCACGCTGGCGCTGGTGCCGCAGGTTATTAAGGCGGTGAATATTCCCGTTTTGGCTGCGGGCGGTATTGCTGACGGCAAATCTATGGCGGCGATGATGCTGCTGGGGGCTGCCGGTGTGCAGATGGGCACGGTTTTTTTGGTGGCCGACGAATGCCCGATTGATGATGCCTATAAGCAGCGTGTGCTGGAAGCAGCCGATACCGATACCATGGTGACCGGGCGCGGGACTTCTCATGTGGTGAGGGCGCTGAAAAACCCGATGATGCAGAAATATGCCGAGCTGGAAAAGCAGGACGGCACCGAGGATGAGCGCAACGCCCTGGCCGGGGGTGCGCTGTATAAGGCGGTGCATGGCGATATGGAGGGCGGCTGCATTATGGCCGGGCAGATTGCCGGCATGGTGAGAGGCGGCGGCACGATCGGCGGCATTATGGAGAGAATTGTGGCTGAGGCCGAGGAAACGCTGGGCACGGCAGGTAATTTGCTGGGCGAGTGATTTTAAGCATAATCTACTTTGGATGGATTGTCGAGGGCTGCTTGGCGGCGTTATGCGGCAGGAAGAAAGTAGGTAGGTATAAAAAATGCCGGAAAAGCTTATTGTAAGGCGGAGTAAAAGGTGAATTGCGGAATTACGGAGCAAGTGTAAAGTGAATTAGGTACAAAATAAACCGAACTATTTTTGATATCTTGCTGAAAAATATTTCTGCCAAGGTGTGCGGTAGGAAGAAAGTTGATATGTATAAAAAATGCCGAAAAAGCTTATCGTAAGGCGAAGTAAAAGGGGAAATGCCGAATTATGAGATAAGAAAAAAGTAGGTAGGTATAAAATAAGCCTAACACTTTTTGTGACTTGTCAAGGTGTTGTATGGCGGTATTGCGAGGCAGGCACAGAGTAGATATGTATAAAAAACCCGGTGGGCGCTGTTTGAGTGGGCGTTCACCGGGTTTTTGTTTTTATATGGGGAGTTTTATGCGGAAGTAACTGCGGAATCAACTGCGGAGGACCGAGCGCAGGAAGCTTTTTAAGCGGTCACTTTGGGGGGTATCGAAGATTTGCCGGGGGGTGCCTTGCTCTACGATGCGGCCGTCGGCCATGAAAATTACACGGTCAGCCACCTCTTTGGCAAAGCCCATTTCATGCGTCACCACCAGCATGGTCATTTGGTCCTCGGCCAGCTTTTTCATAACGGCCAGAACCTCGCCGGTGATTTCAGGGTCTAAGGCGGAGGTGGGCTCATCGAAAAGCATAACGGCAGGGTGCATGGCCAGGCCGCGGGCGATGGCTACACGCTGTTTTTGGCCGCCGGAGAGCATGGCGGGGTAAGAATCCTCTTTGCCGCTTAAATCCACCATGGCCAGCAGGCACTTGGCTTCGGCTTCGGCCCGGGCTTTGGCGATTTTTTTGACCTTGATGGGGGCGTAAGTGATGTTACGCAGGCAGGTCATGTGGGGGAAGAGGTTGAAATGCTGGAAAATCATGCCTAAATCACTGCAAATACGGCGAATCTCCTTATCGGAAACATAGATGGCTTTATCCTGCGGGGTGGACACCAGAGTTTTGCCGTTGATGATGATTTCGCCGCTGTTAATTTGCTCCAAATAATTGATGGAGCGCAGCAGGGTGCTTTTGCCGCTGCCGGAGGGGCCGATGATGGCAATAGTTTCGCCGCGGTTGACCGTCAGCGACACATCCGAAAGGGCGGTAAAATCACCGAACTGCTTGTTGATATGTTTGACCTCAATGATGGGGCTGTTGTCAGTCATATTGGCACCTCCTTAACGGTTGCAGCGGACTTCGTGCCTGGATAATTTGTCCTCGAAACGGTAAGACAGCTTGGTAAGCACGGCGTTCAATATCAGATAAATGATGGCGGCCACCAGATAAGCCATAACGCTGCCGTCACGGTTGACGGCGGCACGGGAGTTTTTCATCAAATCAGCCACGCCCAGAACGGAAACCAGCGCGGTATCCTTGACCAGCGTAATCATCTCATTGGTGACGGAGGGGAGAACGCGCTTGATGGCCTGCGGGATGATGATGTCAAACATGGTCTGGAATTTGTTAAGACCCAGACAGATAGAGGCCTCGTACTGACCGCGCTCGATGGAGCCGATGCCGCCGCGGTAAATCTCGGAGAGGTAAGCGGCGTAATTGAGCACAAAGGTGATGATGGCGGCAGGCAGGGCGTCTATGCGCAGGCCGAAATAAATGGGCAGCATAAAGTAAATGAAGAATAATTGCAGCATAAGCGGAGTGCCGCGGAAGATGAACACATAAGCGCGGCAGGCCCAGCGCACCGGCAGAACTTTGCTGTCGCTGCCGAGGGCCAGCGGCAAACCCAGCGGAATGGCGAAAATCAGCGTCATAAAGAACATGACCACGATAATTTTGGTGCCCTGTAACAGGGCCGGTAAAATCAGCAGTATGTAATCGAAGGTTTCGGACATAAAACTCAATCCTTATATGTATAATCAGGGGATGTGTGAGGTTATTATTAAAGCCAACAATGCGGCAAGGCCGAGATTGGGTGACCTTGCCGCAAAATATGTACTTGGTTTGACGGTTTATGGTTTATTCGTAATCTTCCAGAATTACGATGTTGGTGCCGAACCATTTGTCGGAGATTTCAGCAGCCTTGCCGTTATCAATCAGAGTCTGCAAAGCTTCGTTGATTTTATCGGCAACATCGGTTTCGCCCTGGCGGCAGCCGATTGCGTAGAAGTCATCACCGAAGTTGTAATCAGCCACTACCATCTCGCCGCCCATATTGGCGTTTTTATACTCGCCCAGTACCTGGTCTACAACGATGGCCTGTACGCGGCCGCCCTGCATAGCCAACAGAGCTTCATCATAGGTGGGGTACTCAGTTACATTGGCGGAGAAGGTGTCCCAGGCTTCGTTGGCCATCATGGTTTCCAGCGCGGCGCTGCCGGCCTGGGTTGCCATGGTGATGTTTTGCAAATCATCAACGGTGGTTACGGCCAAATCTTTATCGAGAGTCATAATTACGATTTTGTTGTTGAGGTATTTCTTGGTCAGCGCCATGCTCTCCTGACGCTCTGCGGTGGCGGACATACCGTTCCAGATGCAGTCGATGTTCTTGCTGGACAGCTCCATTTCCTTGGCATCCCAGCTGATGGGCTGGAATTTAACATCTACGCCCAGCACCTCGCCGGTGGCAACGGCCAGGTCGATATCAAAGCCAACCAGATTGTTCTCGGCATCACGGAAGCCCATGGGAGCAAAGGTATCATCCAGACCGACAACGAGCTCACCCTTTTCCTGAATGTAAGCCCAACCGGTGGCAGCATCGTCACCGCCCTTATCAGCGGGGGCATCACCGCCGCAGCCGGCCATCAGGCCCATGGTCAACATCAAGCAGCTAAACAGCATCAAAAGTTTCTTCATTTTATATACCCACTTTCTGTAAAAAATTTGGCATTTTGGGCGGCCGAACAGTCGCCCTTGTTTAATGCTTTATCTCGTTAAAGTGATAATAGCATAATAAGGCGCAGATGTCAAGAGTTTTTGATAAAAAAATTTTGAAATAAACATTGCAAAAGGGAAATATTTATGCTATAATATTAAAGCTTGACGAGGTGTGGCTCAGTTTGGTAGAGCGCTGCGTTCGGGACGCAGAGGCCGCAGGTTCGAATCCTGTCACCTCGACCATAAAAAATAAGGCAGTGCCGCAGGTGCTGCCTTATTTTTTTATATTGCTGTGGTGGATGAGAACCGTAGGTGAGATGTGCGAGGCCCTAAGAGGGCGAGCCTTCGGCGAAGGCCGATTAGCGTGGCCGAGCCATGCCCGAGCGCAGCGAGCGGCTATCCTGTCACCTCGACCGGGTGAAATAATAAAGCACCATCCTTATCTGCACAGAATAAACAGGCTGCACAGGGAATGGTGCTTTTTATTCGGTATCCTTGCGGTACTCGATAATATCGGATATATCGCAATCTAAAATAAAGCAAAGGGTGTCCAGCGTTTTCAGCGTGATATTCTTGCCGTGCCTGATACGGTGCAGAATATTGGCGGAAACGCCTTCTTTATATATCAGATGATATTCGGTAATGTTCTTTTTGATTAAAGTTTGGTAAAAGGGTTGATAGCTTATCATTATAATCACCGAATTGAGAATAACACAACTTAATATATTGACTATGCCCAATATATTGAGTATAATGCAATTAAAAGCGGATATTGGGGTGATTATTATGGATGAATACAGGAAGCCGTATTTTATTTTGTGGAGGGGGATTGACGAGGCGCTGGCGGCCATGCAGGAACAGAACTATGTGTGGGCTGTTAATGTGCTGATTAAGGCGCAGCAGGCGGCCGAGGATGCTTATATAGAGGAAAATGAATCGGCTGTAATTGTTAAGCATGATTTTCGGCCGGTGCCGTGATTTCTCCCTGCCGGGGGTGTGGTGGGGAGTATTTTTTTGCTTATTTTGGCTTTTTTGGACAAAAAGTTATGTGGAAAAAGATAATTATGTTGAAATAACCGCCAATCAATATTATAATATAATAGATGTATTCTCTTTACGGTGAACATTTTACATAAAATTGACGAGAATTTTACACGAATTTGATAAATGAGCAATTTGATAGATAAGCCCTGAAAATCACTCGGCAGCCTGTTCTCTGCCCGATTGGGCCGGGTAACGATATTGGAGGTAATATAATGGACTTAGCCTTGTTTTGGTCACAGATGACCGCAAACCCGCTGCTTTTTTTGGCAGTAACGCTGACGCTTGGTGTTATTTTGGTTAACGGCTGGACTGACGCGCCCAACGCCATCGCCACCTGCGTGGTGACCCGGTGTATGCCGGCCGGTCATGCTATTTTTATGGCGGCAGTTTTTAATTTTCTCGGTGTATTTGTGATGACCAAGATAAACGCGTCGGTGGCGGAAACGATTACCAAGATGGTGGACTTTGGCAGTGACCCGGAGGAGGCAATTATTGCAATCAGTGCCGCGATGTTTGCCATTGTTACCTGGGCGACGCTGGCCTGGGTGTTCGGTATCCCGACATCGGAGAGCCATGCGTTGATTGCCGGCCTTTCCGGCAGCGCTATTGCCTTGCACGGCAGCCTGGCCGGTGTAAACCCCGACCAGTGGGTGAAGGTGCTTTACGGCATTGTGATTTCGGTTTCGCTGGGTTTTGGTATGGGCTGGCTGATTTGTAAGCTGGTGACCAAGCTGTTTTATCACATGGAGCGCCGCAAGACTGAGCCGATTTTCCGCTATGCCCAGATTTTTGGCGCCATTTACAGCGCTTTTATGCACGGCGCGCAGGACGGCCAGAAGTTTATGGGTGTAATTTTGCTGTGTGTTTTCTTATCTAACGGTGAGACGCCGCACGCAGTAATGCCTCCGGATTGGCTGATGCTGTTGTGCTCGGTGATTATGGGTGTGGGCACGGCCATTGGCGGCAAGAAGATTATTAAATCTGTGGGCATGGATATGGTAAAGTTGGAGAAATATCAGGGCTTTGCGGCGGACATTGCGGCCTCGACCTCGCTGCTGTTCTGCTCTACTTTCAGTTTGCCGGTATCTACCACCCACGCCAAAACTACCGCCATTATGGGCGTTGGTGCGGTACGCCGTTTGAGAGCCATCAACTTTGCGGTGGTTAAGGATATGGTTATGACCTGGCTGCTGACCTTCCCCGGCTGCGGTCTGATTGGCTTTGTTATGACCAAAATCTTCCTCTGGATCTTTTAAGCATAACTACTTTTGGTGTTCTACTGGAAGGTTAGATATAGAACTTACATAGCGGTGCTATTGAACTTTGGACGATTTTTGAGCATACCTACATTAGGTTATCTAATGTGAGGTTGAGTAAAAAATTACATATAGGTGCTATTGAAATTTGGATAACTTTTAACCGTGACCGCGTTTGTGTCATATAATATTGAAATTGATGTGGATTTTAAGCTGAACTACCTTGGGTTGTCTGATGTAGTGCGGTATAAAAGAATGGAAAGGAAATTGATGCTATTATGGCAAAAGCAGACCGTTTATTTTTTGAGAATTTGATTGAATCGGCAGAATATGCCTGCCAGGCGGCGGATTATCTGGTGAGCTGTCTTTCCGACTATCATCCGGACAATGTTAAGACCATGCTGGACACCATGCATGAATTTGAGCACGCCGGTGACCATAAGAAGCACCAGATGGCCGAAATGCTGGCCAGGGCTTTTGTGACCCCGATTGACCGCGAGGATTTGGACTTGCTGAGCCAGAACATTGACGATGTTACTGACAGCATTGAGGAGATTTTGCAGGCATTTTATATGTATAAAATCAACAGCAGCACCCAGGACGCCATCAACTTTGCGAAGAAGATTGCGGCTTGCTGCCGTTTGATGAAGCAGGTTTTGGAGGAGTTTATCAACTTTAAGAAGCCGGAGAAGCTGCATAACCTGATTGTGGAGCTGAACAGCCTGGAAGAAGAATGTGACGTGCTGTATATTGACTCTACCATGCGTCTGAATGATGCGTTCTCGGATGCGCTGACGGTAATCTCCTGGCGGGAAATTTACAACCGCATGGAGAACTGCGCCGATTCTTGCGAGCATATCGGTGATTGCATTGACACCGTGGTAATGAAGAATAGCTAATGAAGAACAGCTAATGCAAAAATTGCGGTATGAAAACCGCTTTTGCCTAATAGAATAAGAATAAAAAGAGAAAAGAAAGCCAATATCCATGATTTCTCTAAAAAATTTCTTAAAAGGTGTGATTTGCGGTATCGGCGGGATTGCGCCGGGGTTATCCGGCAGCGTGCTGCTGGTTATTTTGGGCCTGTATGAGGATACTGTGCAGGCCATTGGCACATTGTTCGGCAATTTGCGGCAGAATTTGCGTTTTCTGCTGCCGATTTGCGGCGGATTGCTTTGCGGTGTGCTGTTGTTTAGTAAGCTTGTAAACTTTTTGCTGCAAAACTATGAGTTTGCGACACGCTATGCGTTTTTGGGGTTGATTTTGGGCACGGTGCCTCTGTTCTTCCGCCAGGCGACCAAGCACGGTTTTGCGCGGCGGCATTGGCTGCTGACCTTGGGGGCGATGGCGGCCGGTTTTTGGCTGTTTGGCTTAAACCGCGGGTTGTTCCCGACTTTGACCGAGGCGACGCTGTGGCAGGCGGTGCTGCTTGGTGCGGTGGTGGCCGGGTCATCGGTGATACCGGGGGTGGACAGTGCGGCGATACTTTCTGCCTTGGGGTTGTATGAGCTGTATGTGGAATCATTGGCGAGTGTGGATTTGCTGGTGCTGCTGCCGGCGGCCTTGGGTTTGGCCGGGGGTGCGCTTATCTTCTCGGCGGTGATGAATCAACTGCTGCACAGGGCATATACGCCGACCTTTGCGGTGATTTTTGGCCTGTTTTTGTCGGTGATCCCCAGCGTGTTGAATGATAGCTGCCGAATCTTATCGCTGAGGGATGGGGCGACGGCGCTGCTGCCGGCGGTGCTGGGTTTTGTAATCTCCGCCTATCTGGGAGATATTGGCGGCAATAACCGGCGCATTAAGAAATTCTGGCGGCGGCGGAAAATATAGCAGAAAAAAGCCGGGTGTGCAGATTGCATATCCCGGTTTGTTATGTTAAAATCAAAAGTAAGAGGCGAAGATGACGCCAAAATATGGGTTGAGGGAGGTTTTTGGGATGACTGAGGAGAAAGTTTTGACGGCGGCTGAGCAAATTCAGCAGGCTGAGGAAGTGGCCCGTGGGTATTTTAAGCAGGGTTTGAACTGCTCGGAGTGTGTGTTGGCCAGCTTTTTGGAGGTGCATGGCAGCGAGCTGCCGCATGAGGTGATGACGCTTTGCACCGGTTTTGGCGGCGGCATGGGCCATACGCAGAACAACTGCGGTGCGGTGGCCGGTGCGGTTATGGCGCTTTCTACGGTGGTGGGGCGGACTGACCCCCTGGCCAAGGAGACTATGGAGGAGCGCGTGGCCGAGCTGCAACAGGGCGTGTACCCCAAGGTGGGGGCGCTGGTGCAGGATATGGAGGCGTTGCAGGGCACGCTGATTTGCCGCGAGCTGTGTGAGCCGCACGGCGGTTTTGAGAGCAAGGAGCGCAAGAAGAACTGCATGAAGCTGATTGGGGCGTGTGCGGCGCTGGCTATGAAGCACGCATTGATGGCTGAGGGTAAGCTGACCGAGGAAGCGGCTGAGTAATCCCCGGCGAAAATGAAATAAGAAACGGCATGGTTGCCTCTGATGAGAGGGCCGTGCCGTTTTTTTATGGGGATTTATAAGAGGGCGAGAATGTCGTTAATCTTCTCGGCGGCCTCACGGCGGCCACAATCCAGCGCCCAATCTGCCTTGGCGATGTCAATGGAGCCGATATATTCATCCATGGGGGTCAGCAGCACATCGGCGGCATAAGCGGAACTGTTCTTTTTGCCCATAACGTCGATGGAGCGTTGGATGACATTGATGATGTTGGGCTTGGGGATGGGCGGCTTCTGGCCTTTGGGGGTGTCTAAATCAATGCCGATAACCACATCGGCGCCCATGTCTCGCAGCAGCTGACAGGGGCAGTTATCGACCAGACAGCCGTCGACATACAGCACACCGCGGTAATCTACCGGCGTAAACACCCCGGGAATGGCCGAGGAGGCGTGAATGGCGCGCCAAATGGGGCCTTCGTCAAAGACCTTTATTTGGGCGCTGTTAAGGTCGGTCGCCACGATGCGCAGGGGGATTGGGGTGTCCTCGATATTTTGGCCCTTGGTCATCAGGCGGGCAAATTCAGCGTAATTGCCGCCGTTGGTGAGGCCTTTATGCGAGGGGGAGATGTTCATAATCAGGCGTAAATCCATGTTTTGCATCAGCTTGGCCAGAAAATTGCCCTTATAACCGCAGGCGTACAGCGAGGCCATCATCGAGCCGATGGAAGTGCCGGCCACCATATCGGCACGGATGCCGCGTTTATCCAGCTCCTCGATCAAACCGATGTGGGCCATGCCGCGGATGCCGCCGCCGCCGAAGGCGATGCCCAGCTTTTTGCGGGCGCTCACAGCAGTACCTCGCCGTTAAAGCTGAATGCTGCGGGGCCGGTCATGAATACGGATTGTTGGGGCTGCCAGCAGATTTGCAGGGTGCCGCCGTCCAGATGGAGGTTTACGGGGCTTTCTGCGCGGCCGGTTAGAATAGCCGCCACCGCAGTGGCGCAGGCACCCGTGCCGCAGGCCAGAGTTTCGCCGGCGCCGCGCTCCCAGACGCGCATACGGATGTTGTGCTTATCCTGCACATGAGCGAATTCAATGTTGGCCTTGGCGGGGAAGATGGGGTGCTTTTCCAGCAGGGGGCCGTAAGTGGCCACCGGGAAATCCTGGGGGGCGGTGTCTATGAAAATTACCGCGTGGGGGTTGCCCATGGACACGGCCGAGAAGTTAAACTGTTGGCCCAGAACCTCTACGGGGCAATCCAGAAGCTGATCGCCGGGCAGGGTGCAGGGGATTTCTTGCGGTTTTAAGTGCGGCAGTCCCATATCTACCTGTACCGTGCCGCAGTTTTTCTCATCGTCGGCCGAGAGCAGGGTGGGACGGATGAGGCCGGCGGGTGTCAACATTCTAAGCTCTCCTGCCTGGGTAATGCTCAGCCGGGCCGCAAACAGCGCCGCACAGCGTGCCCCGTTGCCGCACATCTCGGCCTGCGAGCCGTCCGGTTGGTATAATGTCATGCGAAAATCGTAGCCTTCGGCCGGGGTAAGGGTGATGATGCCGTCGGCGCCGATGCCGAAGTGGCGGTCGCACAGGCGGATGGCCAAATCGCTGAGGTTGGCGGGGAGATGTTGGTTGAAGCCGTCCAGCATGATGAAATCGTTGCCGCAGCCGTGCATTTTGCTGAAAGTTAATTTATGGTTACCGTTGGTCATTTGGTGTCACTCCTTTGGGGCGGATTTTTATGGGCCCTTATGCAATTATATGCACGCCGGGCCGAAATTATCAGAGATTGGGGATTTGGGTGCGCTGTTGGGCGGCGGTAATGAAATCGGCCAGCTCAATCTGCAAGCCATCGCACAGCGCCAGCAGGGTTAAGATGCCGGGGTTGTGGCTTTGGCCTGAGAGAATGTTTTTGACGGTTGAGATCGGCACCCCGGAAATCTCGGCCAGTTGGGTGATGGTTAAATTGCGCTCTTGGCAGAGGCTGAGAATTTCCATATTGATGGCCAGCCGAAAATCCATAATGAGACCCTCCGTATTTATGATTAAATATGTTGTTTTTATGCATAATTTTGCATTATGCGTCGGTGTCAGGGGTTAAGGGGTGGGCGGCGAAGAAGGCATCGCGGCGGTCCTTGTTATCTACGCCGTCGGTGATTAAAATTTGCTGCCAATCCTCGGCGGTGCTGATTTCATCAAGCGCGCGATTATCGAAGAATGTGGTCGATTCATCGCGGGTGATGAAGCAGCTGGGGTATTTGTAGCCCTCCACATTGATTTCGATGATATCCAGATTGCGCACCAGCGCAAACAGGGCGGAGCTGTTATACATAACGATCTGGCGGCAGTTTTCCTCCGACCAGAAGTCGGCGTACTCCTCCTCGGTGCAGGCGCTGCGCTCGGTGAGAGCGTATTTGACCGTCAGCTTGTCCAGCGTGATGTCGAAGGTGCTGAGGAACAGGCCGGCGGGCAGCTTATCGCGCAGTAAACTGCGGATTTTGGTGGATTCGCCGATGTTAATGCCTTTTTGGGCCAGCAGCTCGTCGATGTTTTCACTGCTTACCATTTTTTTGTAAAGCTCGCTGTCCTGAAACTCGCTCTGCTGCGGTTGGAACAGGGGCGGTACTACCAAAATTATGCCGCAAATGATGACCAACAGGGTGCAAATCAGCAGGACACCCTCTTGGCGCAGCTTGCGTTTTTTTGCCATGCTTTTCTCCTTTTTATGAACCGTAAAAAGTTATAATTTCTACACAACAACACATATACACAGAATTTTTATACACAAAATATGTAGTTTGTGGAACTGAAAGGCCGCTGCGGTTGATGTATTGAAATGCAGTTTTGCTGTGATAATATAAAGTCGGCGGCTTAGAAATATTCGTAAAAATAAGCCGGAATTTTCGGCCAAACTGCGTCATCATCGGCGGCGTTACATACATTAAAATTGTAACACTCGGCGGGGTGTGCCGTCAAGGGCTTTGCCATGGCAAATGGCTGCACCTGCCAGCCGGCGTTGTTCTCGGGCAGGATGGTGCAGAGGGCTGGGCTGTCGGGCATGATCAGCAGGCACTTGGGGGTGTCCTCGCGGTAATCGTGGGCAAGTTGGCGCAGCAAATCGACCGCCGCACGGTGGCTGCTGTAAGCCAGCTCGCGCACAAAGATGCCGTCGGGTGTGGTGGTGTAAAGCGCGTAGGCACGCGGTTTTTGCGACTTATCGTAAGCCAACAGCAGCATTCCCCGGTCGGCCAGATGGTCGGTCAGCAGCAGCCGGCAGGTTGGCTCATCGCGCAGGGCGCGGCAGTTGAATTTGTCGGTCCACGCCGCATAGATTTGGCAGACCTCGGCGGCGGCGTCCTGCGGTTGCAGGAAGTGTGTCATCCGAAAATCACCGCTGGGCGGCAGCAGAAAATGCTCGTTGAAATCCAGCTGATAGCGGCGCAGGTAGGCGAAAAAGCGGAACCCCAGCGGCTGGTAGAACTCGGCGCGGAACGGTTTGAGGACACAGAACGGGTAGCCGGCCGCCCGCAGCTCATCGAAAAGGTGCTGTAACAGGCAGTATGCCAGCCCCCGGCGCTGGAATTTTTCGGCCGTGGCGACGCCCTGAATGTAAGGCACGGCGCAGGTTTGGCCGTTGATTTGCATTTGAACCTCGGGGGCGAAGGCCATGGCTGCCGGTTCGTCATCCACCAGCAACAGGCGCGCGAAATGGGGCCGGAAGCGGTTGGAGAAGTACCACGGAACGAAGCTGCCGTCGCGGTCTTCGGGGAAATTTTGCCGCCAAAGGGATTGCATAAATTCTAAATCCTGCGGGAGAGGCTGGCGGATAGTGATTTGCATATCGGAGTTATAATTATTCATCATGGTCATTAACCTCCGCGCGGTGGCAGTTGCCCGTGCAGGGCGTTAAAATATACTTCATCTCCAAGTGGTGGGGGAGATAACCCATCTTGGTGCGGCGCAGATTGGCCAGCCCCAGGTCCTCGGCGCGGTTGACAAACTGGAAATCCTGCCAGTATTCGGCCAAAAACATCTGGTTGATGGCGCTGTAAAGGCCTTTGATGTTACTGTTGGCCTTTTCAATCAGAATCGCCACGGTATCGTCGCTTAAAATCTCGCCGATGGCAAAGGCCTCGACGCGGTCATCCAGCAAAATCGCGGCGCCATACAAATCCAGCTCGTCCCAATGGCGGAACATCTGCTCGATGGCAGTGCGCTCCTGTACCAGCGTGGGAAATTGTGTGCAGTTGATTTGCTCGCACCAGAAATTGAGCGCGTGGCGGCACAACGGCAGCAGGGCGGGCGTCAGCGGCGCGAAGCGGTACTCCGGATAATTGCGTTTGAAGCTGTTAAGCTGGTTCTTTTGGGCGTGATATTTTTTGCCGGAGAGATTCGTTAAATCTGCAATATTATACACATAGTTGGCCGCATTGCGGTCATTGAAAATGTGGAATTGCTGCGGTAAAAGGCGGCTGATCAAATCGGAGTAGTGTTTGGTAACCTCGGTGAAAATCAGGGGCAGGCCGGAAGCGGCAGCGTAATTTTGCAGAGCCAGCAGGGGCCGCAGATATTTGTCATCGGGGCCTACCGGCGGCAGAAAAGAGGTTTTGCCCTGGTAGGTGGTGCGGAGCAGCAGCCAATCCTCAAAAATTGCCCAATGATAAGCGTGCGGCTGCTGCCACGGAAAGAGCGTGTTGAAGGAGTGCTCGATGATGGTGGGCTTGATTTGGGAGAGGTAACTGTTCAGCAAAGCCTTGTCTTGCAGGCGTATCGGTTGAAAATCCAACGGTTGCGTCAGGTTTAATTGCGGCAGCTGATTTTGCATATTTATGCGCTTTTGTTGATGAGCCGCTTTGGTTTCGGAAATAATTCTGGTCATGGAAAATTACAACCTCGCTTTCGGAGAAATGTCACGGATGCCCAAGAATGAGCAGGTTTCGGCACCGAAAAGTTGATAATATAAATCGTAATATTCGGCAAAAGTCAGCGGCTGGTTGGGGGTTAGCAGCAGAAATTCCGTCTGATAAACATGGGCGATAAGGCCGGTGTCGAGCAGGCCGGCGCGGCGGTAAAACTCTCGGCGGCGCTCGCACAGCGGTTTGTTCATACCGGGGGCGTCGGGGCGTTCAATCTCTACAACCAATCGCCGGTTTTGATAGCGATTTTGCAGGGCGGAGAGCGCCAAACTGCCGATGCCATGGCTGCGTTGGCCCGGCTCGACAGCGAGATAATCCAGCAGCACCAGGTCACGGTGGTGCAGTGTGATGGCCAGACCGGCAAACTGACCGTTTTGTTGCAGGGCCAGAATCTCGCCCTTGTTATCCTTGCATAATTGCTGCATATTGGCCCACGGTTTACGCTCATTGGGCGGGAATGCTTGCTTATAAAGCCGTTTTATGCGATGTAAATCTGCCTTTTTAGCTGGGTAAAGCGTAAAATTTGTCATTTGTACTCCTCATGTGTGACTATACATTATCATTGGAAATTTATGTTTTTATTCCGGCAGGGGCAGAGCGTTATGAAGGACGATTTGCCGCCAAACGCTTTCGGCCATGGCGCCCTCGGTGTTTAGGGTGAGCAGCACAGAGTTATCATCTATGCCCATGCGGCGGCGGGTTTGCGGCAGCCGGCCGGAGATGAGTAAGGCGGCCAGGCCCAGACCGACCGCACCGGACTCGCCGGAGATATGGGCGGCATCACCTGTGGGGGGCTTGGCGGCCAGACGCATACCGTGGGCGGCCACGAAATCGGGGCAGGCAGCAAAGAAATCAGCGTGGCGGTGCAGCAGCGGCATGATGAGGGGGCAGGGCGTGCCGCAGTTAAGGCCGGCCATGATGGTTTGTTGGACGCCTTCGATTGCAGCTGAGTCATTTTGCATCGCCGTGGCCAACATACAGCAGGCCACATTTTGCGGCTCGATGATGATGAACTGCGCGGACGGGAAATACTGTTTTAGGGTGGCCAACATTCCGCCCGCCATGGAACCGACGCCTGCCTGCAAGAAAATGTGTGTGGGCAGCTGCCGGGCGGTGGCCATTTGGTCCGCAATTTCGGCGGCCATGGTGGCGTAGCCTTGAATGATCAGCCGCGGAATTTCCTCATAGCCGGGGAAGGCGGTGTCCTGCACCAGCGTCCAGCCGTGGGCAGTTGCCTCGGCGTGGGCCAGGGCGACGGTTTCATCATAGCTGCCATCAGTAACGGTGACAGTGGCGCCAAACTTGCGGATAGCCTCAACCCGTTCAGCCTCGGTGCCGGCCGGCATAAAAATGTGTGCCCGGCAGCCAAGCTGCGCGGCCGTCCAGGCAACACCACGCCCGTGATTACCGTCAGTAGCGGTGGCAAAAACCAGACTACGTATCTTATCTTGCAGCGCAGGGGATTGGAAATCGGTAAATTTGGTGGCTGAGAAATCTAGACCCAAGTGTTGACAGATGATTTTGCTGATGGCATAGCTGCTGCCCAGCGCCTTAAAAGCGTTGAGCCCCAGACGCTCGGCCTCATTTTTGACATACAGGCCGGCAATTTTGGCATCGGCAGCCAAACGGTGCAGATTGAGCAGGGGCGTGGGGTGGTACTGCGGCAGGGTGGCATGGAATTTTGGCACCTCGGCGGTGGCGGATAGCGTAAGCCATGTGGGAATCTCCGCCTGCGGCTGGGTATCATTGGCCAAAAAATCAATGTGGTATTCTGTCCATTTCTGCATAACTATATAAACCTCCCCCTTATGATGCTTATAGTATAACAAATTATTGGTGTAAAATCCAGCGGCGGCCCAAAATTGGTATAGAAAAAGGACCCTCCGTGATGGAGAGTCCTTTGAAATATCGGTTGGGGATGATTATGCTGCGGGGAACATGGGCCAGATGATGGGCAGCAGAACCATAGCCAGAGCGAAGGTCAGGATGAACAGGGGACCGCCGCACTTTACGTAGTCCATGAATACGAAGCCGCCGGGGCCGTAAACCATGGTGTTGGGCGGGGTGGCAACGGGGGTAACGTATGCGGAGCAGCATGCGAAACCGATGGACAGTACAACTGCAGTCGGGTCAGCGCCCAGAGCCTGTGCAATATTCAAACCAACGGGGCAGAGCAGAGCAGCAGCTGCGGTGTTGGACATGAACTGAGTCAGAGTACCGGCGATAGCGAACAGTACAGCCATCAGGATCAACGGATCGGGAGCTTCGCCCAGCATACCTACAACCTTCATAGCCATCATCGGGCCGGCGCCGGTGGTGGACATTGCGTTTGCCAGGGAGATTGCACCGATGAACAGGAAGATAGTAGCCCAGTCAATAGCTGCATAAGCTTCTTTTTCAGTACAGCAGCCGGTTACTACACACAGCAGACCGCCGAATACTGCAACTGCGGACAGGGGAACGATATCCAGAGCCATGAAAATGATTACAGCAACCAGAATGGTACCAACGATAACCTGCTTCTTGGGATCGTATACTTTGCCGTCTTCTTCGTCTTCTACAACTACGTCAACCTTGCGGTCGGGCAGCAGACGGTTGCCGAGCAGCAGCATGTAAACGATAGCCAGAATGGATGCGGGGATACCGAACCAAGCGAAATCAAAGAAACCGAACTCGATGCCGGCAGAAGCCAGAGTGGATGCAGAGGTCATGTTCGGGGGGGTACCTGCCATGGTACACATACCACCGGCAGATGCCATGATAGCAACGGGCATCAACAGTTTGCCGCGGCTCCAACCGTTGGAATCAGCAATACCCAGGCAAACGGGCAGCAAAACAGCAACAGTACCGGTGTTGGACAGGAAAGCGGACAGGGTGCCGGTAACCAGCATCAATGCGATGCTCAGCTTGGTCTGGTTGCCGCCGGCCAGCTTAACGCAAGTCAAGCCAACCTTCTGGGCCAGACCGGTCTGGAACATTGCACCGCCTACTACGAACATACCAGCGAACAGGGTGATGGAAGAGTCCATCAAGCTGGAGAATGCCTCTTTGTAGGTAAGGATACCGGAAAGTGCGAAGTAACAGGGGATGAACATTGCGGCCATGGCCAGCGGAATGGGCTCGAACATGAAGAAGTATGCGATAACGCCCAAAACACCCATGGTCAGATAAGCTTCGGCATCGCTACGAGCAGTGTCGTAAGCAGCCTTGGCATCCAGGTATGCCTGAGATTCCTCGCCACCCAGAGCGGCAGCATCGGGAACAGCCGGCAAACCTGTCAGAGTCATTACTGTCCAGCCAACCAGAGCGGCGGCCAAGACAAGACCAATGATCAGAACAAGCTTTTTGTCTTTCATAATTGCAACCTCGATTCTTTTTTTATGTATCGTGCCTGACATCTTGCGGAGGCTGTTGCACTGTAATGGTTTGCGCCCGACCAAATAAAATAATAATTATAAATTATAATTGCATTTGCTTGGTTTGACGCAAACCGGCAGCGGTACGCCGGCCCCCAAACATAGGCCGGTATACGGCTTCGGACAAATTATCAGGATGTCTGTGGCAAAAAACTGCTGCCGAAATGCTCTGGGTGTCGTTATAAAACGACTCTCGGCGCGTATGTTTTTTGGCCGTACAACCTAAAAATCATGGTAACCAGCCATGAAATTTGTCACAGCGCAAAACTGTCCGATACGACATTTAGATAATACAAAAAAAAATTGTGGGTGTCAAGAGACAAAAAAACGGCTGATCGACAAAAAAATGTATAAACAGACTGAGAATTTGGAAAACGTCCGGCGTAAAATATCGCAAAAAACGAAGAAAAAGAGTTTGGCTTATAATAAGAAAAAAAGGCGTAAAAACAAAAGAAAACAGACCCTTTGGTAAGAGTCTGTTTTCTATGAATATTTGAAGATTTATGCAAGAAAAATTTTTTAGAAGTGACGGAAAATTTTTATTCTGCACTTAATTTTACTGTGCCATCTTCATCAGTTGCAGCGGGAAGCATGAGCCGGCTGTGCAATCAACCCCAGGCTACCGCCGCAAGTTATGTTTGGTAAAGTGCTTGACTTATGCAGCGGGGAACATGGGCCAGATGATGGGCAGCAGAACCATAGCCAGAGCGAAAGTCAGGATGAACAGGGGACCACCGCACTTTACGTAATCCATGAATACGAAGCCGCCGGGGCCGTAAACCATGGTGTTGGGCGGGGTGGCAACGGGGGTAACGTATGCGGAGCAGCATGCGAAACCGATGGACAGTACAACTGCGGTCGGGTCAGCGCCCAGAGCCTGAGCAATATTCAAACCAACGGGGCAGAGCAGAGCAGCAGCTGCGGTGTTAGACATGAACTGAGTCAAGGTGCCGGCGATACCGAACAGTACGATCATCAGCATCAGCGGATCGGGGGTTTCGCCCAGCAGGCCTACAACCTTCATAGCCATCATCGGGCCGGCGCCGGTGGTGGACATTGCGTTTGCCAGGGAGATTGCACCGATGAACAGGAAGATGGTGCCCCAGTCGATGGATTCGTAAGCTTCTTTTTCAGTACAGCAGCCGGTTACTACACACAGCAGACCGCCGAATACTGCAACTGCGGACAGGGGAACGATGTCCAGAGCCATGAAGATAACTACGCCTACCAGAATGGTACCAACGATAACCTGTTTCTTGGGATCGTATACTTTGCCTTCTTCTTCATCTTCAACAACTACGTCAACTTTGCGGTCAGGCAGCAGACGGTTGCCGATAAGCAGCATGTAAAGGATGGACAGGATGGATGCGGGGATACCGAACCAAGCGAAATCGAAGAAACCGAACTCGATACCGGCCATAGCCAGGGTGGATGCGGAAGTCATGTTCGGGGGGGTACCTGCCATGGTGATCATACCGCCGGCAGATGCCATGATAGCAACGGGCATCAACAGCTTAGCGCGGTTCCAGCCGTTGGAATCAGCAATACCCAAGCAAACGGGCAGCAAAACTGCAACGGTACCGGTGTTGGATAGGAAAGCGGACAGGATACCGGTTACCAGCATCAATGCGATAACCAGTTTGGTCTGGTTGCCGCCGGCCATTTTAACGCATGTCAAGCCAACCTTCTGGGCCAGACCGGTCTGGAACATTGCGCCACCTACTACGAACATACCAGCAAACAGGGTGATGGAGCTGTCCATCAAGCTGGAGAATGCCTCTTTGTAGGTAAGAATACCGGAAAGTGCGAAATAACAGGGGATGAACATGGCGGCGATTGCCAGCGGAATGGGCTCGAATACGAAGAAGAATGCGATTACGCCCAAAACGCCCATGGTCAGATAAGCTTCGGCGTTGCCACGAGCAGTGTCGTAAGCAGCCTTGGCATCCAGATAAGCCTGGGATTCCTCACCGCCCAGAGCAGCAGCATCGGGAACAGCCGGCAGGCCCATCAGAGTCATTACTGTCCAGCCAACCAGAGCAGCGACCAGGACAAGACCGATGATACCAACAAGTTTTTTGTCTTTCATGATTTTTTCCTCCTTTTTGGAAATTGCACAAATTTGTGATAATAAAGGCGGCGCTGCAAAACGGCGTTATTGCTTAATTTTGGAGAAAAAATAAGTATAATTGCCGGTTGCCGTTTTATAACACAGCCTCTGTCAAAAAAATCCTCATAAGTGCAATATTTACGGATTTCGGCGGCATTTTAACTTTGCACAGCCTGCTGCCTGAAATTCATATTTTATAATATTGTAAAATATGAAAGTTTTTTTGACATATTTAATTTGTTGACAAAATTTTATCATATTATAATACGCTTGTAAATAGTTCTGGTGAAAAAAGTTAATATAATATGAAAAAAATTTTCAGTTATCCACAAAAAAGTGTGCATATATAATAGGTAGAAACTCGTCTAAACGTGTTGTTTGGTGTTAAATTATGAAGAAGCAACGATTTGCTTTGCCCGGGCAGGTTGCTTCTTCATGGGTATTTTATGTGGTGGGGCAGGCAATTATGAATGGCGGCGTGGGTATCTGATCAAAACCAACTGTGCTGCGGGCAGTTGGCCGGGATGTGATAGTGGGTTTGGGGGGGATGGCATGAGGAGCATGGGTAATAAAGAAAACCGACTGCGTTGTGGGCAGCCGGTTGGGGTTTGATATTGAGTTTGGGGGAAAAGCATAAGGAGCATTGGCAAAAAAGAAAACCGACTGCGTTGTGGGCAGCCGGTTGGGATTTGATATTGTGTTTAGAGGAAAAGCATAAAGAACATTGGTAAAAAAATAGCGGGGATGTAGTTGGCGACTTTGATTTTGGTGATGCCCAGCATATTCAGCGAGAGGCCGACGATGAGCAGCGAGCCGACACAGGTCATCTCAGCGATGGTGGCATCGGTGAGGAGGGGCTGCAAGGTGGAGGCCATCAGCACCAGCGTGCCCTGATACAGACCGATGGCGGCGGCGGAGAATAACACGCCTGCGCCCAGCGAGGAGGCCAGCAGAATGGCGGAGATGCCGTCGATGACGGATTTGGCGATGATGGTGCTGTGGTCGCCGGTGAGGCCGCTTTGCAGAGAGCCGACAATGGCCATGGCCCCCACGCAGAACAGCATACTGGCGGAGACAAAACCCTCGGCCAGCGAGCTGCCGCCGCCGGTGCCGAATTTTTGCTGCAAACGCTGCCCCAGCGCATTCAGCTTGCCGTCCAGGTCGGTTAGCTCTCCCAGTGCACCGCCCAGGGCTATTGAGATAATGGCTATCAGGGTTTGTTGGCCGGAAAGCGCGCCGCTGATGCCAATATACATTACGCAGAGCGCCAGACCGTTCATTACGGTGTCTGCTATGCGCTGCGGAAAACGCCGCCCGATGAACAGGCCCAACGTGCCGCCCAGCAGCACCGCAGAGGTGTTGATTATTACCGAAAGCATGGTTTTGAAAATTTTCCTTCCTATAATATTATATATCTTTTTTGCAATTTCGTGGACATCCTCTGCCAATTTGGTGAACTTTTTGGCAGGCTTGTTTGGCGGCTGATCAACAGGCTGATCAACATTTAAGCCGACAGCTGCCAATAAGGCTAATAATTGCGGCCAAAAATTAAAAACAACAGTTATATTTTGGCATAAAACCGGCCTTATGTCAACATTTTACAAGGGGTGGTGTGTGTTTACATAGCACATTTGTGCGCCCTGCGTGGAAAAATATTGTATACATGCGCCGAAATCATTGTAAAGAAACTGCGGCTATGATAATATCTATATTGTTGAGAGGCATAAGCAGGGCGGCTGCCAATGCGGCAGCTGCCTTGTGGTGTCTGATAAGGGAATTTTTAGGAGGTTATTGGTTATGGCGGAATTTATGGCGATGAGCTTTGCGGAAAAGGTGGACCTGATTGACGGTATGATCTGGGGTACCCCGATGATCGTGCTGATTTTGTTCACAGGTATTTTGCTGACGCTGCGCACCGGTTTTGTGCAGGTGCTGCGTTTGCCCAAGGCTCTGAGGTTTATGGTGCAGAATGAGGAGGGCGGCGAAGGCGAGGTTACCAGCTTTGGTGCGCTGTGTACCGCACTTTCGGCAACTATTGGTACCGGTAACATTGTTGGTGTGGCCACGGCGATTTGCGCGGGCGGCCCCGGCGCATTGTTCTGGATGTGGCTGGCAGCTTTCTTCGGTATGGCTACCAAGTATGCGGAATGTCTGCTGGCAATTAAGTACCGTACCATTGATGAAAAAGGTCATGTTTTGGGCGGCCCCTTCTATTACATCGAACGGGGCATGGGCAAAAGCTGGACCTGGCTGGCCAAGCTTTTCGCATTGTTTGGTGCGGGCGCAGGTTTGCTGGGTATCGGTACTGTAACACAGGTAAACGGTATTGCCGGTGCTGTTGAGAGATTGTTTGACCCCGAGAAGGCGCACATCGCTTTTACGGTGGGTGAGTACTCTTACACCTGGGCGCTGACCATCACCGCAGTTTTGGCGGCAATTTTCACCGCAGCTGTAATTATCGGCGGTATCAAGCGTATCTCCACCGTGGCTCAGCTTATCGTGCCGTTTATGGCGGTGTTCTACATTGTGGTTTGCGTAACTATTTTGATTGTTAATGCCAGCGCTATTCCGGCTGCTTTTGAATCCATCTTTGCAGGTGCGTTTACCGGTACTGCTGCGGTTGGCGGTTTTGCCGGTGCGGTGATGAAGGAGGCCATCCAGAAGGGTGTTGCCCGCGGTATCTTCTCTAACGAGGCCGGTTTGGGCTCGGCCCCGATTGCTGCCGCTGCTGCTTCCACCAAGTCCTGCGTCCGTCAGGGTTTGGTTTCGATGACCGGTGTTTTCATTGACACCATCATCATTTGTACCATGACCGGTTTGGCCATTGTGCTGACCGGCGCCTGGCATCAGGAGGGCCTGGAAGGTGTGGCCGTTACCTCTTACGCATTCAGCCACGGCATGAGCTTTGCACCGTTTATCGGTCAGGTTTGTGTAACCCTCAGCCTGGTTTTCTTCGCATTCACCACCATCCTTGGCTGGGATTATTACGCTGAACGCTGTGTGGAATATTTGACCAACGGCAAAATGGGCGTGGTTAAGGTTTACCGTTATCTGTGGATCCTGGCCGTGCTGGTTGGCCCCTTCCTGGCGCTGGATGTGGTTTGGGATATTGCTGACGCCCTGAACGGTTTGATGGCCTTCCCCAACTTGATCGCCCTGCTGGCACTCTCCGGTGTGGTGGCCAAGGAAAGCAAGGATTACTTCAAAACTCTGAAAGATAAGTAAAAAGACAAGTAAAATACAAAATGCGCTCTGCCGGTTGGCGGGGCGCATTATTTTTTTGTCTGTTTGGGGGGGCGGGTGTGGGTGGGCGAGGCCTGCCGACAATACGCAGTTTTGTGCTGGTGCCAAGGCATATTTGCGGCGATTTCAGACGGTTCCCGGCGGTTTTATTTTGATATTGGATAAATTACTCACGAAAGATTTTTGCGAGGCTCACAGCGGTCTGTTTGAGCGTTTAAGCAATTTGACGGATTGGGCGGCAGCGTCGATTTCGGGGGTCTCTGGGCGTGATTTTGAAAGTTTGGGATGTGGGAGTCGTAAAATTGGCTGCGGCGGCGAGAGGGCCGTCAAATCGCTTTACAATGGGTGCCAATTATAATATGTATGAAGCAGGGGTGGAATTTTCTGTAAAAACAGGGCTGAAAAGTCAAAAAAATTGTCGCTGGCTTCGGCCTTGCGGATTTTGCACAGATTTTTATGGCGGAAACGGGTGTTTGCGGCGATTTTAGGCATCTGCGGCGCGTTTTTTATGAATTTATGATTAGACACACAAAAAGCCCCTCTTACGACGGCGAGAGGGGCTTAAAATCAATTATTGGAAAATTATGTATCGAGTATTTTTGGTAAAATCAAAATCTGTGCTGATAATCCTCGTCCACCAGCTGTTGGGCGTAAAGGACGGCGCCGACATTTTGGGAGTTTACCGGCAGCCCGGCGATGGAGCGCCAGACATCATGCGGTGCAGCGGTATCCCGGCAGCGAAAATCCGCGCCGCCCGCCTCGACCTCGCAATCGTAATAACGGCCGGCGGTTTCCACCTGGCTGCGTACGATATGCTCGCAGGCGTGGTGCATGGTGCGGTGCGTGCCCAATAATTCTTTGCGGGTGGTTTTTGCATATTTATGCATAAGTTCCATCAGCTCGGTGCTCATCAAATCACGCAGCTTGGTCAGCGCCTCGGCCTCATCGCTGTCAGCATAGGGCGCAGGGTCAAACGGAGCCAGACGGGAGGAATGAATGGTTTTGCCCTCCACCAGATGCACCACCGGCACGATCAGCGCGTTGGTGCGCTTGGCCAGACGGAACACCCCCGGCCAATAGTTAAGCATCAGAAGGTTGGGGGATTTGTTCCAGGTGCCCTCGGGGTACATGATGATGTTGGTGCCAAGCTCCATGGCGGCCACCGCCTTGTCCATAAGCGCCTGCTTGCTGGCCTTATCCTTGCGGTTGATGAGGATGGAGCCGTTCATGTAGGCGGCAAGGCCGTAAGTGGTGTTGAAGAAATGCGGCAGCGTGCCGAACACCAGGTAGGCGTGCTCTTTGGCGGTGATAATGCTGCAAAGTGCATCCTCCACAAAGCCGTGGTTGGGCGTAAAGATAAGCGGGCGGCCCTGGGGCAGCGGCGCTTGCTTTTCAATTTTGTGTACCTTGCCGTGCATATAAAAGCGGCCCAGGTTCATTATCAGCCAATGCGGCAGGCCGGCACGGATGCGGATGGACACGCGGGAGAGCACCTTTTTTGGGTCATTATGCAGCAGGCGGCCGTAGATGGCGGACAGCACCGGAAACCAGCCGGAGGACGGGTGAATTTTGCCCTCGGCATCGCGGCCGACCAGATCAGCCAAAGGCACACCAAACAGCCTGACAGCGTTATGCAATCTGTCAAGCAGCTTTTCAAACGGTTTGGTTAGCTTACTGGTAAGGTGATAATCGAAAGCGTAATAGGGATAATTCAGTTGCTCGGAGTCGATTCTCTGCATAAAAAATGTGGGCTCCTCTCTGCGTTTGTATAAATATACAACGGGGAAAGCTGCATAAAATATCAGATTTTGCGCATGAATTGTCACAAATTAAACGTCGATATAACCGTCATCCCGCGGCATGATGAAGGCGGCTGCCAGATAAATCAGCACAGCCCAGCCGAAGGATGCAAACAGCAGGATGATGGCGATAAGGCGCACAACGGTAGAATCGGTGTCGAAATATTCGGCAATACCGCCGCAGACGCCGAAAAGCTTGCTGTCTCGGCGGGAACGATAAAGTTTTTTGGCCATAATCACAGACCTCCCTTAAAAAATTTGAGGCACAATACACAACTATAATATACAGGCTTTGATATAGTGGAAAACCTGTTGAACCACTATATCAAAGAGTATCAGGACAATGTTAAGAGAATATTAACCCTTGTAATTGCTCTTTAACGACACGATGCGGTTGAATACAAAATGGTCATTTTCGGTATCGCGGTCTACCACGAAGTAGCCGTGGCGCAGGAACTGGAAGTGCTCACCCGGCATGGGGTACAGAGATTCGATTTTGGCGTTGACCACTTGCAGGCTGTTGGAGTTAAGGTTGTCAATGAAATCGGAGCCTTCGGGCACATCATAGGGGTTCTCGGCGGTAAAGAGGTAATCATACAGGCGCACCTCGGCGTCTTTGCACTCTTTGGCGTTGACCCAATGGATGGTGGACTTTACCTTCTTGGTGCTGGTGCCGCCGGATTTGGTTTCGGGGTCATAGGTGCAGTGCAGCTCAACCACGTTGCCCTCGGCGTCCTTGATGACCTCCTCGCACTTGATGATGTAGGCGGATTTCAGGCGTACCTCGCCGCCCGGTTTTAAGCGGAAGAACTTTTTGGGGGCATCCTCCATGAAGTCATCGCGCTCAATGTAAATCTCTCGGCTGAAAGGCACCAGACGCTTGCCGCGCTCGGGCTTTTCAGGGTTGTTATCAATGGGCATCATCTCGCGCAGATCCTCGGGGTAATTGGTGATGACCACTTTCAGCGGGTTCAGCACGCACATTACACGGTCGGCACGGGTATTCAAATCCTCACGCACACAATGCTCTAACAGGGCGGTATCCACCATGCTCTCGGCCTTGGCAACACCAATGCGCTCGCAGAAATCACGGATGGATTCCGGCGTATAGCCGCGGCGGCGCAGGCCGGAGATGGTAGGCATTCTGGGATCATCCCAGCCGCTTACATGGCCTTCCTCCACCAATTTACGCAGGAAGCGCTTGCTCATCACGGTATGGGTAAGATTAAGACGGGCAAACTCGATCTGGCGGCTTTTGGTGGGGCAGTTGGTGTTGTTGATCAGCCACTCATACAGGGGGCGGTGAATTTCAAACTCCATGGTACAAATAGAGTGGGTAATGCCCTCCAACGAGTCAGACAGAGGATGGGCAAAGTCATACATGGGGTAAATGCACCATTCATCACCGGTGCGGTGGTGGGTGCCGTGCTGGATGCGGTAAATTACCGGGTCTCGCATTACAAAGTTGGGCGAGGCCAAATCAATTTTGGCTCGCAGGGTATATTGGCCGTCGGCAAACTCGCCGGCGCGCATACGGGCAAACAAATCCAGGCTTTCCTCGATCGGACGATCACGCCAGGGGGAACGGGCCGGAACACCGATGGAGCCGCGGTATTCACGCATTTCATCGGCGGAGAGCTGGCAAACATAAGCCTTGCCGTCCTTGATCAAATCAACGGCAAACTGATAAAGCTGCTCGAAGTAATTGGAGGCATAGAACAGATTGTCCTGCCAGTCAAAGCCCAGCCAGCGTACATCGGCCTGAATGGAGTTGATGTATTCCTCATCCTCTTTGGCGGGGTTGGTGTCATCGAAGCGCAGGTTGCAGATGCCCTGGTATTTTTTGGCGGTGCCGAAGTTAAGGCAAATGCTTTTGGCGTGGCCGATGTGCAGGTAGCCGTTAGGCTCGGGTGGGAAACGGGTATGCACGGTGTTATTGTAGCGCCCGGCGGCGTTGTCGGCCTCGATCTCATCATGGATGAAGTTGCCGGCCATGGTTTTTTCAGCAGTTTCGGCAGCCTCGATGCTGGCGGCCAGAGTGGTTCCTGTGGTTTCCATAAAATTTTATCCTCCGATATACGGCAGCAGAACCGCCGTTAATATGATCCGCAAAACATTTCTATATAAAATAAGTGGAAATATAATAAGTGGAAATTATTTTTTCAGGTGTTGGTCAAAATAAGCCTTGATGCAGGCAAAGCTTTCGTCGCTCAGGTCATGCTCGATACGGCAGGCGTCAGCCTTGGCTACATTTTCAGCCACACCCAGCGCACAGAAGAAATCCGTCAGCAGCCGGTGGCGTTCATAAACACCCTGAGCGATGGCCAGACCTTTTTCGGTCAGCGTGATCAGCGAATCGGCTGAAACATTGATGTAGCCGTTTTCGCGCAGGTTTTTCATCGCGATGCTGACGCTGGGCCTGGTATAACCCAGATGATGAGCGATGTCAATGGCGCGGACATTGCCGTTTAACTGTTTTAGCACCAATATGGTTTCCAGGTAATCCTCGGCAGATTCACGGATTTGCATAGCTCTCACCCCGGCAGAAAGATTTGTTACATGACGCAATCGGTAATAGTATTTAATAATAGAGATAATTTTATCATTATAACATAAATATTTTAGCATATCTGCCGCCGGATTGCAATAGCCGCACCGACCTGCGGTTTGACAAGCCGTGCCTGCCGGTGCTAAACTATACATATAATTTATCGGCCGACGATTGTTGTATAAGCCGTGTGTTGTATGCAAAAATTCTGCAAGTTATGCGTTGGGGAAAATCGGGAAAATTACTCACCGGGCGGCGGTGGATTGTTGGGAGAAATTTGGGGAAAAATGCCGCCGATGCCTGTTACAGCAAGATTTGCGGAATATTCACCGATTGTGGAAAACTCGGTGGATAAAGCGGTTTTTTTGTGGAAAAGTGTGTAAAAGTGTGTAAAAGTGTGCAATTTATGCGGTGAATAAGCGAATATTCTGCCGAAACGGCTATAAACAGCACTTTTATTGGTTTATTTTGCCGAAGTCGCGGCGGCTGATTGTAAAAGCCCTGTGTAACGGGCTGTATATTATCGGTATCGGCTGCATACGGCGTATAAGGCAGAGATGGGCGATAAACAGGCGGCGTTTTTGCATGATGTTGAGATGATAAATGGTAATTTATGCGGAAAAAAGGTAAAATATGCATCTATGTTTGATGGAACGGCTGCGGCAGCAGGGGCTTGATGGCCGGCGGCTGCAAAGGGCTGCAAATATATGTAGAGATACGAAAATAGGGTTATAAGAGGTAGGTATGAAATTTTTGCATTTGGCTGATTTGCACATCGGCAAAAAAGTGAATGAGATTTCGATGCTGGACGAGCAGCGGTGGGTGCTGGGGCAGGTGCTGCAAATTGCGGCGGATGAGCAGGTGCAGGCCGTGCTGCTGGCGGGCGATATTTATGACAAGCCGCAGCCGACAGCCGAGGCGGTGCAGCTTTTTGACTGGTTTTTGACCGAACTGGCTAAGGCGGTGCCGGCGGTGCTGGTGATTGCCGGCAACCATGACAGCGCCGAGCGTCTGGCTTTTGCGGCGGATATGTTGTGCGCGCAGGGGGTTTATATTGCGCCGCCCTTTGGAGGAGAGGTAAAGTGTGTGCGGCTGGATGATGAGTTTGGGCCGGTGGATTTTTATTTGCTGCCGTTTGTTAAGCCGCTGCAAGTGCGCCGCTGTTATGAGGATGCCGAGGGAATTGGCAGCTATGATGAGGCGGTGGCACGGATAATGCGTGATGTGCAGCCGAAGAAAGGTGTGCGCAGCGTGTTGTTGGCGCACCAGCTGATTACCGGTGCGGTGACTTGTGAGTCGGAGGAATTGGCCATCGGCGGCCTGGATAATGTGGATGCCGGGCATTTTGTGGCCTTTGATTATGTGGCGCTGGGGCATTTGCACGGGCCGCAGCAGGTGAGCAGGCCGGAGGTGCGTTATGCAGGGTCGCCGCTGAAATATTCATTCTCGGAGGCGCGGCAGCAAAAAAGTGTGACGCTGGTGGATTTAAGTGCCGACGGAAGGGCGGAAATATCCGCCCGGAGCTTGCAGCCGATGCACGATATGCGCGAGGTTAAGGGCAATTTTGCTGATTTGCTGGCGGCGGACTATGTGGAGAAATTGGGCGCGTCCGCCGAAGATTATCTGCACATTACGCTGACCGATGAGGAGGATGTGCTGGACGCCCCTGCCCGTCTGCGCGTGGCTTATCCCAACCTGATGAAGCTGGATTATGACAACCGCCGCACCAGAGAACGGCAGCAGTTGGCAATCAATGCGGAGGTGGGCGGCAAAAATCCGCTGGATTTGTTTGCCGAGTTTTATCAGCTGCAAAATAATCAACCGCTGGCTGATGAACAGCAGGCGCTGCTTGGGCAGCTGATTGCCGAAATTTGGGAGGATGAGCCGTTTGACGGAGGCGTTTTGGGTAATAATGCAGATAATCTGCATAAAGTTGCAAATGATGATGGGGGTGGCTGCTGATGAGACCGTTAAAGCTGGAAATTTCGGCCTTTGGGCCATACGCCGGACGGCAGGAGATTGATATGGCGGCGCTGGGTGAGGGCGGCTTGTACCTCATCTGCGGCGAAACAGGCGCCGGCAAAACCACCATTTTTGATGCGATTAGCTTTGTGCTTTTTGGTGAGGCCAGCGGCGAGGGCAGAGATGCGGCGTGGCTTCGGAGTAAATATGCGGCGGCGAATGTGCCGACCTATGTGAAAATGGAATTTTTATACCGCGGCGAGGTGTATTTGGCCGAGCGCAACCCCGAATATCTGCGGCCGGCGCGGCGTGGTGACAAGCTGACGGTGGAGCGTGCCAATGCGGCGCTGACCTGCCCCGATGGGAGGCTGATAACCGGGAGCAGGCAGGTTACGCAGGCTGTGGAGGATTTGCTGGGGGTTGACCGACAGCAGTTTGCCCAGATTGCCATGATCGCGCAGGGGGATTTTCGGAAGCTGTTGGAGGCGGACACGCAGGAGCGCGGTGAGATTTTGCGGCAGCTGTTTAATACCGGCCGCTATGCCAAGCTGCAAGAGCGATTGAGTGCCGAGACCAACCGCGCCAAACAGGAGTATGAGCAGCTGCGGCTGGCTTTGCTGCAAACGGCAGGCGGCTTGCAGGCCGAGGAAAATTCGGCGTTGGCCGGGGCGGCGGCCGATTGGCAAAACAGCGAGGGGCGGACTGATTTATCGCCGCTGCTGGTGGAATTGCAGGCCCAAAATGCCGCTGATGAGCAAAAAATCGCGGAATTGTCAACCAACGATGAATGCTCGCATAAACAATTGGCCGAGCTTAATCAACGGCTGGGGCAGGCGGAGAAGGCCGAACAGGACGGCAGGGAGCTGATCGAACGCAGCCAAAAGCTGGCCGAACTGCAAGAGGCGGTGCGTGAGGCCGAGGAAAATCTGCGGCGGCGGCAGGAAGATTTGCCCAAACAGCAGGAATTGCAGCGCAGACAGCACGATTTGAGCGCACAGCGGCCGCTGTATCAGGAGTATGAGCAGGCGCTGGCGGCTTATCATGCGGCGGACCGAGAGCAGACGGCCAAGCGGCAGGAATATACACGACAGCAGCAGGCCAAGGCCGATTTAGCCGGGAGAATAGGCGAATGTGTGCAGGAATTGGCGCAGCTGGCCGAGGTGGACCGCAAGCTGACCGAGGTATCGCGGCGGCAGATGGAGCAGCAAACCCAAAGTGGGCAGCTGGCCGACTTGACCGCACGGGTGGGCAAGCTGATAAGCAGAGAGCGCAATTTGGGGCAGCTGCAACAGGAATATCGGCGGCAAAAGGGCGATTATGATAAGGCCAATTTGGCATATCAGGCCGCTGAGCAGGCGTTTTTTGCGGCACAGGCCGGGCGGCTGGCCTTACAACTGGCGGATGATGTGCCCTGCCCTGTCTGCGGCGCCACCCGACACCCACGGCCGGCACAAATTCCTGCGGCGGCACCCACCGAGGATAAGCTGGCCGAGCAGCAGCGGCGGTTGCAGCAGCGGCGTGATGAGGTTATGCAGCTTTTGGAGCGCGGCAAGGCCGAGCGGGAGCAGCAGCAGACCGAGCGTGAGGAGACGGCGGCGCTGGGGCGGCTTTATTGGGGCGAATTGGGCCAAAAGGCGGCCGATGACATAGCCAATGATGCGGAGCTTTATGCGGCGTGGCAGCGGCGGCTGGACGAGCAGAAAACGGCGGCGGACAAGCTGGCGGAGGAACTGCGGCAGGCTGAGCAGAAGTTGACCCGTGACATCAGGCGGCGTGATGAGCTGCAAACCCTGCGGCCGAAATTGGAGGAGGCCGAGCGCGGTTTGGCGGAATTGCTGGTGCGGTTGGCAGGTGAGATGGCGGCGGCCGAGCAGCAGACCGTAAATTATCGCAAATTGGCGGAGGAAAAGCAGGCCTTACTGCAATATCCCGACCAAAGAGCGTTGGAGCAGGCCATTTTGGCGGTGCAGGATGAGGCGAGCCGAATGGAGCAGCAGTTGAAGCAGGCCGAAAGTAATCTGAACAGGCGGCGAGAGCAGCAGGCGGCTGAGGAGGCGGCGATAAATGTGCTGCGGCAGCGGCTGCAAAGTGCGCCGACCGAGGATGCGGCGGCCCTGCGGCAGCAATTGGCGGAGGAGAACAGCCGGCGGCAGGATTTGCAGAAACGGCGGCAGGAGCTGGCTAATCGTCTGCACCAAAACAGCGCGGCGGCCGAGCAACTGAGCAAATCGGCGGCGGCCAGAGAGCGTGCGGCGGCCCGTTGGGGTTGGTTGAAGGCGTTATCGGACACGGCCGGCGGCACGCTGACGGGCAAGGAGCGCCTGCTGTTTGAAACTTATATTCAGCGGACTTATTTTGACAATATTATCAGCATGGCCAACCTGCGTTTTGCGGGCATGACCGACGGCCAGTATGAGCTGAAACGGCGTGAGGAGCCGATGGACCTGCGCAGTAAAAGCGGCTTGGAGCTGGATGTTATCGACCACTACAACGGCAGCGAGCGCAGCGTTAAGACGCTATCGGGCGGTGAGGCGTTTAAGGCATCACTATCGCTGGCGCTGGGGTTGGCGGATGTGATACAGGCCGGCGCCGGCGGCATTAAGCTGGACACCATGTTTGTGGACGAGGGTTTTGGCTCTTTGGACGAAAAATCTTTGGGGCAGGCGGTGCGGATTCTGAATGAGCTTTCCGGCGGACAGCGGCTGGTGGGCATAATATCGCACGTTGGTGAGCTGAGAGAGCGTATTGACCGGCAGATTATCGTCAGCAAAAACCGCAGCGGCGGCAGCAGCGTGAAGATTATGGCCGAGTAAAAAATTGAGATGTGAAGAAAAAGGAGGCGGTGGTATGATAACTGTTTTTAACCGCAAGCAGGTTTTTGTGACCTATGATGTGAAGAAACAGGCGCAAATCAGAGAGATTTTGGCGGCCAATGGGATAGATTATTATGTCAAAACGGTCAATCGGCAGAGCGCCTCGGCCCTTGGTGGCAGTGACAGAGCAAGAACGGGCACATTGGGCCAGAGATTGGATTTGGCCTATGAGTACATCTTCTATGTTAGAAAGGTGGATTTTGAGCGTGCCCGAAATTTGATAGGATAAAATTTGATGAAAAAAAGCATTGTAACCGTTGTATTGGCTACAATGCTTTTTTATTTGGGAGGGGCTGGATTGTTGGTGCGTCCCAACAGGTAATCGGTGGAGGTTTGGTAAAAATCGGCCAGCTTTAACAGGTGGATAACGGGTATGGTCTGGAAACCGCGCTCATAGCGGGAATAAACGGTTTGGGTGATGCCGAGAATGGCGGCAATATCAGCCTGGCGTAAGTCTTTATCCTCGCGTAAATCCTTTAAGCGTTGAAAATACATGGGGCACCTCTGGATAGTACTGTTTGATACTATTGACCATACTGCAACAGAGTGCTAAAATGTTGTTGGCAGTACTAAAAAGTACTATTTGGAGGTTGTTATGGAATTATACGAACAGATTTTGGCCAGGGCGCTTGCCGGAGAAGAAATCAGGGTTGTTTATGTAAAAACAAATGAGGCGGAAATTGTTGAAAAAGAGAGTTACAGGGCCTTGAAGAGAATACGCGATATTTTGGCAAACGGAGCATTAAGTGATGATGAGTGTTATTTGAGAATTGAGGAATTGGTGGGCCTATTTGAGGAATGGGAGGAACAAAGGCTGCGGCATAAATAAAAAAGCACCTGACGATGAACTGTCAAGTGCTTTTGTGGCGTGCTGCGAGGGAGCCCCCTTCGGGGATGGGCAGCCGTTTGCCAATCGCGCGGCGGCCTTGCCTTGCGCTCTTGGGCGTCTGCCGCATCGAACCCGGGTTCTCATCCCTCGCAGGTACAATAAAAAAGCACCTTATAAATAAAAAGTACCGCTATGTTTCAAGCGGTACTTTTCTTGGCGTGCTGCGAGGGATTCGAACCCCCGACCTTCTGGTCCGTAGCCAGACGCTCTATCCAGCTGAGCTAGCAACACATACGGATTATTAAATTAAAAAATATGGCGGAGAGCAGGGGATTCGAACCCCCGATACAGGTTTTTGCCCGTATACTCGCTTAGCAGGCGAGCGCCTTCGACCGACTCGGCCAACTCTCCATCTCACAATTTCCGCCTTGATAAATGGCGGAGAGGGTGGGATTCGAACCCACGACACATTTCTGTGCGACGGTTTTCAAGACCGCTCCGTTATGACCGCTTCGGTACCTCTCCACGGCGAAGGCAGTCCTCAACTACGCATTAGCTATTATACAAAAGAGGGTGCGGTTTGTCAAGGTTATTTGCAGAAATTTATAAAAAATTTACCTGAGAATTTGCAAAAAAGATGAGGCGCCTGTTCTGATAGTGTTCATAGGTACATTTTGTGACCTATCCATTATTAGACGCAGAGGCGGGCGGCGGAAGCCGTCCGCCTCTGTGCTTTTCTGGCCATCAGGCCAACAATTTCTTTAATTCATCGATATTTTGAGGGAGAGTGACCATGTGCACGGGTTGCTCTCCTTCTTCCATTTGGCTGTCCAGCATACCGATGTCACGGTAGACGATGCGGATGTCCTGCGGTGCAGAATGGGAATGTTTCTTCGCCCTCTCGCCAATTTCAATCCGCTCAATGAACAGGCGCAGAAGCTCAGGAGTCAGTTCATCGATGGTTTTGAACCGCTTTGCCTTCTCAATGAAGGCATCCACATTCGCCGCCGACGCTCTCAGCTTTTCCAGCCGCTCCAGCTTTCCGGGGATCGCATCCTCCAGAGCTTTCTGCTCGGCGTTGTAGTCTGCGGACAGCCTGCGGAACTGTTCATTGGTGATACGGCCCAGAACATTGTCCTCATAGAGACGCTTGAACAGGGCAGAGAGCTCATCGCTTCTGCGCTGCATGGAATCCACTTCTTTTTGCAGAGCGTTGATCTCCTTCTTCAGTTCCGCGCTGTTCTTGGCGTTGATGTACGCCGCGAACTGTCGCTCCTTCATTCTGGCGAAATGCGTCACTCGGCGCAGATCATCCAACACGACCTGTTCCAGATCGTTCTGCCGGATCTGATGGGGTGTGCAGTAGTTCTTCCCCTTCTTACCGTAGGTGTAGCACTTGAGATGGAACTGGGAGCGCTTAATGGCCTCTGTCCGGTACAGCACCATGGGCTTTCCGCAGTCAGCGCAGAAGACAAGACCGGCGAACATATTGGGCTCATCCATGTGCTTGGGTGGTCTGCGCTTGTGGGCGCGGACATCCCGCACGATAGCCCACAGTTCCTGGGTGATCAGCGGCTCGTGGGTGTCCTTGACGATGATCTGATCCTCCTCGGGGATATCAACTCTGGTCTTGTTCTTGTAGGAGATCGTGGTGCTTTTCAGCGCATGGTGATGTCCGAGGTATATGATGTTATCAAGGATATGCGCCACCGAATTGCTGCTCCAGCCATATGGCCGCTCCATATCCATCCCCGGATGGCCCTTGCCGTACTTTCTGTAGTAGTAATGGGCAGGAGTCAACACCTGTTCCAATTCAAGAATGCGGGCGATCTGCTTGGGCCCCTTGCCAGATGCGCAGAGGGAGAAGATGCGCTGCACGATGGGAGCAGTCTCCTCGTCCGGAACGATCTCCTTGCTGTCACGGTCTTTCTGTTTGTATCCGTAGGAGACCTTTCCACCGGAACGCTCACCGCGCTCTGCCTGCATCCGCTTGGTGGAGCGCACCTTCTTACTGGTCTCCTTGGCGTGGAGCTCGTTTGCCCAATTTCGGATGGGGTTGAAATCGTTGCTGCTCTCCACCAGAGAATCCACCGAGTCATTGACGGCGATGAACCGGACGCCTTTCTGCGGGAAATAAATTTCCGTGTAGTAGCCCACCTGAAGATACTCACGACCGAGTCTGGAGAGGTCTTTCACGATCAGGGTCTCTACCTCGCCGCGCTCGATCATCTCCTCGATCTTCTTCCAGGAAGGCCGCTCGAAGTTGGTACCGGAGTACCCATCGTCGGCCAGAAAGATGACATTTTCAAAACCATTATCGTGTGCGTATTTCTCCAACAGAAGTCTCTGATTCTGGATGGAATTCGACTCGCCCAGCCGGGCATCCTCCTGACTGAGCCGTCCATATAAAATCGTGTATTTATCAATTTGGCTTGCCATTGTTTTTACCTCCTTCTATGGGGCAAGCCGGTACGGTAACACGAAGTATACCGCACCGGCTTGCACAAGTCTATTGAATTATTCAGGCGCTGTGCGCTTCTTTTTCCAGTTCGCTGTCGATGTAGGACAGGAACTTATCCGTAGCGGTTGCCGAAGCGTCTGCCGGGAATACAGAGGTGATGCGGAAGCATCTATCCCCAACGGTCATCATTCGATTACCAGTCAGCTCCTTTTCGGTAAAATGATAGACGGTATCCCGGTAGGAAGTGAAAACCCCTTCTTCCTCCTGTCTCAGGAAAGCTCGTCCCGGCTGATAGGCACCGACCATTCCAGTCTCCATATATTCTTCAAACTCAGTTCTCATAGAACTCCTTTCCCCCGAATCATGTCGGGCAATAAAAATAGCAGACCGTCACATGGTCTGCCGCATCACCGGACCGTCCATGTCCGGTGTCTCAGGTTCATTTGTAGTTTCAGGCTGCATCGGGTCTGCCTGCATGGCTTTATGCGCGGCGATAGCAAGACCAGCGGCCAGTCCTGCAATGGCACCGAAGTTCTGAGCAGACTCTCTGGCATCGATCAGTCTGCGCCGCTCCTCCGGGTCATCGCTCTCGCTATCCATGGCGCTCAGTCCAGTAAGAACAGATGCCGCACCAATTCCCACAGCACCAGAACGACGGTCGGCAGGTACAGCTGCCACTGCACTCGATTTGCGGAATCCTCCACTGAATCGGTCGCCCTGGAGAGCTTGGAAGAGAAGTCCACGCTGGCTCTCCCAACCTGTTTCCCGAACTCCTTCAGCGCTGTCTCCTGCTCCCGGCGCATGGTGTTCAGGCTGTCCGTCATGGATTTCTGAACCTGTCTCAGATGTCTGGCACTGCTCTCGTTCAGTTCCTGAACCGCCTTCTGCATCGCAGTTACTGCCGTGCTGTGCTCTGCCAGAAGCAGTTGCACCTGTTCTTTGAGCATCGCGTCCATCTGCTCGTCCGTGAGCAGATGCCCCACGCTCTCCTGCAGCTTCAGGACCGACTGTCCGGTCAGCTCCACCGCGCTGGTCAGGCCCGTCCAGTTTTCTTCCGTCAGCGTGATCGACTTCTGGATGTTCCCGGCCTTGTCCATGCTGCGGCGCAGCGCCGCTTTCTGCATAGCCTGCATTTCTGCCATGGTAGGCTGCGTATTCTTTTGCTCGAAGTTTGAATTCATAGTCCATATTCTCCTTTAGATATTTTGTGTCGTGCAAACGATAGTCCCGACAGCTTTTGCCGTCGGGAGTGGTATAGGTGATGTTGGCGCGGCTGTCCGTCCACTTGACCTGATAGCCCTCGCTCTCCATCAACTCAATGAACTGCTCTTTGTTGACTGCGTACTTCATGCACTCGTCGATCTGGATGGCCAGAGCGACCTTCCAACTCTCGCCGCGCATGGCGGCATGGTACTCGGCTTGCTTGATACCGGAGGTCTGCTGCTTCTTTGGCTGGCAAATGGACAGGCCGTGCCGCAGGCAGATCTCGTCCGAGAGAGTTCTAAGCTGCGTCAGATCCTCTTTCACGAAGTGGAGTTTCTTTCCGGTCTCGAAGCTGACCGAGTTGATGATGAAGTGCGAATGGATGTGCGCGGCATCGGTGTGAGTAGAAACGATGAGCTCGTAGTCCTTCCACTGCTGTGCCAGTTCCAGAGCGACTTCGTGCGCTTTCTCCGGCGTAATGTTTTCCTCCGGGTGGAAGGACTGCACGAAGTGAAAATACATTTTGCCGTCGCATTTGTTGTACTGCAGCTTCGTGCTGATGAACTCCGTGCAGCAGGTTTCCGGTTGGCAGTTGATCGCAGTGACCAGATGCCGCCCCTCGTATTCGGTTTTGTGCTCCTGCATCACATACTTCAGCACAGCGGCAACGCCGCCGCAGGTTTGACCTCTGGGACGATTGATGGGTGTGACAGTCGCCATGGCTCACACCTTCCTCTCCAGAATTTCCTTGAGTAGTTTCTGGATCTCCAGGTAAAGCGCGTAGGTGTCACCGATGTTGGCAGAGCTGATCCTTCCCATGTTCGCCAGCGTCGCCAGCTGATTGAGATTGGTCCCTTGCTGCTTCAGCGTGCGGGTGAAATCATTAAGGCCTTCGATGTGTACGATCTCCTTTCCAACGGCGCAAGTGGTCAGATACTTTGTGAGATCCATCCCTGCGGACGCCGCCTTCCGCCGGATGGTCTCAGCGTGCTCCTCTGTCACATAGAAGGTCAGAGGAATAGGTTTTGTTCGATTGGCTTTTTTCTTCAATATGGTACCTCCGTAATAAAAAGTGGGTGCAGGGCTTCCGCCCGCATAGGAGAGGCCGAAGGCAGTTCGCGGCCGCCAACGGGCGGGCGTGAACAGTCAAAGGCGATGCTCGCTCTCTGTTGAAGCAGAGACCCGCCGTATCCTCGGCCCTGTGCTTCTGCCTGGTCACGATCCGTCATTCGCGGCTCGTCGTCCTTCGGCCACAATCGGCCCAAAACGGCGTTTCTTTTCGCCTGCGGGAGTTTACTCGCTATGCCAAGAAACCTCCCGCAAACCGCCGCACACTGCCCCGGCAGGGTCGCAAGTGCCGCTTTCGTCGGCACCGGGAATATCGACACTATCGGCACGGCGCAGCTCGATGAGCCGCTTTCCGTTGCTTCTTCTGACAGAGGCGGAGATACCGGTTTTGCTTAGAGCGTCAACGCTTTGCAGAACCAGCCGGGATACTTTCTTCGGCGTGACCTGCTCGACACCGGCAGGGTCGATCTGCTGTGAGAGTTCGGTGGGAGTGCCGATAAATTCCGTTCTCTGTTTCATGAATTCAGAGAGAAGAAATGCCACGCGGCTCTCCAGCAGCAGCGGCTGTTCCTTGCTGTCGCTGACCACCTCCCAGATATTTTCCTCGCTGCGCTTCAGTTCGATCTCCCGATACTCGATGTCCCGCCCGATGCAGTACAGCATAGCCTGTCCGCTGCCGCGCTTACTTTCCACCAGCGTGAAGCTGGAATCCACCGCGCCGCTGATGGCAGTCGTGCCGGAGATGCGGCTGAACACATCCTCCGCCGGTTCCTTCCGCAGATGGTGGATCAGCAGGATGGCGATGCCGTGATCATCCGCGATCTGCTTCAGCACAGACAGGTCACGGTAGTCGTTGGCATAGGTGTTGTCGTAACCGGCGCCGCGGATGAGCTGCAGCGTGTCGATGATGACCAGGGATGTGTCGGGATGCTCCTTGAGGAAGTTGGTCAACTGTTCCTCCAGACCTTTGCCGAGGATAAAACTCTCGGTGCTGAAATGGACATTAGCCGGAGCGTCTTCCGTGATCTCGTACAGCCGATTCTGGATGCGGAGCGCGGAATCCTCCAGTGCGAGATAGAGTGTTGTACCGCCTTTGGTGGGCATTCCCCAGACCGGATCACCCTTGGCCACCGTCACCGACAGCCAGAGAGCGAGCCAGGACTTACCAACCTTGGGCGATCCAGCGAGAATGTGCAGTCCCTGGGAGAGCAGAGAGTCCACCACGAAGTTCAGAGGCTTCAGCGGTTGACTCATCAGTGTTGCACCGTCGATGGTGTGCAGATGTTTTTCGTTTGGTTTCATGTTTCATTCCTCCAGTCAATAAGATTTGGACAACAAAAAACTGCTCTCACTTCAAAAGTGGGAGCAGTTTTCATATTGTCGATACCAATAGCTGCCGCCCCGCCGGCCTCCTTTCCCGGCGTCCTTTCAGCGGCTGTCGCATCTGTACACTTGTATTGTGGAGGAAATTTTGATAAAATAATAATTGTCCAGGACAATATAAAATCGTTCGCACGACTATTTATCAGGGAGGTGGAGTTCGTGTTTGATACCATCGCGTTTTATGTGGGCGATAAGCATCTGGGGCTGTACGGCGGGGAGTATCTGCTGGGCGAACTCACCACTGAGGTGCTCAATATCCCTCGGGAAGAATATTTCCAAATGCGCAAGACGCTGGAACGGGCGCAGGCGTGTCTGGCGAAGTATCAGCAGAGCAAGGATATGCAGGACTGGTTCAATGCCAACGAGCACTTCATCTCGCTGGATGACATGATGTGCCGCCACCGGATCTTCCGTCTGCTGAAAAATAACGACGATGTGCTGAGTGACGCGCGGGAGCTCACCGGTCAGTTCTCCCTGTTCCGGACAGAGGATTACCGCATGGGGGAGCACGACTTCGAGGTCTTGCATCAGATCACGGAATACGAAAACTATCTGGAGCATCCCGAGGAATACGGCGGCACCAATACCGCAACATCCTCGGACGCTCTGCCGGGATCTTTGGCTACAAGAAGCAGAAACTGCAGGAGATCGCATTGGAGGAGATACTGACGGAGGATGGAGTGATCAAGGCAAGGAAGGCCGCTATCCGGCGCATTAAGGACAGCTATCCCGGTAGCAAGCTGGAATTGTGGCGTAAGGTATATTGGCTGGTGAAGAACACCCACTGAAAATCTCCCTTTACAGCCAACAGAAATTGTTTTGTCGATAGTGGGTCTGTTCCCACTGCTGAAAACGGCTGGAAAGGCGAATTCAAAATACCTATCTGAATACCGTGCTGTTGTTAAATACACTTTTGATGAGTCGTTACTGATTAAGCCGCCTATACAAGCAATGCGCTTGTGCAGGCGGCTTTTTCGCCTTAATGCAAATTTAATGCGCTTCTTATGACGCTAATACACACTTCATAGCTACTGTGCCACAATAAAAGTAAGAAAACCACCGATGGAGGTAGTGATATGGGACAGATCGGGAAGCGGTTATCTTCATCACAAATCATCATACTCGGCTTTGCCGCGGTGATCTTACTTGGCAGCCTTCTGCTGATGCTACCGTTTGCTACAAAAGATGGGCATGGAGCTGTTTTTACAGACGCCTTGTTTACGGCCACATCCGCGGTCTGCGTCACCGGACTGGTGGTACAGGATACGGCGACCTATTGGAGTGCGTTTGGTCATGCTGTCATTCTTACGCTGATCCAGATCGGCGGCATGGGCGTGGTCACTGTTGCAATTGCGATCTCCACATTCTCCGGAAAGCAGATCAGCCTGAAGCAGCG
The DNA here is from genome assembly GCA_017397935.1 of Bacillota bacterium. Taxonomy (GTDB): domain Bacteria; phylum Bacillota; class Dehalobacteriia; order UBA4068; family UBA4997; genus Avidehalobacter. The sequence continues at coordinate 125,082 of JAFQHN010000001.1, forward strand.
CAGCACCATGCAGGAGGCCATCTCTGCCCACAAAGTTGGCGGTATCGTTCGGTTGACCGGCTTTATCATCAAAATGACCATTCTCTTTGAACTGCTGGGCGCCCTGGTCATGGCTCCGACCTTCTGTAAGGAATTTGGATTTTTTAAGGGTGTATGGTACGCCATATTCCATTCCATCTCAGCTTTCTGCAACGCCGGATTTGACCTGATGGGCGTAAAAAGCGAGTATTCGTCTCTTACATACTTCATCGCTAATCCGGTGATCAACATTGCAGTCATGGCACTGATCATCATAGGCGGCATCGGCTTTCTCACTTGGGAGGATATTAAGACAAACAAACACCATATCAGAAGGTATCGGATGCAGAGCAAGGTCATTCTGATGACCACAGCGCTTTTGATCCTGCTCCCGGCGCTGTACTTTTTCTTCTTTGAGTTCGGAAACCAGCCGATGAGAGAGCGGGTCTGGAGTTCCCTGTTCCAGGCCGTCACCCCAAGAACGGCGGGCTTCAACACAGTGGATCTGACGCAGATCAGCGAGGCAGGCTCTCTACTAACGATCATGCTGATGCTGATCGGTGGTTCTCCCGGCTCCACGGCGGGCGGCATGAAGACAACGACCCTTGCCGTCATGCTCTCTACCGCTGTGTCGGTATTCCGGCGAAGGGAGCATACCCACTTCTTCGGACGGCGCATAAGCGATGATACCGTCCGAAATGCCGCTACGATTCTCATGATGTATCTGGTTTTGTTCCTGACAGGCGGATTCGTGATCAGCCGCATAGAATCTTTGCCACTGCTCGCCTGCCTGTATGAAACCGCTTCCGCCATCGGCACAGTCGGCCTGACCCTTGGCATTACACCGGATTTAGGGATCGTTTCACAAATTATTTTGATTTTCTTAATGTATATCGGGAGAGTCGGCGGTCTGACCCTGATCTTCTCGACAGTTTCTGGAAATCGGGGAAACACCGCAAGGCTTCCCCAGGAAAAGCTCACCGTGGGATAAGGAGGCTCTTATGAAATCTGTATTATTGATTGGACTTGGACGGTTCGGCAGGCATATCGCTATGAAGCTCTATGACCTGGGACATCAGATCATGGCCGTTGACAGCAATGAGGAACGGATCAACGC